>JBPCON010000033.1:0-64997 GCA_051000215.1 Acidimicrobiales bacterium
CGGTCGAGGAGGGGGGGGGGGGGGTGCGTGGAGGGCGGGGGGAGGGGCGGGGCCGTGGCCGGAGCGGCCGGCCGCCCGCGCTCGATCAGGTTTCTGCGCAAACCCCGGTCTCACCGTCACACGCCCCGGGGATACTCGTCTCATGGAACCACTGCTCCTGCTCCTGGAGGCGCCCGACGCCAACTGGAAGCTGGACGAGAAGACCAAGGAGCTCGGCCTGCGCAACGTCGCGAAGGCCCGGGAGGTCCTGGCTGAGGCCCGCAAGGCCGCCCTCGCCCAGCGCCAGGCGAACGATGCCGCCAGGCACGCTGCCTGAACCTGCCAGCCAGTCGACCCTGGCGGACTTCGGCCAGCGCTGAACTTGACCGAGCGGTCTAGAGTCGGCGCATGACCGATGTCGTGATCGTCGAAGCCGTCCGCTCGCCCATCGGGCGTCGAGGCGGCGGCCTCTCCACCTTCCATTCCGCCGACCTGTTGGCCCGGGTTCTGAGCGAGCTCGTCACGCGCTCCGGGGTCGACCCGAGCGAGATCGGCCAAACCGTCGGCGGCTGCGTGAGCCAGGTCGGCATGCAGGGCTTCAACATCACGCGCACGGCATGGCTCGCCGCCGGACTCCCGATCTCGGTCGCGGCCACGACGGTCGACAGCCAATGTGGCTCGTCACAGCAGGCCACGAACTTGGCGACCAGCCTGATCGCCTCCGACGTGATCGACACCGCCGTGGCATGCGGCGTCGAGGTCATGAGCAGGGTGCCGATGGGCTCGAGCATGGGCCAAGGCGTCGGGAAGGCCGTCCCCAAGTCCTACTTCGGCCGCTACCAATGGACCTCGCAGTTCCAGGGCGCCGAGCTGATCGCGCAGAAGTGGGGCCTCACGCGTGACGACCTCGACCGCTTCGGGCTCGACTCCCAAGAGCGGGCGGCCCGAGCATGGCGGGAGGGCGCGTTCGACACGCAGATCGTCGAGCTCGATGCACCCGACCTCGGCGACGATGGCAAGCCCACCGGCTCGACCCATCACGTGGCGCGCGATGAGGGTTTGCGCGACACGACCCTCGAGGGGCTCGGCGCGCTCAAGGCCGTCGTCGGGGAGAACGACCCGGTCGTCGGCGCGGCAGGCGGCTCGCACACAGCCGGCACGTCGTCGCAGATTTCCGACGGCGCCGGCGCGGTGTTGTTGATGTCGAGCGACAAGGCGTCCGCCCTCGGCCTGACGCCGAAGGCCCGCATCGTCGACACCTGCCTGGTCGGGTCCGATCCCGTCCTCATGCTCACGGGACCGATCGACGCGACCCAACGGCTCCTCGAGCGCACCGGCCTTTCGATCGACGACATGGACGTGACGGAGATCAACGAGGCTTTCGCCTCGGTCGTGCTCGCGTGGGAGCGCGAGCTGAAGGCCGATCACGCCAAGGTCAACCCGAACGGCGGCGCGATCGCCCTCGGGCACCCGTTGGGGGGCACCGGCGCGATCCTCACCACCAAGGCACTGCACGAGCTCGAGCGCACGGGCGGCCGCTACGGCCTCGTGACCATGTGCTGCGGCGGCGGCCTCGGCACCGGCACAATCATCGAACGCCTGGCTTGAGCCATCTCGAGGCAATAGGTGGCGCGTAGCGCCACCTATTGCCTCGAGAACAAGCTGGGTCACGCCCCGCTCGTACGGTCCCGGCGTGCGCAGGCTCGCCGTCGTCGTCCTCGTCGTCTTCTTCGGACTCGGGCTCGCGGCGTGCGGCGGGTCATCGACATCGGCATCGCTGCCTGCGGGGCAGGGCACGATCGTGCGGGTCGTCGACGGCGACACGGTCGTCGTCCACATCGGGGGCGTCGACGAAGACGTGCGCCTGATCGGCATCGACACCCCGGAGACGAAGAAACCTGATCACCCGGTCGAGTGCTACGGCCTCGAGGCCTCGCATCGCGCTGCCGAACTGCTCGCACCGGGCACGGTCGTGCGCCTCGAACGCGACGCCGAGGCGCGCGACCGCTACGACCGGCTCCTCGCGTACCTCTACCGAGTCTCCGACGGGATGTTCATCGAGGATCAGATGCTGCGCGAGGGCTTGGCCGGCACGCTCGCCATTGCGCCCAACACGGCGCACGAGGCAGACCTCTCCTCCGCGGCTGCCGCTGCACGGCTCGCCGGCACCGGGCTGTGGACCGCGTGCGGGGGCAACCACGTGGTGCCGGGGGCTGTCGGTTCGCCGCCCAGCACCCGCTAGTGCAGCACCTCCGAAACGAACCGCTAGCGTTCGCCGCCGTGACCGCGCTCGCCGAACGGCTCGGCTTCGGCCCCGCCGACCGGCTGCTCATCGTCAACTGCGATGACCTCGGCTCGAGCTACGCCGCCAACGTCGGCTGCTACGAGGCGTTGCGCGACGGCGTCGCCACAAGCGCAACGTTGATGGTGCCCGCCCCCTGGGCACGCGAGGCCGCGTCGCGCTACCGCGGCGAAGACGTCGGTGTGCACCTGACCCTCAATGCCGAGTACGACCTCTACCGGTGGGGCCCGATCACCCACGCCCCATCGCTCCTCGACGGCGACGGCGGCTTTCCGCGGACCGTCGACGACATCTGGGACCATGCCGACCTCGACGAGGTTCGGCGCGAGCTGCGCGCCCAGGTCGAGCGCGCCGTGCTCTGGGGTTTCGACGTCAGCCACCTCGACAGCCACATGGGCGCGCTGCAGCTGCGCCCCGAGTTCTTCGACATCTACCTCGACCTCGCCATCGAGTTCGGTCTCCCGTTGCGTCTGAGCGGCGAATCGTCGCAGCGCGCAGCCGGCTTCCCCTTCCGTCGCCTCGCAGCCGAGCAGGGCGTGGTCTTCCCCGACAGCTTCGTCGTCACGCGCAGCGTTGGGAGCCGCTCGAGCATCGAGTCGGTCCTGGCCGACCTTCGCCCCGGGGTCACCGAGGTCTACCTGCACCCGGCCACCGACAACCCCGGCCTCCGCGCTTTCGCGCCCGACTGGCAAGCGCGCGTCGACGATCACGCGCTCCTCACTTCCGACCCATGGCTGCGCAGCGCGCTCGACGCAGCCGGCGTCATCCGCATCGGCTACAGGGCCCTGCGCGATCTGCAGCGCGCAGCCGCCCCCGTCGCGCTCTGAGGCGAGTTCAGGCCTGCGTCTGCGCGGCAACGGCCGCTTCGAGCGCACCCCACTCCGGGCTCTGCAGCACGGGGAGCAGCCGCAGGATCGGGCCGGTCGATGACGACTTGAGCTTTCCCTGCATGAGCGCAGTCTGCGAGTCGAGCTGACCCGTGGCGAGCGCCGAAAGGATCGCTCCGGTCGCGAGCAGCTCGACGTCGACATCGCCTTCGCCGCCGAGCCCCGCCGAGGTGACTCGTCCGTCGAGGAACACGACCTCGTAACGCTGCTCGGCGCGCTTGGCCTCGCCGACCACGAGGCGGACGCGCCCCGATGCGCCGCGCCGCTCCGGCAGCGTCGCGGCCTCGGCGACGACGATCTCGAACCACTCGGGCGACAGGAGCTGCGCCATCAACCTGCGCTCTCGGCGACGAGCTCGCGCACGCCGGCGAAGAGGTCGTCCTCGGGGGCCGGGGCGTCGACGAGGCTGCGAGCCAGCGTGTAGTCCTCCCACGGGTGCACCGTGGCCGCAACGTCGTCGGGCAGCGCGAACCAGAACTTGCCTTCCGGGTCGATCTGGGTCGCATGGGCCAGCAACGCGGCCTTGCGACGCCCGTAGAACGCCGATACCTCGATCCGCGTGGTGATCTTGTCGTCGTGTGACGGGCCCTCGAACCACTTCGCGTCGTAGGGCGACTCGAGCTCGAGCTCGAGCAGCTTCGCGTGCGTTGCTTCGATGCGGGCTCGAGACCAGGTCGTGTAATACAGCTTGAGGGGCTGCCATGGTGAGCCCAGGTCGAGGTAGCGGTCGGGGTCGGCTGCGGCATCGAAGGCGATGTCGGAGATCTCGTGCACCCGGAGGTGATCGGGGTGCGGGTAGCGGGTTTGCTCGTCGGGGTAGGTCACCACGACTTGGGGACGCTCGCGCCGGATGATCGCCACGAGCCGCCCAACGGCATCGTCGAGCGCGGCCCGGGCGAAACAACCTGGGTCGGCGTTCTCCGGCGAGTCGGGCATGCCCGAATCGCGGTAGCCGAGCCAGACCACCTCGTCGTAGCCGATGATGGCGGCGGCGCTGTCGAGCTCGCGTCGGCGAACAGCAGCGATGTCGGCTCGCACCTCGGGCCGGTCCATCGCGGGGTTGAGGATCGACCCAGCTTCGCCGCCCGTGCAGCAGACGAGTACGCAGCGCACACCGTCGTCGTGGTACTTAGCGACGGTTCCCGACCCCTTCGACGACTCGTCGTCGGGATGGGCGTGCACGGTGAGCAGGCGCAGGTCGGCGTCCATCGAGACAACGGTACCGGCGGGCTACTCGTTCGGGTTGCGGTCGGTTGGCAAGTGCCCGCCGCGGGCGTACCAGACACCGACGAGCGCGCCGAGCAGAACCCCGACGACGAGCCCGGCCGGGAGAGCGATGCGCACCAGCGCGTGGCGGAAGAACGGACGATCGAGCCCGTGGGGGTCGGACTGTGCGAGCGCGTAGAGGGGGATGGCGATGATGGCGTAGACGACACCGATCACCGACAGCCCGATGGCAGCGCCCACCGCGGCCGCGAGCGCAAGCGAACGCACAACAGGTACGGGTTGCTTCGCGCGGTCCTCGGCTTCGATCTCGTCCACCGCAGTCGATCGTAGCGACGCGCCGCTCACCACTACCCTCGCTCGGTGCCCAAGGACCTGCGCGGCTTCGCTCGGCGCGCCGGGCTCACGCTCCTCGCCTCGCTGCTCGCCGCCTGCTCGAGCACGACCACCCGGGCTGACCAGGGCAAGGCGATCGCCAGCAGCGCCGGGCTCGGAGCCGACGTCGCAGATCTCCTCGCGCTGGCGATCTCGGGAAGCGACGGCACCTTCGTCGTCACCTACAAGACCACCGCCACGGACGGCACCGACCAGCAAGTCACGATCACCCAGAGCCCACCGAACCGGCGCGTCGACGTCTACCTCGCCAGCGGCACCCTGGAGTCGACGATCCGCGCGGGCGACGTCAGCTACCAGTGCACCAAGACCGAAGCGTGGACCTGCGCCGCACTGGGGGCGCAAGGACCGGGCGGAGAAGACCGCGTGCTCGACCCCAAGACCGTGACCGCAGCGATCGAGCAGCTCACCCGACGTGTCGACGACTACGACTTTCGCGTCGAGGACCGCCAACTGCTCGGCGTCACCGCCCGCTGCCTCGTGACGACGCTGAAGCCCGGGCGGTCCGACCCGTCGCTCGGCAGCGCAGCGACGCTGTGTCTCGCGCCGTCGGGCGCGCAACTGCTCGTCGACGTGCCGCGCGGCAAGCTCGAGGCGAGCGCGTACCGCGCCGACGTCGCCACCGACGCGTTCAGCCTCCCGGCGCAGCCAACGAGCTCCTCATCGTCGGCGTCGTCCTGACCGTCGCGACCGCGGTCAGGCGGGCTGGAGTGGCCGAAGCTCCTGTTCGCCGGTGTCCTCGTCCTCGACGAGGTACCACCCGCAAAGCTCCGCGAGCTCGACATGGCCTTCGTCGGGCCCGGACGCGATCAGCTCGTCGCCCGGCTCGAGGACGACGTGGCCGCGGGGGCGATACAGGTAGCGGTCGTCGCGTCGCACTGCGAGCACGTGGAACCCGGGTTCGACGTCGAGACGCAACTCGCCGAGCGCCTTGCCGTCCGCGCGCGACCCGGACGCGACGGGCACCCGCACCACGACCTCGTCGGAGTCGCCGAGTGCGAGCGCGAGGATCGGGTGCAGCTCCTCTTTCTGCTCGATGAGCCAGACCATGGCTTGGGCCTGATCACCAAGATCCTCAGCTGCTTGGGAGAGATGCAGGAGGCCGCGTAGAGGCGCAGGGTCGAGGTTGTCCGCAGCAGCTCGCAAGACCCACAGCTCGAGGCGGTCCTTCATCTCATCGAGGCGGTCCTCGAGGTGGCGGACCTCGGCGGCAAGCCCCTGATCGCGCAACACGAGGGCGGAGTAAGCGAGGCCGATCGCGGCCTCGGAGATGTTCTTCATCTCCACGAGCACGTCGACGGCCCGGTCGAGGTCGGTCAGCGTGCCGTCCTCCGGCGGTGTCGGCGGCTCCCACCGGGGCGCGGCCGCCAACTCGCGGAGCCGGTCGATGCCGGCCGGTGACCCCCTGAGGAACAGCACGTCGCCGGGGACGCACAGCTGATCGCCGTCGACGTCGGTGATCCAGTCGCGATCTCGACGAACCGCGACGACCCGCATGCCCGTCTGCACCGGCAGCTCGAGCGCGGAGAGCGGGCGCCGTGCGAGGTGCGACTGCTCGCGCACGCGGACCCGATGCGAGACCTCCTCTGCGTTGGAGAGGTCGGCGACCAGCTCGCGCGGGATGCCGAGGCGGTGCGTGACGATGCGGGCGATGTCGACGGCGTCGTTGCCGATGTTCTCGATCGCAGAGATGACCTGAAGCACCGAGGCCATCTCCTCGGCCTCTCGCAGGCTCCGGGCTGCCATGACCGAGATGGCCCGCATGTCGTGGACCAGCTCCGACATCTTCTCCTCGAGCTCCCCGACCTCCTCGGCCATGTCGGCATCGCCGAAGTAGAGGGCGGCGTAGGCCAGGTCGACCATCAGCTCGGAGGTGTCCTTCGCCTCCGAGAGCATCGCCTTGAGGTTGCGGGGTCTGTCATCCATGGGGTGAGCGTGCTCAGTCTGTCACGCGATGCCGAGGACCACGATGGCGATGATCAGCGACACTGCCCCGAGCAGGTCGAGCGACGAGGTCACGAGCGGGATGCCGTGGTTGTCGGGGTCGAGTCCGAGCCGGAACGTCATCACCGCGGCGAGGGCCGCCACGACGACTGCACACGTGGTCGCGAACAAGCCCGCGAGCAGCGACAGCTGCATGACGCTCAGCACCCCCGGGCTCGCGAGGCCGAAAGCGGCCGAGACGACGTTCGAGGACAGACCGAGCAACGTGAAGACGGAGATGGCGAAGAGGTAGGTGAGGATGATGTCGTCGACGACGAGGCGAATCTGCGACAGGCGGGGCTCGAGGGTGCCGAGGTGCAGCCGCGTCGACAGTCGCGCTGCGAGGATTCCGCCGAGGGCACCGGAGTCCTCGAGGAACGGGGGCACGAGGACGAGCAGCGCGGGGAACGCCACGAAGGACTCGAGACGCTTCTCGATCGTGACGCCCGCCACGACGTCGATGACGCCGGCGATGAGCAGGATGGGAAGCGACTCGCGCGCGATGCGCCGCAACACCGGCAGCTTGGCGTGCAGGCACACCGCGGCGCTGACCAACCCGACAGCGACGCAGAGGGCCGCGCCGATGGGCGTGACCCAGCGGATGCCGACGAACGCGGTCCCGATGAACAACGCGGGAAGCGTCACCATGTCGCCAGCGGCGGTCACGATCGGGGCTGCGACGTTGTCGAGGTCCCATCCCCGGCGCGCGCTCAGCGATGAGACGCCAACGGTTATGCCCAGCACGACAGCCGACGACAGCACCCCGCCGATCATCGAGACCACGAGGAGGTCGGCCAGGCTTATCGCGTTCGGGACGGCGACGATCACGATCAACGCCTTGGCCAGCACCGCAAGTGCAGCCGAGAGGCTGAGGCTGAGAAGGAGCGCTGCTGCGATGTTCTGCCCCACAGGTGTGTCGGCGCGCCGTGAGAGGCGGTAGTCACCTGTGTGGATGAGCGTGCCGAGCCGGCTGCCGAGCGCGCCGAAGATGTTGCCGCGCATGCCGATCGCGGCAGGCACGAGCACGAGGAGGCCGGGCAGGCGGTCGAGGGTTCCGGTGATCGAACCGAGCGTTAGCCCAGCAGCGAGGTCACCAACGGAGCTGAGACCGAGCGCGCCGAAGCCCTGCAGGAGCGCGGCCCGCTCGTCGCGCACGACGCGCCGCAAGCGGGCAACGGGAGAGATCGCGATAGTGGGCACTCGGGGGCTCCCCCATCGTGATCACCTCCAGCTTGGGAGCTGCGGACAGAGCCGGTGCAACCTACTGCACGACCCGCGGGCATGCTGATGGATGTGACGGCCATCGAAGCGCTCGTCGAGGAGTACCTCGCCTGGATCCTCGAACAAGACCCGACCCGGGCCTCCTTCCACGGCGCAGAGGGCTTCGACGATCTCCTCCCGGATCTCTCGGCCGCCGGCTTCGCGGCCAGATTCGTGGCAGAGGACGACTTCGCAGCGCGGTTCGGGGCGCTCGACGATGCCGGGCTCAACGCGGAGCAACGTATCGATCGCGATCTCGTCGTGAGCAACCTGCGAGGTGCGCAGATCATGCGCGACTTCGAAGGCTGGCGCCGCAACCCCGACACATATCTGACCCCGGCACTGATGGGCACCTTCGCTCTTTTCGCCCGGAGGTTGCGCCCCGAGGCCGAGCTGGCCGCGAGCGCAGTGCGCCGGCTCGAGCAGATCCCCGTCCTCGTCGTTGATGCCCAGGCCAACCTCGACCCGGCCATAGCGAGCCCTCGGATGATCACCCGGGCGCTCGGGCAATGCCGGGCGGCCGTCACCTGGTGCCGCGACCTCCTCCCCGCTGAGGTGACCGACGAGGGGGCTCGGCGTTCCGTGGCCGAGGCCGGCGACGCGGCTGCCAGCTCGCTCGAGACCTTCGCCACCTTCCTCGCCGACCTCGCTGAGCACGCTCGCGGCGATTGGGCGATCGGCGAAGCGCGGTATTCGGCGCTGCTGCGCGAGCGCGAGCTGCTCGATGCTGATGCCGCCTCGCTCCAAGCGCGCGGCGCAGCAGCGCACGCTGAGCTCGACGCGGAGCTGCGCGCGTTGTGCGAGCGTGAGTTCGCCTCACCGGACTGGCGTCACGTGCTCGAGTTGGTCAACGCCGATCGGCCGGCCACCCCCGAGGAGATGCTCGTCGGCTACACCGAGGCCACGGCGCGGTGCCGGGCCTTTCTCGTCGAGCACGATCTCGTGTCGTTCCCCGATGGCGAGTCGTGCACCGTCGAGCCGTCGCCTCCTTTCCAGCGGCCGGTGCTGGCCGTGGCGTCCTACTTCCAGCCACCCGCGTTGCGTCAGGTGCTCACCGGGCGTTTCAACGTGCCGTTCCCGCCGGTGGGGGTGACGGCCGACGAGTTGGCGGAGCGTCTCGCCGACAACAGCCACCCCAGCATGGCGACAACCTCTGCGCACGAGGCCTACCCAGGGCACCACTGGCACTTCGCTCGCCTCCAGGTCGCTGCCTCACCGCTACGGCGGCTCGTGACCAGCACGTACTTCGTGGAGGGCTGGGCCCTCTACACCGAGCGAATGATGCACGAGCACGGCTTCTTCAGCACCCCCGCCGAGGTGGTGTGTCACCTCGACGCACGCAACTTCCGAGCGGCTCGGATCGTGGTCGACACCGGTCTGCACTGCGGGGAGATCGACTTCGACGAAGCTGTCGAGCACATGACCACCAAGACAGGCCTGACCCCAGCCACGGCTCGCCAGGAGGTGACCCGCTACTGCGCGTGGCCAACCCAGGCTTCGTCGTACCTCACCGGCTCACTCGAGATCGAGTCGATCAGGGAGGAGTGGTTCGACTCGAGCCTGGGCTCGTTGCGCGAGTTCCACGACCGGATCGCCGGAACCGGCGCGCTTCCCCTCGGGCTCGCCCGACGCGCGACCCTCGAGGCGTGAGACGCCGATCCTCGCTCGTCGCGCTCTGCGCGCTCGGCGCGCTCGTTCTCCTCGCATGTTCGAGCGATGGCCGCGCGTTGCGCGCCCCGCCGCCGGGCGCGACGGTTCGCCCCAGTCCCAGCACGACGGTCGCTGCGATCGGGAACGGCTCGAACGATGGCGCGGTGATCGCGACGGCGACACCCGAGCCGGTGCTGGCGAGCCCAGCCTTCGTCGACCGCGATCCGATCCCGACCGTGTTCACGTGCGATGCCCCAGGAGCGGCCTCGCCACCGCTCGCGTGGACCGCTCTGCCGCCCGGCACCGTTGAGGTCGCCATCAGCCTTGTCGACCCGGACGCTGGAGGGAGGGTGCACTGGGTCGTCGCTGGGATCGACCCTTCGGTGCGCTCGCTCGAGCAGGGCAAGGTGCCCGATGGCGCCGTGCAGCTTCGAAACGGCGCAGGGTCGACCGGCTTCGAGCCGCCCTGTCCGCCGACGGGTGCTGCGCCGCATCGTTACGTGTTCACCCTCTACGCGCTCGGCCAGCCAAGCGGGCTCACCGAGTCCGCACCGACGAGCGACGCGCTCATCATGCTCTCCGATGGAGCGCTCGGCAGCGCCATGCTCGTCGGCACGTTCCAACGCAGCGGCTGATCCCGTCAGAGGCCGAGCGGATAGGCGAGGCCGGGGCCCGAACGGCCCGCCGGCGAAGCCGGCAAGAGTCGACGAACCGGCTTGACTTTGAGCGGGGGACGCCCACCTATCCGCGCGGGTCCTCAGGGACGCGTCGAGAATCCCCTGAGGCCGCGAGGTTCCTCGTCGGTGATGTCGACCGCTGACACAACCGCGTTGGGCGGCCCGACAGCTGTCCAACCGAGCAGCTCATCGACCGCGGCTCGGCGCCCCTCCAAGACGAGCTCGACGCCGCCGTCTTCACGGTTGACGGCGGAACCAGCCACACCGAGGCGGCGAGCCTCGCGCTGCGCCGAAGCGCGGTACCACACACCCTGTACACGGCCCCACACGAGGACCCGAACGCGCACGACGTCGTCCACCGGGCAAGGTTGCCCCATGGACGCCCTCGACGTGCTCACCGCAGCCGTCCTGGTCATCGTCGGCGTGCGTATCAGCGGCGGGACGCGGCTTGCGGTCAGCCGCGTCGGACGCAACAGGGTCCGCGAGATCGTCCGCGGCTTGCGGTGGCGGCACTTCGCTCTCGCTGTCCCGGCGCTGGTCGTGGTGGGCGCAGCAGTCATCGGGCTGGCTTCGCTTCCCGTCTTGAGCTGGGGCTGGTGGACCGCGATCGGCGGCATCGGCAACCCGGTTATCGGTGGGACCGACCGCACGACGGGATCGCCCCTCGAGTGGCTGATCCCCCTGCTGTTCGTCGCCATGTTGCTGCCGGCGCTCCCGCTCTTCGCCGAAGGGGAGGAGCGTGCGTTTCGCCTCGGCTCGGAGCTGCGTACGACGTGGGAGCGGGTAGGCAAGGCCGTGCAGTTCGGCTTGGCACACGCGGTCATCGGGATCCCTGTCGGTGCCGCGCTCGGCTTGTCACTCGGTGGGGCCTACTTCACGTTGGCGTACCTGCGTCGCTGGCAGAGCACACTCAGCCAGCGCGAGGCAATGCTCGAAAGCACGCGCTGCCACCTCGCCTACAACCTGGTCGTCATCGCAGCGGTCGTCGTGCTCGTCGCCTTGGGCTGAGGCCTCAACGGAGAGCGATCTCCCAACCGGCACCGTCGCGGTACTCCTTGAGGATCCGACGCGCGACCGTGTGCACGTGCACCTCGTCGGGGCCGTCGTAGATGCGCCCGAAGCGCGCCGAGCGGTACATGAAGCTGAGGGGCGTGTCGTCGGTGAGACCCATCGCACCGTGGGCTTGGATGGCCCGGTCGATCACGTCGTGCAGCATGCGGGCGCCGACGACCTTGATCACCCCGATCTCCACCCGGGCCTGCTCGCCCTGGTCGATCTTGTGCGCAGCGGCAAGCGTCAGGAGCCTGCACGCCTGGATCGAGGCGTAGCTCTCGAACACGTGCTGTTGCATGAGCTGTTTGGCCGCAAGAGGCTCACCGAACGCAGTGCGGTTGTTGAGCCGGTTGCAGAGCAGGTCGAAGGCTCGTTGCGCCTGACCGAGCCAACGCATGCAGTGGAAGATCCGTCCCGGGCCAAGACGTTCCTGAGCGATGACGAAGCCGTGCCCCCGCGGTCCCAGAAGGTTGGCTGCTGGCACGCGCACGTCGTCGTAGAGCACCTCGCAATGCCCGCCGCGTATGCCGAGCACCGGGGTCTCCCGAACGATCGTGTAGCCGGGCGTGTCGGTCGGGACCACGATCATCGAGAAGGCCGCATGGTCCGGGGCGTCGGCCTCGGTCCGACACATCACCGTGGTGTACGCGGCGCGGTTCGCTCCGGTCGTGAACCACTTGCGCCCGGTGATGACCCACTCGTCGCCGTCGAGCACGGCGCGAGTCTGCAACTGAGTGGGATCCGAGGAAGCAACCTCGGGCTCGGTCATCGCGAAGCTTGGTGAGATCTCGGCGGCCACGAGCCGATCGAGGTACTTCGCGCGCCACTCCTCGTTGGCGTACTTGTGCAGCATCAACGAGTCCTGCAGCGTGTAGGTCCCGAGCGCGATCTGCCCGAACTCGCTGCGACCCTGCACCTCGTTCACATACACGTAGTCGAGGAAAGGGAGCCCACCGCCGCCGAGCTCAGCGGGATGCCCGAGCGCCCACAGGCCGCGAGCCTTCGCCTTGTCCTGGAGTGACTTCATGAGCACTCGCGCTTCGTCATCGCCACGGTGCAGCACGTCTTCGAACGGTTCGACCTCCTCGGTGACGAAGTCGAAAACGGCGTCGCGTATCGGGCGAACGTGTGCTGGCACCTCGAAGCTCATGCGCGCCGAACTTAGAGGCCGGGCGCTACCGCCCGTTCAGTCAGTCGCGCGAGCGGCGTGGGAACCAACGGGACCTGACGCGCTCCGAGGACCGGTCCGAGGACCACAACGCGTACGGGGCCATGGTCAGCCCAGCGAGCGCGATGAGCACGGTGTCGTAGTTGACCCGCCAACCGCGAAAGTCGCGCCAACACGCGTCGCGGTCGGGACGCGTCGGGACCCCATAGCTCGCCAGCTCCTCGTAGGCGGCGTCGAATTCGCTCCGATCGATGCTGATCGGGCCGTCGGGCGGCGGGTCGGGGTCGTAGGCGATCCCGTAGTAGTCGGCGATGCGCCGCAGAGCGAGGAAGCCCGCCCTGATCGTGATCTGCGCCTGCGCGTCCATGGGGAGGTTGAGCGTCGACGCTCGAAGCGCTGCGGCGTCGAGCAGCACACCAGCTGACGTGACCCATGACCTCTCATGGCTGATGGAACGGAAGAACACGAGCGATGGCTGCGAGGTGTGGGTCTCCTCGACGTCGGCGAACCACGTCTCCCAATCGGCCCAGACCGCGTCGAGGGCATCGAGGCGAGCAAGGCGATGGTGACGCTTGATCATCTCCGTCGCGCTCGGCGGATCACCGGCGCGCGCCGCCAGCCGTGTGACGGCGATCTCGCGCCGCTGGAACGCTGAGTAGATCGAGGGCAGGTAGGAGATGAGCAGGGCGACAAGACCGAGCCCGAGGGTTGCGGCCACGAACGACGCGATGTGCGTCGGCAGATCGGGGGCTTGGTGCGTACCGAGCGTGAGCGTCGAGGAGCCAGCCAGCTCGAAGGCCTCTCGCAGCGGGTCGACATGAAGGCCCCAGAACACCGCGCTGAACCCGGCGATGCTCAAGCTGATCCACGTCGCGGGTAGGCACATGAGCCCGATCGGGGCGAACATCGCCATCGCCCTGTCGCGCTGCTCGTAGGACTTCGCCCGCCTCAGGGGCAGGTCGAAGACCTTGCGCACCGAGAGGAACGTCCAACGGGTGAGCAAGACGACCTCTCCGCGGGGCAGGATCACGGTGCGGATCGCCGACAGCAGCGCCCAGCCCACGAGGAACACTCCCGCGAGGAGCGCTGCGACCCGACCGATCTCCGCCATGGCGCCAGAGGATACGGCCGGCTCCCGCTAGAACTGCCGGCGTGCCTGGTGATCACGTCCCGCTGACCGATGCCCTGCTCGTGGCGGACACCTACGCCGGCGACCCGCATGCGGTGTTAGCTGCGCTGCGCGCTCGAGGTCCGTTGAGCTGGAACGCGACGAAGGGGTTCTGGGCGGTGAGCACCCACGCCGAGGTGCTCGCCGCGTCGAGCGACCCAGCGACGTTCTGCTCAGGCCGCGGCATCCTCGTCGAGGAGATCGGGCGCACCTACGACTCACCGCCGACGATGATGCACACCGACCCGCCACAGCACGCCCGCTACAGGGGGCTCGCCCAACCGGCGTTCAAACCGTCGGCGATGCGCGGGATGGAGGCGATGGTGCTTGCGCTCGCGTCGCCGCTGGTTGCCTCGTTGGCGGCGGGCGGACCCGTTGACATCGTGCACGAGCTGGCCGAGCCGTTCCCCCTGCAGGTCATCGGCTCGCTACTCGGCATCGATGCGAGCGACCAGGACAAGCTCGTCGCGTGGTCGAACGCGTCGATCCCGGGCGCCGGCGAGTACACCGACGACGAGCGGCTCGCGTTGATGGGCGAGATGACGGTCGAGCTGCTCGGCCTCGCAGCCACGCACCGCGGCGCACCGAGCGAAGGGCTCATCTCGACGCTGGCCACCCTCGAGGTCGATGGCGAGCGGTTGAGCACAGACGAGCTCGGCATGTTCCTCGTCCAACTGCTCGTCGCCGGGAACGAGACCACCCGCAACGCCATCTCCGGTGGCCTCGTCGCGCTCGCTGAGAGCCCCGAGTCGTGGTCGCGCCTGCGCGGCGACCGCTCGCTTGTGCCCCTCGCCGTCGAGGAGATCCTGCGGTGGACGACCCCGGTCATCTCCTTCCTCCGTACCGCGACGCGCGACTGCACCCTGGGCGGCGTCGACGTCGCAGACGGCGACCCGTTGCTGTTGCTCTACGCGTCAGCCAACCGCGACGAGCTCGCCTTTGGTCGCTCTGCCTCATCGTTCGACGTCGGTCGCGATCCCAACCACCACCTCGCGTTCGGCTTCGGCACCCACTTCTGCCTCGGCGCTGCGCTCGCCCGCATGGAGCTGCGCATCGTCCTGCAGCTCCTGCTCGATCGCTTCGTCGCGCTCGCGCCTGGCGGCCCGGTCGAACGTTCCGGGTCGGCGATCATCGCCGGCGTGCGCTCGGCACCGTTGGTGCTCTCGAGCTGACCGATCGCGCCGCCACCGCGGCGACTGCCCCGCATGCGCAGATGACCTCGCCCACTAGGTTCGGGCGCATGGGACTGCTTCAACGCTCGACCGAAAGCCTGCCGGCGCCGGTCCGTCGCGTCGGGCGGCCGCTGAAGCGTGCGGCGCTCGCGGCGAGAGGCCGGCTCGAGGAGCAGCGCAACCCCGCGCTCCACTGGCTCCGCCAGTCGGTCCGCGACGCGGCCGCCGGCCCCGAGGTGTGGGACACGATCTGGGACAACCGTCGCCGTCTCGTGCGCGAGCTCGCACCAGGCAAATCCTTCCTCGACCTCGGCGGCATGTTCTTCATCGACGGCGACATCGCGTTCCTGGCCGAGGAGTGCGGCGCGTCACGGGTCGTGCTCTTCGACGCCATGGACCCGTCGGACGCGTTCGCGGAGAAGCACGAGGCCAAGGGTTCGAACGTGCACTTCGTGCAGGGCGACTTCCACGACCCCTACGACATCGAGCAGCTCGGCACGTTCGACGTCGTGTGGTGCTGTGGGGTGATCTACCACACGCCCCACCCGATCCAGCAGATCCAGCATCTGCGCCAGCTCACCCGCCACCGCCTCGTGCTCGGGAGCCTTGTCGTGCCCGAAGTGCCCGGTTTCGAGCAGGCGGCCCTGCTCTACCCGGGCATGTCGCCGAGCATGCGGGCGACGTTCACGACGTTCGCCGGCGGTACGCACACCTTCCCGGGGATGACCGTGCCGTTCGACGAGGAGCCGCTCATGGCCTACGTCAACATGTGGTTCGGTCTGACGCCTTCGATCATCCGGGCGATGCTCGTTCACACCGGTTTCGAGCCCATCGAGGACCACCAGGTCACACCGTTCTCCTACGACGTCGTGGCCAAGTTGGGTGGCGTCTCACCTGACATCTACCCGCCCCGTTTTCAATCGCAGGGGCGAGCGCTCGCGCGCTACGAGGGCGTGCCCGACGAAAAGCTCCCGGCGTACGCTGCAGAACAGGTGCGCGCCCTGCGCGCCCACCCGCCCTTCTGAGCACCGATCAGCGGAAGTCGCGGCTGCGGCTGGGAGCGCCGAGTGGGAGGGGCTCGACGACCTCGGCAACGATGTTCGTCACGCCCTCGCTGCGCTCGAGGCGCCCCCGGATGAGCAGCGCTGGGCACGAGCGCACCACCGTGCGGTAGCGCGCCCAACACCCCTTCGAGCAGATCACGTTGATGAGCCCCGTCTCGTCTTCGAGGTTCACGAAGGTCACGCCGGCTGCGGTGGCCGGACGCTGGCGGTGGGTGACGATGCCGGCGACGACCACCTTGCTCCCCGCCTCGGCTTCGCCGAGCCGCGACGCCACCAGCACACCGAGCTCGTCGAGATGCGCCCGCACGAAGCGGGTGGGATGCCCATCGGGGCTCACCCCCGTTGCCCACAGATCCGCGTTGGCGGTCTCGCGGTCGGACAGCCAGGGCAGCGTCGGCGCGACAGCACCGGTGACGATGCCGGCGAGGCGGTCGGGCTTGGACTGGGCGACGGCACCAGCAGACCACAGCGCGGCACGACGATCGAGGTCGAAGCACGCGAACGCGCCGGCAGTGGCGAGGGCCTCGAGGTGAGGCAGCGAAAGGCCCGGTACTCGCCGCAGGAGATCTTCCATGGTGGCGTAGGGGCGACCTGCATCGATGGCCTTGGCCTGCTCGTCGCCGATGCCGCGCACCGACCCGATGCCGAGGCGCACCACCGGCCCGCCCCGGCCCCACTCCTCGGGTGCGATGTCGGGCCCGGGTCGTGCGGCCAAGGGCTCAGCGTGTTCGAGGGTGGCCTGCCAACCCGACGCGTTGAGATCGGGTGTGCGTACCTCGACGCCGTGACGGCGCGCGTCTTGCACCAGTGAGTGCGGCGAGTAAAAGCCCATGGGCTGCGCGTTGAGCAACCCCGCGCAGAACGCTGCCGGCTCGTAGCGCTTGAGCCACGACGAGGAGTACACGAGGTAGGCGAAGCTCACCGAGTGGCTCTCGGGGAACCCGTAGCTGGCGAACGCTGCCAGCTTCTCCCAGATCTGCTCGATGACGTCGGAGGCGACGTGACGCTCGCTCGCGCCGTCGATGAAGAGCTGGTGAAGGCGCTCCATGCGCTCCTTGCTGCGCTTCGAGCCCATGGCCTGGCGCAGCTGGTCGGACTCACCTGCGCTGAACCCGCCGACGTCGATGGCCATCTGCATGAGCTTCTCTTGGAACAGGGGGATGCCGAGGGTCTTCTCGAGGCTGCGTTCGAGCAACGGATGCAGGTAGGTGACGGGCTCCTGGCCGTTGCGCCGGCGGATGTAGGGGTGCACCGAGCCCCCCTGGATCGGCCCGGGCCGGATGAGGGCCACCTAGACGACGAGGTCGTAGAACGTGTGCGGCCGCAGCCGCGGCAGCGTGGCCATCTGCGCCCGCGACTCGACCTGGAACACACCGACCGAGTCGGCCCGGCAGAGCATGGCGTAGACCTCGTCGTCCTGCGGGAGCGCTGCGAGGTCGACCTCGACCCCGCGGTGCTCGCGCACGAGGTCGATGGTGCCGTGCAAGGCCGAGAGCATCCCGAGCCCGAGCAGGTCGAACTTCACGAGGCCAACGGCTGCGCAGTCGTCTTTGTCCCACTGCAAGACGGTGCGATCCTCCATGCGCCCCCACTCGACGGGGCACACCTCGACGACGGGCCTGTCGCAGATCACCATGCCGCCGGAGTGGATGCCCAGGTGGCGGGGGAAGTGCTCGACCTGCTTGGCCAGGTCGATGACAGGGGCTGGGATGTCGTGGTCGCGCAACCCCTCCGTGTTGCGCACCGGGCCCCACCCATCGACTTGCTTCGACCACGCGTCTTGCTGGCCGGTGGAGAAGCCGAGAGCCTTGGCCATGTCGCGGATCGAGGACTTGGCGCGGTAGGTGATGACGTTGGCCACCTGGGCTGCGTGCTCGCGGCCGTGGCGGGCATAGACGTACTGGATCGCCTCCTCGCGCCGGCCCGACTCGATGTCGATGTCGATGTCGGGCGGCCCGTCTCGCTCCGGCGACAAGAAGCGCTCGAAGAGCAGACCGAGCTTCACCGCATCCGCGCTGGTGATCCCGAGGGCGAAGCACACCGCGCTGTTGGCAGCCGAGCCCCGACCCTGGCAGAGGATGTCGTGGCTGCGGCAGAACTCGACGATGTCCCACACCACGAGGAAGTAGCCAGGGAACCCGAGGGCCTCGATGAGCGCGAGCTCATGGTCGATCTGGGCGTAGGCGCCTGGGACGCTCTCGTGACCCCGCTCGCCGTAGCGGCGGGTGGCACCCAGCTCGGTGAGCCGGCGCAGGTGCTCCATCTCGCTCAGCCCGTCGGGGCAGGGGAAAGGCGGCAAGTTCGGGGCGACCAGCTTGAGGTCGAAAGCACAGGCCACACCCAGCTCGGCAGCACGCTCGACGGCTCCCGGGTAGCGGCGGAAGCGGCGATCCTGCTCGAACCCGGCTCGGAGGTGCGCGCCGGCACCACCGGGCAGCCACCCGTCGATCTCGTCGAGGCTGCGCCTGGCGCGCACAGCGGCAAGCGCGGTGGCCAGCGGGCGGCGCGACGGCGTGGCGTAGTGGACGTTGTTCGTTGCCACGACGTCGACGCCGGCTCGGGCCGCAACGTGGGCGAGCGCATCGTTGCGAGCGGAATCGAGAGGGTCGCCGTGGTCCCACAGCTCGACGGCGACGTTGGCCCGCCCGAACACGGCGACGAGGTCGGCCAAGGCTCGGGCTGCGGCAGCGGGACCTTGGCGCACGAGCGCTGCTGGCACCGTGCCCTTGCGGCAACCGGTGAGCACGAGCCACTCGTTGCCGTGCGCCTCGGCCAACGCGCTCATCTCGTAGACCGGCTTGCCCTTCTCCGCACCTCGCAGCTGGGCGGTGGAGATGGTGCGGGCGAGACGGGCATAGCCCGCGGGGCTGCGGGCGAGCACGAGGAGGTGGGCGCCCTCAGGGTCGGCCTCACCGTTTTGGGGCTTCGTCAACCCGAGGCTCAGCTCGGCGCCAAAGGCCGCGGGCAGGCCGACCTCGCGGGCGGCTTCGGCGAAGCGGACCACGCCGTAGAGGCCATCGTGGTCGGTGAGGGCGAGCGCCTCGAGACCGAGCCGAGCCGCCTCCTCAGCCAGCTCCTCAGGGTGCGATGCGCCGTCGAGGAAGGAGAAGTTGGAGTGTGCGTGGAGCTCGGCGTAGGGCACCGTGCCGCGCCGGCGGGCGACAGCTGCGACGTAAGGCTGGCGCTTGCGCGACCACGCCGGGCTGTCCCCCCCGTTGGTGTGCTCGGGAAAGCCGGCAGGCACGTTGCTCGGCCGGCCCCCAGATCGGGAACGGTCGGAGAGCCGACGCTCGAGCTCGCTCCACGGCATCGCCGGGTTGTTGAAGCCCATCGTCTCAGTCGTAGACGGCGGCGATCGACCACCGGCCGTTCTCGAGGACGACGAGGCGCGCGACGCCATCGTCGGTGAGCACTTGGAAGCGGGCGCGGCGGCGGTGCGTCACCGGATCCCACCAACGCTCCTCGACCGGCCACGGGCCAGCCCACGCCGCGACGCGCCGTTCGTTGCGGCCTGCGCGCAGGCGCTCGGGGGTGGCGCTGAGCGTGCCGCGCCCATCGACGCCGACGGGCGCGCCGTTGGCGTCGAGCACCTCGATCTCGGTGGGCTCGGCTGGGACGGTGGCAGGCGAAGGCGACGGCAGCGCGCCAGGCCACGGTCGCTCACCGGGAAGCGGCACACCGCTCGAGGTGCTTGCCGCGGGTTTCGCTGCCGGGCGAGCCGCGCTCAGATCGACCGCCCCCGCTGGCACCGCGGCGACGAGCTCGCCTGGTAGGCGACCGCCGCGCCACTCGGGGACGGTCACCGATTCGGGGCCGAGCAGGCCCTCGAGCCGCGCGAGGGCGCGCATGACCCGTTCGTCGGCAACACCTGCGCTCCCCCAGAACCCGAGTTGGCGGCCCTTCGCTGCCACGACCTCGTCGGGCTCGAGGCGCAGCAAGGTGATGCCGGCCGTCGGACGCTTGGCCCCGCTCAGCCAACCGTCGAGCTGCCAGCGGACCCGCTCGGCGATGGCCGCTGGTCCCAGCGCTCCCGCCGTGCCAGCCCCCTCCATGCGCCACAGCCGCTCATTGCGCTCGCCGTGCTCGGTCTCGGCGATCACGAGCACGCGGGTGCACGCCTCGCCCCGAGCATGGAGACGACCGGTGAGCTGCTCGGCGAGGGCGCGGGCGACGAACGCCGCCGGCTCGACGCGCTCGGCTGGAGGGTCGAGCTCGCTCTGCACGGCCAGCTCCGGTTGCGGCGAGCGGGTGGCAAGCGGGCGAGGGTCGAGGCCGCTGGCGAGGCGGTGTGCTGTTGCCCCCTGCGGTCCGAAGCGCGCGAGCACATCGGTCGCTGGGAGCGCGGCGAGCTCGCCGAGCGTGTGCAGGCCGAGGCGGCGCAACACCTCGACGAGCTCGGGACGTTCGAGCACCTCGAGCTGGCACCCCGCGAGGAAAGCGCTGGCCCCACCCTCTGGGACGACGAGCAGGCCACCGCCCCCGCTGGCCCCGGTGTTGCCAGCACCGAGCGCAGCGGCGAGGGCGGCAGCGAAGGGGCCGTCGGCGACTCCCACCGAGATGGGGCGGCGACCGCAGAGAGCGTCATCGGCGAGTGCAAGGGCGCGGCGAGCAAGTGCCTCGTCGCCGCCGAAGTAGCGCGCCGGACCGAGTGTGCCAAACGCGCAACGGCCGGGGACGGTGAGCTCGATGCGCGGCGTGAGCGCCTCCATGGCGCCGAGCACGGGCTCGAAGGAGCGCGCATCGCGTGCGGGGTCGGGCGCGAGAACAACGAGTGCTGGGCAGCGCGCTTGGGCCTCGCGGCGGCGCATGCCGTTCGCAACCCCCTCGGCGCGCGCAGCGGGTGAGGTGACGGTCGCCCGATTGGCAACGAAGACGGCCGCCGGTTCGTCGAGGGTGAAACCGGCGGCGGTGATCGCCCAGTCGGGGCAGTCGACCACGAGTGTGCGCACGGGCCTCACGATGCTTTGCCAACCCGCGGCGGCCGCGCCGCGCTCGCGACGAGATCGCGCACGATGCACGGTTCGCCCTGCGTGGTCGCGAAGGCGACGCCGCCGCCGGCAGCCGGCAACCACAGCTCCGCGCGGCGGGGGCGGGCGTAGACCCGTCGACCATCGGCTTCGACCGTGACGCGCCGCGCCCGCAGATGCCCGTGACCCTCGCCCAGCCCCTCCCAGGCCGAGGCCGTGACGGTGAGGCTGACGTCGGGGGCCTCGGGCCACGCATCGAGGCCCTTTTGCGCAGCCAGGATGACGAGCACCGAGCCCCGCTCGCGCGCCCGGGCAGTGAGCCGGCGGGCGTCGGCGCCTGCCACCCGAGCGGAGCTTCGCACGACCACGATGTCGAGCCCGTCGACCAACGTGGCCACCACGGTGGCCCACTGCTGCTTGGGCGGTTCGGCAACGAGCACGAGGTGGGCGAGGTCGACGCCCAGCTCGTGGGCCGCTGCCAGCCCGAGGCTCGAGATGCCGACTGCTGCCACCCATGACCCTGCAGCCGCCGGGCCGGCCACCAGCGCGAGGGCAAGCGACGTGGACCCTCCCACGACCACTGTTGTCCCCCGCCGCAGCCCGTCGGGCAACAGCGACGAGAACGCCAAAGTGACTGGCAGCACGTGCTCGCGAGCCAAGGCCACCGGGCGGGCCCGTTCCGCCGCCGCCGCGAGCCGGTTTCTTGCTGTTGCTCCCTCGCTCCGCATTGCACAAGAATCGAACACCCGTTCGGCTGTGTCAACACGTGCTCAGCCAGCACCGCTGGTCAGGGGAAGAGGCCGCGGGCCTCGATCGCGTCTGCGACGCGCTCGACGGCGAGCGCGAACGCGCCGCGGCGCAGTGACACGCCGAGGGTCTCGGCCTTCGCCCACACTGCGATGAACGCTGCGTCCATGCGCGCTCGCAATCGCTCGGCAACGAGGGTGTCCTCCCACGCATAGCCCTGCCGCGACTGGGCCCATTCGAAGTAGCTCGCCGTCACCCCTCCGGCGTTGGCGAGGATGTCGGGGACGACGACGACGCCCCGGCGATCGAGCACCGGTTCACCCTCGATCGTCGTCGGTCCGTTCGCAGCCTCGACCACAACGTCTGCTGCGAGGCGCTCGGCAACCGCCGCGGTGATCACCCCACCGAGAGCAGCGGGGATAAACAGCGCACATGGCACGTCGTAGATGGCATCAGCCTCGATCGGATCCCCGCCGGTGAAGCCGGCCACGGTGCGCTGCGCCGATGCGTGAGCCGCGAGGGCACCGGGGTCGAGCCCGCCATCGTTGCGGACCGCTCCAGCCACGTCGCTCACCGCGACGACGCGCATGCCGGCCGACGCGAGGAGGAACGCGAGTGGCCCGCCGACCTTGCCGAAGCCTTGGATCACGACGCGTGCCCCGACGAGGGGCAGATCGAGCGCCTCGAAGGCCTGACGCACGCACACCACGACACCGGTCGCTGTCGCCCCTGCGTGCAAGCGCGTGCCGCCGATCGACAACGGCTTGCCGGTGACGATGCCGCCGAGGTGCTGCCCTGCGGTCATCGAGAGCGTGTCCATCAACCATGCCATCACGCGCCCATCGGTGTTCACGTCGGGCGCAGGCACATCACGGTCGGGTCCGAGGATCGGGCTCACCTCGTACGCGTAGCGGCGCGTCAACCGTTCGAGCTCACCATCGCTGAGCTTCGTAGGGTCGCAACGCACGCCGCCTTTCGCGCCTCCGAACGGCAGGTCGGCAACCGCGGTCTTGAACGTCATCGACGCCGCCAACGCCTTGACCTCATCGACGTCGAGCCGGGGGTGGAAGCGCAGGCCCCCCTTCCCCGGCCCGCGGGTCGTGTCGTGCTGCACGCGCCAGCCCGTGTAGACCTCGATCGAGCCGTCGTCCATCCGCACCGGCACCGCGACCTCGAGCACGCGCTTGGGTGTTTGCAGCAGTCGGTGCACGCCAGAGTCGACGCCCACGAGGGCGGCAGCGTCGTCGAGCCGCGCCAAGACGGCCTGCCATGCGGATGGCACCACGAGAGTGTGCCCCAGCACGCCCCGCCGCAGGTGCACGCTCGCCCGTCGCGCTACTCCGCTGGCGCGGGCTCCTCGGCCGTCGCGGCGTCGTCGGTCGCCGCGACATCGTCGCCGGCCCCAGCACCTTCGGCGCCATCAGCCGCGACGGGATCAACCGCTGCACGCTCCGGGTCGGCGACGCGTGCAGCCTCCTCGACGCCTTCGGCATCATCGGCCGCTTCGTCACCGCCGCCGGCACCCGCATTCTCAGCGCTCGGAGCCGCAGTGACCGAAGCGGGCTCGACGACCGCCGCAACAGGCTCTTCGGCGCCCGCAGGACCCTCCACCACGATGGCGGCGGGCATCCGCTGCCCGCTCGGTGACGCTGCCACCGAGTCCGACTCGGCGGTGGCAGCTGTCGGTGCCTCCACAGCTGCTGGCTCTTCTGCTGACTGCGCCGCGGGATCTTCGGTTGGCTCTGCGCGCGCCTCGGCGTGGCCCTCGGACTCGCCTGCCGGGTTGTCCGGCGCCTCGGCCGGCTGATCGGGGTAGAAACGAAAGAGGTTCCGCACGACATCGCCCAGGGCATCGCCGCTGGAACCGCGCGCCAAGGTGACGGTCACGACGGAACCGTTCATGTGGATGGCATCCACGCCCCCCTGCTCGAAGAGCCGGCGTGCGAGCTCGTCGACGGGGCGGTCACCCTCGACGAGCTGGCCAGCTGCCCAGCGCTCGTGACCCATCCCCGAGAGCGGCCGGTTGAGCTCGAAGCGAACGATGCCAGGGCGCGACGACGGCTTCTCCACGACGGTGATCGGCTGGCCCATCGGGCGCGGACGGTAGCCGGGGGCATCCCTGGAGTGCGAGCCATCCGGCCCTACGGTCGAACGCGATGGAGCGGGCCGAAGCTTCCCAACGAGAGGCTCCCGCGGTTGTCCGCGCCGTGCCGTGGCGCACGATCTGGGCGACGATCGCATCGGTCGTTGCCGCGTACGTCGCGTACCAGCTGTTCCTCTCCGTGACGCGAATCGTCACCTGGCTGGTGGTCGCCGGCTTCTTCACGATCGTTCTGACGCCGCCTGTCGACTTCCTCCAACGCAAGTCGGGGATGCGTCGTGGCCTTGCCACGTTCCTCGTCTTCATCGTCGGCCTCGGGCTGCTAGCCGCGATGCTCTACGCGTTCATCCGACCTGTCGTCGAACAGGCTTCGACGTTCTCGCGCGACCTCCCCCATTACGTGCAGGACGCTCGCGAGGGGAAGGGATGGATCGGCGACATCGTGCGCCGCTACGACCTCGAACAGAAGGTCACCGAGAACCAGGACAAGATCCAAGCGACGCTCACCGATCTGGGCGCGCCTGCGCTCGCCGTCGCGCGCACGGTCTTCAACACCCTCCTCGCGCTCCTCACGATCATCGTGTTGACGTTCCTGATGCTCATGGAGGGCCCGCACCTCAGCGAGACCGCGCTGAACCTCCTACCCGATGACAACAGGGAACGTTTCCGCGTCGTCGCCGTCGACGCAGCGCGCGCCGTGTCGGGCTACGTCTTCGGCAACCTGCTCATCAGCGTGATCGCCGGCCTCGCAGCGTGGATCGTGCTCACACTCGCGGGCGTCCCCCATGCGGGAGTGCTCGGGCTGTTCGTCGCGTTCGCCGATCTGATCCCGCTCGTCGGCGCGACGCTCGGGGCTGTGCCGACGATCGGCTTCGCCTTCCTCCACGGGATCCCGGCCGGCATTGCCGCGCTCGTGTTCTTCATCATCTACCAGCAGTTCGAGAACCACGTCCTGCAGGTGGGCATCATGTCGAGGACGGTCAAGGTCAACCCGCTCACGGTGCTGATCAGCGTGTTGATCGGGGTCGAGCTGTTCGGCTTCCTCGGCGCCCTGCTCGCGATCCCGGTAGCGGGCATCCTGCAAGTGGTCATCCGCGACATCTACGACGAGCACCACGGTCGGCTCAAGCCCGAGCCGACCGTCGGCGCCAGCCAGACCGTCGCAGCCAGCGCGACCACGGAGTGAGCCCGCTTCGTTACCTGATGTGCCCGCCGGCGCACTTCGGGGTGCTCTACGAGATCAACCCATGGATGCACCGCGACGTGAAGGTC
Organism: Acidimicrobiales bacterium; assembly: GCA_051000215.1. Taxonomy (GTDB): domain Bacteria; phylum Actinomycetota; class Acidimicrobiia; order Acidimicrobiales; family JACDCH01; genus JBPCON01. The sequence goes on from JBPCON010000033.1 coordinate 25,068, forward strand.
GATCCAGAGCTGGCCATGCTGCAATGGGAGGGACTGTTCGCGACGATGCGTGCCGCGGGGGCCAGCATCGAGTTGATCGAGCCCGCGGCCGCGGTCCCCGACCTCGTCTTCACGGCCAACGCCGGCATCGTGATCGCGGACCTGTTCGTGCCGAGCCACTTCCGCCACGTCGAGCGCCAGGCCGAGACGCCGATCTTCACCCGCTGGTTCGCCGAGCGCGGCCACGACGTGCGCGTGCTACCCGATGACATGCGCCACGAAGGCGCTGGCGACGCCCTGCCCTTCGGCGGCGTGCTGCTGTCGGGCCACGGCTCACGATCGGACACGACAGCAGCGGACATGCTCAGCGCGTTGCTCGCCGTGCCCGTGCAGCCGATCGCGCTCGTCGAGCCGAGGCTGTATCACCTCGACCTCACGTTCTGCCCGCTCGACGACCGCCACGCCCTCTGCGCACCGTTGGGGTGGAACAGCGACGGCTTGCGCGCGATCGAGGAGCTCGTGGCCGAGCCGCTGTGGCTCACCGACGAGGAGGCTCTCGCCTTCTGCGCCAACTCGGTCGTGGTCGGGTCGACGATCGTCATGCCGAGCGCGCCGGTGCGCGTCGCGCGGCAGCTCGAGGCGTGGGGCTACGAGGTCGTCGAATGCTCGGTCGGCGAGTTCTTGAAGGCGGGCGGGGGCTGTCGCTGCCTCACGCTCGCGCTCGACGTCGATCTGTGAGCTTGCACGCCCAGCGCGATCGAAACGGCCGCGAGCGTGAGGTGCACGGCGATGAATGCCGCGCCGCGACCGCCGACGAGCATCGAGATCGCTGAGGCTGTCCACGACGCGACGGTCACCGCGAGCACGACGTCGACGATGCGCTGCCGCGGCAGGGTCGTCGAACGCGCTGCGACGAGAAGCGCGAGCGCTCCAAAGACGAGCACCATCGACCACACGACGATGGCGGCCTTGGTCACGGAGGTGCTCGTGTCGTCGCCCAGCGCGTTCTTGATGCGCGTGCCCCAGCAGTATCCGGTCCAGACCGCGAAGGCGGTGATCCAACGGCGAGCGGTCACCCCACCATCATCCCGGAGGCGAGCCCCCGACCTCCACATCGGGATCCTCGATCGGGGTGTCTCGATCGCCGTCGGCAAAGTGGTTCTCGTCGGGATCGGGGATGGCGTCGTGGTCTTGGGCCTGCTTGCGGGCCTGGTCGATCTCGGCCCCGACCTCGTCGAGGCGCTCCTGCTGCGGGTCGCTCATGGCCCAGTTCTACCCCCGGCGACGAGACCGGCTACCTTGACCGCTCAGTCAAGTTTGTGTGCGACGCGAGGGAGCAGCCGGTGACCGACGTCTCGACCGAGGAGCTCGCCGAGGAGGCAAGGGCCTTCCTCGGCGCCAACGCCAAGCCGAAGAAGGGCGACGACAAGCCCTTTCGCTGGGGTGAGGGCGAGGATGACATGGCCCTCTTCGACGAGGTCGATCGCGAGAAGGAGAAGGCCGACAAAGCCGAGGCACAAGCGTTCCGCGCGAAGCGCTACGACGCTGGCCTCGGGTGGATCAGCGGCCCGAAGCAGTTCGGCGGGCGCGAGCTCTCCCAAGCCCACGAGCGCGCCTATGCCGCCGTCGAGGCTCGCTACGACATCCCGTCCATGGGTTTCTTCGGGATCGGTCTCGGCATGGTCGCGCCGACGATCCTCGCCCACGCGCAACCCCACATCGCCGAGCGGTACCTGCCGAAGATGTGGCGCGGCGACATCGTCGCCTGCCAGCTCTTCTCCGAACCCGGCGCGGGCTCCGACCTTGCTTCGCTCACGGCGCGCGCCGAGCGCGACGGCGACGAGTGGATCCTGAACGGTCAGAAGGTGTGGACCTCCGGCGCGCACTACAGCGACATCGGCGAGATCATCTGCCGCACCGACGTCGAGCTGCCGAAGCACCGCGGTCTCACCGGATTCGTCGTCGACATGCACGCTCCTGGCGTGGAGGTGCGCCCGTTGCGCCAGATGACAGGCGGCGCTTCGTTCAACGAGGTCTTCTTCAACGACGTCCGGGTGCCCGACGACCACCGCCTCGGCGACGTGAACCAAGGCTGGACCGTTGCGCTCACGACGCTCATGAACGAGCGGGCCTCGATCGGCGCCGGCGGTGTCGCGAGCGGTGGCATGGGCGGCATCGGCAACGCGCAGCGACTGATCGAGATGGTCCGCCACTTCGGTCTCGACGACGATCCGGTCACGCGTCAAGAGCTCGCCAAGGTCTACATCGGTTTCCAGGTCGCCAAGCTGAACAACCAGCGGGCCATGGACAAGATCAAGGCAGGCCAGGCCCCGGGTCCTGAGCTGTCGGGCGCCAAGCTCTCGCTCACCCAGAACATGAAAGCGGTCTCGGAGTTCGTGGCCCGCGTGCTCGGACCGCGCATCATCGCGAACAGCGGCGAGTGGGGCACCTACGCGTGGAGCAAGTTCCTCATGGGGCTCCCCGGCATGAAGGTCGCGGGCGGCACCGACGAGGTGCTGCGCAACATCATCAGCGAGCGCGTCCTCGGCATGCCCAAGGAGCCCGGCATCGACACCACATCGCCCTTCAAGGACATCCGCATCAGCTAGCGGCGCGCCCAGCTTCAGCGCGCGAGGCGGCGGGCGAGGAGGACACCGACGACGGTGAACAGCGGGATGAGCGCCGGGACGAGCAGCAGGCCCCCGCCGAGACCGACGGCCGTGAGACCCAACAAGGCCGTGCCGATCACTCCGGTGGTGAGAAGTGCTGCCGGTGAGCCCTTGCCGACCGTGGCTTTCGTCGTGCGGGTTGCGTAGCGGCGCTCCACCTTGGCCGCGAACTCCGCTCGACTCTGCTCGAGCTCCGCCTCGTCCATCAGAACAGGTGCTGCTGGCCGCCGGGGGCGAGACGGGGGACGCCGGTCCAGGGGAGGGCGTCCATGAACACCCATGAACGGCGGTGGATGGCAGAGGGCCCGAGGCCGCGGAGCGCCACCTTGTGGCGCGGGCACGGGTAGCCCTTGTTGGCCTCGAAGTCCCAGTAAGGGTGGTGCTCGGCCTCGGCCCGCATGATGCGGTCGCGGGTGACCTTGGCGAGGATCGAAGCTGCCGACACCGACAAGCAGTGGGCATCGGCCTTGATCATGCGGATGGTCGTGCCGCGCCCGACGAAGTCCCAGTTGCCGTCAACGACGACCCGATCGGCGTGCAGGCCGAGCCCGTCGAGCGCGCGGCCGGGCGCGAGCTTCTGCGCACGCGACATGCCAAGGGTGTCGCACTCCTGGTGCGTGGCGTGCCCGACGCCCCAGGCCAGGCACCAACCGGCGATGCGATCGAACATCGCCTCGCGCTCTGCCTCGGTGAGCACCTTCGAATCGCGGATCTTGTACACCCGCCGGTCCTTGGGCACCACGGCGGCCCCGACGGTGAGCGGGCCGGCCCAGGCTCCCCTGCCGACCTCATCCATCCCGACGACGACGTCGTGCCCAGCGCTCCAGAGCGCTCGCTCGACTTCGAGCGAAGGCCCCTTCGCCTTGATCGCCTTGCGCAGCTTCGGCGCGGTGACGGCAGCCATCTCGAGTCGACGTTAGCTTCGGGCCATGAGCACCGAGCCCCCTACCAACTCGATCGGCTCGGCCGGGAGCATTCTCTCGATCGGTTCGGCTGGCGCGATCTTGTCGATCGGCTCGGCAGGGTCGATCCTCTCCATCGGGTCGGCAGGCGCGATCTTGTCGATCGGGTCGGCAGGGTCGATCCTCTCCATCGGGTCAGCCGGCAGCATCCTCTCGATCGGCTCGGTCGGCTCGATCCTCGCCGAGCGCGGCGCGTTCGTCGTTCGCAGATCAGGTGCCTTCGTCCGGCGGGGCGTACCGCGAGTGGCTGCTTTCGCAGCTGCCGGCGCGCTTCTCGCTGCTTGGGCTTGAGCGATGGCCACCGTCCACCACTACAGGACAACGTGTTCGTGGACGGGTTCGACAGGGGTCGGCTACGACACGTACGACCGCACCCATGTCGTCAGCGCGCCACCAGCGAACATCGAGCTCACGCTGGCGAGCGACCCTGCGTTCAACGGCGACGCGACGTTGCTCAACCCTGAGCAGCTGCTCGTGCTCGCTGCGTCGTCGTGCCAACTTCTCGCGTTCCTCGCTGTTGCGGCACGCGCGCGCGTCGACATCGTTGCGTACGACGACGAAGCCGAGGGCACCATGCCCGAGGACAACCTTCCGACGCGCATCAGCGCCATTACGTTGCGTCCCCGCATCACGGTCGCTGGCGATCACCCCGTCGAGAAGATCGAGCGCCTGGTGCGCAGTGCCCACGACCAGTGCTACATCGCAAACAGCCTCACGACCGTGATCACCATCGAACCCGTCATCGAAGTCCGCTCGGACTGATCTTCGATGCGCTACGTGGTGTTCGGAGCGGGTGCGATCGGGGGCGGCATCGGGGGGCGCCTCGCACAGCACGGTCACGACGTCACGCTCATCGCCCGCGGGAAGCATCGCGACGCGATCCGCGACCTCGGCCTGCGCGTCGCCGACCCTGAGGGCGACGAACGCGTCGCTGTGCCGGTCGTCGAGCACCCCGGTGAGGTCGAGCTGATCGACGGCGACGTCGTGATCATCGCGGTGAAGTCCCAAGACACCGACGTCGCCCTTCGCGACCTTGCCGCGGTGGCCCCACCGAGCATCAGCGTGGCGTGCGCCCAGAACGGCGTCGAGAACGAGCGGCTCGCGGCGCGGCGCTTCGAATTCGTGTACGGCGTGTTGGTCGTCATGCCCGCGACGCACCTCGAGCCGGGCGAGGTGCTCATCCACACGCATCCCATCAGCGGCATCCTCGACGTCGGCCGTTACCCATCGGGTTCCGACAAGCGCGCCGAGCAGATCGTCGCCGACCTCAGCGCTTCGACGTTCAGCTCCTTCGTCGATCCGCGGATCATGCGGGCGAAGTACGGCAAGCTCCTGCTCAACCTCGGCAACGCGATCGAGGCGCTCACCGGCGAGCGATCCTTCGGCGTCGGCCAGCTCTACGAGCGGGCACGAACCGAGGCCGAGGCGTGTTACGCCGCAGCCGGCATCGATGCGGGAACGGCCGAGGACGACAGAGCGCGGCGCGGCGAGCTGATGCACCTTCGCCCAGCCGGAGGCCGAACAAGGAGCAAGGGCTCGTCCTGGCAGAGCTTGGCTCGCGGCAAGGGATCGATCGAGGTCGACCACCTCAACGGAGAGATCTCGTTGCTCGGTCGGCTGCATGGCGTTGCGACGCCGGTGAACGCTGCCTTGCAACGCATCGCAAACCGCGCTGCGCGCGAAGGCGTCGAGGCGGGCTCGATGTCGATCGCCGACCTCACCGCAGCCGTCGACCGCCTGGTTCTGAGTCCCTAGCGGCCCTTCGTCGCGTCCACTGCGACAGCTCCGACGACCGCAGCGCGCCAGGCGAAGAGGTGCGTGCCGCGCTCGGCCGGGGTCTTGCCGAGCCGGACGACGACGAGGTCCAGGTCGGGGCTGATGAGGATCGACTGGCCCTCGTAGCCCGCTGCCCAGAACGAGCCGTGCTCGTCGCCGGTCACCCACCAATGCGCGCCGTAGAGCTTGCCGTCTTCAGGGTCGACCGAGAGGGGCCGGCGCCCGTGGTCGACCCAACCCTCGGGGAGCAGCCGGAGCCCGCCAGCGACGCCGTCGTGCAGGTACAGCTCGCCGAAGCGGGCGAAGTCGCGGGTTGTGGCATGGACGTATGAGGACGCGACCCAGGTGCCGGCAGCATCGAATGTCGCGCGCGCAGTCGTCATCGCGGTCGGACCGAAGAGGCGATCGGCAAGAAACGCCTCGACGGCGTCGCGCCCACCGATGGTGCGCCCGACGATCGCGCTGACGATGTTGGTCGTGCCGCTCGAGTAGCAGAACCGCTCACCGGGCACCGCCGCGAGCTTTCGACTCTCCGCGTACGCGGCCACGTCTGAGGAGCCCGAGCCGAAGAGCATCTCGATGACATCGGAGCGACCGGCCTCGACGTAGTCCTCGGCCCATGCCAGGCCATCGCGCATCTCGAGCAGGTGCTCGACGGTGATCGAGCGCCGCTCGTCCGCCTGCCACGCGGGCACCGGCGCCGGCGCAGCCACATCGAGCACACCGTCGGCCTGCAACATGCCGACGACGGCGTGGAGCATCGACTTGGCCATCGACCACGACAGCAGCAGGGTCTCGGCGCCAATCGGCTCGGCGGGCCGATCGAGGTGCGCCAGGGTTCCGGCATAGCGCTCGGCGACGACCTCGCCTCGGTACACGATCAGGAGGGCATTCGTCGTCGCCAAGGGTCCGATCTCATCGAACATGGCATCGACGAGCTGCTCGAGCGTCGGGTTCATCCGCGCATGTTGCCTCAACGCGCGCCGGGCATGATGGGCGGCGCATGTGGATCGACTGGGACGTCGCCGCCGCGACCTCCATCGTGCTCGCGGTGGCGGTCCTGCTCTGGCGCAACGCGCGCGCCGGCTGGGCAATCGGACTACGTGCCACAGCCCGCGAGCTGTCGCTCGTGCTCGCCCTCTACTCCGTGTGGCAATGGGCGCACGAACAGGCCGTGACGGAGGTGGCGGGCGCACGCGAGCATGCGCTCTGGCTCTACGACCTCCAGCACAGCCTCCACATCCCTGACGAGATCGCGCTGCAGAAGGCTGTGCTCCCGCACGGCTGGCTCGCCCAAACGCTCAACGGCTACTACGCGCTCGTCCACGTCCCCGCGCTGATCTGCCTGCTCGTGTGGCTCTTCTTCGGCCATCGCGACCGCTATCCCTGGGTGCGCAACACCCTTGCGCTGCTCACCGCTGGTTGCCTTTTCCTCCAGACGATCCCCATGGCGCCGCCGCGCATGTTTCCCGAGCTCGGCTTCGTCGACACCGGACTGCTCTACGGCCAGTCGGTCTACGGCCGCGGCGGGAGCGGCATCTCGAACCAGCTTGCAGCGATGCCGTCGGTGCACGTCGGATGGGCGCTCCTCGTCGGCCTCGCTGCGGCAGTGATCGGGAGCAGCCGTTGGCGGTGGGTGGTCCTCCTGCATCCCATCCTCACCGTCGTCGCGGTCACCGCTACCGCGAACCACTGGTACGGCGACGGCATCGTCGCCGGCGCCATCCTCGTCGTGGCCCTTGCGATCGTCGCCGCCGCCGATCGGATCGCAGCATGTTGGCGGGACCGTGTCGGGGAGGCGCACCGACCCGGCGAGTCGATGAGGATCACGTCGGTCACGCCTGCACCTACGCAGTCGCCTTCGTGATGACCTCGCCGGCGAAGGCGACAGCTTCGAGATCCCATCCGTCGCTGGGCATGTTGGCCGTGATGCCGTCGAGGCCGAGTGCGAGGAGGCCCTGCACCTGCTCGCCCACCTCGTCGGCGTCGCCGATGAGGAAGCGCGCGCCGAAGGCCTTGCGCGAGCCCTCGTCGAGATCGGCCCAGCGCATGCCCATGCCTGCAAGGCGCTCGTCGAGCTTGGCGACGCCCTCCTCGTGGGTGCGCCCGAGGAACAGCGACGCAAGCGGAGTCTTGTTGATCGTGGCCATGTCGCGACCGGCGCGCTCGCAGTGCGCGGCGAGCACCTCGAGCTTGTGAGGTATCTCGTCGAACCCCGACGTGAAGTTGGCCATCTCTGCGTGCTCGGCCATCAGACGCAACGTCTTCTTCTCCCCCTGACCACCGATCATGATCGGCGGCCCACCGGCTCGTATCGGAGCTGGGGAGTTGATCGCGTCCTTCACCCGGTAGTGCGCGCCTTCGATCGTCGGCCGTTCGCCGCGGAACATCGCGCGGCAGATGTGCAGCGCCTCCTCGAGGCGCTCGAAGCGCTCCTTGACCGGGGGGAACTCGACGCCCAGAGCCTCGTGCTCGAGGTCGAACCAGGCAGCGCCGATGCCAAGGAACGCCCGACCCTGCGAGATCACGTCGAGGGTCGTGACGATCTTGGCGAGAATCGATGGGTTCCGGTAGGTGACGCCCGTGACGAGGGTCCCGAGCAGGACCTTGTCTGTGCGCGCCGCGATGGCACCGAGCAGCGTGTACGCCTCGAGCATCTCGTGCTCCGGCGGGCCCAACATGGGCAGCTGGTAGAAGTGGTCCATCACCATCACCGTGTCGAACCCGTTGCGCTCCGCTGTCTGGGCAACGGCGGCGATGCGCTCGAAAAGCTCGTCGGGGGCGACGTTGGGGTAGGTGAAGTTCGGGATCTGGAGACCGGCACGGATCATGGGCGGTGGTCTACACCCGATGACGGCTATTCCTCCTCCTTCGCCTCCTCCTCGCCGGTCACGGGATCGACGATGCGCTCGACCAGGTCGGCGACCCTGTCGCGGATGAGCCCGCGTCTGCGCCACGCCCGCTCCTCGGCGCGTTCACCGTCGAAGCCGTCGTCGACGGCCCTGACCGTCCACAGCTGCACGCGCCCGATGTGCTTGAGGTGGCGGGTGCGCAGCTGCTTCCAGCGAAGGGTCGGCTCGCCAGCCAGCGCTGCGTGCACCGCCGCGGAGACGACGACCGACCCCTCGTACGCGATGCCGACGATGCGCGACGCGAGGTTCACCGTCGGTCCGAAGAGGTCGCCCTCGCGCTCGAGCACTGCGCCGGACGCGATGCCGACACGCACGTCGGACAGCACATCGTCGCTGTGGTACGCCTCGGCCAACGCCAGCCCGATCATCACGGCGCGGCTGGGCTCTGCCACGGCGTACATCACCTCGTCGCCGATCATCTTCACGACGCGCCCGCCGAGCTCGTTGACGACGTCGTATGCGGTCTGCTCGAACCGATCGACGACGCGAGCCAGCGCGTGATCGTCGAGCTGCTGGGAGAGCGCCGTGAAGCCCACGAGGTCGGCGAAGCCCACTGCAAGCCCGGCCGATTCGCCATCAGCGACAGCTGTGTCGCGGATCATGCGCCGATACGCCGCGACCTGCATGTGCCTGCGCCACGCGTACTCGAGGATCTGGGGCATCGTCGTCTGCAGCATCCCGGCGCGCAGCACAGCAGGATCGGATCCCGCGGGGAGGCGCGGCACCCACGTTGAGTCGGCGCCCACGTCGTCGACGCGGGCTTCGATCGCGTCGATCTGCGCAGCCGCGATTCGTGCCATCGAGACACCGATGACCCGCGCCATCTGCAGGGCAACATCCTCCTCGACGAGCCCGATGGCCATGAGCCGCTTCACGATGATCAAGAGGTCGACGTCGGCTTGGGTGAAGGCCTTCTCATCAGCGAGCGGGTCGGGGAACCCGAGGGCACGCCAGAAGCGCTTCGCCTGCTCCCCCAGCCCGGAGAGCTCCATCGCCTCGGGTTGGGTGAAGACGGGCTCGCCGGGGAAGATGAAGCTGCTCACGGCGAGCAACCCGAGCGTCCCGTCGGCAGTAGCCCTGTCGACGTCTCGCTCAGAAACGCCGAGCGAGAGCACCAGCTCGCGCATCGACTGGGGCCCCTCGGGCGGTTCGCTCACCCGAAGCTCCTGCCCGGCTCGTCGACCCGGGCGCCGACTTCGATCGGCCCGTAGACACCCGGGAGCCCGCCACCCGGCTCGACCGGGGCGAGCAAGGCCTCGCCCGTGACGTCGGTGCTCGACCACGAGGGATCCAAACCAGGAGCGGTCAGCGTCAGGCCATGAGGCGCTTCCCACAGGAGTGCCGGCCGCGTGCCGTGCCAGCGCACCGCATAGGACACGACGCCGCCGGCCACTGGCGCGTCGTGGACCTCGACGCCCTGCCCGAACCAAGCAGGATCCACATGCGGCCAGAGGGCGACACGGCCGTCGACGTCGTCGCCGATGAGGACATCGCGGACCCGCGCCAGCAGCTCGGCAGGGGCGCTCGTCGGGTGGGACCGCGCCGGCCACGTCCACGTCGAGGATGCGGACGCGACGAGCGTTGCGACCCGTTCGAGCGCTCCCCCCCGGCGATCCAACTGGTCGCCGCGCACGACGAACCCGGCACCGGGGATGACCCGGTACCCGCGCCGCTCGGCGAGCTGGGCCAGCTCGTCGGCAAACCCCCAACGCTCCAGGCAGCCGAGCACCGTCGGGTCGTCGAATGCACGCTCGTCGGCGTTGAGCACGAGGGCGCTTCGGCACGCTGCGACGCCCTGCTGGAGCCGCTCGTCGGGGACAGATATGCGCATCGCGCGCCGTAGGTGAGCCCCCCACCCGCTCGCGACCTGCGTGGCCGCCGGCAACGAGGACGGGTCGACCTCGAAGGTAGCCAAGGCAACGCGACGCACCGCAGTGTGCGGGAGCGCGTAGACGAGCGCGAGCGTCGCGAGCCCGGCGCTGTCGCGCACCTCGCCGAGTTGGTCCGGCAGCCCTCGCGTTCCACCGAACACCTGCTCGGCGACGTCGATCGAGCCACGCGAACCTGCTGCGAAAGCGGGGGCGCTCCCCAACGAGATGGCAGTGCGCCCGTTGAGAAGGACCATGTCGCCTTCGAGAGCGGCGCGCTTCAGCGTCGCGACCGAAGCGAGATCGTACGGGCGAACCGCAAGCGCGAGCGCGACAGGCACGTGCGAGCGGTTCTCGACCTCGACGACGACCGCGTCGCCGGCTGCGGCCCGAGCTCCGTAGCAGCGGTGCACGATCTCGCCGCCGGGCACCCGCATCGTTGTCTCCACGACCGGCGCTTCATCGATGAGCCCCTGGTGCACCCGCGTCGCTGGCTCGCGCGTCGGGATGTGCCACCCGTCCTCGGCTCCGATCCACCAGTCGAGCGACCACCCGCCGCGGGCAGCTACGACGAGCCCGCGTTGATCGACCGAAGCCGCCACGCCCGAGTCGACCGTGCCGACCCCAGTGGCGATGGGCTGCTCTTCGCACGCCGATCGGGACTCGAGCCAGTCGGGCAACACCCAGCCCGTCGGGAGCGCCACCCGACGTCGAACCATCAGGTGTGGTGTTCCAGCGTGACCTCGCGCCGTAGCAAGCCCCTGTACGCGTCCTCGGCCGAGCGCCCTTCGTGCACGACACCGACCACCTCGGAGACGATCGGCATCTCGACGCCGTGCTCCTCGGCGAGCTCGAGCACGGTGCGGCACGACTTCACCCCTTCAGCCACCTGGTTCATCTCAGCGATGACCTCATCGATCGTGCGACCCTTTCCGAGCTGCTCGCCGACCGAGCGGTTCCGCGACTGCGGGCTGATGCAGGTCGCCACGAGGTCGCCCATGCCCGCCATGCCCGCGAACGTCATGGGGTCGCCCCCCATCGCGACTCCGAGACGGGTCATCTCGGCCAAGCCCCTCGTGATCACCGCGGCGCGCGTGTTGTCGCCGGTGCCCAATCCGTCGGCCATCCCCGTGGCTATGGCGATCACGTTCTTCACAACGCCGCCGACCTCGGAGCCGATCACGTCGCGGTTCACGTAGACGCGAAACACCTCGGTCGCGAAGACGCGTTGCAGCTCAGCCCCGATGAACTCATCCGCCATCGCCACCACCGCGGCGGCAGCGTGACCGGCGAGGATCTCCTTGGCGAGGTTCGGCCCCGACAGCACCGCGACGGGATGTCCGGGGAGCACGTCGTGCACGAGCTGGCTCATGCGCAGACGGGTGCCGCCCTCGAGGCCCTTGGCCAGGCTCACCACCGGCACCCAAGGCCGCACGTGCGCCGCGACTCCTTCGAGCGCGGCACGAAAGCCGTGCGACGGCACCCCCATGACGACCACGTCGGCCTCGCACACCGCCTCGTCCAACGATGAGGTCGCCTCGAGATCCGCGTGCAGCTCGAACGGCGCGAGGTAATCGCCGTTGCGGTGCTCGAGCGCGATCTGATCCGCGAGCTCCTTGCGGCGCGCCCACAAGACGGTCGGCGTGTTGTGAGCCGCGAGGTGCGCGACGGTCGTACCCCACGAGCCCGCACCGATGACCGCAACGCGGATCGTCATGCCATGACCTTACGTCGAGCCCTCGCACGCGGGCGCCAACGGGAGGGGCGAAGCGCGCGGGTCAGTAGCATCCGGCGGATCGCAGCCACGCACGTGCTCATCCCGATCAAGTCGTTCCGGCGCGCCAAGTTGCGCCTCGCACCCACCCTCGGGCGCGAGCAACGAGAGGCGCTCGCGCGGCGCATGGCAGCGCGGGTCGTGACCGCAGCAAGCCCGCTTCCCGTTGCGGTCGTGTGCGACGACGACGACGTCGCATCGTGGGCCCATGCCCGCGGCGCCGACGTCGTGTGGGCACCAGGTCTCGGCCTCAACGGCGCGGTGCAGCACGGCGTCTCGCGCCTCGGTGAGACCGGGGCGCTCGAGGTGATCGTCGCTCATGGCGACCTCCCGCTCGCTGACGACCTCAGCCGGCTCGCCGGCTTTCCTGGTCTGACCCTCGTACCGGATCGCCGTGACGATGGCACCAACGTGCTCGTCGTGCCGACAGGCATCGACTTCACATTCTCCTACGGCGCAGCTTCCCTCGCTCGCCATCGCGACGAGGCGGATCGCCTCGTGCTCCCCTACCGCGTGCTGCGCGACCCGCGGCTCGCGTGGGACGTCGACGTACCCGCTGACCTCGAAGACCTCACGTGGGGGTGAGCCGTGACCTCGCGACGCCAGCGCGCGCGCTCGCGATCGCAGCCCACCCCGACGACGTCGAGTTCGGCTGCGGCGCCACGTTCGCGAAGTGGTCGGCTTCTGGCGCGACCTGCCACCACCTGGTCCTCACCGACGGGTCGAAAGGCTCGTGGGACCCGCGCCAGAACGGATCGGAGCTGATCGCCGAGCGCAAGCGTGAGCAGCAAGCTGCGGCGCAGGCGCTTGGCTGCACCGGTGCGGTGCACTTCCTCGAACGCGTCGACGGAGAGTTGGAGGCCGACCTGGTCACCAGAGCCGAGGTCGCCCGGCACATCCGCGAGCTGCGGCCAGACGTCGTGATCGGCCACGACCCCTGGAAGCGCTACCGGTTGCATCCCGACCACCGAAACGCGGGGCTCCTCGCGATCGAGGGTGTCGTGGCAGCGCGAGATCCTCATTTCTTCTCCGACCAGCGCATCGACAGCTGGCGTCCGACCGCGATCCTGTTGTGGGAGGCCGACGAGGTCGACCACGTCGAAGACGTGACCGGCTACGTCGGCGCCAAGCTCGCAGCGCTCGAAGCGCACACGAGCCAGCTGCGCTCGACGATGGGGGTGATCGCGGGCGAGCCCGACGAGCCCGCACAACGGGCAGCGTTCGCTCGCCGCGTCAGCGACCGCCTCGCAGCGTTCGGACGCCAGGCAGGCGTGGCCTACGGCGAAGCGTTCAAGCTCATCACCGACTTGTAGGTCCGCGCGACGGTGGCAACGTCGGCGCGCCGGCGAAGCACTGCGCGATCGACAGCCACTCGGCAGCGGCGTCGCCTTCGAGCTCGAGCGCGGTCTCGGCGACCCCGCGGCGCTGGGTGACCACGAGGCAGAAGTCCTGTGCCGAGCCCCGGACAACGTCGACCGCGGCAGCGTCGCCTGCCATCCAGCGCGCGCCGGTAGGGAGCAGCAGCTCGACCCGCACCGGCGAGGCCGGCACCTCGCGCCCGCGCACGGTGTAGCTCCAACCGCGCGTCGAGAAGCCCAGGTGGCAGATGTGGCGCAACCGGTCGGTTGGTGACCGATCGACCCGATGGCCGGCCGACGCCAGCCCGTCGACGACGTCCTGACCGTGAGCCCACGTCTCCATGAGCCGAGCGGTGGCGAACGACCGCACGCTCATCGGCGGCCCGTACCAAGGCAGGCGCACCCCTTCGTCCAGCGCGTGGAGCGCGTCGAGGCACGAGGCACGCGCGGTGCGCCATGCAACCAGAAGCGCGACGCCCGTGCTGTCGCGAGCGAGGCGCCCGGCCAGCTCCTCGAACGCTGGGAAGTCAGCGAGGGCCGCGTCGCGCTCGACCGTGAAGGCCGCAGGATCAGCCGCTGCGAGCCGCCCACGATCATCGAAGAACGCGAGGTGGCCGATCTGGTCGCGCACCAGCCAAGGCGACGCCGGCGTGAGGACGTCCCACGCTGCGTCGTCGAGCGGCTCGACGACGGCATCGAGCGCCTTGTGCTCCGCCTCCAGCTCCTCGAGAAGCGAATGCACGTCTTGGGCAGCGGCGGCCACGCCCTCATCATGGCCGCCTCGCGCGCCACGTGTTACGAAGCTGGCGTGCTCGCAGACGGGACATACGACGTTTTCGTCGTCGACGCCGCGGTGGAGGGCGACCAGACAAACCTCGAGCTGACGATCCTCGCAGGCGAGCGCAAAGGTGAGATCGTCGCGGTGCGCGCCGTGGGGCTCGGTCGCGACGAGCTCGACCTGCTCGGCCTGCCGGCGACGCTCACCGTCGAAAAGGGTGTGCCAACGGTCGCCATCGACGACAAGCTCTGACATGGCGCTCGTCGATCACTGGCCACTGTTCGGGCTGGAGGTGCACACCCCCCTGCTCGTGCTGCGATATCCCGACGAAGACCTCAGCCTCGAGCTCGTCGAGCTCGCGGAGCGCGGGGTGCACGACCCGTCGACGATGCCGTTCCTCGTCCCGTGGACCGACGACCCGCCTCGCGCCCACCTCCAGCACCTGTGGCGCAACCGCGCCGATTGGAAGCCAGACGGATGGCACCTCCAGCTCGTCGCTCTCCTCGACGGCGTCGTGGTCGGGACGCAGGCCGTGAGCGGTACGAATTTCGCGGCGCGCCGGACCGCCGAGACCGGTTCATGGGTCGGTCTCGCCCATCAAGGTCGCGGCATCGGCAAGGAGATGCGCGCCGCGATCTTGCACCTCGCGTTCGCCGGGCTCGACGCGCGCATCGCTACGACGGCCGCCTGGCACGACAACGCTGCTTCGCTCGCCGTGACGCGCGCGCTCTGCTACGAGCCCAACGGCTCGACGCCCGAGATGCGCCGCGAGAGGGCCGAAGAGCAGCTTCGCTTCGTCTTGACCCGCCAGGGCTGGGAGGCGCGTCGTCGCGACGACATCGAGCTGGTCGGCCTCGAGCCGTGCCTCTCGATGTTCGGCTGCGCGACGCCAAGCTCGGCGGGAGCAAGCTGACGTGCTCACGCCGCGTTTCGTACCTGAGGAATGGACACTCACCGACCTGAGAAGCACGGTGGGCTCGCTGCACATCCGCTTCGCGTGGATCATCGCCGGCAACGACGATGCCGACGGCCTGCTCGAGCTCGCGGGCGAGCTCTCTGCCCTCGTCGGGCTCACTCCCTCAGCCACGGCCGAGCGCCACGAGCTCGAGCTGACGACCGTTCGGGGCGAGGCGATCCTTCGCGACGCGGCCGCGCTCGTCGCGCCGCTGCTCGCCCCCGCGGGCGGGCCGGGCACGGTCGCAGGGCTCTTCCGATCCGACGGGGGCGTGCCCAAGCTCGCTGTGGACGAGGCCGACATCGATCACCGCGGCATCGTCGGCGACCGCCAGGCGACGAGAGCCCATCACGGTCGCGTCTGGCAAGCACTGTGCCTGTGGTCGCGCGAGGTGATCGACGAGCTGCGAGGCGAAGGGCACCCGATCGGTCCGGGCCGAGCGGGCGAGAACGTCACCATCGCCGGTCTCGATTGGGCTGCGTTGCGCCCCGGCGTGCAGCTTCGCATCGGTGAAGCGGTCGCCGAGCTGTCGTCGTACGCGACGCCGTGTGTGAAGAACGCCCAGTGGTTCCTCGGCGGTGATTTCGACCGCATGGGCCACGACCGCGACCCCGGGATCAGCCGCATCTACGCTTCGGTCATCACCCCGGGCGCTGTCCGCCTCGGTGACCGCGTCATGGTCCTGCGCTGACCTGTTCAGCCTTGCGTTTCGATGGCTGCGAGCGCGGCGAGCGCCGCTACCTTCGCAGCTCGGGTGCTCCCCTGGGCCAGGCGAACCAGGCGAGGGATGTGGTGTGGGTGCACCACGACGTAGCGGATGCCAGCGCCGACGCGCGCCGACCCATCAGGGTTGGTGAGGGCGAGCACGTCATCACCGACGAAGCCGTCCACGACGAGATCGCTGATGCCTCGAAACGCCGTCCACGGAAGACCGCGCGACGCGCACACGCCGGCGATCGCGGCCGTCTCCATGTCGACGGAGAGGATCACCCCGTCCACGAACGCCTGCATCGCCTGTGGAGTGAGCAGCTCGTCGCCGGTGCGAACCGTGCCTCGCAGCTCGGCCCCGCCCAGCGCCGACGCGTGATGCGCAGCCCCGGCCACCGCGTCGAAAGCGATCGCGGGGACGTGCAGATCCCCGATGGCCATGCTCGGGTCGAGCCCGCCAGCGATGCCGGTCACGACGACGTGATCCGGCCGTATCGCGTCGAGCGCTCGCTCCGTCATCGCTGCCGAAGCTTGCGTGCCGATGCCCGCCACGACGGCGAAGACGTCGACGCCGTTGACGACCCCCTCGTGCACGGCGAGCGCACCCCGGGTCGAGCGCGCCAGCCGCGCCGCCTTCGCGAAGGGACGCAGCTCGACGGGCATCGGCGCGAGCACGAGGACGGCGGTCACAGCTCGCCGCCGATGCGGGCGGCGACATCGATTGCCTCGTCGTTGGACGCATAGGTGGTGCGGGGCCAGAAGAACCCGCGCAACCCATCACCCTTGGTGCGGGGGACGATGTGCACGTGCAGGTGTGCGACGCTCTGGCTGACGCGGTTGTTCAAGGCGACGAACGAGCCTGTCGCTGCCATGGCCCGCTCGACTGCGCCGCTCAGCGCGCGCGCCCGCTGGAACAGCGGCTCGACGAGCCCTGGTGGCAGGTCTGTCAACGTCTCGTGGTGCGCCCGGGGGACGAGCAGGACATGACCCGCGAAGAGGGGGCGGTTGTCGAGGAACGCGAACGCCACATCGTCGTCGAGCACCACGTGCGCCCGACTGCGGCCCGCGACGATGTCGCAGAACGAGCAGGTCGCCACGGCTGGCGAGCGTAGGGCCGCACGGGGCCATCCACCACCAGGACCTGCGCCTGGTGGTTTCATGAGCGCCGATGTTCCGTCCGCGCCGCGACCTCCCTTTCGCCGGTTGACCACCGCGGCGTGCCTCTCCCTCATGAGGTGGCCGTGAACGATCCCCTCCGCCCAACGGCGCGCCCGCGCAGCGCCCCGGTGCGCACGTACGTGCTCGACACCTCGGTGCTCCTCGCCGACCCGCGGGCCCTGCTGCGCTTCGACGAGCACGCCGTCGTGCTCCCGATCGTCGTGCTGATGGAGCTCGAGGCGAAGCGTGACCACCCCGAGCTCGGCTGGGCGGCGAGGCAGGCGCTACGACTGCTCGAGGGGTTCAGGGTCGACGCCGACTCGCTCACCGAGCCCGTCGTCGCGAACGCTGCTGGCGGTACCGTGCGAGTCGAGCTCAACCACCAGAGCACGGCTGGTTTGCCGCCCGCTATGGCGGCTGAGAACAACGACCATCGCATCCTCGCGGTCGCGAAGAACCTGAGCGACGAGGGTCTCGACGTGACGGTGGTGACAAAGGATCTGCCCCTCCGGCTCAAATCCTCGATCGTCGGGCTGCGCGCAGATGAGTACCGAAACGAGCTCGCGAGCGACTGCAGCTGGAACGGATTCGCTGAGCTCGAGGCGGACGGCGACGAAGTCGACGAGCTCTTCGCGGCGCGTGTGCTCGACCACGCCGAAGCGCGCGAGCTGCCGTGCAACACCGGCGTCGCGCTGGTTGCCGGATCGCAATCGGCCCTCGGGCGGGTGCGTGACGACAAACGGATCCACCTCGTGCGTGGCGACCGCACGCTGTTCGACGTGCACGGTCGTTCGGCCGAGCAGCGCATCGCGATCGACTTGCTCAGTGATCCGAGCGTCGGCATCGTGTCGATCGGTGGGCCGGCTGGCACGGGCAAGAGCGTCATCGCGCTGGCCGCTGGCCTCGACGCGGTGCTCGAGCAGCGCACGCACAAACGAGTGGTCGTCTTCCGCCCGATCTTCGCCGTCGGTGGCCAGGATCTCGGGTTCCTGCCAGGCTCCGAGGCCGAGAAGATGGCGCCATGGACGGCGGCGGTGCTCGACGCGCTCGAGGCCATCGTCGGTCCGGAGATCATCGAGGAGGTCGAGTCGCGGGGGTTGCTCGAGGTGCTCCCGCTCACCCACATCCGCGGTCGCAGCCTCACCGACACCTTCGTGATCATCGACGAGGCCCAGAACCTCGAGCGCCCGGTGCTGCTCACCGCGCTGTCACGCCTCGGCGAAGGCAGCCGGGTGGTGCTCACCCACGACGTCGCGCAACGCGACAACCTGCGCGTCGGTCGACACGACGGCATCGCTTCGGTCATCGACGCGTTGCGGGGCCACCCGCTGTTCGGGCACATCACCCTCACGCGCTCCGAGCGCAGCCCCATCGCCGCGCTGGTGACCGAGCTGCTCGACAGCGCGGTATAGCCCCGGGGCGGGGATCCAACTATTCCGCGCGTGGCGCCCCTACCCTCGTGGTCCGGACGAGCGATCTGAGGGGGCACCGGATGCAGAAGCGCCCGGTCGTCTACGGACTCGACATCGAGACCGACACGACCATCGACGGGCTCGACCCGGCAGTCGCACCCGTCGTCACCGTTGCGCTGTCGAACCCCGGGTTCGATGAGGTGTTCACCGGCCGAGAGGACGAGCTGCTCGAGCAGCTCGACGCCCGGCTCGCGACGATGGACCCCGGCGTGCTCGCGACCTGGAACGGCGCCGCGTTCGACCTTCCGTTCCTCGCCGAGCGCGCCGAGCTGCACGGCATCACGCTCGGGCTGCGCCTCCGCTACGACCCAACGATCCGCATGGGCCACGAGCCGCTACCCGGGCACCCCGGCGCGTACCGGGCGCGCTGGCACGACCACGGCCACGTCGATGCGTACCGCCTCTACCGTGGCGACGTCGGGCCCGCGCTGCGGGTGTCGTGCGCGCTCAAGTCGATCGCGCGCCTCGTCGGGCTCGCGCCGCTCGAAGTCGATCGCACGCGCATCCACGAGCTGTCGCGCGAGGCGCTGCACGCGTACGCAGCCAGCGACGCTCGCTTGGCTCGCGTGCTGACCGAGCGGCGCTGGTCGACAGCTTCGCGGTTCATCGATCGGTTCCCTGTCGCTGGCGCGCAGGTGGCCTGAGCGTCCTCGAGCGCGCTCATCCTGCGGGTTGGGCGGCCTCGACGTCGGCGGGCCTCGGCTCTGACTATCCAGGTGGGAGCGCAGCGGCTTTGCCGCCCCGGGCGAACAGCTTGGCGAGTTCGTCGCGCGCTGCTGGCGTCATCGATGCCCAGTCGTAGATCGACCCGCCGATGGACTGCGTGGCCACGAGCGAGCGGGCGAAGCCATCCATGCTCGCCGAGGTCATGAGGTCGCCGATCCCGCCGATGCCGTGCACCGGTGCACGCTCGTCGCCGAGATCGGCGCGCAGCCGGCGCGTGCTCTCCTCGTTGTACGAATAGCCATCGGCGTAGCCCGACTCCTCCGACCGGAAGGTCCAGTAGCTCATCGGCAGCCACACGTCGTAGAGCGCGGCGAGCCTCGCCCACGGGAACTCTGGCCACAGGTTCGGGTTGATGACCTCGGTCTGCACCGGGGGCAGCACGATGGCACCGAGCACGTCGCCCTTCGTCTCCGTCCGGAAGCGCTCAGAGAGATCGATGAGCAGTGCGTTGCGGGCGCCGGTGTCGGGAACGTCGTCGGTGAACTCGATGTCGATTGCGATGCCGTCGAAGCGGTGGCCGAGCACGTTGAAGCTGTCGAGGCGGGCGAGGTTGGCAAGATCACGGGCAGGGTCGCGAAAGCGCGGCAGGTACCACGCCACCACCGCGATGCCCCTGCGATGCGCGCGGAGCAAGATGGTGGCGGTCGTGGCGGGATCGACGATCCCGCCGGGTGTTCGGGTGTCCTCCCGCGCGGCCTGCAAGAAGAGGGTCCTCACACCGTGCTCGGCGAGATCGTCGACGACCTCGGGTGTGATCGGCGGAGCAACGCCGTCGCGCTGGTAGGCCACGCCATAGTCGAAGCCGTCGACCCACGCGCCAAGCCCCTGGTAGGGAGCGATGGTGCGGGTCCGAGGCCCAGCCCCTCCGGCGAGCGACGGCACGGCGCCCCCGAGAGCAGCGCCGGGCGGGGGCCGAGCGTCGCCGTGGCCTGCATCGATCAGCACGCCGCCGGCAACGAGCAGCGCGATGGCGACCGCGACGGCGGTGCGGCCTGTCGCACGCCGGCATGCAGCGTTGAGGCGCATCGTGCGAACGTACCGACCTTCTGGGGCTCCGTTGCGGCGGGCCACTACCTTTGCGCCCCGTGCCGCTGGTCATGGGAGTCGACTCGTCGACCCGCTCGACGAAGCTCGAGGTCCGCGACGCCGACGACGGCACGTTGGTCGCATCCGGTCAGGCACCTCATCCAGACGCACGCCCGCCCCGAAGCGAGCAGGATCCGCGCTCGTGGTGGAATGCGCTGCTCAGCGCCATCACCGAAGCCGGGGTGCGAGACGTCGCAGCGCTCTCGGTCGCCGCCCAGCAGCACGGCATGGTCGCGCTCGACGCCGCGGGTGCGGTCCTGCGCCCAGCCAAGCTCTGGAACGACATCGAGTCGACGCCCGATGCCGCCCGGATGATCGAGCACATCGGCGCCCAACGTTGGGGGCGGGTCTGCGGTTCGGTGCCCACCGCCGGCTCCACGATCTCGAAGCTCGCGTGGCTCGCGCGCGTCGAGCCGCGCACGTTCGCTCGCATCGGCACCGTGCTCGCCCCTCATGACCATTTGACCTACCGGCTCACCGGCCGCTTCGTCACCGATAGGGGCGACGCGTCAGCGAGTGGCTACTGGTCACCGACCGACGATCGCTGGCGTCCCGAGCTACTCGAACGCGCGGTCGGCGCGCATCCATCGGGTTCGTGGTCCGACAAGCTGCCAGAGGTCCTCGGCCCGTCCGAGCCATCTGACTGGCTGTCTGCGTCGACCCACGATGTGCTCGGCTTGCGGGGCCGGCCCCTGTGTGGCCCCGGAACCGGCGACACCATGGCAGCGGCGCTCGGCGTCGGCCTCGCTCGCGCCGATGTCGTCATCTCGCTCGGGGCCTCGGCACGCCTGTTCTCCCGCAGCCTGCGCCCAACCGCTGACGGCACGGGTGCGATCGCGGGGCTGGCCGACGCGACCGGTGAGTTCCTCCCCCTGGTGCTGCGCCGCAACGCCACCGTCGCGACCGACGCGATAGCGCGCGTTCTGGGCGTTGACCGCGACGAGCTCGACGAGTTGGCGCTGTCGGCTCCAACCGGAGCGAGGGGTGTCGTGCTGTTGCCGGACGCCTCTGCGCAGCGCACGCCTGCTCGAAGCAGCGCTCTGGGCTCGCTCGTTGGTTTGCACGCTGATGTGACCCGCGAGCAGATCGCACGTGCCGCGTTCGAGGGCGTCGTGTGCAGCGCGCTCGACTCGCTCGACGCGCTCGGAGCTGCCGGAGTCGACACTTCGGGTCGCCTCGTGCTGATCGGCGCCGGCGCACGATCGAGGGCGTACCAGCGTGTGGTCGCGGATCTGAGCGGGCGCGACGTGCTCGTTCCTGACGGCGACGAGCACATCGCAACCGGCGCGTGCGTCCAGGCGGCGGCCGTGCTGCACGGCTGTGCGCCAGACGACGTCGCAGCCGCGTGGGGCCTCCGCTCCGGGGAGATGATCGCTCCGGAACCCCGGGTGGATCGGGCCGGCGTCCGGCGAGCGCACGCCTTGGCGCGCCACCCTGGCGCCGAAGCTCCCAAGAACATGAAAGATCATGAAGAATGATGAAACATCTTGACCGAGCACTGAGCCTCTGTCATGGTGCGGTCACGGATGGGGCCATCGACCCGCCCGCTCGCTGACGTTCGCAATCCGATCGCCGGCCTCCCCGCCTCCAGCCCGGGAGCACCCTCGTGTCATCACCGCGCTTTCGCCGCGCCCGCCTCGGCGCGCCCCTTCTCGTCGTCGGCTGCGCCCTCGCCGTCTTCCTCCGGATGAGCCCTGGCCCGACCTCCGCTGATGCCGTGGTCGAGCACGCGGTCGGCTACGAGGCGACCGTCGCGCAATGGACGAGCTGGTACGGCTCGTACGGGCTCGGAGACGCAGGGGTCGGGTGGTGCATCGACCACGGGTTGCGCGCCCCGGACCCCGACCTCGGCTACGCGCCGACACCGGTCGACGAGCAGAGCCCGGGCATCCGCGCCGCTGTGGCGTGGGCCGTGAGCGCGCACGGGATCAACCCCGACGCCGTTCGCGCTGCTGGGGTGATGCTGGCCATCCACGATCTCATGGGGGCCGAGTACCCCACCGGCCTGCTCGACGTCGACACCCTCGACCCGTCCCAACTCGCCGGCTTCGACGGCAACGAAGGCAACGTCATCGCGCAGGCACAGGCGATCAAGGCCGACGCCCTCGCGCACGGCGATCTCGTCGCGCCGCTCGCCCTTTCGATCGCGGCGCCCGCCGTGGAGCCGGGGGCGACGTCCGAGCTCGAGGTGCACCTGCTCGATGCGGGGGGCCGTCCGATCGCCGGCATCTCCGTGTCGCTCAGCTCATCCGGGGCCGTCCTCGCGAGCGGGGGCGCAGTGACGGGTCCGGGCGGCGACGTGCGGGTGGCGTTCACGGCAGTGGCGGGGACGAACGCGTTTCACGCGGCGGCCGACCCGCCCGACCCCGCGCTGCACGCGTACGCGTCGACGTCAGAGCCAGCCCAGCGTGTCGCGATACCCGCCGCTGCGCACGTCGCAGCCGACACGTCGTTCGTGGCCGCGTCGCCGACGACAGTGCCCCCCACGACGACCACGACCACGACAGTGGCGCCGAGCACCACAACGATGCCCACCACCACCACGTCCACCACGCTCGCGCCGAGCACCACGAGCACCACACTGGCGCCCACGACCACGACGCCGCCCACCACGACGACCACCGTGCCCGTGACGACCAGCGTGCCGGCGCCCACCACGACCACGACGCTGCGCCCAGCTGCGACGACGAGCACGACGGCAGCGCCGGTGACGACCGAGACGACCGAGACGACGACGGCCCCATCGACGACCGCACCCGTCGTGGCGGCGACGTCACCAGCGGCGCCGAGCACACCCGTCGTGCCGGCGACCGCCTCGCGCCCCCTGCCCCGAACCGGCGTCGAAGCGCTCCCCCTGGCTTCGACCGGCTCGGGGCTCACCCTGCTCGGCGGTGCCCTGGTGAGCGCCGCCCGCCGGCGCGCCGCATGGCGACGCCGCTGAGCGACAAGGCTCGTTCTCGAGGCAATACGGGGCGCTACGCGCCACCTATTGCCTCGAGTTCGATGAATGGGGGGTTCAGCGCATGTTGCCGGTGTGGCCGAGGGAGAAGCGCCCGGGCTGGGGCCAGACCGTGAGGCCGTGGGGGCCTCCGCCGACAGCGATACGGGTGAGGAAGCCGCCGTTCACCAAGTCGAACACGTAGACCTCGCTGTCGTAGCGTCCAGAGAGCCACAGCTCCTTGCCATCGGCAGTGATGTTGCCCATGTCGGGGCTGCCGCCGTTGGGGACCGGCCACGTGACGGTGACCGCATCCGTGGCCATGTCGATGACCGAGACGCTCCCCTTCCCGCCCGGCGGGCCGCCGATCATGTCGGTGCCGCGGTTGGCGACGTACATCGTCTTGCCGTCGCGGCTGGGGTTGAGGCCATGCGCGCCGATGCCCGTCTCGATGAAGCCCGTCTTGGTGAACGATTCGCCGTCGACGATCTCCACGCCGCCCGACATCATGTCGGCGACGTAGAACGTCTTCCCGTCGGCCTTCGCCCTGATGTCCTGGGGCATCGTTTTCGACCCGAGGTCGAGGAAGCCGACGATCGATCGTGTCGCCATGTCGATCTTCACGAGCTTGCCGGCGAACTCGCAGGTGAAGATCGCGTAGCCGCCGTCAGCGGAGTAGTCGCTGTGGTTGATGCCGTCGCACTCGGTGACGGAAAGCGACGACTGCAGCTCCATCGTCTTCGGATCGCGGAAGTCGAGCCTCTTGCGACCTTCGGCGACGACGATCGCCTGCTTGCCGTCGGGCGTGAAGTAGAGGTTGTAGGGGTCGTCGACCGCGACGGGATCGCCGTGGGATCCGTCGACCGGGTTGATCGGGATGAGCGAGTTGCCCTGGTTGTTCAGCTCCCACAGCGTGCGCAGGTCGTAGGACGGCACGATGTGTTGGGGCTCGTTGCCAGCGGCGAACGAGCCGACCACCTGTTTCGTGGTCGGGTCGATCATCGTCACGGTGTTGGAGAGGCCGTTGGGCACGTAGACGAGGGGTCGATCACCGGCCACTCTCGGGTCGAGGTGCCCCACAGCCTGCTCGCTGTAGATGTTGTGCTCGTCGAGCACGGGCGGCATGCCCACCGCTGAGCTCGGCGCGGCGGTCGTGCCCGATGATGGGGGGCTCGATCCGCTCTCGCCGCTCGTCGAGTTCACAGTCGAGCCACTCTCGGTCGACGTCTTGGCCTTTCCGCCGCCGCCGACGAGCTCGAACACCGCAACGCCGACGACAACGATGACTGCGACGAGAAGCGCGATGCGACGGGCGTTCTGCGACATGACTGCTCGACCGTAGTAGCTCGATCAGCGTGCCCTGCAGCACCGCGACGCACTACGTTCTGACGCACCGTCAGATCTCGTGGAGGCCCGCCGACCATGTCCCAGCCGCCCTTGGCCGGCGTCCGCATCATCGAGTGCTCCATGCTCGGACCGGCGGCGATCACGACAAACCTCGCCGACCTCGGCGCCGAGGCCATCAAGGTCGAGCCACCCTCGGGCGACTACGTGCGCCAGATGACGTGGCCCATCGTCGAGGGCACCTCTCTCATGCATCTGCACGTCAACCGTGGCAAGCGGTCGGTCGTGCTCGACCTGCGCACCGAAGAAGGCGCAGCCACGTTCCTCGACCTCGTGCGCGACGCCGACGCGGTCGTCGAGGCGATGCGCCCTGGCGGACTCGAGCGCCGCGGCCTCGGCTACGACGAGCTGCGCGCCGTCAACCCCACGATCGTGTTCATCACCATCTCCGGCTACGGCATGACCGGGCCGTACCGCGACATGCCGAGCCACGGCATCGCGTACGACACGTGGGCCGGCATCGTCGCTCCGGCCTACGACGACGACGGCTTCTGCTATCTCCCCGAGCACGTCTCGATCGGCATCAACGCCGGCCCGCTCTACGGCGCGCTCGGGATCCTCGCCGGGATCATCCAAGCTCGGGCAACCGGCGCCGGCTGCCAGCTCGAGCTGGCACAGTCCGATGCCGCTGCTGCGTTCGACTGGTACCGCAGTGAGTCGTACAAGGCCTACGAGCGGCCGCAGTCCGAGGTGGCGGGCAACGCAGCCGATGGCGGCGAGCGCCGGGCGCCCGGGACAGCAGGCATGCTCGAAGGCGTGCGCTACCAGCTGTATGAGACCAAGGACGCACGCCATGTGCTCTTCATGGCGTCCGAGCAGCTGTTCTGGAAGCGGTTCTGCGAAGCGATGGATCGCGCAGAGCTGTTCGAGCGGTGGCCAGGGTCGACCTACGGCGACCACGCGCGAGGCAACCACGAGCTGCACGCCATCCTGCGAGACGTCTTCCTGTCGAAGACGGCCGAAGAGTGGCTCGACTTCGCCAACACCGTCAACACCCCAATCGCTCCCGTCAACACACCGCAGAACATCGGCGACGACCCCCAGTTCAACGAGCGCCTGCCGTGGCTCCCCGCGGCTGTGCTCGGCGCCGAGCAGATCCCCGTGCCGATCAAGGTCGTCGCCGGCGCTGCTCTCTCCGCGCCGACGAAGGCACCGGAGATCGGCGAACACACCGAGCAGGTGCTGCGCGACGTCCTCGGCTACGACGAGGCCAGCATCGCAGCCAAGCGCGCCGCTGGCGCGTTCGGGTAACTCTAGAAGCGCAGCCCTGGGGCGCGGGTCTTGAAGACGTCGGTTGCGAGCTGTTGGCCGAGCTTCGTCGCGTCCCAGCGCCGGCCGCCGTTGTTGATCGTGGCGCCGTCGGTCCATCCCTGCATCAGGATGATGTTCTCGGCAACGGCGCGAATGACCTGGCCGGTTACCAGCTGCGACTCGTCGGAGGCCAACCAGGCCACGAGTGGCGATGCGATCGACGGGTCCATGCGGTTGAACTCGTCGTCGGGGATGTCGTCTGGTTCGATGACAGCCGGCGCGTTGGGCATGGTCCCGGTGATGCGCGTCGCTCCTGCTGGGCCGATCGCGTTGACCGTCACGCCAAGCTTGTACAGCTCGAGCGACAGCGTCTGCGTCAGCGACGCGATCGCCGCTTTTGCCGGCGCATAGTTCGTCTGGCCGAAGTTGCCGACGAGCCCTGCCCCCGAGACGGTGTTGACGATGCGTCCGGTGAAGGTCTCGCCGGCTCGAGAGCGAGCGCGCCAGTGCTTCGCTGCGAAGTGGCAGGGCAACCACGTGCCCCGCACGTGCACGCGCATGACCGCGTCGAAGTCGGAGGGTTTCATGTTCCAGATGGCGCCGTCGCGCACGATGCCGGCGTTGTTGACCAGCACGTCGAGTCGGCCGTGCTCGTCGACGGCTTGTTGCACCATCGCGGCTGCCTGCTCCTCGTCGGACACGTCGCCGTAGTTCGCCGTTGCCTTCCCGCCGCGGCCTTCGATGAGCGCCACGGTGAGGTCCGCGTCGCGGCCGGTTCCCTCACCGGTCACCGAGCCTCCGAGGTCGTTGACGATCACCTGTGCACCCTGCTTTGCGAGCTCGAGCGCGTGGCCCCGACCGATCCCGTGACCGGCGCCGGTGACGATCGCGACCTTGCCTTCGATGATTCCCATCAGCTGATCCCTTTCAGTGTTTCGAGAGCTCCGCGCGCAGCTCGAACTTCACGACCTTGCCTGTCGGGTTGCGCGGGAGGGAGGCGAGCACCTCGAGCTGCTCGGGCAGCTTCTGCTTCATGAGGCCGTGCTCGAGGAGGAAGTCGTTGAGCTCGGGCAACGTCGGCGCGTCGTCGTGCGCCGCTGCGACGACCACCGCGCAAGCGCGTTCACCGGTGCGCTCGTCGGGGAGTCCGACCACGGCGACGTCGGCCACCTTTGGGTGCGTGAACAAGAGGTCCTCGAGCTCCTTCGCCGAGATGTTCTCCATGTTGCGGATGATGATGTCCTTGACGCGGCCGGTGATGCGCACGTTGCCGGCGGCATCGAGGGTGCCGAGGTCGCCGCTGCGAAACCACCCCTCGTCATCGAACGCTGCGGCATCGAGGGACGGGTCCAGGTAGCCCTTCATGAGCTGGGGGCCCTTTGCCCTGATCTCGCCCTCCTCGCCGACCGCGCACACGGTGCCGTCGAGCGCGACTGCGCGCAGCTGCACGTCACGCGTGGCGCGACCCTCGGTCTCGGCGAGCACGTCGTCGGCGTCTGTCGTCCACGCCATCGCGATGATCGGCGCCTCGGTGAGCCCGTATCCCGACACGATGCCGACGCCACCGAGCTCCGACTTGCAGTCGTGGTGCAGTTGCGGTGGCTTGGGGGCTCCACCGCCGGTGCACAGCCGCAGGTTGGGGAACAGCGGCACATCGGGTTGGGCGCGCTGTGCGGCGAGGTAGGCCATGTGGAACGGCGTACCCGCCCCGGCGACGGTGATGTCGTGGGCGCCGAGGAATGCTGGCGTCGACTTGGCATCGAAGGCCTCGACGAACACGAGCTGGCAGCCGACCAGCAACGCGTTGTAGAGCCAACCGATCCCCCCGATGTGCGTGAAGGGGAAGACGAGTGCTGCGCGATCGTCCGGTCTCAGGTCCTGGCACTCGCTCATCGCGATCGCGCTCGCCCCCACCGTCAGGTCGGTGTGTTGCGCGCCCTTGGGATCGGCTGTCGTGCCTGATGTGTAGAAGTACCAACGGACGGGCTCGTTGCCCGCGTCGCGGACCGGCTCGAGCGTCGCGGTGTCGGCCTCGGGCAGCGGGCTCCCTGCGTCGGCGTTGACGACCAGGATCTCGAGGCCCGGCTGGTGTGCCGCGATCTGGCTGGCCATCTCCAGGTAGTCGAACCCGCGCCACTGGCCGGGAACCACGAGCAGCTTCGTTTTCGCCTGGGCGCAGACGAATCCGACCTCGCGCTGACGGTAGATCGGCAGGATGGGGTTCTGGATCGCGCCGAGCCTCGACAGCGCGACCACGAGGATCGCTGAGTCGAACCACGTGGGGAGCTGCCATGACACCACATCGCCAGACTCGATCCCCGTCGCCGCGAGCCCCGCAGCGGCGAGCTCGGCTCGAGCCATCAGCTCAGCGAAGCGCAGCGTTCGACCGCGTTCGTCGACGCCGAACAGCGCGTCGGGTGTCGCGGTGGCGCGCGCTTCGAGCAGCTCCCAGAGGCTCCGAAGCTCGAGCATCGCTGCCATGCGTCCCCTCCCGATCTGACGGACCGTCAGATGGTACTGATGCGCTCGATGTGGGCCTGGATCGAGCGGCCAGCCGCGTCGACCCAACCGTTGCTCGCGGCCTGGCCGCTGTCGACGCGGACGATCATCCGGTGGCCTCGAGCGCGGCTTGCTTCGCCCACCCGTAGTCGGCCTTGCCGGCCGGCGACCGCTTGACCTCGTCGACCCACACGAACGCTCGCGGCAGCTTGTAGCCCGCGAGCTGCTCACGGCAGTGCGCATCGAGATCGTCGTCAGCGACGGAGGTTGCTGGGGCGCGGGAGACGACAGCGACGACCTTGTGGCCCCAGCGCTGGTCGGGGACGCCGACGACGAGAGAGTCGTACACGCCGGGATGCCCGGCGAGAACCTTCTCGACCTCCTCGGGATAGACCTTCTCGCCGCCCGTGTTGATGCACATCGAGCCCCGGCCGAACATCTGGATGGTGCCGTCGGCCAAGATCTCCGCGACGTCGCCGGTCAGCACCCAGCGCACGCCGTCCTTTTCGACAAAGGTCTCTGCCGTCTTCTCGGAGTCGCCGTAGTACCCGAGTGGGATGTGGCCACAGCGTGCGATGCGACCCTGCTTACCCGAGCCGGCTTCCACCTCGGTGATCGTGCCGGGGTCGATGACCGTGGTCTCCTTGTCGTAGCTCGCGAACTTGCCGTCGCCGGTGTTGTACGCCTGCGCTCCGGTCTCGGACGCGCCGTAGCCGTCGTTGATGGCCACGTTGGGGAACACCTCGGCGATCTCGGCCCGGCCCGCAGCCGAGAGCGGCACCGCGCCGGAGCCGAAGGAGTAGATCGACGAGACGTCGTAGCTGTCCTTGTGCGCGAGGTACTCGTCGATGAGGGGCCGCGCCACAGCGTCGCCGATGATCGTCACGACGTTGGCCTTGTGCTCGGTGATCATTCTCCACACCTGCGCGTAGTCGGTTCGAGGGGCCGACCGGGTGAGCAGATTTCGGCCCCCGGCGAGGAACCACGCCCACGTCGTCCACTGCGCCGCGCCGTGCATGAGCGGGGCGAGCGGGAAGAAGATGATCGGGTCGTCCATGATTCGTTGCGTGATGTCGCGCGGGTCGGTGAGCGGGTTCGCTCGCGTGAAGTCGCCGCCACCGAAGCACGAGTAGAAGGCGTCCTCCTGGCGCCAGACCACGCCCTTCGGCATACCGGTCGTGCCGCCTGTATAGACGACGTAGAGGTCATCGCCGGTGCGTTCGATCGCCTTCTGCTCCGGGGATGCTGCCGCGACGAGCGTCTCGTAGTCGCCCCCATCGCCGACCGAGACGCTGGTGTGCAATGTCGCGACATCGGGGGCAACGGCCGCGACGCGATCGGCGAATTCGACATCGTGCACGACGGCCTTCAGGTCGGCGTCGTTGAAGAGGTGCCGCAGCTCGGTGTCGACGTAGCGGTAGTTGACGTTGATCGGCACCGCTCGCAGCTTGAACGCAGCGAGCATCGTCTCGATGTACTCGGGGCAGTTGTAGAGGTAGCAGCCGACGTGGTCGTTGGGGCCGACACCGGCGTCGGCGAGCACGTCGGCCAGGCGGTTCGCTCTCTCCTCGAGCTGCGCGTACGTCGAGGAGCGATCGTCGACAACGAGCGCGACGCGGTCGGCCACGAGCGGGAGCACCGCCTCCCACATGTCCGCGAGGTTGAACGTGAGGCTCATGGTGCGCTTCCTACTTGATCGCGACAGGGTTCACTGGCGAGCCGAGCGCGCCGGTGAATGGTATGGGCGAGGCCTCGAGCAAGAAGCAGTACCGACCGTCGCCGGCACAGTCTGCCGCGAGCGCCTCGAGGTCGAAGTTCTGACCTTGCGTCAGGCCCATGTCGCGCAGCTGCAGCAGGTGCACAGGAAAGAGCGCGGAGGGGTCTTCCCCCGGGTATTGCTCCATGGCGACGGTGTCGGTCGCGACAGCGGCCACCTCGTGGCCCTTGAACCACGCAGGGCACTGGGTCGTGAGCCCGGCCTGAGGCCCCGTCGTGTACTCGGTGCGCTGCTTGGCGTGCATGAGCTGGGCGCGGCCGGTGCGCACGAGCGCGACATCGCCTGCCTCGAGCGCGACCGAAGCCAGCTCGAGCGCTGCGGAGAGGTCATCCGCCGTGATCCCGTAACCGGGATCGAGCTGCTCGACGCCCTTGGCCCGAGCGACGTCGAGCAGCACGCCGCGCGAGGTGAGCGAGCGGACCTTGTGGATGCCGAGCTTCGTCGCACCTGACTCTGCGGTGATGCTCGAGGCCGGGTACCCGTTGTAGAGCTGCCCGCCGTAGCTGACGTGGGCGAGCGAGTCCCAGTGCGTCGAGGCTTGCAGGCCCATGGTGACGACGTCGTCGCTGCAGCAGAAGTTCGCGATATCGCCCGCGTACGGCGTGTTGACGGCGATCATCGTGCGGCGCGGGTTGATGCGCCCCGGGATCGAGCCGACCTGCGGGCTGCTGGCGTCGAACGGCATCGCCAGCGAGAGCCTGCGGCCGTCGACGATCGCCGCCGCACCGCGTCGCACCGCGGCGTCGTCGATCAGGTTGAGCGTGCCCAGCTGATCGTCATCACCCCACCGGCCCCACTGGCGGACCCGCTCGGCGATCTCGACGAACCAATCAGGCAGGGGCGCCGGCACGATTCTCCTCAGCTGAACGCGAGGACGCCGCGGTTGAGCTTGCCATCGTGCAGGTCGTCGAGGGCCTGTTGGATGTCGCCGGGCTGGTAGGTCTGGCTCACCATCTCATCGAGCAGGAAGCGCCCGTCGAGGTAGAAGCCGACGATGAGCGCGATGTCGTGGTGTGGACGTGTCGCGCCGTAGCGGCAGCCGAGGATCGCCTTGTCGTTGTACATCGTGCTCACGACGAAGCTGGCCTCTGTACCCATCTTGGGCACACCCAGCAGCACACACGAGCCGCCCCAGTCGAGCAGGTCGATCGACTGGCGGATGAGCGCTGGGTGCCCGACGCACTCGAACGCATAGTCGACGCCGTTCGCCAGACCGAGAGCCTTGACGGCCGCAACGGTGTCGTCCGTCGACGACGCGTCGATGAAGTCGGTGGCACCGAACTGCTTTGCCACGGCCTCCTTGGCCGGGTTGGCGTCGACGACGACGATTCGCCCAGCAGCCGACAACCGCGCAGCTTGGATGACGGCTTGGCCGATCCCGCCGGCCCCGATGACGAGCACGGTCTCTCCCGGCTGCACCTTCGCCCGGTTCAACACCGCACCAGCTCCGGTCACGACGGCGCAGCCGATGAGACATGCAGCGTCGAGCGGCACGCGCACGTCGATGACCACCGCCTGGGTCTCGTGGCACACCGTCACCTCGGTGAACACACCAGCGTTCGCGAACTGGTACGCCTTCTCGCCACCGACGGTGAAGGGACGACTCAGCTTGCCTGCCGTATCGCGGCAGTGCGTTGGCTGGCCCCTGTCGCACGCGTCGCACTGCCCGCAGTTGCCGAGCGTGGTCAACACGACGTGGTCGCCGACCTTCACCTTGGTGACAGCCGAGCCCACCTCCTCGACGATCCCTGCACCTTCGTGGCCGAGCACGACTGGGGTCGGGAACGGGATCGTCCCGTCGATCACCGAGACGTCGCTGTGGCACAGCCCGGCCCGGTGGATGCGCACCCGCACCTCGCGGTCGCGGACTGCGCGCACCTCAACGTCGTCGCGCACCTCGAGCGCACCGGTCCAGACGATGCCCTTCATGTTCCCCTCGCGGTCTCGGCCGATTTCGGCCTCGCCAGGCGTCGCCCTTCGGGCGCCGGCTCGATCATGTTCCCCTCGCGATCATCGGGCCGCACCGTTCGGTGCCAGCACTCTGCCGGGGAGCCCAGCGTCGGGCTGCAGCTCGCCGTCGATCACGATGGGAACGCCGTTGACGATCGTGGCGTGCACGCCGGCCGGCTTGGAGGTCCACCGGCCCGCCCCGTTCGGGAAGTCGTGGACGAACTCCTTGTGCGAGGGACTGACCGTGTCGGGGTCGAAGATCATGATGTCGGCTGCCCAGCCGGCGAGCAGCAGACCACGATCGGTGAGCCCGCACAGGGCCGCCGGGATGGCGGTGAGCTTGCGCACGCCCTCCTCGAGCGTGAAGCCGCCCCACTCGCGAACCCAGTAGCGCAGGAAGTAGCTCGAGGCTTCGGCGCCGTCGTCGCGGTCGAGGTGGGCGCCACCGTCTGACGTGCCGACGACCATGTGGGGATCCTCCTGGGCGACCCTCGTGCCCTCGATCCACTCTGGCGTCTCCGTCTTCCAGAGGAGCTCGACCCTGAGGTCCTCGGACAGCGCAATGTCGAGCATCGCATCGGTCGGGTGCACGCCGAGCTCAGCTGCGATGTCGACGAGGGAGCGACCGACGTACTTGTCGTTCTCGGGCTTCGTCACCGCGTTGATGTGCAGCACCGACCAGTGCGGTGGCGGGAGCGTCGGGCCGGCAGATGGGTCGCGGTTCGGGTTGTCGACCGAGTCGCGGATTGCATCGCGAAAGGCAGCGTCGCGCAGCAAAGCGATGCGCTCCTCGGTGCTCGAAGCCTCGGTGAACATGCGGTTGAACTGCCGGGCGCCTTCGTAGAGCTTCGTGCCCGTCGCGAGGTCGAAGGTGCGGTTGAACGGCTTCGACATCGCCATCGAGTAGACGGCTGCGCCTTGCTCGGTGGCCTCGTCGACGAAGCGCTTGGCGTTGTCCCACCCGGCTGTCGGCGCGTCCACCTTCGAACGGGCACCGAGGCCTTGGATGATCACCGGCATGCGCGCTGCGAGCGAGAGGTCGATCAGAAGCGCCTCGTCGTCGGGCGTGATGCCGCCGACGGCCGAGCCAGGGAGGTACGCAATCGAGCCGCCCCTTCCTTTTCCCGCGGCCTCGACGAGCGAGCGCAGCTCGCCGAGCGACGAGAGCCGGCTGGGCACCGGACGGTCGGCCGAGTCGAAGTGCGTCGGCGAATGGGTCGAGGAGAAGCCAGCAGCGCCGGCGTCCATGGCCTCGCGCACGATCGTGACCATGCGCTCGACCTCGTCGGCCGTGGCCTCGCGGGCTTGGCAGTCGTCACCCATCACGTAGCGGCGGATCGCGCAGTGCCCGACGTAGAACGCCGCGTTGATGCCGAGCTTGCCGCGCATGTGCTCGAGGTACTCGGGGAACGTCTCGAAACCATCGAAGGGGATGCCGCCGAGCGCGCTCGCGTCCATGCCCTCGACCCGCGCGAACAGCTGGATGAGCCAAGGGCTGTCGCCGGGCCGCAGCGGCGCGACCGAGAAGCCGCAGTTGCCCGCGACCACCGTGGTGACGCCGTGGTAGCAGCTCGATGTGCCGTAGGGCTCGAAGGTGAGTTGCGGGTCGTAGTGGGTGT
Source organism: Acidimicrobiales bacterium (assembly GCA_051000215.1). Classification (GTDB taxonomy): domain Bacteria; phylum Actinomycetota; class Acidimicrobiia; order Acidimicrobiales; family JACDCH01; genus JBPCON01. The sequence continues at coordinate 58,687 of JBPCON010000033.1, forward strand.
GTGGATCGACGATGCCCGGCGCGACGATGCGTCCCCCAGCGTCGATCTCCTTGACGCCCTTGCCATCCACGAAGCCGATCTCGGCGATGCGACCGTCTCGTACCGCGACATCGGCGCGCCGCCGAGGGAGCCCCGTGCCGTCGATGACGAAGCCGTTCCTGATCACGAGGTCGAAGGTCGTCATGGCACGCTCAAACTAGAACGCGTTCTATTCTTGCTGCAAGGCACGGGACAAGTGTCGTCGGTCGTGCCAGCATCGGCACATGCCTTACACATCAGGGCGGGTCGTCCACGACGCCGACGCCCACATCATGGAGACCCCGACCTGGCTGCGCGACCACGCCGACCCGTCGGTGCGCGATCGCATCGCACCCCTCCGCTATCCCGGCGGCAACGAGCTCAAGCAGACGGGCGACGTCGCTGCGCAGCAGGCCGACCTCGTCGCAGCGTTCGACCGCCTCGCAGCGAAGCACCGCTCCGACGACTACGTCGCCGTCGAGCAGGCCGAGATCATGATGCGCAAGAACTTCGCTGCTACAGGGGCGTTTCTCCCCGAGGATCGCGGCCGGGCCCTCGACCTGCTCGGCTTCTCGAGCCAGCTCGTGTTCAACACGTTCCACAACCGGCGCCTGCGCGACTGGGAGCACAGCGGCGACCTCGACCTCGCCTACGGAGCAGCTCGCGCCCACAACCGCGGGATGGTCGAGTTCTGCTCGATCGACGAGCGGCTCCTCGCCACGTGCTACGTGCCCCTCGCCGACCCTGAGCGCGCTGTCGCGTTCGCTGGTGAAGCGATCGAGCTCGGCGCGGCGGCGCTGCTCATCGCGTCGAGCTGCCCCGCGGGCCGAAGCCCAAGCCACATCGCCTTCGACCCGGTGTGGGCGCAGGCCGAGGCTGCCGGCATCCCGATCGTCTTCCACGTCGGCGGCACCGGCGACCTCATCGAGCGCGACTACTTCAACAACGGCCTGCCGATCCCGCCCGACTTCCACGGCGGCGAGGAGAACTTCCGCTCGGTCGACTACATGGGCATCCCGCACCCGCCCATGCAGGCGTTGGCCACCCTCATCTTCGACGGCGTCCTCGAGCGGTTCCCGACGTTGCGCTTCGCAGCGATCGAGCAGGGGGCCATCTGGGTGCCGTCGTGGATGCGCCAGATGGAGTCGGCCTTCGATGCGTTCCACCGCCACGAGGAGCGCATCGAACAGCTCTCGATGCGACCGAGCGACTACGTGCGCCGCCAGGTGCGCGCCACGCCCTACCCGACAGAAGACGTCGGATGGATCATCGAGCAGAGCGGGCCCGAAGTGTGCATGTTCTCCTCCGACTACCCCCACGTCGAAGGAGGCCGCAAGCCCGTCGAGCGCTTCGAGGCAAGCCTCGACGCGTCGGGCATCGGCGAGGAAGCTCGCCAGCGCTTCTGGAGCGACAACATGCTCGACCTCATGGGATCAGCTGCCGAACACCTCGCCGCCGCGTAAGGGTGCTGGCGGGCGTCGCTGCGACCGCTCGCTCTCAGTGTCACACCTCGGGTGCATGATGCAGGGAACATATGTTCGTCTCGCTCACCTTCCTGCTCGACCAGTTGGTCTCCTACAACCTGGCTGCTGAGCCGTCGACGTGGACGAGCGAGCAGGCGCTGGGCGTCGTGGCCGTGGCGTCGAGGATCAAGAACGCGGCTGGCACGTTGGAGGCCATCGCGGCTGCTCGCGTCGCGGAGACCGGCGCGTGGCGCAACAGCGGCGCGCCGACCCCAGCCGATTGGTTCGCCGGGCAAACAGGGTCGAGCACCAATCAGGCGAAAGAGCGCCTCGAGACAGCGACCGCGCTCAACGGGGGTTTGGACGCGACAGCCGAACGGGCCAAGGCGGGCAAGCTCTCAGCAGAGCAGGCCGCGGCCATCACCGACGCCGCGACCAAGAACCCCGACGCGGAAGACGAGCTGCTCGCGACCGCCGATCGGGAGTCTCTCAACGAGCTGCGCGACAAGTGCAAGACCAAGAAACGCGAAGCCGACACCGACCCCGACGCCACCCACCGCCGGTTGCGCAGCCAGCGCAGCCTGCGCCGCTACTGCGACAAGGAAGGCGCAGCACACCTGCACTGGAACTCCACCGCGGATGACGCATCGGAGATCGACACCACACTCGATGCGATCATCGACGAACTGTTCGAAACCGCACGCAAGGACAACAGGAACGAACCCCGCGACGCCTACGCCGCCGACGCGCTCACCGAAATGGCCCGCCGCGCTCGCGGCGGACCGGCGGGCCCCACCAAGTCGGCCAAGGCCGCAGCGAAATACCTCGGGCTCATCCGCGCCGACCTGTCGGCGCTCGTGCGCGGCAACGTTCAGCCCGGTGAGCTGTGTGAGATCACCGGCATCGGGCCCATCCCGGTGTCACGCGCCCGCGAACTACTCGGCGAATCCATCCTCAAGCTCGTCCTCACAAGCGGCCGCGACGCGAACGTCACCCACCTCGGCCGCGGCGCCAACGCCACGCAACGGATCGCGCTGCTGTGGCGCTCACCCATCTGCTCTGTTGCCGGCTGCAGCCGCCGCGCCCGCCTCGAGAACGACCACATCACCACCTTCGCCGAGGTCCGCGAGACAAGCCTCGACAACCTCGAACCCAAATGCGAGCACCACCACGACCTCAAGACCTACCAAGGCTGGGAGAAACTCCCCGACACCGGGCGACAACCCATGATCCCCCCCGAAGACCCCCGCCACCCCCGCTACCGGCCACCCCCAGAGGTCGAGCCTGAGTCGCCCGGGCACAACGATCAACTGGTAGGCGCCCTCCTCAACTGAGCGCTGCGACGAGGACCTCGGGGTCTGCGACCGTAACGGTCAACGCCGAGTGGGCACGCAGGTCGACCGGGCCGGCCTTGACCGGCTCGGCGAAGCTGATGCACACGCCGCGCGCCGTCGTCGTTGCGAACGTGAGACCGCTATCTCGCAACGACAGGCGCGGCGGCCCCGCCACCTTAAGGAGCGAGTAGGGGCCGGTCACCTCTGCGCTCACCACGTTGGCGAGCGGGGTCCGCAGACGCCAAATGCCGAATCGCACCGCGAGCATGCCGTCGGCGATCTCGACTCGAGCCCGGCGCGGGAGGACCCCGGCCAGGATGCTGAACGGAAGGACACGCGCGTCTGAGGCGAACGCGAACGACAGCGCGCTCGGCTGCTGCGTCACGACGAGCTCGTCCTGCGAAGTGGCGGCTGGCGCCTCGAAGCTCATTGACGCGTCCTGCGCGGCGTCAACGCCGACCGGCTCGGTGTCCGGCCGATCGACCGTCAGATCGACCACGTCGCCGTCGATCTGACAGGTGCTCGCGCACCTCCATCTCGAACTCCCGCTCCAACAGGTCGTCGCGCTTGGGTCCGACCCTGTTCCCGCCTGCCTCCATGCGTGGACCTCCGTCTCAGGGCGTTCGTCAGACCTTCCCCGAAGCGGACGTCGTCATCGTTTACCACCCGGCGCGCACGCAGCTCCCTGGCAATCCCCGAGCAGGCTGATCAGCGGCACCCTCGATCACCGCGGCTCGAGCAGCTCGATGCGGTTGCCGAAGGGGTCAGCGACGTAGACGCGGTCGTAGCCGTCGAGGGGCTCGTCGTCGACCAGATCGACGCCGGCGCCGCGCAGACGCTCGGTCAACGCAGACAGGTCGCGCACGAGAAGCGCCGGGTGGGCCTTGCGGGCGGGCCGGAAGGCACCTTCGACTCCGAGGTGGATCTTGAGCGCTCCGTCTTCGAACCAGCACCCGCCGCGCGCTGCCAGGTTTGGCGGCTTGGGCACGTTCGCGATGCCGAGCAGGCCCTCGTAGAACGCGATAGCGGCCGGCTCCTCGCCCGCCGGCATCGTGAGCTGCACGTGGTCGATCCGCTCGACTCTCATGTCGACAAGCTTTCTAGCCGGGCCAGATGATGCTCTGTAGCTCGCTGTATGCGTGCAGGCCGTAGGTGCCGCCATCGCGGCCGACGCCCGACTGCTTGAAGCCGCCGAAGGGGGCCTCGTGGTTTCGCTGCGCCGTGTTGATGCCGACGTTGCCACTGCGCAGTTGGCGCGCGACGCGCATGCCGCGAGCGGAATCGCCGGTGAACACGTAGTCGTACAAGCCGAACTCGGTGCTGTTGGCCAAGGCGATGGCCTCGTCCTCGTCGTCGAAGGGCAACACGACGACGACGGGTCCGAAGAACTCCTCTTGCACGGCGCGCATGCCTTGCTTGCAAGCGGCGATGAGCGTCGGAGCAACGTAGAAGCCGGCTGCCATGTCGGGCCGCGCTCCGCCGGCCACGAGCTCGCCGCCTTCCTCGATCCCCGACTGCACGAGCGCCTCGATCCTGTCGCGCTGCACCGCGGAGATGACGGGGCCGAGCACGGTGTCGCTTTCGAGAGGGTCGCCGACCTTGAACCGAACGGCCGCAGCGCCGAGCCGCGCAACCACTTGGTCATAGACCCCACGCTGGACGATGACCCGTGTTGGCGCTGTGCAGATCTGGCCCGAGTGGAACGCCCAGGCCGAGGTGATGGTGCCGATGGCGACCTTGAGGTTGGCATCGTCGAACACGACGCCGGCACCCTTGCCGCCGAGCTCCATCAGTTGGCGCTTCATGCCCCGCCCCGCGACCTCACCGATGCGTTGACCAACGACCGTCGAGCCCGTGAAGGAGATCATGTCGACCGAGGGCGACGCGACGATCGCCTCACCGACGCCGGCGCCGCTGCCGACGACGATGTTCACGACACCGGGAGGGAAGCCGGCCTGGTCGAGCACCTCGCCGAAGCGGAGGACAGCGAGGGGGTCTTGCGGCGCGGGTTTGACCACAACGGTGTTGCCCATTGCCAGCGCCGGGCCGATCTTGCCCGCCATGTTCACGATCGGGAAGTTGTATGGCGTGATGCAGGCCACCACGCCGACCGGCTGGCGCACTGCCACCGCGCCGATGAGCCCGCCGGGCGCAAGGGCAGTGGTCGGCATCTCCGACGGCGCGAGCGCCGTCTCGCGGGGTTCGACCGCGCCCTTGGCGTAGCGGCGCATCCGCTCGACGCACGTCGGCACCTGCATGGTCGACGCGACGCGCATCGTTGCGCCTGTCTCCGCCTGCACGAGCGGGATCAGCTCGTCGATCCTCTCGCGCAGGATGTCGCCCGCCTTGTTGAGCAGCTCCGCACGGTGTTCGGGCTTCGTTCGGCTCCACGCACCGAACGCCTCAGCTGCCGCATCGGTGGCCTGGCGAGCCTGCTCGACCGATGCCTCCGGAGCCTGACCGACGACGGTCTCGGTTGCGGGGTTCACGATGTCGTAGGTGCCTGAAGCGCCGTCGACGCGCTCACCGCCGATGAGGAGCTGGTACTCGCTGGCCATCATGTTCCCCTCGCGGTCTTGGCCGATTTCGGCCTCGCCAGGCGTCGCCCTTCTGGCGCCGGCTCGATCATGGCACCAGACTAGAACGCGTTCTAGTCTGAGAACATGATCGAGCTTGCCGAGATCCCCCGCATCATCTCCGTCGACGACCACGTGGTCGAGCCACCGACGCTGTGGACCGACCGGCTGCCGAAGAGGTACCTCGATCGCGCGCCGCGGGTCGAGCGCGACACAGCGCGCTTTCACTTCGAGGGTGGCGTCTTCTCCTTCGAGAAAGGCGTCGAAGGCGGGGAGCCGTGCGACTGGTGGCTCTACGACGACCTCGTCTACCCGTTCCCGAAGCTCTCGGCTGCCGTGGGGTTCGACGATCTCGATGTCACACCGACCACCTACGACGACATCCGATCCGGCTGCTGGATTCAGAAAGATCGACTCGCGGACATGGACGCCAACCACATGGACGCGTCGATCTGCTTCCCGAACACGCTCCCCCGGTTCTGTGGTCAGACGTTCTACGAGCGAGACGACAAGGAGCTCGCGCTCCTCTGCGTCGAGGCGTACAACGACTGGATGCTCGACGAGTGGTGCGCCGGCGACGGCAAAGGCCGCTTGATCCCGCTCACGATGGTGCCGCTGTGGGACGCGGGGCTCGCAGCAGCCGAGGTGCGGCGCAACGCGGCCCGGGGTAGCTACGCCGTGACGTTCTCGGAGAACCCCCATCCTCTCGGGCTGCCGTCGGTGCACGACAAGGGCCGCCAATGGGATCCGTTCTTCAGCGCGTGCGAGGAGACGGGCACGGTGGTCTGCATGCACATCGGATCGTCGTCGCGGATGCCGGCGACACCGCCTGACGCACCGTTCCTCGTGAGCTCGACGCTGACGTTCTCGAAGGCCATGGGCTCGATGCTCGACTACATCTTCTCCGGCACCATGGAGCG
>JBPCON010000035.1:0-159423 GCA_051000215.1 Acidimicrobiales bacterium
GGTTTGAGGCCGGCCAGCGACGCCGCTGGCTGCGTCCTCGTCGTTGCTGTAGGCCCACTAGAGCTGCCTCCTGCGTCCTTGCCAGCGACGTCGCCGACTCGCCCTCAACCGCCCAACGTCACCTGACGGGGCACTAGTCAGGCGAGCGCACGCGCGAGGCGAGCCAACGCAGCGGGCGTACGCGTTCCCCACCAGAACAGGTCGCGCCCGTCGACGAACCGCACAGGCGCGACCACGGCCAACTCTGCCTCTTGGCGCGGGCCGAACGGATAGGGCTCGTCGGGGGCGACGACGAGGTCGGGCGACAGCGCTGCAACAGCGTCGAGCTCCACCGCCGGGTAGCGGTCGTCGCCGACCCGGCTCAACACGTTGGCGATCCCGAGGTGCAGCAGCACCGAGGATCCGTACGTGTCGCGAGCCATCGACATCCACGGCCGTCGCCAGATCGGCACGAACGCGCGGCGCGTCACCTTGACCGCCTGCGGCAACCGGATGCGTGGCGCCGCAGCACCGACAGCATCGGCGAGCGCCGCGAGCTGCGGTCGGACATCCGCCACCGTGCGGATGTCGAGCGCATGGACGTCGAAGCCCGACGCGGTGAGCGCTTCCGCGTCCTCGCGCCGGTTCTCCTCGACGCAACACACCACGAGGTCGGGCTCGATGGCAGCGATCGCCGCGATGTCGGGATCCTTCGTCCCGCCGACAGTTGGGGCGCCCGGAAGGTCGCAGAAGCGAGTGACAGCGACCGGGCGACAGCCGAGGGCGACGAGCGACTCGGTTGCCGAGGGGACGAGGCTCACGACGCGCATTGGGGCGTCAACCGGGGGCGAGAAGGGCGTAGTCGACGAACGCACGCTGAGTGGTGATGCGGCCTGTTTCGTCGAATGTCATGACGTCGATCACCGGCATGCTCAGCGTCTGGCCCCCGATGCTCGGGCGGGCCTGGAAGGCGAACGAGGCTTCGTCTCCACACACGATCGCGGCGCCGACGGCGCGCAGCTCAACGGAGTCGGCCGCTGCGTGACTCTGGTCGAAGAACGCCCCGATCGCCTCGCGCCCGGTGCGCAGAGGGGAGCCAACCGGGTCCTCCATCGTCGCCCCGTCGGCGAAGAGGTCGAGCCATGGGTCGCGGTCGCTCGTCGAGAACAGGGCGAGGTAGCGCTCGATCGTCGAGCGGATGGTTTGCGCATCGGCCATGATCCCTTCCTAGTCGCGAGTCGATGCAGAATCTCGACGTGAGCGCTGCTGAGCGAGGCGGGTCGCGTCGGCGCCGAGTCCTCGGCTTCGCCGTCTCCGCTGTCGTGCTCGTGCTCGTCGCGCCAACGTTGGCTTCGGTCTATGGCCAGCTCGGCACGTCGGTGCGGCTCCCGCCCCTGTGGCTCGCTGCGATCGTCGTCGCCACCGCGTTGCAGTTCCTCTCGACGTGGACCTTGCAACGAATCGTGTTGCGCACCGATCGGTGGCTCGACGTCGCTGCGCCGGAGCTCGTCGGCAACGCATGCAGCCATCTCCTCCCCGCGGGGAGCGCAGCGGGTGCCGGGGTGCAGCTGCGTCTCCTCACCGACGCCGGGTTCCCGCTGCCTCAAGCGCTCACCAGTCTCAGCGTCACGTCCCTGCTCTCGACTGCGGCGGGGCTGGTCGTGCTGCCCTTCATCGTCCTGGCCGCAACAGCTGCCGGCAGCCACGTCGAGAGCAGGTTGGTGGCGCCCATGTGGGCAGGCGCAGCGCTGCTCGCCGCGATCCTCGCCGCGCTCATGTTCGCTGTGGGCCGCGACCGCCCATGGCGTGTCGTCGCCGGCGTCGTCGCGTGGGTCGACGGCCGGCGGCGTCGGGCTGTTGACCGCGAGCAGCTCGAGCGGCGGCTGCTCGAGGAGCGCGACCAGGTGCTCGCCGCTGTGCGCGAGCGCAGACTCCTCGTAGCCGTCGTGGTGATCGCCCGTCCGCTCCTCGACTACTTGTGCCTCCTGGCGGCGCTCGAGGCCTCAGGAGCGCGCATCAACCCGGCCGCCGCGCTCGCAGCCTTCATCGTCTCGAACGTCGCCGGGATGATCCCTCTCACGCCTGGCGGCCTCGGCTTCGTCGAGGCCGGGCTTGCTGGGACGATCACGCTGGCCGGAGCGGCTGGAGGCCCGGCACGAGTTGCGGTCGCCACGTACAGGGTCGCGGCGACCTGGCTGCCGAGCGTCGCCGGCGGGTGCGCCTATCTCGTCTTCCGTCGCCGCCACGCGGGGCGTGCAACGCCTGTGCTCGGCGACGGGCCCGACGACGCGGTCCTTTGGTCGCCCGGCGTGCCGGGGGGCCAGGGCGGGGAGTAGCAGCGTCGGCGCCTCCTAGGACCCGCGCGGATAGGTGAGCGTTCGCCCGTTCGAGATCAAACCGGTTACTCCGCTCCTGCCGGCTCCGCCGGCGGGCCGCTCGGGCCCCGGCCTCGCGTATACGCTCGGCCTCTTAGGGTTGGTCGCGTTGCCGGGCAGGAGGAGAACGGGTGAGCGCGCAGGACCAACCGGTGATCATCGCCGGGGGCGGGGTCGGGGGCCTCATGGCCGCGCTCGCGCTCGGCCGCGCCGGGCACGAAGTCGTGCTCTTGGAGCGCGACGACGTGCCTCTCGCCGGAGACCCCGAAGAAGCGTTCGCCGTCGATCGCAGCGGTGCCCCGCAGGCTCACCAGACCCATGGCTTTCTCGCCCGTCTCGTCGTCACGCTGCGGGAGCGCTTCCCCGACGTGCTGGACTCGCTCGTCGCGAGCGGGTCGCGCATCATTCCCCTGACGCGCGACCTGTCCGGCGTCGAAGCCGGCGACGACGACCTCGCCGTGCTCATCGTGCGGCGCACCACGTTCGAGTGGGCGCTCCGCAAGGCGGCGCGCACGGCGCCCAACGTCGAGATGCGCAGCGGCGTCGGCGTCGCCGGGCTCACCGGTGTCCGCGATGGTGGCGAGTTGCCAACCGTGACCGGAGTCGTGCTCGACTCCGGCGAGGTCATCACCGCGAGCGCTGTCGTCGCGTCCACGGGGCGGCGTGATCGGGTGGCGCAGTGGCTCGCGGCCCTCGGCGTCGCGGTGCCCGAGGAGGTCCACGAGACCGGTCACGTCTATCTCACCCGCTGGTACCGCTTCGCCGGCGAGGTCGACCTGGAGGCCCATCCCCGTCTCGGCGGCGACCTCGGGTGGCTCAAGTTCCTCGCCGTGCCCGGCGACGGCGACACGCTCTCGGCCACGTTGGCCGTGCGCACGAAGGACGCCGAGCTGAGGACACTGCTCACCGACCCCGATCGCTTCGACGTCGCCTTGCGCATGCTGCCAGGCCCGAGCGCGTTGCTCGAGGAGACAGCGGCCAAGCCGATCAGCGGCGTGCTGCCCATGGCAGGGCTCATCAACCGCCTCCGGCGCTTCCTCGACGCCGATGGCGTTCCGACGGTGCTCGGCTTCCACGCCGTCGGTGATGCCCACACGTGCACCAACCCCCTGTACGGCCGCGGCTGCTCCCTCGCCGTCGTGCAAGCCACCCTCCTCGCCGACGCGCTCGCAGCGCATCCCGATGACCTCAGAGCACGCTCGCTCGCGTACGAGCGCGCCTCGGCACGCGAGGTCGAGCCCTGGTTCCACTCCTCGGTGCAACTCGACGCCTACAACCCCGACGCACACGCTTCGGGCGGAGGCGGTGCGCAGAACCCCCTCGCCCGCGTCATGGCGAGCGGGGCCAGCGACCCCGTCGTATCCCGTGGCATCCTGCGTGCGTTCAACTTGCTCACGCGGCCCGATGAGCTTTTCGCCGATCCCGTGTTCATGACCAGAGTGGCTGCCATCCTCTCCGACCCGACCGTCGAACCAGCCCCCGTCGCAGGCCCGACACGAGCCGAGGTGCTGGCAGCAGTGCCCTGAGGAGGACCGACCCGTGCACCACGTCCTGGCACGATCCGGGCATCACCCACGGATCGCATCGCCGCCGCGGGTCTCATGAACACCACGAACTACGCCGTGAACGGCGTCGAGCTCCGAGTCGTCGACGAGGGCTCCGGTCCTCTCGTCATGCTCTGTCACGGCTTTCCCGAGCTCGCGTACTCCTGGCGTCACCAGGTGCCGGCGCTCGTCGGCGCCGGCTACCGCGTGCTCGCGCCCGACCAGCGCGGCTATGGCGGCTCGTCACGCCCGGCGGCCGTCGAGGACTACGACATCGAGCACCTCACCGGCGACCTGCTAGCGCTGCTCGACGAGGTCGGCGAGGAGCGGGCAGTGTTCGTCGGGCACGACTGGGGCTCGATGGTCACGTGGTCGCTCGCGCAGCGCGCGCCTGAGCGGGTGCGCGCCGTCGTCGGCATGAGCGTGCCGTTCATCCCCAGAGGCGACAAGGCACCGGTCGCTGCGATGCGCGCCGCTTTCGGCGACACGTTCTTCTACATCGTGTACTTCCAGGAGCCGGGCGTCGCCGACGCCGACCTCGGCGCGGATCCGGCGAAGACGATGACGCGCTTCCTCACCGGGCTCGCGCCGGGCGACGGCACAGGAGCGGCGCGCATGTTCGCCCCATACGGCGAGATGGGCATGGTCGACCGGCTGCCCGAGCCGCACGGCCTGCCCGCGTGGCTGACGCAGGCCGAGCTCGACCACTACATCGCAGAGTTCAGCCGCACCGGCTTCACCGGTGGCGTGAATTGGTACCGCAACATGGACAGGAACTGGGAGCGCAGCGCGCACCTCGCCGACGTGCGAGTCGGCATGCCTGCCCTGTTCATCACCGGGGCCAACGACCCGGTCAACCTCATGACGCCTTCGAGCATCATGGACGGATGGGTGACCGACCTCCGGGGCAAGGCAGTCGTCGAAGGTGCCGGGCACTGGGTCCAGCAGGAGAAGCCGGGCGAGGTCAACGCAGCGCTGCTCGCGTTCCTGGCCGCTCTCGAGTAACCGGCTCGTACCCGCCCTCAACGCCTGATCCCGCTCGCCATCAGCGCAAGGTGGTGCCGTCGATCTCGACGTCGAGGCCGACGAGCTCCTCCGTTGTGACCCGCGCGAGGTACGACGGGTCTGTGCTCTTCGCGATAGCGCGGTCGCCGCGGGGTGTATCGACGATGGCGATGACCTCTCTTGGGTCGGCGCCGTCGTACGTCGCGGTGATTGCCGCGATCCTCGCTCGGCCGTTGTGGCTGCTGAGCACGTCGATGGTCTCGGTCGCGGCGGCGGATTCGGCTTCGAAGTCGCCGACCAGCGGGGCGCGACCATCGGGCTCGCTCGCCCACACCGCCAAGCCGGGCTTGGTGAGCAAGCCGCTCACGGTCGTGACCAGCCCCAATCCGGGCTGCTCGCGCAGGCGCCGCGCCATCGCCACCGTCGCCTGCAACACGAAGTTGTTGAACGGGCCGCCGGCGAAGACCATGCCGCCCGTGATGGTGGGCGTGCCGCCGCGTGAGAGGCCGAGCTCGCGTTGCTGGACGCGTACCGCCACCGGGAAGCACGAGTAGACCTCCGCGTGCTCGCAAGCTGCGAGGGGGCGACCGATGCGCTCGCCAGCAGCTCGACCCAGCACCTGCATCGCCGGCCAGCGATGCAGGTGCCGGCGTTTGGTGAGCGAGAGCGCCCAGCTCGATTCCACACCGACCACCGGGAACACCCAACGCTCGCGGGGCACGCCATGACGCTCGGCAGCCTCGACCGAGCAGAGGAGCAGCGCTGCGCCCTGATCGACCGTCCACTGGCTGGCGTGCCACTTGCCGTAGGGGAACGCGAGGGGACGGTTGCCCGGGCCGAGCGTCGCGATGGTGCCGGCTTCGAGGTGCGCGGGGAACGCGGCCTCGGGGTTGCTCTGCGCGACGGCATTGAAGCGGGCACCGAGCTCGCCCAGCTCGCGAACGTGCGCCGGGAGAGTCAGGCCCTCCTCTGCTCGTAGCGCCGACTCCATGAGTGCGTATTGTTCGACCGGCGCCCACAGGCCAGCTTCGAGCTCGGCCCGAGCCACGATCTCGCTGCCGGGGACCTGATGCACGTCCGGGGCGGCGCCGTCCTGATCGAGCTCCGTCCCTTCGCCATCTCCAGGACCGCGGCGGCGCATCACCTCAGCGATGCCGGCAGCATCGGCGGCGCTGCTCGCCCGCGCCGCTCGCGCAGCACGCGCCTTGGCCTCCGCGCCGACGATGAGGGCGACGTCGAGCTGGCCAGCGACGATCGCCGTGATCGCGTCGTTGATGAGTGTCTGCTGTGGGATCCCGAGATCGACCAGGAAAGTCTTAGCGCCCGGCGCGCCGACGCGGGTTGCGACGACGCGCGCTGGATCGGTGTAGGACCAGGTGCCGCGAGGCACCACGACGCGCTGTGTGGCGGCAAGGATGCCGCGAGACCCCGAATCGCGGCCGGCAGCCCCGGCAGCGAGAGCCATGAGCTCGACGGCTTCGAGGTCGTCGAGCGCGGTGCCGACGCCGACGAGCACAGGCGTGCGCGGGTCCATGATGCGATGCTGCCGCACGTGGCGACCTTCGAGTGGACAGCCGACGACATCCCCGACCAACGGGGGCGCACGATCCTCGTCACCGGAGCGAGCAGCGGACTCGGTCTGCGCGCGTCAAAGGCTCTCGCCGCTCGCGGCGCGCGGGTCTTGATGGGATGTCGCAACCCCGCCAAGGCCGCAGCGGCGCTGGCCGACGTGCGTGCCGCCGCGTCGCTCGACGCTGAGGTCGAGACGATCGCCGTCGACCTCGCTGAGCTGGCAACCGTGCGCTCCTGCGCTGAGCTCGTCGTCGCCACGGTGCCTGCGCTCGACGTGCTCGTGAACAACGCCGGAGTGATGGCCTTGCCCTTTCGGCGCACAGCAGACGGCTTCGAGTTGCAACTCGGCACCAACCACCTCGGGCACTTTGCGCTCACCGGTCTGCTGCTCCCCGTGCTTCACCGCGCACCAGCGCCCCGAGTCGTCGCGGTCTCGAGCAACGCGCATCGCCTCGGTCGAATCAGGTTCGACGATCTCATGGGCGAGAGGCGCTACGGCCGTTGGCGCGCGTACGGACAGAGCAAGCTGGCCAACCTGCTCTTCACGATCGAGCTCGACCGTCGGGCTCGGGCAGCGGGCTCGCCGCTCCTCGCGGTGGCCGCCCACCCGGGCTACGCGTCCACGCACCTGCAGTCAGCCGGCGCGGAGATGGAGGGCAAGCGGGGCGTGGCGCGCATCTTCGCCTGGGGCAACCAGCTCCTGGCTCAGTCCGACGCCGACGGGGCGCTCCCCGAGCTGTACGCCGCGACGGCGGCGACAGTGCACGGAGGCGACTACTTCGGCCCGAGCCGATTCCTCGAGATGCGCGGTCACCCGAAGCGCGTGGTCGGCAACCGACGCGCACGAGACCCTCGGGTGGCCGCCAGGCTCTGGGCGGTGAGCGAGGAACTCACCGGCGTCACCTATCCCTTCGCCTGACTGTCGGCTCAGAGGGATCAGGTTGGGACGAAGGCGAGGAGGTCGAGGCGGACGAAGGTGAGGTCGTAGGTGCCATCGCGACGGCGTAGCTCGTCGACTCGGGCCTCGACCTCTGCCTGGAACGCCGCCCGGTCGCCGGCGGCCATCCTCTGCTCGTATGCCTGGATCGCCTGGCTGCGCAGCCACCCGAGCATCGAGTCGCGGTCGAATGCTCTGCGCTGCGCAACGGTGCGAACCCATCCGCCTTCGACCGAGAGCCCCACCTCGCCGACGATGTCGAGCACCGCGCCAGCATGACCGAACGCCCATGGGTTGCCTGATGCGCCGAAGGGCGAGGCGAGCTCGTCGAGGAACGCGACGATCTCGCGCACGTTGTCGCCTCCGCCGCACTCGATGCGCAGCGCGCCGCCCGGTCGGAGCACGCCCGCCGCAGCCGCGTAGATGCCAGCGTGGTCGGTCGCCGGAATCCAATGCAGCACGGCGCGGCTGTACGCGATGTCGAAGCTGCGCCGCGCGACGAGGGTCGTCAGCTGTTGCGCGGGTGCGGTGATGAAGGATTGGTTAGTCGCGGCCCTGGCCATCGCTTCGGCGACGAGGGACGGTTGGGGCTCGAGGCCGACCACCTCGCCGTCGGGCACGAGCGCAGCGATCGTGGCTGTGAAGTCTCCGGAGCCGCACCCGATGTCGAGCACGCGATCGGTCGGGCGCAACGGCAACGTGGCGATGAACTCTGCGTCGTAGCGGCGGTGGTGCGCGGTGTTCGCCGCGTACAAGGCGCCGTCCCAAGGCGCGAGACTGTCCAAATACTGAGAATGTTGATTCGCCATGTGGACACCCTAGTACGCACCGCGCTGACAACGCCCTCACACACCGCTAACAATTGGCCGACAAGGTGGTGGACATGAAGAAGCTCATCGCAGCAACCGGCATCGTCGTGGCTCTCGGTACCGGCGCGTTCGCGCTCAACACCGTGCTCCCCGCAGGCGCGCAATCCGACCCGGGCGCCTCGTCTGCTGCGCCGGGCGGGCACGACCGCGGCGCGCGCGCCAAAGCAGCCCTCGACGGGCTCGTCGCCGACGGCACCCTCACCCAAGCCCAAGAGGACAAGGTCGTCGAGGCCCTGAAGAACGCTGCGCCCAAGGGTGGCAAGGGAGCTGAGGGCCGTCGGCACGAGATCCTGGCCAAGGCGGTCGAGACATCGGCGCAGGCGTTGGGGATGTCGACCGATGACCTGAAGACCGAGCTCATGGGCGGAAAGTCGGTGGCCGACGTCGCGACCGAGAAGGGTGTGCCGCTCGACACGGTCACCCAGGCCCTGACGAGCGCTGCGAACACCGCGATCGACAAGGCGGTCGCCGACGGCAAGCTCACCCAGGAGCGCGCCGACGCCATGCGGGCGAAGCTCCCCGACGCGATCACCAAGTTCGAGAACGCGACACGCCACGACCACGGCGCTCACCCCGGCCACGACTCGCAGTCCGGGTCGAACGACAGCTCGAGCAGCTCCACCAGCAGCTGAGAGCCGCAGCGGGCGCTTGGCGCTGACAAGCGTCAGTAGCCTGCAGCCATGCCCCGCGTGCGCGTCGCGCTGTGCCAGATCAACACGATGGTCGGCGATCTCGATGGCAACATCGAGCACATCCTCTCCGCCTACGAAGAGGCGGAGGCCGCCGGCTGCGACCTCGCCGTGTTCCCCGAGCTGGCCCTCACCGGCTACCCGCCGGAAGACCTCCTGTTGCGTCCGGGTTTCGTCGCCGACAACCTCGAGGCCCTCGAGAAGGTCGCAGCACGAACGGGCGCGTGCTCAGCGATTCTGGGCTTCGTCGACGCAGACCGCGACCTTCGCAACGCCGCGGCTGTCTGCGCCCACGGCAGCGTGGTCGGCCGCTATCACAAGCGGCTGCTGCCCAACTACGCAGTGTTCGACGAGCAGCGCTACTTCGCACCCGGTGTGTTGCCGATGTCGCTGTTCGAGATCGGTGGCGTGCGTGTCGGCGTGTCGATCTGCGAGGACGGCTGGAGCCCCGACGGGCCCGTCGCCGAGCAGGCCGCTGGCGGGGCGGAGCTCATCGTCAACCTGAACGCTTCGCCTTACTACGCGGGGCGGCTCTGCGAACGAGAGCGCATGCTCGCGACGAGGGCCGAGGACGCCGCGTGCGCCCTCGTGTACGTCAACCAGGTGGGAGGTCAGGACGAGCTCGTCTTCGACGGCGCCTCGCTCGTGTTCGACAGCGACGGCGAGATCGTCACGAGAGCGCCGCAGATGAAAGAAGCTGTTGTCGTCGTCGACCTCGAAGTGCAGCCCGTCTTCCGGAAGCGCCTGCTCGACCCGAGGGGGCGAGCCAGCGCTGACAGCCTGCCCGTCGTCGTCGTGACCACCGATCCCGCCGTTCATGACGGACCGGCTTTGCGACCGGCGCCGGCACCGACGCTCAGCCCAGCGCACGAGGTCTACGAGGCGATCGTGCTCGGCACGCGCGACTACGTCCGCAAGAACGGCTTCACCGATGTCGTGGTCGGGCTCTCGGGGGGCATCGACTCTTCGCTCGTCACCACGATCGCCGTCGATGCCATCGGCGCCGAGCACGTGCACGCTGTCGCCCTCCCGAGCCGGTACTCGAGCGAGCACTCGATCACCGACGCCGAGCAGCTGTGCGCGAACCTCGGTGTCGAGCTCCGCACCATCGCGATCGAACCAGCCCACGCCGCGATGCTGGAGATGCTGGCACCGAGCTTCGAGGGGCTCAGCGAGGACGCGACCGAGGAGAACCTCCAGGGCCGCATCCGCGCCGCGGTGCTGATGGCCCTTGCCAACAAGCTGCGCTCATGGCTGGTGCTCATCTGCGGGAACAAGAGCGAGCTCGCTGTCGGCTACACGACGATCTACGGCGTCGACATGGCGGGCGGCTTCGCGCTCATCAAAGACGTCTACAAGACGCTCGTGTACGACCTCGCCCGCGACCGCAACGTGCGGGCCGGCCGCGATCTCATCCCGAGCAGCGTGCTCGTCAAAGCACCCTCGGCCGAGCTCCGTCCCGGCCAACGCGACGATCAGAGCCTCCCGCCTTACGACGTGCTCGACCCGATCCTCGCCGGCTACGTCGAACAAGACCTCACTCGCGGTGAGCTCGTCGCGGAGGGCTTCGACCCCGAGATCGTCGCCCGCATCACCCGCCTCGTCGACATGGCGGAGTGGAAGCGCCGGCAGGCTCCGATCGGCGTGCGCGTCACCCCCAAGGCCTTCGGGAAGGATCGACGCCTTCCCATCACCAACGGCTACCGGGGCTGACCCGTCCCCCGAGTCGTCTTGACCGGCGGGTCAAGTCCGCGGGAGCCTCTGGCGAGACGGTGGCGCCGAGATCAGGGGGACTGATGGCCGACCCGAAGAAGCCGCGAGCTGCGTTCGCACCCTGGGATCGGCGCGAGCTGCCCGGCGCGTTCACCGTCGAGGAGTCAGCCCGGCGCGTGGGGCACTACAAGTGGATCGAGATGAAGCTGTTCGAGGCGCTCGGCGGCTGGGTCGCGACGGTGCCGGAGCTCGACGTGAAGCTGCGTCTCGGCACGCACTGCTACCACCACGCTTGGCACTCCGAGCTCTGGCACAAGCGACTGCCCGAGCTGCGGGAGATGAACCCCGACCGCCTCGCGGTGCCAGCCAACGACGAGCTCGTCGCCTTCGTCTCGGCGCTGACCGAACCCGAGGCGCCAGAGCTCACCATCGAGAAGCTCGTCGGCGTCTACCGCGTGCTCGTCCCTCACTTGATCTCTGCCTACACCTACCACCTGAACAACACCTCAACCATCACCGATGCACCGACCATGCGGTCGCTTCGCTTCGCCATCCAAGACGACCTCGACGATTGGCGCGACGGCGAGCTGTTGATCCAGTCGTTGCTCGACACCGACGACGAGGTCGATCGGGCCGCCGCGCACCAAGCCAAGCTCGAGAAGCTGCTGTTGGCAGCGGGGGGCATCGCCGGCCCCGGCTCGATCGGCATCCAGCCAACAACCCAGGAGGCATCCCCGTGAAGAAGATCTTCCCCGTCGAGGAGCTCGCTCGCGACGAGCGTTTCGTGCGCGTCAACATGATGGAACGGATGCAGGACGGACGCGATCCGGCACAATCGCGGTCGGCCACGCGCAGTGCGAAGCTGACCCCAGCGCGCTCGGACGCAGCGGACTCGGCGCGGGCCTTGATGCACGGGATCTTCGTCGGCGAGATTCAGGCGCTCGAGGGTGCAGGTCGTACGTGCTGGGACTTCGAGACCGGCGGCGGCGCAGACGAGGCGCCATTCCAACTCAAGCTCGACATGGCAAGGCAGTGCTGGGACGAAGCCCGCCACTGCGAGATCTCGGTGAAGCTCTCCGACTGGATGGGCACCGAGCTCGGCGAGTTCTCGGAGTCGACCTTCCTCTACGAGGCAGCGTGCAACCCCGATCCGGTGCTGCGCCTCACCGGTGTCAACCGAGCGCTCGAGGGTCTCGCCATCGACGTCTTCAACACCATGAAGGAGTTCGGCGACCTCTCCGGCGATCCGGTGCTCGAGTTCTGCGAGGACTGGATGCTCGCTGACGAGGTCACCCACGTGAAGATGGGCAGCGACTGGCTGCGCCGCCTCACCGAGACCGACCCTGATCGCCGCGAGCGCGCCCTCGAGTTCCAGCGCGTCGTCGACAAGCTCTTCAGCCTCGGTGGTTTCCGCGGCGAGGACGACGACAGCCCTGTGCGTCTCGCCCGACGCTTCCGCGAGCTCGCCGGCTTCGACACCGAGGAGATGGACGAGATCGCCGAGGTGAGCAGGCAGGCCAAAGAAGAGGTCATGGCGATGCGTGAGCAACGCTCGGTAGCCGACGCGTGAACGTCGAGGTCTCGCCCGAGTCCTTCACGCTCGTCGACTACTCCGCTGAGGTCATCGGCGACATCGTGCAGGAGGTCGGGCGAGCGATCGGCATCGACTCGCGTGTGACGGTCCGCGTCGAGGTCGACGAGAAGACGCCGCTCGGCAACTCCTCCCTCGAGTCCATCGACCCCGTAGTGATCTGGGTCGAGTCGGGGGCGCTCGAAGACTCCAAGCGGCCCCGCCAGCTGTCGACGATGGGCACGGCGACGGTGCTCGGGCTCCTCCTTGCGCGCGTGCGCGACAGGCTCGACCCCGCGTTCGGGGCTCCCGGGGAGGACAGCGCCCTGTCACCGGCGCACTTCACGGCGTGGGAGGTCTACGCAGCTGGCCGGGTCGTGCGCCTCGGCTACCGGGCCCACGACGACCGCCAGCGCCGCCTCTACCACTTCCGCATCCGTCACGGCTTCAGTGATGTCGGCGACGCCGTGTTCGACGAGCTCTGGACGCGCGACGGGCTGTGCTGGTCCGACATCACCGCGCTCAGCGACCGAGCAGCAGCAGCCGTCGCGGCCTGACCAAGCGGGGCGGCTACCTCAAGTCGTGGGCGCTGATGGGCTCGTACAGCTCGATCGCGGGGGGACCCGCTAGCAGACCGCGGCAGGCCTCGGCCATCTCGAGCATCTCGGGTGAGTCGAAGTGCGCCCGCTGGCTTGCTGCGTCGTCCCACTTCTGCACGATCAGATATCGTCCCGGGCTCGTCGCCGACGCGCAGAGGTCGATGTTGCGACAGCCCGGATGCCCACGGGAGACAACGACGTACTTGGCAAGGATGGGCTGCAATGCGCTTGGTTCGGCGGCGTCGAGCACCATCGTCACCACGGTCAGCTCCACGTCGTCTGCCACCGACCCAACCGTACCCTCAAGCAGGAACAGGGGCCCTGAGCAGCGAAAACAGTGCGAGGCGGCGGATCCCGAAGGCCAAACGCCGGTACTGGCAGGTTGGCAGCCTTGACCTTGCCAGTATCGTTCATACCGACCACGGCACCCCCCACAGCCAAGCAACCACCGAGGAGAAGTCGTCTTGCCGAAGGAGCGCGTCGAGCGCGACGAGGAGGATCTCGTCCGGCTTTACCTCACCGACATCGGGCAGTACCCCCTGCTCACCAAGGACGACGAGGTCCGCCTCGCGCAGGCGATCGAGAACGGCAACGAGGCGCGGGTCGCCCTCGACGCAGGCGGCAAGGAGATCACCCCCGCTCGCAAGAGAGAACTGCGGCGCACGGCTCGCGAGGGCGAGAACTCCGAGCGGACCTTCGTGCAGTCGAACCTGCGCCTGGTGGTGTCGATCGCCAAGAAGTACCAGGCATCGGGCCTTCCCCTCCTCGACCTGATCCAGGAGGGCAACTTGGGGCTGATGCACGCCGTCGAGAAGTTCGACTGGCGCAAGGGCTTCAAGTTCTCCACGTACGCCACGTGGTGGATCCGCCAGGCCATCACCCGAGGGATCGCCAACACCGGGCGCACCATCCGACTCCCCGTGCATGCCGGCGACACCTTGGCTCGGCTCCAAAAGGCGCGAGCGCGCCTCGAGCTCAAGCTCGGCCGTCCGGCGACCCTCGCCGAGCTGTCGGCCGAGGTCGAGATGCCCGAGGACAAGGTCACCGAGGCCCTGCGGTTCGCTGCCGAACCCCTCTCGCTCTCGGAGCCCCTGCGCGAGGACGGTGATGCCGAGCTCGGTGACGTGGTCGAGGACCGTTCAGCGGAGTCGCCCTTCGAGGTGGCAGCGACTGCGCTGCTTCCCGACGAGATAGCGCGGCTCCTCGCACCGCTCGACGAGCGCGAACGGGAGATCCTGAAGCTGCGCTTCGGGCTCGACCGCGGCGAGCCGCGCACGCTCGAGGAGGTCGGCGAGCATTTCAACCTCACCCGGGAGCGGATCCGCCAGATCGAGGCCCGAGCGATGTCGAAGCTGCGCCACCCGAGCAGCGACACCGGCGCCCGCGACCTCCTCGCTGTCTGAGCGAGGTCGTGTCCGATCGTGCCAACGCGCCCGATGGTTGGTGGCGTGAGTTCGTCGCGGCAACGCCCCCCAAGACCGCCAAGCTCGCGCTTGTCTCGAAGAGCGGCGCGCCGCTCGTTGCTCCTGTTTGGGTCGCGCTCGACGGCGACGACATCGTCTTCAACACCGCGGCCGGCTCGGCGAAGGGCCGCGCCATCGCGCGCGATCCTCGGGTCGCGATCTGCTTCGACGACGAGCGGCCACCCTTCAGTTTCGTGCTCATCCACGGAACGGCGACGACGAGCGACGACCCCGAGGAGCTCAGCCGATGGGCTACGGAGATCGGCGGGCGCTACATGGGCGCGGCGCGCGCGCGGGAGTACGGTGCGCGCAACGGTGTCGAAGGCGAGCTCCTCGTGCGTGTGACCCCGACGAAGGTCATCACAGCGAGGGACATCGCCGACTGAGCCCGCGGCACGGCTGCCGCGGCTGATCGCAGTGCTGGGGGGCGGGCGTGGTACAGACCGAGGAACCGGTGTTCGCGCCGGTGGTCGGCGGCGTGCCGACGGATTGGGAAGCGCCATCGGTCGGCGAGCCACCCGACATCGAGCCGGGCCGCGACCCTCGCTACTTGAGGATGCTGCTGTGGCTGCTGGTGTCGGCAGCGTTCTTCGAGGGCTACGACAGCTCGATCCTCGCTCTGTTGCTCCCCAACATCCAGAGCACCTTCAGGGTCAGCGAGACGGTGCTCGGCCTCACTCGCATCCCGATCGAGCTCGGGCTGTTCGCCGCCTTCTTCGTCGCCCGCCTCTCCGACCGGTTTGGGCGGCGCCCCATCCTGTTGTGGTCGGTTGTCGGTTACAAGATGTTCACCGCGTTGACGGCGTTGAGCTGGGACATCTGGTCGTTCGCCGGCTTCCAGTTCGCCAGCCGCGTCTTCCTCGGGGCCGAGTACGCGGTCGGCGTGACCATGATCGTCGAGGAGTACCCGACAACCGGCAGGGGACGCGCCCTCGGGACGCTGCTGACCTTCTCCGCGCTCGGCACGATCGCTGTTGGCTTGCTTCTGGGGCTCGGTGTGCAGGACGGGCCCCTCGAGTGGCGCGCCTTCTACTTGATCGGCCTGGCCCCGCTCCTCGTGCTGTCGCTGTACCGCCGGCGCATCAAGGAGACCCGTCGCTTCGAGGCGGTGAAGGCGGGCCGGGTGACTGCCGACCCGCACCCGTCAATGCTCGAACCGTGGCGCGCCGAGCACCGGCGCAGCTTGCTCCTCGTCGGGCTCATGCACATGTTGCGCTCGATCCCCCTCTTCGGCTCCACCGCGTGGTGGGCCTTCTACGCCGAGCGCGAACGCGGCTTCTCCTCCGGAGAGGTTGCGGTGTTCATCATCTCGGCCTACGGCCTCGGCTGCGTCGGCTACTACGTCTGCGGTCGCGCGATGGAGCGCTTCGGTCGCCGGCCGACGGCGATGGTGTACTTCACGGGCGGCATCGCTTTTTCGATCCTGCTCTTCCAGGCTTCGTCGAAGCCGATCTCGTTCGTGGCACTGCTGCTCGCCGTGTTCTTCGGCCTTGGGATGAGCCCGGTGATGAGCGCGTTCGCCACCGAGCTGTTCCCGACGGAGATCCGCGGCCAGGCCGCGGCGTGGATCCGCAATGTCTTCGAGATCGCGGGCTACGTGTTCGGTCCTGCGCTTGTTGGCATCCTCGGTGATCACAGCACGGGCGCCATAGGCAACATCGGCGACACCGTCTCGGTCTTGATGCTGTTGCAGGTGCCGACCCTGTGGCTCGTCTGGCGGTACTTGCCCGAGACGAAGGGGCGCCCGCTCGAGGCGATCGCGTGAGCGCAGGCGCAGGCTCTGCCCCGACCGCGACGGAGCTCGACGCCATGCGTCGACCGTTCGGGCGAGCGCTCGTCGCGGTCGCCATCTCGTTCGTACTGATCGGCGGGCTGATCGCCGCGTTCGGCACGGGCCGCGACAGGGCGGAGGGTGCAGCTGAGCGCTGGCTCACCGAGGTGGGCGACCTCACGCGTCGCGGTGTCGGCGTCGACGCCGCGACCTACGTCGATGTCCACGGCAATGCCGTCGCGGCAGCAGAGTTGTTGCCGCGCGCTGAGCTCGACGGCAAGAGCGCGTTCACCAGCCTCGAGGTCGGCAAGGCGGCCACCGCGACCGGCGGCGATGTCCGCGTGCCCTTCGTCGTGGAGTACCGCGCCCACGCAGACGGTGGCCCTACAAGTGTCGTCTCGACGCTGGTGCTCTCGCGTAACGCCGACGGTTGGCGCATCGTGCGCGTCGCTCCTCGCGCCGAGGGCGAACTGGTCCCGAGCGAAGGCGGCGCCGCTATTGCCAAGGCGCCCGTTGGCCTCTACGCCGGCGGTGCCGCCGTCGGGCTCGGGGTGACCCTCGCCTGCTCGTGGCTCATCCGCCGCACTCGAGCAGCCGAACCCGCCGTCCGCTCGGGCTGATCGAACGCAACCCCTGGGATCAGAGGTGGGCTCGGGCGGCGTCTTGGACCGCGGCCACGATGGGATCCCAATCGGCGCCCGGTTGACGCACGACGGTGACGAAGTCGTTCATGCCGAAAACCGAGGCGACGCCTCCGGCAGCGAAGACCGCAGCCGCGAACGGGTGCGCCGCCGCATCCTGCACGGTCGTGACGTTGAAGCGCTCGGCGAGCGTCGTGTCGAGGGCGAACCTGGTGGCGTTGGGGTTGGGTGTCGGTGCTGGTGTGGCAGTGGCCATCACTCAAGCGTTCCACGTGCAGATGACCGGGGTGCTCCTGTCGTCGCCGAGCCTGCTGAGCGTGGCTGGATCGAGCGCGAGGTGCGCCCCGAGGGCAGCGTCCTGGCCGAGCCAGCGCGACGCGAGCACGCGCAGCAGATGCCCATGCCCGAACGCGAGCACATCGCCGTCGGCGAGCCGCGCGCGTTCCACCACCCGATCCACCCGCGCTGAGACCTGCTCGATCGTCTCGCCCCCAGGCGCGCCGTCGCTCCAGAGCACCCAGTCGGGACGGTCGGCGCGGATGGCCGCGGTGGTCATGCCCTCGTAGTCGCCGTAGTCCCACTCACGGAGGTCGTCGTCGACGATCGCGTCGGCGAACCCCGCGAACGCCGCCGTGGCGCGGGCTCGGCTGAGCGGCGACGTGAGCACGAGGCCGAAGGTTTGGTCGCGGAGGCGCCCGGCGAGCTCGACCGCATCGCGTCGACCCGCCTCGGTGAGCGCGATGTCCGTGTGACCCGTGTGCTGCCCTGAGCGCGACCACAGCGTCTCGCCGTGGCGCACCACCGTCAACGTGCTCACGGCCTGTCGCGGTAGCGACGGATGAGCTCGGTGGTCGAGGAGTCGTGACCGCTCGGCGCAGGCCCGCGAGGGTCGAGCTCGGGGATGATGCGCTGGGCCAGGGCCTTGCCCAGCTCGACACCCCACTGATCGAAGCTGTTGATGCCCCAGATCGTGCCCTGCACGAACACCTTGTGTTCATAGAGGGCGACAAGCTGGCCGAGCACCGAGGGTGAGAGCTGCGGGGCGAGGATCGTCGTCGTCGGGCGGTTCCCGGGGAAGCTGCGGTGGGCGACGAGCTCGGCGGCGATGCCCTCGGCAGCCGCCTGCTCCTGTGTCTTTCCGAACGCCAGCGCCTCGCTCTGCGCGAAGAGGTTGGCCATGAGCAGGTCGTGGTGCTCGCCCACCTCGTGCGCCGGACGCAGGAAGCCGATCAGGTCCGATGGGACCACCGTCGTGCCTTGGTGGAGGAGCTGGTAGTACGCGTGCTGACCGTTGGTGCCGGGCGTGCCCCACACGATCGGACCGGTGTCGCATGCGACCGGAGCGCCGTCGAGGCTGACACGCTTGCCGTTCGACTCCATGTCGAGCTGCTGGAGGTAGGCAGGGAAGCGGGCCAGCTCATGGCTGTACGGCAACACCGCGTGGGTTTGGAGTCCGAACATGTTCCGGTACCAGATGCCGAGGAGCCCCATCACGACGGGCACGTTGCGCTCGAGCGCCGCGGTTCGGAAGTGGTCGTCCATCGCCTTGAACCCGGCGAGCAGCTCGCCGAAGCGCTCCCGTCCGATGGCGATCATGAGCGAAAGCCCGATCGCCGAGTCGAACGAGTAGCGCCCGCCCACCCAGTCCCAGAACCCGAACATGTTGGCGGTATCGATGCCGAACTCCGCAACCTTCGCCTCGTTGGTCGACACCGCGACGAAGTGGCTCGCCACCGCGGCCTCGCCCAGCTCATCGACGAGCCACGCCCGCGCCGTGTGTGCGTTGGTGAGCGTCTCCAAGGTCGTGAACGTCTTCGACGCGACGACGAAGAGCGTCGTCGCCGGGTCGAGGTCGTGGGTGGCTTCGTACACGTCGTCGCCGTCGACGTTCGATACGAACCTGCAGGTGATCGCCCTGTCGCTCCACGGGAGCAGCGCCTCGTACGCCATCGCTGGGCCGAGGTCGGATCCGCCGATGCCGATGTTGACGACGCTCGCGATGCGCTTGCCGGTGGCCCCGCGCCACTCGCCGCTGCGCACGCGCTCGGCGAACGCTCCCATGCGATCGAGGACCGCGTGCACCTCTGCGACGACGTCTCGTCCGTCGACCATGAGCTTCTCGTCGCGAGACATGCGCAGCGCGACGTGCAACACAGCCCTGTCCTCTGTCGTGTTGAGGTGCTCGCCGCGGAACATCGCGTCGCGGCGTTCCTCGAGCCCAGCGGCGCGGGCGACATCGAGCAGCAGTCGAATCGTGTGCCCGGTAACCCGGTGCTTCGACCAGTCGACGTAGAGGTCGCCGGCCGCTCCGCACAGCCGGGTGCCTCGGTCGGGGTCATCGACGAACAGGTCGCGCAGGTGCACGTCGCCAACGTCGCCCCAGTGCGCCACGAGCGCGTCCCACGCCGGTGTCCCAACCGCGCCGACCACTACTTCATCGCCTCCTCGACGACCTGCTTCTCGGCGTGGCCGCCGAACTGCTTGCGCATGGCCGACTGGAGCTTGTTCGCGTAGCGCCCGTTGCCCTGGCTCGCGAAGCGCGTGTAGAGGGCAGCGGTGAGCACCTCTGCGGGGACGCCGATCTCGACAGCTGCCTGCACGGTCCAGCGGCCCTCACCAGAATCGGACACGCGACCGTTGAACTCGTGCAGGTCGGGCGACTCGACCAGGGCCGCGGCGGTGAGGTCGAGCAGCCACGAGCCCACCACGCTGCCGCGGCGCCAGAGCTCCGCGACGGCAGGCACATCGATGTCGTACTTGTAGAAATCCGGGTGCTGAAGCGGCGCGGTCTCTGCGTCCTTGTCGTGGTCGCGGGTGCCGACGTCGGCATCGTTGAGGATGGCCAGGCCCTCCGCGTAGGCGGCCATGATCCCGTACTCGATCCCGTTGTGGACCATCTTCACGAAGTGCCCGGCTCCCGGCTGGCCACAGTGCAGCCAGCCGTGCTCCGCATCGACCGGATCACCGTCTCGACCGGGCGTGCGCAGCGCCGCCTCGACTCCCGGAGCGAGCGACGCGAAGATCGGGCGCAGACGTTCGACGGCCTCCTCTTCGCCCCCGACCATGAGGCAGTAGCCGCGGTCGAGGCCGAACACGCCGCCGGAGGTGCCGACGTCGACGTAGTGCACGCCGGTCGCCTGCAATCGCTCCGCCCGAGCGATGTCGTCGCGGTAGTAGCTGTTGCCGCCGTCGATGATGCAATCGCCGACGGCGAGGCGACGCTCGAGGTCGTCGAGGGTGGCATCGACGAAGGCCGCCGGCACCATGATCCAGATGTTGCGAGGCGCTTCGAGCTTCGCCACGAGATCGTCGAGGTCGGTCGCGCCGATCGCGCCCTGCGCTGCGAGCGCGGTGACCGCGTCGGGGCTGACGTCGTAGACCACGCATTCGTGCCCCGCGGCGAGCAGCCTCCGCACCATGTTCGCCCCCATCCGCCCGAGCCCGATCATGGCGAGCTGCATCGCGTTCCCCTCTCGTCGGTTCAGCCTGAACCTAGCGACCGGAGTCACGGGGCATGACGGTCGGGCTCGTGGCTACGATGCCGCCATGAAGAAGCTGCTGTTGCTCGTCATCCTCGGTGCCCTCGCGGCGTTCGCCGCCAAGAAGGTCCGGGCCGCGTAGTGCCGGTCAGCGGGCGTCGCGACGGCGTCCGCTGACCGCGCTCCGCCACCACACGAGCGGGGGAGAAGCGGCGCAGAAGCCCCGACCCGGTCGGCGCTTGCACGGGGGTGCCCGGGGCAAGCCGTCCGTGACGGTGCAGCCACCACCAGACCCCAACCCCAGCGCCGGCAGCGACGGCGGTTCCCCCCGCCACCCCGAGCGCCGGCCGGTAGGGAAGGCGATCGCGGAGCCTGACCTCGTTGGCGAAGGTGCGCACGTCCCACCCGCTCTCCTTGGCTCGGCGCGCCAACTCGCGATCGGGGTTGACCGCGACGGCGTGACCCACAGCCTCGAGCATCGGGATGTCGGTCGCGGAGTCGCTGTACGCGTACGAGCCGGCAAGGTCGATCTCGTCGCGCTCGGCGATCTCACGCATCGCGTCCGCCTTGGCCGGGCCGTAGCAGTAAAAGGCCATCACCCCGTTGTAGCGACCTTCCGCGTCGAGCTCGGTGCGTGTGCCGAGGTACGCGTCAACACCGAGGTAGTGGGCGAGGGGCGCCACGATCTCCTCTGGTGACGCCGACACGATGAAGATCTTGCGGCCGGCCTCGCGGTGTTCGCGCATGAGCTCGAGCGCTTCGTCGTAGACGATCGGCTCCACCACCTCGGTGAGTGCCTGCTCCACGATCTCGCGAACCCTCGCCTGCTCCCAGCCCTTGGTCAACGCCAGCACGGAGTCCTTCATGCGAGCCAGTCGGGCCTCGTCGGCGCCGAGGTAGAGGTACACCAGCTGGCCGTAGAGCGCGCGCAGGAGGAGCCATCGCGAGATGAGGCCCTCGCGGTAGAGGGGCTTGCCGAAGGCGACCATCGAGGCCTTGGCGATGACCGTTTTGTCGAGGTCGAAGAAGGCCGCCTCCATCCGTTCGACCCTAACGGGGGCCCCGCGCCGACCGTCGCCTACCCCTTGTCGGCGTCACACGCGGTGCGTATGGTCATCTCGTCCGGCTCACCCCGGTCTTCGGCCCCTCGATCGTCGCCACCCGATCATCGAGCTGCGCCGCTCGCCTTCTCCCACCGGCCTGTCGTTCGCCGCGCCCGGGAGGCGTCAACGTGTTGATCTGCTGCTGGTCCTGCAAGGGCGGTGCTGGCACGACCGTCGTCGCGAGCGCGCTGGCCCTCTCGCTCGCCCGGGTCAACCCACCCGGCGCGCTGATCGTCGACCTCGCTGGGGACGTGCCAGCGGTACTCGGGCTATCGGAGCGCCCCGACGACCCCGGTGTCGCCGGGTGGCTCGGCGCCGCGGAGAGCGCGGGCGCCGATGAGCTGGCGCGGCTCGAGGTGCCCGTCGGCCGAGGCCTGCGCCTGCTGTCTCGCGGCGACGGAGCGCTCTTGGCGAGCCGAGGCGAGCTGCTCGGCGCTGTGCTTGCAGCCGATCCGCGCCCCATCGTCGTCGACGCCGGCGTGCTCGCCCTGGCGGGTCGAGCACCAGGGCTCGGCGGCGAGGTCGCCATCACCCTCGCTGGCGCAGCATCGCGATCGCTGCTCGTGGTGCGGCCCTGCTTCCTCGCTGTGCGCCGTGCGCTGCGCGCCCCGGTGCGCGCCTCGGGCATCGTCGTGGTCGTCGAGGAGGGGCGAGCTCTCGCGGCCGTCGACGTGGAGGAGACGCTCGGGATCCCCGTGCTCGCGCAGGTCAAGGTGACCCCCCAGGTCGCGCGTGCCGTCGACGCCGGCATCCTCGCGACTCGGTTGCCCCGGAGCCTCGAGCGCGACCTCAGTCATGCGGCTTGAACCCGTTCGTGTTCGCGCGGCGTCCGCCGTCGGCCAGCCAGGTCCGCGGCTCGTCGGGCTCGGCCCACTCGACGCGCTCCTGGCAGACGCGGCGGTCTCGGAAGTGATGGTCAACGGCGCGGGCGCGGTGTGGGTCGAGCGCACCGGCTCGCTCGAGGAGACCGATGTCGTGCTCGATGTTGCCACCATTGATCATGTGCTCGAGCGGATCGTCGCACCGCTCGGCTTGCGCGTCGACCGGACGAGCCCGCTCATCGACGCGCGGTTGCCCGATGGCTCACGCGTCAACGCGGTCGTGCCGCCGATCGCGATAGACGGACCGTGTCTCACCATCCGGCGGTTCGGCGCGAGGCCGGTGCCGCTCGATGAGCTGTGCCCGCCAGGGATCGCCGAGCTGCTCTCGTGGGCGGTGCGGGCCCGGGCGAACATCATCGTGAGCGGCGGCACAGGTGCAGGCAAGACCACGTTGCTCAACGCGCTCGCCGCGCGCATACCCGACGGTGAGCGCATCGTGACGGTCGAAGACGCGGCCGAGCTTCGTCTCCCCGCCCGCCACGTCGTGCGCCTCGAGGCACGTCCGGCCAACGCGGACGGGCTGGGCGCGGTCACGCTGCGGGCCCTGGTGCGCAACGCGCTGCGCATGCGCCCGGATCGCATCATCGTCGGCGAGTCGCGCGGTCCCGAGGCACTCGACGTCCTCCAAGCGATGAACACCGGCCATGAGGGGTCGCTCTCAACGTGCCACGCCAACTCGCCGCCCGACGCGTTGCGGCGCCTCGAGACGATGGTCCTCATGGGCGACGTCGCCCTGCCCCTGGCCGCGGTTCGAGACCAGCTCGGGGCAGCGGTCGACCTCGTCGTGCACGTCGCGCGATCAGCTGCCGGCGGGCGCCGAGTCGTGGCGCTCGCCGAAGTCGCAGCCGAATGGGCTGGCGTCGGAGAGCGTGTGCGCTCGCTCGGCGACGCGGACGGGCTCCACCGGCTGCCCGTCCGCGCGGTTCGGATGCCCGGCGCGGCCCGTCCGGATCCGGCCTGGTTGGCGAGGTGACGGCCGTGCTTGCCGCTGCGCTGGCTGCCGGAGCGCTCCACGCTGTCGCGGCCGCTCGCCACTCCGATCTCCGCAACGCGGTCTCCAGTCGGCTCACTGCGCCACGCGCTCGGGGAATGCGTGCCCGCGCGCTGCCCTCGCCCTCGGCTTGGCGCGCCCGAAGCGAACGTCGCGCTTACGACCGAGCGTTGCCCGAGCTGCTCGAGGCCATCGCTCGTCATCTGCGCGGAGGAGCATCGCTTCGTGTCTCGGTCCTCGACGGGGCGACTGCGGTGCCGAGCGAGGTCGCCCTCGCGTTCGGCTCTCTCGCGGACGCGGCAGCGTCTGGTGCGCCGATCGTCGAAGCGGCACAAGGATGGGCACGCGCACGACCCGACGCCGGAACGAGGTTGGCCGCTGCCGCTCTCGCGCTTGGCGCAACGACGGGCGGCGCGCCTGCCCGATCACTCGATGCTGTCGCCGCGACGTTGCGCGACAGGCTCGCGCTGGCTGGCGAGGCCAGCGCTTCGAGTGCCCAGGCCCGCCTCTCCGCGGCGGTCGTCGGCGGCGCACCGCTCGCCTTCGCGGCGCTCGCCGCTGGCCTCGACGCGCACTCGGTGAGCTTCCTGTTCACGACGCCCCTGGGCGGCGCGTGCCTTGCGGGCGGCATCGGCCTCGACGCGCTCGGCTTGTGGTGGATGCGCCGCATCGTCGAAGGCGTTGCGTTGTGAGGCCCGCGCTGCCCTGGCTGTGCGCCATCGCCGTGCTCATCGCGATCGGCCCGGGCCGAGGTGCCGGCAAGGCGAACGTGTCGCGAGCGCGCCGGGCGCCGCGATCATCTCGCAGCACCGCGCGTTGGGCAGCGCCGATCGCTGCCGCACTGCTCGCAGCGGCGCTCTCGCCGCCCCTGGCTCCCGTGGGCGCCGCTGCCATCCTCGGCCGTCGTCGATGGCGTCGGCGCGCCGATCAGCGGAGGCGCCAGAGCGAGGTCGTGGCTGAGCTTCCGGAGGTGATCGACCTCCTCGTCCTCGCTGTGGGCGCCGGCTGCAACGTGCGGTTCGCACTCGAGGCTGTCGCGCCGAGAGCACCGCCGCGCTTCGCCGCTGTCCTCGGTCTCACGCTGGAGCGAACGAATCGTGGCGAGCGCCTCGCCGACGCGCTCGTTGCAGCGGCGGTCTCGTTGGGCGAACCGGCGCGTGGCCTCGTCGCCGCGGTCGTGGCGTCGGAACGCTACGGCGCGGCGCTCTTGCCCGCGCTGGAGCGCCAGGCGGCCGAGGCCCGCGCAGAACGCAGAAGGCGAGCCGAAGAGGCCGCTCGTCGCCTGCCGGTCGCCCTGCTCTTCCCCTTGGTGCTGTGCGTGCTGCCCGCCTTTGGGTTGCTCACGCTCGTGCCCCTCGTCGCCGGCGCCCTCGGGTCGCTCGGCCGCTGATCACCCTGCTGCCAAGGAGGCACCGTTGCTGTACCTCGTCCTCGTTATCCAGTCCCTACTCCACCACTGCAACCCCCGACGTCATGCGATCGCGTTGCGTCGCGACGATCGCGGGCAGACCACAGCCGAGTACGCACTGGTATTGCTCGGCGCAGCGTCGGTCGCGCTCATCCTCGTGGCGTGGGCCGCGAAGTCCGGCAAGATCGCTGAGCTGTTCGATGCGGTGATCGACAGCATCGTCGGCAAGCTGTGACCGCTGGCCGCGACCGGGGCCAAGCAACGGTGGAGCTGGCGCTCGTGCTCCCCTTCCTCGCGCTGCTGCTGCTCCTCGTGGTCCAGGTCGGCCTGGTCGTTCGGGCGCAGATCCTCGTGACCAACGCAGCGCGCGAGGCTGCACGGGCTGCTGCCGTCGACCCCGATCCCGCTGCGGCAGGCCGGGCCGCGTCGGCGAGCACCACGCTCGACCCGCGCCGCCTCGCAGTTCACGTCCGCGAGCGGGGCGGGCCGGGTGCGTCGGTGCGGGTCGAGGTGCGCTACGACGCGCCGACGGAGCTTGCGCTGGTCGGTGCGCTGCTTCCCGATGTGGAGCTCGTCGCGACGGCAACGATGCGGGTCGAGGTCGCGGCGGCGAGAGGCGCAGCTGCTGCATGATCGAGGTTTCCGACCCCCGCTCGGTTGCGAAACCTGAGCGGGGTGAATGCCAGCCCAGGAGCCTTCCCGTCTATCCTGACAAGACCCATGGACATCGCCGTTGCCGCCCCTGCCGCGGTCCTGATCCTCCTCTTGGTCGCCTGGCAAGCAGCCCTGCTCGCCAAGACGCGGACCCTTCGGCGCGCCCAGCGCGAGGCGGCGTTGACCGCGCGGGCACACCTGATGGTCGGCGCTACTCGCCCGACCGACCCGTTCGCGCGCTTCGTCGACGTCCTCCGACGGCGGCGTTGGGCCCGCCGCGGGCTCTCGGGCGTCTCCGCCCTCGCGTTCATCGTGGCGATCGGGCTGATCGGCTTCCCCCTTTACACCAACTTCCTCCAGGACCGCATCCAACAGCGCCTGTCGCGCCAGCTCTCGAACCCTGATCTGAAGCAGGCCTACCTCGAGCGGCGCGTTGCGGAAGGCGACAGCTTGACGCGCATCCAGATCCCCTCGATCGACGTCGACGTCGTCGTGGTGGAGGGCACCGGCCCCGACGCCCTGCGCGCCGGGGCTGGCCACTACCGCAGCACGCCGTTGCCGTGTGAGAACGGGAACGTGGCCATCGCAGGGCACCGCACCACCTACGGGCGGCCCTTCGCGAACCTCGACCTCCTCGCAACCGGCGCGCAGATCACGCTCACGACGCCGATCGGCTCCTGCACCTACACGGTGAGCGCCGCGGCCCAAGGACGCAGCGCGCTCGATGACAAGGGCTCGGCGTTCGTCGTCGATCCCAGCGACATCGGGGTGGTTGCGAACTCATCGACTGCCATGCTCACCTTGACGACGTGCCACCCGAAGGGCTCGGCAGCGAAGCGCCTCGTCGTGCAAGCTGCACTCGTTCCGAGCTCCGCCGCGCCCGCCCCCGCGCAAACAGGCGGCGCGTGATGCGCGGGCGGCTCCTCCTCGGTGCCGCGTTGGGCGCGTGTGCGATCGTGGCGATGGCACCGGCCGCGCAGGCGTACCCCAGCAATTGGTACGGAGGCTGGGACGACCCGCCAGGCGGTGCGTCGGCATATGTCTTCACGGACGGCGCTTCCCATGTCGTGAAAGGCGTCATCGGGCACAACGACTCTCGCCCGATCACCGTCTACGGCAGCGTGTCGGGCGAGGCGCCGGCGGGCTGCGAGATGCCAAGGGGGTTCAACGACTTCAGCAACGTCGGCGGCCGCCTCGACCCGAAGGCGAACTACTTCACCATCGACCTCGCGCCGGAGTGCAACGGCACCTACACCCTCGCCGCATACGGCACGGTCGATTCCGATCCCTTTGTGGACGCCGACACGAGCCCGACGCACACAGCGACGGTCGACGTGAAGCGCCCCGCACCGGAGGTGTCGGGCGTCGCTGCGTCTGCGGGCACCGCTACCCGGTCGGTCGTCGTGTCGTGGGACTCCATCGCCGGGCCCGGCGACATGCCCAAGGATCTGACGGGGTTCATCGTCTCGCGCACCGACCAGGCGGGCCACACCACGACATTCGCTCCGGTCACCGATCCGAGCAGCACCTCGTTCGCCGACACCTCGGTTCCTGCCGCGGGGGGCACCTTCACCTATGCCGTCTCGGCCACCCGGTTCAACGTCGAGCCCTCGGCTGCTTCGCCCGCTGCGGTGATCAAGCTCGACAAGGCTGCCGACTCGCCGTCGACGACGGCGCCGGGCGACGGCACAGCCGTCGCCCCTGGAACAGGAGCTGCCACGACGCCGGGCGCAGCGACAGGAGGGGCGAGGCGTAGCGGCGCCGCAACTCGCGGCGGGGCGACCGCGTCAACCCAGCCAGGCGAGCCCGACCCGGGCTTCGAGAGCGACCTTCCCTATGAAGCCGAGCCGGGCGCGGTGGCGTCGGCCCTGCCGAGCGGAGGGAGCGAAGGGGGCATCAACGTTGCCGGGGCGGGCATCTTGATCCCGTTCGCTGTTGCGCTCGTGCTCGCCGTGTGGGGCATGCACGTCTTGTACGTGACGAAGTCGGCGCGCGACGCAGACGACGCGCTGACCCTCCTACACCTCGAGTTCGAGTAGGCGCTGCAGGAGCCGACGGGCCCCGGCCTTGTCGAGTGGCTCGTTCCAGTTGCCGCACTTGGGCGACTGCACGCACGACGGGCATCCTTCGACGCAGGCGCAGGTCGCCACCAGCTCGAGGGTGGCATGCAGCAGGCGCCCCGCCTCGGCGTAGCCGAGCTCAGCGATGCCGGCGCCGCCCGGGTAGCTGTCGTAGACGACGATGGTTGGCGTGCCGGTGTCGCCGTGTTGCACGCTCGACACGCCGCCGACGTCCCAGCGATCGCAGATCGTGAACAGCGGCAACATGCCGATGGCGGCGTGCTCGACAGCATGCAGCGTCCCGGGCCATGCGGGCATGCGCAGCCCGGCATCACGCAGCACGCCCCGCTCGACCGTGAGCCAAAAGCCGCGGGTCGAGAGCGTGGTCGGTGGGAGCTCGAGCGCTTCGGCGGTGATGACCTCGCCCGTCGACGCGTTCTTGCGCTGGAAGCCGACGACCTGGGAGACGACCTCGAGTGAACCGAGCGAGACCGCAGCCAGCCCGAGGGCGCGGCAGGCGTCGACTTCGATGATGCGGAACTGCGCCTCGGTGCGCGCCAGCGTGTACTCGTCGGCTTCGCTGGGCTCGACGATTGCCACTCGGTCGTCGAGGTCGAGATCGGTGACCAGGTAGCCGGCGCCTTGGTGCACGTAGTGCGCGCCGGGATGAACGAGCTCGAAGGCGCGACCTTCGTCGACGGTGCCGACGAGTGAGCCGTCGGCGCGAGCGATGCGGTACTCGTGCGCCGAGCCCGTACGCAGCCCGACGCCATGGGCAGGGAATCCGCGGGCTGAGTAGAACGCTGTCGTGCGCGGGCGCTTGCGGTCGGGTGGACGGACCTTGAGGCGCTCGTCGCCCACCAGCGCGCGCACGCCCTCCTCGAGCAGGCCGGGCCACCATCGCTCGTCGGCGTGTGTCAAGGGATGCTCGAACGCAGCGCACGCTAGGTGCGGGAGCAACACGAAGGGGTTCGATGGGTTGATCACCGCCGGCTCCGGCGGCCGGGTGAAGACCTCGCTCGGGTGCGCGAGCAGCCACTGGTCGAGCTGGTCGTCGCCAGCGACGAGCACGGCCAACGACTCGCTCTGCTCGCGCCCCGCTCTCCCCATCTGCTGCCACATCGAGGCGATGGTGCCGGGGAAGCCGTCGAGCACGCATCCGTCGAGCCCGCCCACGTCGACGCCGAGCTCGAGCGCTGTCGTGGCCACCACGCCTCGCAGGCGACCACCGAAGAGTTCGGTCTCGATCGCGCGACGTTCTTCCGGCAGGTAGCCGCCTCGGTAGGGGCGAACGGTGTCGGCCAGCTCGGGAGGCAGGCGCCGACGCACGTCCGCCGCGACCACCTCCGTGGCGCGTCGGCTGCGTGCGAAGCCGATGGTGCGATGTCCTGCGCGGATCAGCTCGGCGAGAAGGGAGGCGGTCTCGCTGTGGGCCGAGGCGCGTGCCCGGGTCGGGCGACCGACTCGGAGGCTCTCCTCGGCGCCATCGCAGGCGCGAGCGAGCCGCAGCGCCTCGGGCGGCCCGAAGCGGTCGTCGAGCAGCGGCGGGTTCCAGAGAGCGACGAGACGTTCGCCGCGTGGAGAACCGTCTGTGGTGATGGCCTCGACGGCGTCGCCCCACAACGCGGATGCGAGGTCGGCCGGATCGCCGATGGTGGCCGAGCACGAGACGAGCGTCGGGCCCGAGCCGTAGCACGCTGCCAATCGTCTGAGCCTGCGCAGGAGGTGCGCGACGTGCGTGCCGAAGATGCCGCGGAACGTGTGGAGCTCGTCGAGGACCACGAAGCGCAGACGCATGAGGAACGTCGCCCAACGTGCGTGGTGGGGGAGAAGCGCGCAGTGGAGCATCTCGGGGTTGGTGAGCACGACGTTGGCGTGTCGTCGCACCCACGCTCGCTCCTCGGGGCTCGAGTCGCCGTCATAGCAGGCCGCGACAACCCCCGGGAGCTGCAGTGAGGTCAGCGCGCGCAGCTGGTCGTGGGCCAGAGCCTTGGTCGGAAAGACGAGCAGCGCTGTGCCAGGACGGACCGGGTCGGCCACGGCCTCGCCGATGGCCAGCTGGTAGCACAGCGACTTGCCTGAGGCGGTGCCCGTTGTGATCGCGACGCAACGCCGGGCACGCACCCGATCGATGGCATCGGCCTGGTGCGACCACAGGCCGCCGGGAGGCACGGCGCGGGCGACGCCGTCTGGCAGCGCGCGGGCGAGCGAGCCGCCAAGCGCTGGCCGGGCCGGGATGCGCTCCAAGTGCACGAGACGACCATCGCCGCCGAGCGTGCCGAGGATGTCCTCGAACGTCGGGGCGTGCACGCCAAGGGCAACCATCCCGGCATCGTAGGCCTTGCATCGGTGTAGTTACAGGGGTGGAAGTCGCCAGATCGAGCGTCCGGTAGACGCCTGGACACTGGGCTCGCGAGGTAATGTCGCCCGGTGGTCGATCTCGGTGTCGTCGTCGACGAACGCGCAGGATGGGCCGTTGTGGCCGTCAGTGGCGAGATCGACATGGCGACGGCGCCAGCGCTTCGAGAGCGTCTCCACGTGCTGCTCAGCGGTGGCGCCTCGAACATCATCATCGACCTCGACGGTGTGGGTTTCCTCGACTCGACCGCCCTGGGCGTGCTGGTCGGCACGATGAAGCGAGCCCGAGCTGTCGGCGGCGACGTTCGCCTCGTCTGCACCCAGCCGCGGGTGGCAAAAGTGCTCGAGATCACCCGTCTCGATCAGGCGTTCAGCACGTTCACGTCGGTCGAAGGAGCGCTCGAGGCTTCGGGGCTGTAGTGCCTGGCCTCGACGACAGCGTCGAGCTCGAGCTGCCGGCTCGTCCCGAGTACCTGGCGGTGGTCCGCTCGGTGGTGACGGAGGTGGCAGAAGCCGCTTCGTCGCTGCCAGCAGCGCGCATCGACGACCTTCGACTCGCCGTCACCGAGGCGTGCGCCAACGCCATCGACGCAACGCGACGGTCCTCTGGCAGCCACATCAACTTGCGCTGTGAGCTCGACGGCGCGGGTGTCGTCGTCGAGGTCCACGACGCTGCAGGGGGCTTCGACCCCGATGCGTTGGTCCCGCACCCGCCCGTGACGAAGCCCGACCGGTTGAAGTTCGAACGCGGCTTGGGCGTCCCGCTCATGCGGGCGCTCGCCGACGAGGTCACGTTTCGCCAAGAGCGCGGGGGTACGACCGTGCGGCTCGTGGTCGGCGTCGGCAGCCGCCCCCGTGAGCGCGGAACGCTGTGAGCTGAGACCTCGCTCAGCTCAGGTGCTGAAGCTGCTGTAGAGCGAAGACAGCGACGACAGGTAGCTGCTGAAGCTGTCGGAGTCGAAGCTGAAGTCGGTGCTGGAGTCCGAGCTGGAGTCCGAGCTGGAGTCCGATGAGCTGGAACTCTTCTTCTTGCTGGAGCTGCTCGAGTCTGAGCTGTCGGTCGAACCGGAGCTGTCGCTCGAGGTGTCGAGCGCGATGCCGCACTCCTTCTTCGAGTAGGCGTTCACGTTGTCGGCAGCCTCTTTGACCTTGTCCGCACCGCCGCTCGCCTTTTCGTACGCGTCGCGCTGCTTCTTCGTATCGTTGCCTGCGGCCTTCAGCGCCTTGACGAGGTCGTCGAAGTATGAGGCGACAGTCTTCATGTCGTCTTTGATCTCGCTCGGCGCCTTGGCCGCGAGATCCTTGATGAGCGAGTTCTCCGAGTCGAGCGCCTTCGGGTCGGAATCGCTGAAGGCGTTGTCGAAGCCGCCGCTCTTCTCGTCGGCGGTCTTGACGGCAGCGCAGAAGGATCCCTTGCTCGCGCTGCTCCCTCCCCCACAGGCCGAGAGGGCGACCATGAACAGACCTGCTACGAGCAAACCCAGGGTCCTTCGCACCGTGCACGCTCCTTCTCGGCAGCAGTGACTGCCGCACCACCGTTCCCGGTCGAGCCCCGCGCTCGCCTCCGGATCAGCGCCGTCGCGCGATCAGGAGCGACGTTAGTTGAGGTTGCGACGCAACCGGGCGGAATCGCGAGGTCAGCTCCGGGGGCCGAGCTCGGACAGGTCCGAGGCCGGCGCATCGATCTTGCAGGTGTTCGCGAGGTAGGTGCCGACCGCCGCGACGTCACTTGGCGCGGCGCCCAGCACGTCGAGCGCTTTTGATGCGGCATCCGGATCGCGGGGAGCGATCGTCGCGAGTTGGTGCACGTAGCTCACGAAGGACGGCCACTTGTCGGCAATCGCAGCTGGGGGGACGAGCCCGTCGATCCGCTCTGCTACCCGGGCGACCCCGCGAGGGTCGGTGAGCGCGTTGCCACTCAACCCGGCCACGATGCCGCGCGCCGAGTCGCAGAACGACGCAGCGTCGTCGCCCCACGAAGCTGCCCCCGATCCGCTGCTCCCACCGCAGGCTCCGAGCCCGACGACGATCCCGACGAGGGCTGCCACGGCCCAACCTCGGCAGCGGCGCGAACCGCTCACGCCCACTTGCGCAGCTCCCTGCGCGCGACGACACCGCGATGCACCTCGTCGGGGCCGTCGGCGAGGCGCAGCGTGCGCACGTGGGCATAGGCGAGCGAGAGCCCGAAGTCGGGTCCGACCCCGCCAGCGCCATGAGCTTGGATCGCGTGGTCGAGCACGCGCAGCGCCATCAGCGGCACAGCGACTTTGATGCCGGACACCTCCGTGCGCGCCGCTTTGTTGCCCTGCGAGTCCATCAGCCATGCCGAGTAGAGCGTGTAGAGCCGGGCCTGATCGATCTCGATGCGGGCATCGGCGATCCATTCCTGGATCACGCCCTGCTCGCTGAGCGCGCGGCCGAACGCCTCGCGTCCGGAGACCCGCACGCACATCGCCTCGAGCGCGCGCTCGGCCACTCCGATCGTGCGCATGCATTGGTGGATGCGCCCGGGCCCGAGCCGGGCCTGCGCGATCGCGAACCCGCCGCCCTCCTCACCGAGCACGCTCGAAGCCGGAACGCGCACGTTGTCGAACGTGATCTCGCAATGGCCCTCACGGTCGACGTAACCGAAGACCTCGAGGTTGCGCACGATCGTGACGCCCGGGGTGTCGACGGGCACGAGGACCATCGACTGCTGGAGGTGCCTCGAAGCTCCAGGGTCGGTCTTGCCCATGAGGATGAAGATCTTGCAGCGCGCCGAAGCCGCGCCGGAGATCCACCACTTGCGACCGTTGATCACGTAGTCGTCGCCTTCGCGCTCGATGCGACACGCGATGTTCGTCGCGTCGCTCGACGCGACGGCTGGCTCGGTCATCGCGAACGCGGATCGGATCTCCCCTTCGAGCAAGGGCTGCAGCCACCGCTCCTGTTGCTCGGACGTCCCGAACATGGTGAGGATCTCCATGTTCCCCGTGTCGGGTGCCGAGCAGTTGCACGCCTCGCTGGCGAGCCCCGATCGGCCCATGATCTCTGCCAGAGGCGCGTAGTCGAGGTTGGACAGGCCTTCCGTCCACTCGGTCTTGTGCGGGAGGAACAGGTTCCACAGCCCGCGCCGCTTCGCCTCGGCCTTGAGGTCTTCGATCACAGCCGGGTGGTGGTGCGGGTCACCCGAACGGCGCATCTGCTCTGCGTAGATCGACTCGGCCGGGTACACG
Source organism: Acidimicrobiales bacterium (assembly GCA_051000215.1). Lineage (GTDB taxonomy): Bacteria > Actinomycetota > Acidimicrobiia > Acidimicrobiales > JACDCH01 > JBPCON01. Next base: position 32,877 of record JBPCON010000035.1, read on the forward strand.
TGGTCGTCCATGAAGGCGAGCAACTCTCCTTGGAGGCGCTGCGCGGTGGCCGACAAGGCGAAGTCCATGGCTCGGGACACTACGTTGCCGTGCCATGGCCGTGACCTACGCCCTCGACAGCTCGGTTGCCGTCATCACCATCGACGACGGCAAGGCCAACGCGTACTCCCATGAGGTGCTCGCCGGCCTGCGCGACGCCCTCGATCGCGCGGAACGGGAGGCAAAGGCGGTGTTGCTCGTCGGGCGCGAGGGGCGGTTCTCCGCTGGGTTCGACCTGGCCGTCATGACGGCCGGACCCGAGCCGATGCGTGCCCTCGTCGTCGACGGTGCCCGCACGCTCGCGCGGCTCTTCACCTTCCCTCTCCCCGTGATCGCGGCCTGCACCGGCCACGCGCTGGCTGCCGGCGCGCTCGTGCTGCTCACGGCCGACCATCGGATCGCAGCCGATGGCCCCTACAAGATCGGCCTCAACGAGGTGGCCATCGGCATGCCGTTGCCCCGGTTCGCTGTGGAGCTCGCCCGCTACCGGATGCCGCCGTCACAGCTCGACTTCGCGTTGCTCGGGCAGGTCTTCGACCCAGCCGGCGCTGCCGCCGCGGGCTATGTCGATCGCGTCGTCGACCCGGCCGACCTGCTTGCTGAGGCGGCTGGCACCGCGCAGCGCTACGCGCAGCTGCGCAGTGGCGCTGTCGCCAGAACGAAGCAGGCTGCGCGGGGCGCGATCGCTCAGGAGATCCTCGACACCGTCGAAGCCGACATGGCATCAATGAGCGCCCCATCCCCCGGCTGATCGCAAGGGCCAGGTCTTGACACGACGGGACGCCGTCCGCCCATGCTGGATTTCATGCCCAAGCCGCTCGTGATCGTCGAGTCGCCAGCCAAGGCCCGCACCATCGCGGGGTTCCTTGGCCGCGATTTCACGGTGCTGGCGTCAATGGGCCATGTCCGCGACCTGCCTTCGAAGGGGCTTTCGGTCGACGTCGACGACGACTTCAAGGTCGTCTACGAGGTGAGCCCTCGCAAGAAGGAGGTCATCGCCCAGCTGCGCGCTGCGCTCAAGGATGCCGACGAGCTGTACCTCGCAACCGACGAGGACCGCGAGGGCGAGGCCATCTCCTGGCACCTCCTCGAGATCCTCAAGCCCAAGGTGCCGGTCAAGCGGATGGTCTTCCACGAGATCACCCGCCAGGCGATCCAGCATGCGGTCGACAACCACCGCGACGTCGATCTCGGTCTCGTCGACGCGCAGGAGAGCCGTCGCATCGTCGACAGGTTGTACGGCTACCCGATCTCCGAGGTGTGCTGGCGCAAGATACGGCCGCGCCTGTCGGCAGGGAGGGTGCAATCGCCTGCGGTGCGCCTCGTCGTCGAACGCGAGCGCGAGCGGATGGCGTTCGTCGCTGCTTCGTACTGGAATCTGTCCGCAGCGTTCTCCACGACGCCAGCTTTCAGTGCCGGGCTCGTGGCCATCGAGGGGCGGCGGGTCGCGCAGGGCAAGGACTTCGACTCCGACGGCCATGCCGAGCGCGAGGACATCGCCGTGCTCGACGAGACGACAGCGACACAGCTCGTCGCTGCTCTGGCCGGCGCGCAGTACTCGGTGCGCAGCGTGGAGACGAAGCCGTACTCATCACGGCCCAAGCCCCCGTTCATCACCTCGACGTTGCAGCAGGTCGGCGGAAGCCGCCTGCGGATGACGGCGCGCCAGGTCATGAGCGTTGCACAGGGCCTCTACGAACGCGGCTACATCACGTACATGCGCACCGACTCGACGACGTTGAGCGCGGCAGCGATCTCTGCGGCACGCCAGTCGATCGAGCGGCGCTTCGGGCGCGAATACTTGCTCGACCAACCACGCACCTACGCCAAGAAGGCGAAGAACGCGCAAGAGGCCCACGAGGCGATCCGCCCAGCGGGCGACGCATGGAAGGCGCCTGACGAGCTGCGCCGCGAGCTCAGCGGCGAAGACCTTCGTCTCTACGAGCTCATCTGGCAGCGCACGCTCGCTTCGCAGATGCCCGACGCAACAGGCTCCACGGTTAGCGCTCGCCTGGTGGCGTCGACCGATGCTGACGTCGAGACCGAGTGGGCCGCTTCGGGGACGACGATCACCTTCCCCGGTCACCGTGCCGTGTACGGGTTCGCTGGCGACGACTCGGCGACCGAGGGCGACGCCGACAGCGCCAAGCTGCCGCCGCTCGCAGAGGGCGACGTGCTCCCCGCCCCCGACCTCGCAGCCGACGGTCACACCACCCAGGCGCCCCCTCGGTACACCGAGGCAACCCTGGTGAAAGCCCTCGAGGACAAGGGCATCGGCCGCCCGTCGACCTACGCGTCGATCATGCAGACCATCCAGGATCGCGAGTACGTCTGGAAGAAGGGCCAGGCTCTTGTGCCGACCACGGATGCCTTCGCGGTGGTCACCCTGCTCGAGCGCAACTTCAGCCAACTCGTCGACTACGAGTTCACCGCTCGCATGGAAGACGATCTCGACGAGATCGCGGGGGGCCGCGCGCAGCGGGTTCCCTGGCTTCGCAAGTTCTGGTTCGGCAACGGCACACCCGGCGTGAAGACGCTCGTTGCCGAAGCCATCGAGCATGCCGACCCGGTTGAGATCAACGCCATCCCCATCGGCAAGGACGAGATGGGCGTCGAGGTCGTCGTACGCAACGGCAAGTACGGCCCCTATGTGAAGCGCGGCGAGGACACGGCGTCGCTTCCGCCCGACCTCCCCCTCGACGAGCTCACGGTCGACCGAGCGCTCGAGTTGCTCGATGCGCCGAAAGGCGACGAGCCGATCGGCGTCGAGCCAGCGTCGGGTCTGCCGGTGTTCGCGAAGAACGGACGCTTCGGTCCCTACGTCGCGCTCGGAGACACCGAGTCGTTGCCGGCCGGCGCGAAGCCGAAGATGGCATCGCTCTTCAAGACGATGGACCTCGCGACCATCACGCTCGACGACGCACTGCGATTGCTTTCCCAGCCTCGCGTTGTGGGCGCTGACCCGAGCGACAACGCGGAGATCACCGCGCAGAACGGCCGCTACGGGCCTTACATCGCCAAGGGTAAAGAAACGCGCTCGTTGCAGGACGAGGAGCAGATCTTCTCGATCGGGCTCGAGGAGGCGCTGCTCGTCCTCGCACAACCGAAGTACGGCGCGAAGCGAGCCCCGGCCCCGCCGCTGAAGGAGCTCGGCAACGATCCGGTGACGGGCGAGCCCATCGTGTTGAAGGACGGGCGCTTCGGTCCCTACGTGACCGATGGCATGAGCAACGCGTCGCTGCGCAAGGGCGACAGCATCGAGAACGTCACCCCCGAACGCGCAGCCGAGCTGCTCGTGCTGCGTCGCGAGTACGACGCGACGAACCCCAAGAAGAAGAAGGCGCCAGCCAAGAAAAAGGCAACGGGGAAGAAGGCCGCGGCGAAAAAGGCCGCGCCGAGGAAGGGGGCTGCGAAGAAGCGGCCCGTGTCGCGGGAGCAGGCGTAACCCGGGGCGCCGGTAGCCTCGCCCCCGATGGTCGAACCAGCACCCGAGCGGGTCTCGGCCGCCTCAGACGGTGACGACTTGACGATCGTGTCGCTCCCGACGTTCCGCGAAGGTTCACAAGAGCCGGCAGCTGAGCGGGAGCGCTTGAAGCAGCGCCTGTTCGGCGACACCGGATTCTTCTCGCTCTGGGTTGCGCAGGTCGTCTCCGCGCTCGGCGACTGGCTCGGGTTCCTCGCCATCACGGTGCTCGCCATCGAGGTCGGTGCCGGGGCAGGGGGCGCGGCTGTGGGCCTCGTGATGAGCGCCCGGATCATTCCCGGCTTCTTCATGGCGCCGATGGCCGGGGTGATGATCGACCGGTGGGATCGCAAGAAGGTGATGGTCACCTGCGACCTGTCGCGGGCTGTCGTGATCGCGTTGCTGCCGTTCGTGCGCAGCGTGGCTGGCCTCGTGCTCGCCAGCTTGTTGCTCGAGATCTGCACGCTCCTGTGGTCGCCGGCGAAGGAGGCGACCGTGCCGAACCTCGTTCCCGCCGACAAGCTGACCAACGCCAACTCGCTGAGCCTCGCTGCGGCATACGGCACGTTCCCTGTCGCGGCGGTGGTGTTCGCGTTCCTCGCAACGATCGCCAAGTGGGTCGGCGGCATCGACGCGCTCAGCTTCCTCAAGACCGACCAGGAGGCGCTCGCCTTCTACTTCGACATGGCGTCGTTCCTCACCTCGGCGCTTCTCATCAGCCGGCTCACCATCCTCGACACCGCTCGACGCGAGCGGGTCAAGAAGAAGGCGGCAGCCAGCGACAAGCGGATCGACTTCACCCAGACGTTCCACGAGCTGAAGGAGGGGTGGCACTTCATCTTCGTCAATCCGATCGTCCGCTCGGTCAACCTCGGGCTCGCGACTGGGCTGATCGGCGGAGGCATGGTCGTCCCGCTCGGATCGATCTTCTCCCGCGACGTCCTCAACGCCGGCGCCGCCGGCTATGGCGTGTTCATCACCTGCTTGGGGTTCGGGGTCGCAGCCGGTGTCGTCGCACTTTCGTTCGGTCAGAAGTTCTTGCCCAAGGCGCGCATCTTCGAGCTCTCGCTCCTTGGCGGGGGTGGCTCCCTCATCGGTGCGGCGTCGATGTCGTCGCTCGGGCCTGCGGGGTTGTTCGTTTTCTGCCTCGGTGTGTGCGCCGGCGGCGTCTACGTCGTGGGTTTCACGTTGCTGCACGAGCACGTCGACGACGAGCTGCGCGGCCGCATCTTCGCTGCGCTCTACACGCTCGTGCGCCTCTGCCTGCTGATCGCCTTCGCTGTCGGACCGTTCCTTGCCGAGGCCGCCGATCGCCTGTCGGCGCGCTACTTGACCGATCGGAACCTGCAACTCCCCGGCGACCACTTCATCTACGTGCCCGGTGTGCGGATCACGTTGTGGTTCGCGGGCGCGATCATCCTCGTCGCGTGTGGTGTTGCCACGTGGTCGCTGCGCTCGGGCGAGCCGCTGCGGCACCAAGATGGCGACGGTGTCGTGGGCGCGCCGGCCGCAGATCCCGGACCGGGAGAAGCGGTCGACGCGCTCGAGGTCGAAGGCGAGGTGGCGAGCACCCAGGGTGCGGCAGCGATGGTGCACGACGGCGCGCGTAACGGAACCGCCGGCGACGGCGAGGCCACGCGCGACCCAGACCAGACGGCGGGACTCGGGTAGTGGCGCTGATCGCGTTCGAAGGCGGCGACGCCAGCGGGAAGTCGACCCAGGCGCGGATCCTCGCGGAGCGCCTCGGCGCGCTGTTGACCCACGAACCTGGCGCGACGCCAGCCGGCGCAGAGCTGCGACGTGTCGCGCTCGATCCCGCCTTCGACCTCGTCCCCCGGGCCGAGGCACTCGTCATGGCCGCCGATCGCGCCCAGCACGTCGCAAAGGTGATCGCCCCTGCGCTGGCTGCCGGCCGCCACGTCGTGACCGACCGGTACCTCTACTCCTCGCTCGCGTACCAGGGTCATGGCCGCCAGCTACCGGTGGAAGAGGTGCTCGCCCTCTCGAGGTTCGCAGGCGCTCCTGAGGCCGATCTCGTCGTCCTCCTCGCGGTGGCGCCCGCTACCCGAGCGACGCGCCTCGGCCATGACCTCGATCGCATCGAGGCCGGCGGCGTCGCGCTCCACGAGCGCATCGACTCGGGCTTCCGCATCCTTGCGGCCGGCGACCCCGAGCGGTGGCTCATCGTCTCTGCGCTCGGCGGGGTGGAAGAAGTCGCGGCGCGGATCTGGGATGGTGTTGCGCCGCGGTTGTCGCGGTGACCTCAGTTCCGGCGACGATCGACCCGTGGGCCGACGTGATCGGTCAGCCACATGCTGTCGCAGCCCTGCAGGCGGCGGCGAGCTCGGGGCCGGTGCACGCGTACCTGCTGCTCGGCCCGAGAGGATCGGGTGCCCGTCAGTTGGCGCGCGCGTTCGCCGCGGTGCTGCTGAGCGCGGACCTGTCGCCGGTCGACGCTGCGCGCGCTGTGCGCCTCGCGCTCACGGAGAAGCACCCCGACCTCCATGTCTATGAGCGACAGGGCTCGTCGATCCAAAAGGACCAGATCGACGACATCATCAAGGAGGCCAGCCGCTCGGCCGTCGAGGCGCAACGGAAGGTCCTCGTCCTGCTGGATCTCGACCTCGCAGCGCCGTTCCAGGGGCCGCGACTCCTCAAGACCATCGAGGAGCCGCCGGCTTCGACCATGTTCGTCGTGACCGCCGAGTCGATGCCCCCAGAGCTTGTGCCCATCGCGTCGCGCTGCGTGCGCATCGAACTCGACCCCGTGCCGGTGCAAGCCGTTGTGGCTGCGCTCGTCGCGGAGGGCTGCTCACCCGAACGGGCGCAGGAGGTGGCGGTCGCAGCCGCGGGCGACCTGGACCGGGCTCGGCTGCTGGCATCCGATGAGCGCTTCTCGTTGCGGCGCGAGGCGTGGTACGAAGCGCCACACCTGCTCGACGGCAATGGCGCGACGGTCTGGCGCCTCACGACGGCGCTGCGCTCGATGATCGACGACGCGCAAGCGCCGCTCGACGTTCGCAACGCGCGGGAGCTCGCCGAGCTCGACGAGCGCATCGCGCGCTACGGCGAGCGCGGAGCGGGACGCCGCGAGCTCGCAGAGCGACAGAAACGCGCTGTGCGCCGTCACCGCACCGACGAGTTGCGCTTCGGTCTGGCCACGCTCGCAGCGCGCTACCGCGATGAGCTGGCTTCGGGTCGCGCGCCAGGTGCACACGCCCACCCACTCCTCGCGGCGATTGCCGCGATCGACGACGCAAACGAGGCGCTCATCCGCAACCCGAGCGAGGCGCTCGTGCTGCACGCGCTCCTCTTGCAGCTTCCAACGATCGCCCACCTCCCCTCCACCTCCGCCTGATCCGCCCGCCCGTCGAGGTCGCCTTGAGCCCCAGAACGGGCTGGCCGGACCTCGCCAGACGGCTGCTACCGTTCGCGCTCCCGCCCGGGTAGCTCAGTCGGCAGAGCAGCTCACTCGTAATGAGCAGGTCAAGGGTTCGATTCCCTTCTCGGGCTCCAGCCTCCGTGGCAGGTCAGTGGGGCACCGGCCGCGCCTTTGGGGGGGCCACATCCAGCACGTCCCCGACTCGGCGGAGGCCGGCCGGTTCCTGGCGCAGTTCGAGCGCATCGCCTGCACCCAGGATCGCGTCTCGGGTTCGGGATCGCGCTCCCGACCGTGGAACGCATTCGTTGAAGGGCGTCCCGGATGCGTGGCAGGTCTACGCGGTCGACGACTGATAACACGGCGCGTGCTTGCTAACGCGAGCCCGCGCCCGATTGCCCTGATGGGCGCTCGTGCCGCCACTGACGTCATGAGCGCACGGTCTGCCGATTGCAAATAAGAGACACTTGTTCCATATATAAGTTGTATCGGGTACCATCCAGCGGTGGACTTCGTCCGACCGGTCCAAGCAGTCATCCCCGGCGCACAAGGGCGGATCCTGGCGGTCCTCGCCCAGACGACCGCAGAGCTGAACCTTCGGACGATCGCTCGGCTCTCGGGCGTCAGCGTCGCGCAGGCCTCGCGGGTGCTGCCGCCGCTCGTCGAGCTCGGGATCATCGAGCGACGAGACGTGCCGCCCTCGGCGCAGTTCCGCTATGTCCACGAGCACCTCGCGGCGCGGGCCGTGAGCTTCTTGGTGGACGCAGGGCGAACTGTGGTGGAGGAGCTGCGCCGCACGGCCACCGAGATCAAGCCGTTGCCGGCGAGCGTGATCGTCTTCGGCTCGTTCGCACGCCGAGAGGCCGACGCCACAAGCGACATCGACGTCGTAGTCGTCCGGCCGCGGACCATCGACGAGGACCAGGCGCGATGGCGCGCGTCCCTCGATTGTTGGCGTGACGGTGCGCAGCGCCTGACGGGCAATCGGATCGAGATCGTCGAGGTCAGCGAAGTGGACTTCGCGCGGTTGCTGCGGAGCCGCAAGCCGTTCTGGCTCGACGTGCAACGCGACGGCATCGTGCTCGCCGGCAGGAGCCTCGACGCGCTGAAGGGTCGCCGCAGTGCCTAGGCCTGCGCGCACGCGAGCCGTCAGCGCGGCGCACGTGCGCGGCTACGTGCGCAAGGCCGAGGAGTACGTCGCGGCCGCAGCCAGTGAGCTGGCGGCGGGCCGGACCATCGCCGCGACGAGCCTGGCCATCCACGCCGCGATCAACGCGGCCGACGCTGTTACTGGGGCCCGGCTCGGCAAGCGCAGCGCCGGCGAGGACCACGACCAAGTGCTCGGGTTGCTGCGGGATGCCGGCAAGGACGGCGCTGAGGTCGAGCGCAACCTGGAGAGGCTGCTCCCGCTCAAGACCAAGGCCGAGTACGAGCCCGACGACATCCCGAAGGCCGAGGCGACAAGGGCCGTCGAGCGCGCGCAGCGCTGCGTTGCGGTCGCTCGGGCGGTGGCGAGCGCGCAAACGTGACACGCGCGTCATGGCGCGCTCATGGCGTGCGCGTGCGGGTAGCGGCTGATACGACATTGCGTCGTACATTGGGGCGGCCATGACGAGCGATACGCCGGGGCGAAGCGCCGAAGAGCTCGCCGAGGCCGCGGGCACCACGAGCGAAGCGGTGCGGTCGTGGGCGGAGGCAGGGCTGCTCGGCGGGGCAGAACCGTTCGCAGACGTCGACCTCGAGCGGGCTCGGTTGCTGGAGTACGCATCGCGTCGTGGCGTGTCGACGTCCCAGCTCCTCGCTGTGAGTGTTGAGCAAGGCGACATCGTGGGGCAGTTCGTCGAAATGATCGTCGGCGCGCACCCTCGCGTCGGGCACACGCTCGACGACGCGGCAGCCCTGGCGGGGCTCAGCCCAGAACAACTCGAGCGCCTGTGGGTCGCAGCGGGCCTCTCCGAGCAGAGCGAGGCCTATGCCGAGGACGTCGAAGCCTTGCGATCGTTCGGCGTGACACTCGATGCGGGCCTGCCGGAAGAGGCGCTCGGCCAACTCCTGCGCGTCTACACCGACGCACTGGGACGTGTCGCCGAGGCGGAGAGCCGCCTGTTCCACTTCTACGTGCACGATCGGCTCCGTCGCGAGGGCCTTCGAGGGACCGCCCTCGCCGAGGCCGTGAGCCCGATCAGCGACACCCTCCGTGCTCTGAACGAGCCGGCCCTGCGCTACTTCCACCACAAGGCCTTCCAGCGCGCCCTGCGCGATGACTTCGTTGTGCACGCGACCGACGACGCCCAAGGGCTGTCAGGAACCGTTGGCACCGCGGAGCGAGCGGTCGTCTTCGTGGATCTTGCCGGCTTCACGCCGCTCACCGATTCGATGGGTGACGAAGCTGCTGCAGGTCTGATCGAGCAGTTCTCGCTCATCGTGCGCAGGGTCGCCGTCGGACACGATGGAAGGATCGTCAAGCAGATCGGTGACGCGTTCATGGTCGTGTTCGCGGATCCGGCGCCTGCGGTGTCCTTCGGGTTGGACGTCGAGGACGCGGTGCGCGCCGAGCCTCGGTTCCCGGCTGTGCGCGTCGGCGTGCATGCCGGTCCTGTGCTCTACCGCGAGGGGGACTTCGTCGGCGCCAACGTCAACCTGGCGGCGCGCGTCACCTCGCTTGCCTCGGCCCACGAGCTCATCGTGACCAGCGCCGTCGCACTCGCGGTGGGCCACGACCCGGATATCGAGGTCGACGATCTCGGACCGCAAACGCTCAAGGGTGTGGCGCAGGACGTGCCACTTCATCGGCTGCGCCGCCGAGGCACGATCGAGGTGCGTCCCGTCGACCCGGTCTGCCGCATGGAGCTCGACCCCGCTGAGCGCAACCCTTCGAGGGACCACATGGGGCGCCAGTTCCTGTTCTGCTCCGATACGTGCGCACGGCGCTTCGACGACGACCCTGCCCGGTACGCGTTGGGATGAGGCCTGCCCTCGACGTCGTCGAACGACGTGGGCTGGCTTCGAGGCCTATCTGTACGACAGTCTGTCGTCGAGCGCCGTCGATCGATTCAACTCCCGGAGGGAACCCGCATGAACAACAAGCTCCTCGTCGCAGCTCTCGCTGCGCTCGGCACCCTCCTCGCCGCCTGTGGTAGCGGCAGCTCGACGGCGACGAACTCGGGCGGGAGCGCGTCGAGCAAAGACGTCGCCATCGAGATGCGCGACATCGCGTACTCGCCGACGACGCTCTCGGTGAAGAAGGGCGCCACCATCATGTTCACGTTTCACAACGCGGGCGCGATCGTTCACGAGGCCCTCATCGGCGACGACGCTGCTCAGCAGGCGCACGCCAAACAGATGGCGTCGAGCAGCAGCGAACCAGCTGGCAGCGGCGCGTCCACCGACGGCAGCATGGGGGGAATGGGGCACGACTCGAGCAGCGCGGCGAGCGGCATGCACGACGCGTCGAGCAGCGACTTCGTGACCGTCGACCCCGGCGACTCCGCAACGCTGAGCCACACCTTCGACTCCGGCGGCACGTTCATCATCGGCTGCCACGAACCCGGCCACTACGAAGCCGGCATGAAGGTCACCGTCACGGTGAGCTGAAGGCCAAGCCATGAACATGCGACGACCCATGGGATCGCTCGAGGCGGATGTGCTGGAACAGCTCTGGGCTCACCTCGACGGGATCACGCCTGGCGAGATACTCGACGAACTCGGTTCGGGGCTCGCCTACACGACGATCACCACCATCCTGACCCGGTTGGCGGCCAAGGGCTTCGCTGAGCGGGATCGACGAGGCCGCGGGTTCGTCTACCGGCCGGCGATCACCGAGGCCGATCTGGCTGCGAGAAGGATGGGCGCGGCTCTGGACCGCACGCACGACCGCAACGCGGCGCTGGCGAGGTTCGTGGGGAAGCTGTCGTCGAAGGACGAGCGGCTGCTGCGGGCCCTGCTCGAACGCGAAGGCTGATCGCGGTGTCTCTGACGTTGTGGCTGCCGCTTGGCGTCGCTGTGCTGGCCGGGCTGTCAGCCGCGCGCCTGCAACGCTGCCTGCCGCCGCACGTGTCGACGCTGGTGCTCACCGTCACCGCGATCGCCAGCGCCCTCGCCGTCGCGTGGGGGCTGGCCATCGTCGCGTTCGGGTTCGTCGTTCAGGTGCCAACGGTCGCGGACTGGGCCGGCTGGTGCCACCTTGCACTACCGGGTGACGATCGGGTCCCGACCCCGGTTGGGATGCTCAGCCTCGTCGCTCTGGCCGTCGCCGCGACGCGGGCCTGGCGTTGGGACCATCGCGTCGCACGCCTCACGTCGGCGTTGTCGGGGTACGCCGGGCCAGTCGAGATCTTGTCCATGAGCGAACCCACCGCGTTCGCCGTGCCTGGCAGACCGGGTCACATCGTCGTCTCGCGGGCGCTGCTCGACTGCCTGGACGACACCGACCAGGCGGTCCTGTTCGCGCACGAGCGGGCCCACCTCGATCTGCGCCATCACCGCTACGTTCACCTCGCTGATCTCGCTGCAGCGGCCGTTCCGATCTTGAAACCCATCGCCGAACAAGTGCGCTACGCGACCGAACGGTGGGCCGACGAGGTCGCGGTCCGCGCCGTGGGCGACCGCTCCACCGTTGCCCACGCCATCGCCCGGGCGGCCCTCGCCGTCACCAGCGCACCGCCTCCTCTGGCGTTGGGCATCGACGGCCAGGTCGTGGCCCGCGTCGAGGCCCTGCTCGAACCGCGCCGCACCACAGCGTGGTTCACCGCAGGATCAGCTGCGGCGCTCGCGACAGCTGTGGTCCTGGTGCTGGCAAGCTCGACGGTGCAGCTTCACCATTTCGTTGCGTACGCGGCGCACGTCTGTCGGCTGTAGCCCTCGCGGTGGCGACGGCAGAAGTTCTCGCGCGCGGAAGTGCGCAGCACTCCCGAAACGAACCACTACTAGCGGCCGTTGGTCGACCAGTGCCATGGCTCGCTCGGGAGGTTGCTGAAGCCGAAGCGCCCGGCATTGGCAGCCAACCACTGGTAGCCGGCACTCCCGCTGCGCAGCACCGTGGCCCCTTCGGTGAAGTCGATGGCGACACCCTGCTCATGCATCGACGTCCCGGCCCGGGCAGTCGGGGGCGAGCAGGCGCCGGGGGGACTGTTGATCGGGTCGGGGCAGTTCCGGTTGCGCAGCGCTTGTTGCTGGCGCGGGTCGCGATACCCCGAACCTCCGAGACTGACACCGCTGGCATCGGCCGCGTCGAGGAGCCGGGCGAGCTGATCGGCGATCGAGCTGGCCACGGTGATGCCCCGAACGGTGGTGAGTGGGAAGTCAGCCACAGGCACTGGCCCACCCCTGCTTGCGCCGGCCGGGGCCCGCGCTGCGAGCGCGGCCTCTTGCTGCGCGATCTGCGCCGACAGGTTCCGATCGAGCGACTCGAGCCCGGCGGCCTCAGCCAGACGTTGGTCGAGTCGGTTCTGCACCTGCGTGCCGTAAGCGCTCTGCTGGACTCGCGCGGCGCGCACCTGGCTGGTGCGTTGCTGGGACTCAGCGCGTTTCGCCTCGGCGGTGGCGGCTGCGGCCTCGGCCGTCGTCCGCTGTCGTTCTGTGTCGTCCTCGGCCGCGCGCAACGAGTCGAAGACCTGCGTCTGCTTCGCGCTCTGAAAGCCGATGTACGCCTGTCGGAGGAAGCTGGCTTGCGCTTCGGTGCCCTCGCCGCCACTCGATGCCGCCTGCTGGGCAGCGTCGCCACCGACATACGCCTCGACCGCGATCGAACGAAGCTCCCCGCGGATCTGCACGACCCGGGCCGCTGCCGCCGCTGCCTCGGCGCGAGCTGTCGAGGCCTGGAGCTCGGCTTGCTTGGCCGCGAAGGTGGCATCTGACAGCGAAGCCTCCTGACCGGCGACGTTGGCCTGGAGGTCGGCGAGGGCCTGCTGCACTGAGGCGGCGTCAGCCTCGAGGGCGTTGACGTCCTGCGCTGCGGTGGCCTTCTGCTGGCGGACCTGCTCGCGCTGTTGCTTGGGATCTTGCTGCGCTCCGACACTGGGCCCGAATGCCAGCGCGAGCATCGTCACCGCCGCAGTCACAGCGGCAGTGGCGGCAGGGACGCGACGATGGGCAAGCACGGGCGACGGCGACCTCGGCTCATGGGGACCGCCGGCCGGCGGACACGCGAGAGACACGAACGACATATGACCGTAACACGACGGCTTCGCCTCTACGACACGCCGTCGTAGCATCGTCCGATGTCGACGCTGCGGAGATCTCCCGTGCTCGCGTTCCTGGATTACAGCCCGATCGTGAAGCTCCACCTCGGCCCGCTCGCGATGTCCCCGCACGCCCTCGGGATCGTCTTCGGGTTCCTCGCCGGCGCCTGGCTCGTGCGTCCAGCGATGCGCCGAAGGGGCATCGCCGATGACCAGCTCTACGACTGCCTCTCCCGCGCCGCACTCGGCGCCATCGTCGGCGCGCGTCTCGCGTACGTCATCAACCACCTTGGCGAATACAGCGGACATCCGCTCGACGCGTTCGCGATCTGGAAGGGGGGCATCTCCCTTCTCGGGGGAATCTTCGGCGCCGTCCTCGCCGCCTATCCGCTGATGCGCCGCTACCGGCTGGCGTTCCTGCCGATGATGGACGCGGCCGCACCGGGCCTCGCTCTCGGGATCCTTCTCGGTCGGGTCGGCGACCTCGTGGTCGGCGACCACCTCGGCAAGCCAACCGACTTCGCACTCGGCTTCCGGTGCACCGGCGCCGACAGCGCGTCACCCTGCGTGGCACCGATCGGCCACGCAGTGCACCTGCCCGCCCTCTACGATCTCGTTTCCGTCAGCGTCCTGCTCGTCGTGCTGTGCATGCTCGGCCGCCGACGTTGGGCCGATGGATTCCTGATCGTGTTCTTCGCTGTCTGGTACGGCACCGGGCGCTTCATCGAAGACTTCTTTCGCATCGACGTCACGCACGGCACCGGCCTGACGGGGAGCCAGTGGACGTCGATCGTGTCGGTCGTCGTCGGCGTGGTGTTGCTCGTGCGACTTGCTCGCCGGGGCGCAGTCGCTGAACCTGTCAGCGAGGCCGACGCTCAGCTCGACACGCCGGCAACGCAGACCTGACCCGCTGCTCACCGTCACACCCCGTAGCGAAGATGCGGGCATGAGCACGATGGATGTCGAGACCGACTGGCAGTCGCTGGCGGCGTGCACGGGTGCCGACCCCGACCTCTTCTTTCCCGATCGAGGCGAGCTCGCACTCGCGGCCAAGGTCGTGTGTGCTGTGTGCCCCGTTCGCGAGCAGTGCCTCGCCCATGCTTTGGTCTTTCACGAGGACCACGGCGTGTGGGGTGGCACGACGCCAACGGAGCGGCGCCGGCTCCGCCGGCCTCGCGCACGGCACTTGCGCCTCTCCGCCCGGTAACGCCCCCGCGGCGAACGGATCCGTCAAACATCGCGCCCCGCGCTCCCCAGGGGCGACGATCGAGCGAAGATCGTGAGATGGCCGACGCCGAGGAACCGGAACGAGCCAGGGCCATCGGGCGCCGGACCATGCTCGGCGCGCTCGTTGCCACCACCGGCGGGATCCTGTTCGGGGCCCGCATCCAGGAGGCCCTGCAGCGCGTCCTGCTCCCGATCACGCTGCGCGACCCGACCGGGTTGTCCGATCTGTTGCCGGTCGCCGGGCGCTTTCGCATCTACTCGGTCACCGGCGATCTGCCCAGTCGCTCCGACGCCGACTACCGCCTCGGCGTCGACGGGCTCGTGGCTCGCCAGCTCAGCCTCACCATGCCCGACCTCCGCGAGCGCCTGCCCCAGACCGAGCTGCACCGCGACTTCCAGTGCGTGACGGGTTGGCGGGTCTTCGACGTCGCGTGGGCGGGCGTGCGGCTCTCGAGCGTCCTCGACGAGGCTGAGGTCGGGCCGGCGGCCACGCACGTCGTGCTGCATTCCTTCGACGGCGAGTACACCGAGACGCTCACGCTCGAGCAGGCCCGTCGCGACGACGTCCTCGTTGCCCACACGCTCGAGGGCGCCAACCTCTCGAGCGAGCACGGCGGGCCCGCCCGCCTCTTCGTCGCGCCAATGTACGGGTACAAGTCGTTGAAGTGGCTCGAGCGCATCGAGGTGGTCGATCACCTCGAGGGCAATGGCGGCTACTGGGAAGATCTGGGCTACGACCGCGACGCCTGGGTCGGCGCGAGCAACGGCGGAAACCAGAACCCGACGTCGTGACTCAGACCCGTCGAGCTGCGCCAGCAGAGGTCCACCGCCTCGACGGCGCGACCCGCATCGTGCATTGGGTGGCCGCAGCGCTCGTGCTCACCATGGTGGTCACCGGCACCATCCTCTACGTCGGGCAGCTCGAGGCGATGGTCGGGCGAAGGGCCTTGTTGGCGCGTGTCCACGTGTGGAGCGGAATCGCGCTCGTGGCCCTCGCGGCGCTCACCGCGGTTGCCCGCCCCGTCACAGCAGGATTGCGGGCCGAGCTCGCTGACCTCGGCCGGTGGACGCCTTCCGATCGACGGTGGCTGCGCGCTCGCACCCGCACGACACCGGCTGGCAAGTACAACGGCGGCCAGAAGGCGGCGACGGCGGCGATCGGCGCGCTGCTGCTCGCTCAAGTGCTCACCGGCTCGGTCATGCACTGGAACGAGCCGTTCCCCGATGCGTGGCGGACGGGCGCGACCTTCGTGCACGACTGGGCATACCTCGGCCTCGCAGCTCTCATCATCGGCCACGTGGTGCGCGCCATCGGCGAGCCGCCGCTGTTGCACGCGATCGTGCGCGGCAGCGTGCCGCGTTGGTGGGCCGAGAAGGAGCGCCCCGGCTGGCTCGCCGAGGTCGACGACTCCGAAGCTCAGTGGCCGAGCGGATCAACCCGGTTTGACCATGAACGCGCGAGGCTCAGCGGCCCGCAGGAACCTCAGGGCTGACGGCGCCCGCCGCGCACGAGCGCGACGGCGAAGACGATGAGCACGGCGCCGAAGACCGACCAGATCGCGTGCCCCGTCATGAACGAGCCCCTGACGACACCGATGCCCTGGAACACCCACACGACGCCGAGCAAGCCGACGAGCACACCGGCGATCAAGCGAGGCCTCATCGCAGCATTGAAGCAGCCGCTCGCCCCTGCAATGGGTCATGACTACGGTGCACGCACCGGTGGAGCCGATCGGCCCACCAGGATCGGAGGAGCCCGTGAGCAACCGCACGTTCGTGATCGGCGTCGGCATGACGAAGTTCGAGAAGCCCGGTTCGAAGGATTGGGACTACCCCGACATGGGCAAGGAGGCCGGCACGTTGGCCCTCGCCGACGCCGGCATCGACTACAGCGACATCGAGTCTGCGTTCATCGGCTACTGCTACGGCGACTCCACGGCCGGGCAGCGGGCCCTCTACGAGCTCGGGCTCACCGGCATCCCCGCGGTGAACGTCAACAACAACTGCTCGACAGGGAGCACAGCGCTTTTCCTCGCTCGCAAGTTCGTGCAGGGCGGGCTGGCGGACTGCGCGCTCGCCCTCGGGTTCGAGAAGATGGAGAAGGGCAGCCTCGGTCTCAAGTTCCCGGACCGGGCCACTCCGATGGACAAGCACTTCAAGGGCATGGTCGACAAGCGCGGCTTCGTCTCCGCGCCGCCCGCGGCGCAGATGTTCGGCAACGCAGGCCGCGAGTACATGGAGCGCTACGGCGTGTCCGCCGAGTCGTTCGCCAAGATCGGGGAGAAGAACCACCGCCATTCGGTGAACAACCCGTACTCGCAGTTCCAGGACGAGTACTCGCTGCAGGACATCCTCGACTCACCGATGGTCTACGACCCCCTCACCAAGTTGCAGTGCTGCCCGACATCGGACGGTGGGGCAGCCGCGGTGATCGCGAGCGAGCGCTTCGTCGAGGATCACGGGCTCTGGGGCCAGGCCGTCGAGATCGCTGGGCAGGCGATGACGACCGACTTCGAGTCTTCGTTCGACGGGAGCGACATGAGCCTCGTCGGGGTGCACATGACGCGGGCCGCCGCGCAACAGGCATACGACGAGTCGGGCCTCGGCCCGGAAGACGTGCAGGTGATCGAGCTCCACGATTGCTTCAGCGCGAACGAGCTCGTCACCTACGAAGGGCTCGGGCTGTGCGAGCCGGGCAAGGCCGGCACCCTCATCGACGACGGGGCCGTCACCTACGGCGGCCAGTGGGTTGTCAACCCCTCGGGCGGGCTCATCTCCAAGGGCCACCCGCTTGGGGCCACCGGCCTCGCGCAGTGCAGCGAGCTCACGTGGCAGCTGCGCGGCACGGCCGACAAGCGCCAGGTGCCCGATGTCAAGGCAGCCTTGCAGCACAACCTGGGGCTCGGCGGCGCGGCCGTCGTCACGGTGTACACGAAGGCCCTCGCGTAGTGGGCGGACTCGAGGGGCGGATCGTCGTCATCACGGGCGGGGGTCGGGGCATCGGCCGCGAACACGCGCTCCTCTTGTCGTCGCTCGGCGCCAAGGTGGTCATCAACGACCTCGGCGGCGGGCCGGACGGAAGCGGCGTCGATGTGAGCGCGGCCCAATCGGTGGCCGACGAGGTCATCGCGCTGGGTGGCGAGGCCGTGGCGAGCACCGACAGCGTCACCTCGTTCGACGGTGCCAAGTCGATCGTCGACACCGCCGTCGAGGCATTCGGCGATCTCAACGTCGTCGTCAACAACGCTGGCATCCTGCGCGACCGCATGCTCGTCTCCATGACCGAGCAGGAGTTCGACGACGTCGTTGCCGTGCACATGAAGGGCACCTTCAACGTCAGCCACCACGCCGCCGCGTACTGGCGCGATCAGGTCAAGGCCGGCAACGGCGGCGATCGAGCCATCGTCAACACAGCATCGGGTGCCGGGTTGCATGGCAACATCGGCCAGACCAACTACGCCGCTGCCAAGGCAGGCATCGCCGCGATGACCATCGTCGCGTCGCTCGAGCTCGAGCGTTACGGCGCGCGTGCCAACTGCATCGCTCCGATCGCCCGCACGCGGCTCACGTTGCAGACACCCGGCATGGGCGATGCCATGGCGGCGCCGGTGTTCGATCCGGAGAACATCTCACCGGTGGTGGCCGTCCTCGCAGCAGCCGACTGCCCCTTCAACGGGCAGGTGTTCTCGGTCTACGGCGGAACGGTCGGCATCTATGCGGGCTGGTCGATCGCCGAGGAGATCACCGCAGAGGATCGGTGGTCCTTCGAGAAGCTGCAGACGGCGATGGCGGGTTTGCCGCGGAGCGTGGCGGTCACCAGTCAGACGGAGGCCCTGATGAGGTCGGTGAGCGGAGCTCCGCGACCCTGATGGCTCTAGCCGACGTCGACCTTCTCGACCTCGATCGCTGGGCGCGAGACGGTGCGCCGCACGCGTGGTTCCACGAGCTGCGGCGCGAGGCGCCAGCGTGGCGGCACCCCTCACCGGACGGCGGGCGCGGCTTCTGGGTGATCACGGGCTACGACGATGTGGTGGCCCTCGGTCGCTGCCCGCACGTGCTGTCGTCCGACCAGGACAACGGGGGTGTCACCGGGCTGGGTCCAGGCGATGAGCTGCAGGCGGTGTTCGACAAGACCCTCGCCGATCTCAACGTCGGTGGCCGCGCAGCGTCTGACGCGGCGAAGCACCTGCTCACACTCGACCCGCCCGAGCACACCGCCTACCGCAAGATCGTCAACAAGGGCTTCACACCTCGGATGATCGGCTTGCTCGAAGGGAGGGTCAGCGAGCTCCTCGACGACCTGCTCGATCGTCACGCGCGAGGCGAGGCCTTCGACCTCGTGCCCAACGTCTCGATGCCGCTCCCGATCCACGTCATCGCCGAGATGATCGGCGCACACCCCGACGACCATGGCGATCTGGTGCGATGGAGCAACGAGGCCATTGCCAGCACCGACCCCGAGTACTCGAGCGGCCCTGGCTCGCAGCTCAACGCGGTCATGCACCTCGTGCAGTACTTCAGCGGGCTGCGCGCCGAGCACGAGGCGCACCCCGCCGGCGACCTCATCACCACGCTGCTCGACGCCGAGGTCGACGGCGAAGCCCTCACCAACGCGCGTTTCATGCTGTTCCTGATCCTGCTCACCGCTGCGGGCAACGAGACGACACGCACTGCCATCAGTCACTGCGTGCTCGAGCTGGCGCGACATCCCGAGCAATGGCATCGGCTCAAGGACGATCCCGGCCTCATCCCTGCAGCCGTCGAGGAGCTGCTGCGCTACGCGTCGCCGGTCATGTACTTCCGCCGCAACGCGCTCGAGGCGATGGAGCTCGCGGGGTCGAGCGTCGAGCCAGGCGACATCGTCACGCTCTGGTACATCGCTGCCAACCGCGACGAGGCCCAATTCGACGCCCCCGATCATTTCGACGTCGGACGCACACCGAACCCTCAGATCGCGTTCGGTGGTGGCGGCCCACACTTCTGCCTCGGCGCATCGCTCGCCCGCCTCGAGGTGCGGGTGCTGCTCGAGGCCCTCGTCGAGCGCTACGACTCCATCGAGCTCGCGGGACCGTTCGAGCGTGTGCGTTCGAACTTCATCCAAGGCATCAAGCACCTGCCCGTGGTCCTCTCCTGACTGTCGAAGTGAAGGTGCAGGTCTGACGTGCACGCATCCAACGATCTGCCGCGGCTCGAAGCAACGCTGCGCGACGCCTTTGCTGCGTTGGAGGGTCGCGGCTGGGGGCGGGGCGACATACGACATGCTCTCGTCAAACTCGTTGATCGCCGGCAGGTCGCTCTGTTCGACGCGCTCGTCGTGCTCCCAGGCGAAGGCGCCGGTCTCGAGGCGTGGGCGCGACACAACGGCCTCGCTCTCGACAGAGTCGCGACCATGGCGCGCACGCTGCACGCGCTGCTTACGAGGCTGCCCCGACTCGCGCCCGATCACGCTGCCTCGTCGCCGGCCGGCAACATCGACGTAGCGGTCCTCGAGCGGGTGCGCGCTCTGTTGTCTAAGGCTGAGTCGACGACGTTCGAGGCCGAAGCCGACGCCCTGAGCGCGAAGGCGCAGGAGATGATGGCAAAGCATTCGATCGATCGCGCGCTGCTGGAGGGGCGCGCCGTGAGCGGTGCGACAGTGGCGACGCGTCGATTCCTCATCGAGGATCCGTATGCCAGGGCACGGTTCACGCTCTTGAGCGAGGTGGCCAGAGCGTGCGGCTGCGATGCCGTGCTGCTCGAGCCGCTCGGCATCGCCAACGTCTTCGGCTTCGGTGATGACTTGACAGCGGTCGACCTCCTCTACACATCCCTGCTTGTTCAGGCGAGCACAGCGGTCGCCGCGGCGCGGCCGCCCGGGCGGCGCGCAGCCTCGCAGTTGGCCGCGTTCCGGCGGGCCTTTCTCGTGGCGTTCGCGCAGCGCGTCGGGCTACGCTTGACTGCTGTTCGCAGCGACGCTGTCCACGAGGCGCAAATCGCGCACGGCGACAGCATCCTGCCGGTGCTCGCGAACCGGCGGTCGCTCGTCGAGGCGCACATGGTGCAAGCCGCGCCCAACTCGCGCCGGATGTCACAACGTCTCAGCGACGCCGGTGGCTACCAGGCCGGCCAGTCGGCTGGTGACCGGGCGACGTTCAGCCACCAGGCGACTCTCGCCGGGGGACAGCGGGCGCTCGGCGAGTAGTCCCGTGACGCGGGCGCGTCAGATCACGCCGTCGGCTCGGAGCGTCGCGCGCTCCTCGTCGCTGAGGCCGAGGACGTCACCGAGCACCTCGTCGTTGTGCTCGCCGAGCGTCGGCCCGACCCAGCGGACCGAACCGGGGGTGGCCGACAGCTTCGGCATCACGTTCTGCATCGGAAACGGGCCGAGCGTCGGATGAGGGAGGGTCACGAGCGCATCCCGAGCTGCGAAGTGCGGGTCGGCGAGCATCTCGGGCACGCGATAGATCTTCCCTGTTGGCACTGCGTGTTCGATCAACACCGCCTCGAGCGCCGCCGCGTCGAGCGTGGCGGTCCACGCCGCGATGTGCTCGTCGAGCTCGGCTTGGTGCTGGCCGCGAGCGGTGTGCGTTGCGAACCGCGGGTCGACGCCGAGCTCAGGCACGCCCATCGCTTCGGCCAGCCGCTTGAACACCGTGTCCTGGTTGCCGGCGATGAGCACCATGAGCCCGTCTCTCGTCGGGTACACGTTGGACGGCGCGACGTTGGGAAGGATCGACCCCGTCCGCTCGCGCGTGTAGCCCCCGAGCACGTACTCGGGGACGAGCGACTCCATGACGTTGAGCACGGCTTCGTAGAGCGCCGAGTCGACCACTTGCCCGCGGCCACCGTTGGCAGCACGAGCGTGGATGGCGACGAGCCCGCCAAGCGCGGCGTAGGTGCCAGCGAGCGTGTCGCCGAGGGAGATGCCCGGCCGCGATGGAGGCGCGGACGGGTCGCCCGACACGTGACGCAACCCACCCATGGCCTCTCCGATCGCGCCGTAGCCCGGCTGCGACGCGTACGGACCGGTCTGGCCGAAGCCCGTGACGCGGATCAGCACGAGCCCCGGGTTCTGCGCGGAAAGCTCTTCGTAGGAGAGGCCCCACCGCTCGAGCGTGCCGGGCCGGAAGTTCTCGACCACGACGTCGGCTGTGGCGGCGAGGTCGCGCGCGATGTGCTGTCCAGCGGAGGTGCGCAGGTCGCAGGTGACCGACTTCTTGTTGCGAGCGACGACGGGCCACCACAGCGACAGACCGTGGGGCTTTTCGCGGCCCCACTCACGCATCGGGTCGCCGACGCCGGGAGGCTCGAGCTTGATGACCTCGGCGCCGAAGTCGCCGAGCAGCTGGCCGCAGAACGGCCCAGCGAGCAGCGTCCCCATCTCGATGACGCGGATGTCTGCGAGTGGGAGGTCGGCCACCCCCGCGGTCCTAGCATGAGCCACCCGGTTCAGGTGAGGAGCGGCGCTGATGGCTGGTCGAGCAGTGCAGATCGTCGAGGTCTCGCCGCGCGACGGTCTCCAAGCCGAAGACATCGTGCTCGAGACCGACGTGAAGCTCGCCCTCATCGAGCGCGCTGTCGCCGCGGGGGTGCGCCGCATCGAGGTGTGCTCGTTCGTCAACCCGAAGCGGGTCCCACAGATGGCCGACGCCGAGGCGGTCCTCGCTGGCCTTCCGGGGGGCGCGGGGCGCGACGACGTCACCTACATAGGTCTGGTGCTCAACCGGCGCGGCTTCGAGCGCGCAGCCGAGGCCGGCATGCGCGAGATCAACGTCGTCGCGGTCACAACCGACACGTTCGCCCAACGCAACCAGGGCACCACATCGGCCGGGACCATCGACGCGTTCGCGGAGATCGCTGCGTTGGCCACCGAGGCCGGCATCCGCCCGACGCTCACCATCTCCGCAGCGTTCGGCTGTCCCTATGAGGGCGAGGTGCCGGTCGCCCGCCTGGTCGAGGTGGCGCGCCAAGTGGTCGACGCCGGCGCAGCCGAAGTCGCGCTCGCCGACACCATCGGTGTCGCGGCGCCCTCTGACGTGATCGAACGCGTCGAGGCCGTGCACCCGGTCCTCGGTGGGGCGTCGTTGCGCGCCCACTTCCACAACACACGCAACACGGGGATCGCCAACGCCTACGCAGCCGTAGAGGCCGGGGTGGCCGCGCTCGACGCCAGCTTGGGCGGGGTGGGCGGCTGCCCGTTCGCCCCCAACGCAACGGGCAACATCGCGACCGAAGACCTTGCGTACATGCTCGACCGCATGGGGGTCGCAACGGGCCTCGACCTCGCAGCGCTCGTCGCGACTGTCCCCTGGCTCGAGGAGCAGCTCGGCATCCGCGCGCCCGGCCTCCTCGCCAAGGCCGGCCTGTTCCCCGGCTCGAGCTGAGCCGCCCATCCGCTCGTCGTGAGCGGGGCTAGGACGCTGCGCCGCCGCGGAGGAGCCGGCCGGGGAGCGGTCCTGAGCTCGGCCCGACGTCGTGACCGTCGCGGCGGATGACGGTGCCGTTGACGACCACCGCGTCGATGCCGAACGCGTCGGAGACAAGGCGCTCGGCGCCGCCGGGCTGGTCGGCAACGCGCCGCAACGGCGAGCAGCCGATGGTCGCTGCATCGAAGACGACGACGTCGGCTGGTCGCGAGACGGCCAAGCGACCCCGGTCGGTGATGCCGAAGATGTCGGCGGTCTCGCTCGTGAGCTTGCGCACCGCCTCCTCGAGCGTGAGCGCCCGCCGCTCGCGCACCCAGCGCGAGAGGAGGTGGGTGGAGAAGCACGCGTCGCACAACTGGCTTGCGTGAGCGCCGGCATCGGAGAGCCCGAGCATGGTGTGAGGGTCCGTGAGCAGCACCTCCACCGCATCCTCGTCCCAGTTCAGCGCCGCCATGCGGAACCGAGCGGTGAGACCTGACTCGAGCGCGAGGTCGAGCACGAGATCGCTCGGGTCGACGCAGCGCTCCTCGGCGAGCTCCGCCACGTTTCGCTCCTGCAGTGATCGATCCGCGGGAAGCCACGACACCACGGTGCGCTCCCAGCTGCCTCCGAGCACACCGGCGCGTCCCGAGGCGAGGCGCTCCTTGAGCTCGGCGCGCCATGCGGGGTCGGTGTAGATCGCAACCTTGGCATCGTCGTCGAGTGCCGAGGAGATGGGTTGGAACGTCCGCATGCTCTCGAAGGGGAATGGCTGGGCCATCGTGAACTCGAAGTTCAGCGGCCGGCAGCTGACCTGGGGGTGCACGGGCACGCCGTCGTCGAGGATCTGCGACGAAAGGTCGAGCATGACCTTCCACATGTCGGGCCCGCCGGCGCCTGCGAGCAGCGCGGTCCACGAGATCGGCCGGCCCGTCGCCTCCGCGATGCTGCGCATCTCGTCGAAGAGCAGCCCGCGGCCGAGGGTTGCCTGCATGATCCCGCGGCCGGCTTCACCGAGCGCGCCGGCGATCGTGGCGATCTCCTCGGTGGTGCTCAGGCGGCTGGGGACAGGGCGCCCCGCATAGCCGACGTGGGTGTCGGACTTCGACGTCGCGAATCCGACGGCCCCAGCCTCGAGCGCCTCGCGCACAGCTGCGCGCATCGTCGCGATCTCCTCGGGAGTGGCCTCGCGCTCGGTCGAATCCTCGCCAAGGACGTTGAGGCGCAGCGGGGTGTGCCCGATCATGGCTGCGACGTTGATGGCCGATCCACTGGCCTCGATCGCGTCGAGGTACTCGGGGAAGGACTCGAAGCCCCAGTCGTCGCCGAGACCAGCGCGGAGGGCGGCGGCGTCCATCCCCTCGACCTTCTCGAGCGTGCGGACGATCAGGTCGCGGTGCGCGCGTTTCGTCGGCGCCACGCCGAAGCCGCAGTTGCCCATCACCACCGTCGTCACGCCATGCCACGGCGAGACGCTGAGGTCGCGGTCCCACAGGATCTGCGCGTCGTAGTGGGTGTGGATGTCGACGAAGCCTGGGCTGACGATGCGCCCCGTCGCGTCGATGCTGGCGTCCGCGTCGTCGGGCGCCGCGCCGAGGGCCACGACCTTGCCGTCCTTGATGCCAACGTGGCCGGGGTAGCCGGCCCGGCCGGTTCCGTCGACGATGGTGCCACCGGTGATCTTGAGGTCGTACATCAGTCGTCCCCCACCGGGAGGTCGGGCTTGCTCGCTGTCGCGGTCACCGTTCCCCCGTGCTCGAACCGTCCTCGCACCGGATGGTAGGCGTCATCAGTGTTTCTGCAGCTTCAACCGCGCCTGGCAGACGCCGTCGAGCCCTGCCGCGACGAAGCCCACGATGTCGTCGAGCTCGGCTCGGCGCACCCCGGGGGCATGGCCCAGCAGTTGGATGAGCGCTGTTGTCGCCGTTCGCCACTGCTTGAGCACGTACGCCTTCGACAAGCCGGGGTACAGGCTCGCGACGACCCGCTCGAAGCGCACCTCGGGGCTGTCGGGACCGAAGCCGACCTGTTCGATGCGCTCGTCGCGCACCAGCACCATCTCGCCCACGATCTGCAACCAACGCCGCCCGGTCGTCGCGTCGAGCGCGAGCAGCTCGATGAACGGTTCGGCGAGCGCTGAAACCACAGCGAGCGCATCGGCGTGGTCTGCCAACTCGATGTCCGCGAGCAGCTGCGCGCTCCGCGCCTGCACCGCGGCACCCCGGCGCGCGATGACTGCCGCGATCAGCCGATCCTTCGAGCCGAAGTGGTAGTGAACCGCTGCTGGCGCGAGCCCCGCGGCAGCGTTGATCGAGCGGATCGAGGCACCTTCGACCCCGAGCTCGGCAAAGAGCTCTTCCGCAGCGTCCATGAGCTGGTGACGCGTCTCGATGCCATCGCTGCGCTTGGCTTCGCCTTGTCGCCCCCTGATCGTGTGTGCCATCTCGAAAGGATGCATCGACTGGGAGCAGAAGTCGAGCATCTACTTCGATCAACTGATCGTTGCACTCGATCGGGAGGTGGCGTATGGTCCCGCCATGGAGTTCGGGATATTCATGCAGGGCTACGTCCCTGGTCCGGCGGCCCACGACACCGAGAGCGAGCACGCAGCGCTTCACGACGAGGTCGATCTCGCCATCCACGCCGACAAGAACGGATGGAAGTACGCGTGGGTCACCGAGCACCACGCGCTCACCGAGTACAGCCACATCTCCTCGAGCGAGGTGTTCCTCGGCTACCTGGCGCACGCCACCGAGCGCATCCACCTCGGCTCGGGCATCTTCAACATGAGCCCCCGGGTCAACCACCCTGTCCGCAACGCCGAGCGCATCACCATGCTCGACCACTTGAGCAACGGACGCTTCGAGCTGGGCACGGGCCGAGGCGCGGGCAGCCACGAGATCGCAACGTTCAACATCAAGGACTCGGGCTCGACGCGAAGCGAGTGGGACGAGGTCATCAAGGAGCTCCCCCGCATGTGGGAGGAGCGCGACTACACGTTCCAGGGTGAGCACTTCAGCCTCGACACGCCGCACAACATCCTGCCGAAGCCATACGGCAAGGGGCACCCGCCGATCTGGGTTGCGTGCGGCAGCCCGCCGACGTTCGCCAAGGCGGGAACGCTGGGCATCGGTGCCCTTGGCTTCAACTTCTCGCCGATCTACTCGCTGCAGCCCCAGATCGACTCCTACAAGGAGGGCATCGCAGGGTGCACGGAGCCGCTCGGGCAGTTCGTGAACGACAACGTGATGGTCACCAACGCCGTCGTGTGCATGGAAGACCGCGAGCACGCTCGTGCGATCGTGCTCCGCGAGTGCCGCGACTACCTCACGACGCTCGTGTGCCTCTACCACGACACGATCCCCAAGCCCGACCACGCGCGGGTCTGGCCCGAGCCTCCCCGTGGGCTCGACGAGTCGACGATCGATTGGGCGATCGAGAACGGCAGCTTGCTGTGTGGCAACCCAGAGGAGGTCTGCCACCAGCTCGAGGCCTACGCCAAGGTCGGCGTCGACCAACTCGTGTTCGGCGTCCCCGGCGACATGGTCAGCCACGACGAAGCCATCGAGAACCTCGAGACGTTTGGACAGCAGGTGATCCCCGAGTTCGACAAGGACCCGGTGCACCGCACGACGCGCATGCGCGAGACCGCCGTCCCCAAGTACAAGCCGTTCAACGCCGAGCCGCCCGCGATCGAGACGGTCTACGACCGGGCCCGGGTTGTCGCCAGGGATGTCCGCCTGTAGAAAGCAGGGCATACCGAGAACGTCGAGTGTCGATACGCGCCGCGGGCGCGAGGAGGGTGGAGATGCGCGCAGCGCTTCGTGATCCGGAGATCCTGCATCGGCGCCGCTGGCTCACGCTGCTCGTGCTGTGCATCAGCCTCATCGTCATCACGCTCGACAACACGATCCTCAACGTCGCGCTGCCGACGTTGGCCAAGCCACTGGCTCAGGGCGGGTTGGCGGCGTCGTCGAGCCAGCTCCAGTGGACCGTCGACGCCTACACGATCGTGTTCGCCGGGCTGCTGCTCACGGCAGGGAGCTTGGGGGATCGTTTCGGGCGCTACCGAGGCCTCGCCATCGGGCTCACGATCTTCGGCATCGGCTCCCTGGCCTCGTCCTTCGCTGGCTCGGCCAACGTGTTGATCGCCACTCGAGCGCTCATGGGCGTCGGCGGCGCGTTCATCATGCCGTCGACCCTGTCGATCCTCACCAACGTCTTCACCGATCCGGCCGAGCGCGGCAAGGCGATCGGCATCTGGGCTGGCGTGTCGGCGCTCGGCATCGGTCTGGGCCCCATCAGCGGCGGGACCTTGCTGAGCCACTTCTGGTGGGGCTCGGTGTTCCTCGTCAACGTGCCGATCGTGATCGCGGGTCTCGTGCTCGGCTTCTTGCTCGTCCCCGAGTCACGCGATCCCTCGAAGCCCCGGCTCGACCCTCTCGGAGCCGCGCTCTCGATCGGAGGTTTGACCGCGGTGCTGTGGGCGGTCATCGAGGCACCGTCGCACGGTTGGAGCTCTGTCGAGGTTCTCCTTGCGTTCGTCGTTGGCGCGGTCATCCTCGGCTCGTTCTTCGCGTGGGAGCTGCACACCGATCACCCGATGCTCGACATGCACTTCTTCGAGAACCCTCGCTTCACCGCAGCGAGCGGCGCGATCACCCTGACGTTCTTCGCGCTCTTCGGAACGCTGTTCCTGCTGACCCAATACCTGCAGTCGGTGCTCGACTACTCGACCGTCGAGGCCGGCGCCGTGCTGTTGCCCCAAGCCGCAACGCTGATGGTGTGCGCGCCGCTGTCGAACGTGTGGGTGCAACGCTTCGGCAACAAGCGCGTCGTGACGACCGGGCTTCTCATCGTCTCGGCTTCGCTTTTCGGGTTTCTCCTCTTCACGCCAGAGAGCAGCGTGCTCACCGTCATCAGCGTCTCGATGGTCATGGGCATCGGGATGGCCAACATCATGGCTCCCGCGACCGACTCCATCATGGGGTCGTTGCCCCGGGCGAAGGCCGGTGTCGGCTCGGCGGTCAACGACACGACGCGCCAGGTCGGCGGAGCCGTCGGGGTCGCTGTGCTCGGCTCGCTCCTGTCGAGCCGCTACAGCAGCGCGGTCACCGACAAGCTCGGCGCGGGGTTCGACGCGAAGCTCCTCGGCCCCGTGAAGCAGGGGGTTGGCCAAGCCGTCGGCATCGGGCGTTCGGTGCCAGGAGGCGACGCCATCGTCGACGCTGCTCGCGAGGCCTTCGTCGGGGGCATGCACGTCGCTGCCGTCGTTGCGGCGTGCGTGACGCTGATCGCCGCCGCCGGTGTTGCGAAGTGGCTGCCCGCAAGGCCCCGCGACGACGAGATCGTCAACGCCGTGCGAGGCGAGGCGCCGCCGAGCACCCCCACTGGCGAGCCCGCTGCAGGGGAGCTCGTGGGCGAGCCCGCGAGCTGACGAAAGGCTCAGGCTGGTTCGAGGGCGAGTGGGTCCTCGGCGAGGGCTGAGGGGAGAGGCGCGACAGGCAGTCGGCGGCCCGCGATGACCCCGATGCCGGCGGCCACGAGGCAGGCGACGCCGCCGAGTGCGGTGCCAACCCGCGCGCCCCAGACATCACACACCGCGCCGAGCAGGGGGCCGCCGATCGGGGTCGAGCCGAGGAAGACCATGGCTTGAAGCGCCAACACCCGTCCTCGCATCTCCGGCGCGGCACGAACCTGCACGATGGCTGTCGCGGCGGTGAGGAACGCGATGCTCGTCACCCCGACGAAGACCGAGACCGGGAAGGCCAAGGCCAACGACGGCACGGCCGCGAGCGTCAGCATCGCCGCGCCGAAGCCGACGGATGCGACGACCAGGTCGTGCACGTGGATCGCTTTGCGACGCGCCGTGGCCAACGCCCCGATCAGCGAGCCGATGCTGATCACCGAGAACAAGAGCGTGAACGTGCCGTCGTCACCGTTGAAGGTGCGCTCGACGAACAGGGGCATCACGACGGAGAAGTTGAAGGCGAGGGTGCCGATGACCGCCATCATCACGAGAGGGATCCAGAGGTCAGGCACGGTGCGGACGTAGCGCAAGCCCTCGCGCACCTGCCCTCTGTGACGCGGGGTGACCGGAGGACGGCGCAGCTTCGTCGGGTCGATCAGCCAGAGGCACACGAGCACCGCGATGTAGGAGAGGCCGTCGACGGTGAAGCACCAACCGAAGCCCACCGTGTGGGCCAGCAGACCTGCCAGCGCCGGGCCGAAGATGCGCGAGCTCGTCATCTGCGCGCTGTTGAGGCTCACTGCGTTCTGCATGTCCTCTTCTTCGACCATCTCGACGACGAACGCTCTTCGCGCCGGGTTGTCGAACGCGAGCGTGCACCCGCCAGCCACAGCGACGGCGTAGATCGCCCAGACAGGCGGGTCGCCAGTGAAGGCGAGCGCTGCCATCGCGAACGACTGCGCCATGGCAAAGGTCTGCACGATGAGAAGCAGACGCCTCTTGTCCGAGCGGTCGGCTACGAGACCTGCCCACGCGCCGAAGAGGAGCACAGGGGCGAACTGGCACGCCGCCAGCACGCCGACGGCGACGCCGTTGCCGGTGAGGTGCAGCACCAGCAACGTCTGGGCCACCAACGTGAGCCAGTTCCCTATTTGAGAGATGAGCTGCCCGCCGAAGAAGAGCCGAAAGTTCCTGGTGCCGAGCGAGCGGAACGTCTCCCTCGTCGCGCCCTTGAACCGATCGACCATGACGATAGGTTACCAAGTTACCTATATTCTGCACCCGGCGCGGGCTATCCCGAAGTAGTGAGCACAGCCCAGGCATCGCCGAAGAGATCGCCGACGGCGTCAGGACTCGCGGCGCGCTGGACAACGTCGATGGCCCGCTGGCCTTCCTCGGCGACGGCGTGGCGCGCAGCTTGTTCGAGCTCGACGGCTTCGTCCCAGGGGCCCGAAGGAGCAAACCGTTCGAGATCGTCGATCGCGTAGTTCAGATGCGAGACGGCGTGTTGGGCGGCGTCGACAGGGGCCTCGACCGTGCTGGCCCAGGCATCGTCGACGACACCGATCGTTCGCTCGCTCGGCGAAGGTGGCGCCACCACGAGCAGGTCGTCGCGCTGCACGACGACAGCGGCGAGGTTGGCCAGTGCCAGCGTTTCGTCGTCGAAGTACTCCCCGTGACCGACAGCGGTACCCGTCGCCAGGCGCGTCGCGCCGAACCGCGGATCGCTCGGGTCGCGGCCGAAGGCTTCGCTGAGGGCGACGGGATCGAACGGCGCTCGCTCGGCATACACGTGCACATCCGGCGCGGCCAGCTCGGTCACGTTCTCGGCCTGCACCCCAGGGCTGCCGACGAGCACGACGTCATCGACGCGCATCCCCGAGCGAAGGCCGTTTGCGGCGACGAGAGACCCATAGCTGTGGGCCACGACGGTCACCGATGCGTCATCGCGAAGGGGCAGGTTCGCCACGAAGCTCGAAAGCGCCATGCCGCCGGCAGCCGCATCGTCGTCCAGCAGCACGTCGAGTGGCCCCGGGGCGTCGTAGCCGAGCCAGGCGACGACGGCGACGTCGTCTCGCCCGTCGAGCGCACGCGCCGCGTCGAAGAGCCGACGAGCGCGGGGCACAAGCGTGGCTGCTTCGTTTGCAACGGTCGTCCCCATGCCGGGTACGACGATGGCGATGTGAGTGGCTCGTTCGAGGTCGCCGAAGACCTCGATGGCGTTCGTATGACCGCCGGCTTCGGTGAGCACGCGTGGCTCCGCGGTGCTCGCGGATGCGCCGGCGCGCTCGAACGCGACTCCGACCGCCGCGGCCCAGGAGTCGAGCGAAGCGCCGGTTCGCTCGTGGCAGCGGATGGCTGCGGCGAGCTCTCGCAAGGCGGTCTCGGCCGGGAGTCCCGAGAGGGTCATGGCGTCGGCCGCGTCCTCCAGCCGGCTGCTCGCCATGGTGAGCCGCGCCCCGCGATCAGGGCTGCTGCGGCCGATGGCGGCCAGGTGCTCGGGTACTGCCGCACAGCGCACGGTCATCTCGTCTCCCCTGTTTCGGCCGGCTGTTGTCTCCTATCATGCAGTTCCATGTCTATCCATGTCTCAGCGACTCGGATCCGCCTCGCGGTTGCCGGACCCGGGTTTGCCAGCGACGTCGTCCTCGACATGCGAGGGGGCAACCCCGACGTGGGCGAGCTGCTCGCCGTTGTGGCCCCCGACATCGAGGCGGTCGGTCTCGTCGTCGACGGCGGGTTCGTGCCAGCGGCGCGAGCGTTGCGAGATGCCGGGCTGCACGACGGCGCGCTCGTCGAGGTGGCCACGGCGCGACGAGCGGCCCGCCCCTCGAGTGCCGCTGGGCGTTCGGGTGCGCTCGTCGTGGTGGAGGGCCTCGACGCTGGTCGCCGCATCGCGATCAGCCCGGGAACCCACATCGTCGGCCGCGGCGCAGCGCTCGACTTGAGGCACCCCAGCGTGTCGCGCGAGCACGCCGCTCTTGTCGTGGGCGCTTCCGGGTCGGTCGCGATCGGCGACCTGGGCTCGCGCAACGGCACGTGGCGCGGCCGGCGCGCGATCGGGCGGCCACTCGAGCCGCTCGCCCCGGGCGAGCTCGTGCGGATCGGCGCGCTCGACATCGCGGTGCGTGCCGCGCGCGGCGATGACCGGCCGCTCCGAGTCGAGCGACCGCACGCCGCGACCACACCGTTCAATCGTCAACCTCGTCCCGCGCCGGATGTCGAGCTCGCCGCCATCGTGACGCTCCCCGCGCCGCCGAGGGCACCTTCCAACCACACCCCGTTCTCGGTCGCCGCCTTTGCCCTCCCGCTGCTGCTCGCTGTGCTGCTGGTGAAGCTCGCCGGCAACCCCACCTTCGCCCTGTTCGCGCTGCTCAGCCCGGTGATGATCGCCTCGACGGCGATCGAGCAGCGCCGGCGCGGGGCGCGCATGGGACGGCGGGCTGCTGCTGGCCGTCGCAGCGATCTCGTTGCTCTCGCATCTGCGCTCGAGGCGTCCATGAGCGCGGAGCGCGACAGGAGGTTGGGTGCGCTGCCGGACTTGGCGGAGGTCACCCGGTGGGCTTGCGCACCGAGTGTGCGGCTCTGGGAGCGACGCGGCGTGCACGGCGACTTCCTACGCGTGCGCGCTGGCACCGGCGACGTGCCCTGGCTTCCCTCGCTCGATGGGCCGAGCAGCGCCCATGCCGAAGACGTCGAGTCGATCCTGGCGAGCCATCGTCGTCTCGTCGACGTCCCACTCGAGCTCGACCTGAGCGCTGGTGGCGCAGTCGGAGTTGTCGGCGACCGCGCTGCCGCGCTCGCGGTTGCACGCGGCATCGTTGTGCAAGCAGCGGTTCATCAGGGACCGGCTGATCTCGCGATCGCGGTCCTGACCGCTGACGAAGCCGATCGCGACTGGGAGTGGGCGAAGTGGCTGCCCCACACCCGAGCAGTGGGCGGTGTGGCGTTGCTGGCACGCGGGCGAACCGAGGCAGCTGCCATAGCCGAAGCGCTCGTGGCGGCGGGGAGCGCACCACTTCACCCGAACGCTCTGGTCGTCGTCGACGGAGAGCAGCTCCTCGAGGGGCGCCGCTCACCGGTGCGCGCGCTGCTGCAGGGACGCGCCGCCCTTTCAGGCATCGTGGTCGCGGCGTCGCTCGACCGCCTGCCAGCGGCGTGCACGGCGGTGATCGAGCTGCGAGGCCCTGATGGACTCGCGATGCTGCGGGGTGCACGCGGCGACCGCACGTCGATGTTGGTTTCAGGCTGCGCGCTCGACGTCGCTCGCGATTGCGCGCGGCACCTCGCGCGGTTCGACGATCCCGAGCTCGAGGCCACAGGCGCGGGGCTCCCGAGCGACGTTTCGCTCCTCGAGCTCGTCTCGCCGCCCGATCAACCCCTCGCCCTCGCCATCATCGATTCTTGGGCCGGCGCCGGAATCGACGCCAGGCCTTGCGCGCTGCTCGGGGTCGGCCTCGACGGCGTGATCGGGGTCGACCTCGACCACGACGGCCCCCACGCGCTGATCGCAGGGACGACAGGCTCCGGGAAGAGCGAGCTCCTCCGCAGCCTCGTTGCTGGCCTCGCCGCCCGCCTCCCGCCGGAGCAGCTGAACTTCCTCCTCATCGACTTCAAAGGAGGCGCGGCGTTCGACGCGTGCGCCCGGCTCCCTCACTGCGTCGGCCTCGTCACCGACCTCGACGAACACCTCGCCGAACGGGCGCTGCGTTGCTTGGAAGCCGAGCTTCGTCATCGCGAGCTGCTGCTGAGATCGTGCGCGGCGGCCGACCTCGGTGCCTACCGGCGCGCCAACGGAGTCGGCGCACTGCCCCGCC
The DNA here is from genome assembly GCA_051000215.1 of Acidimicrobiales bacterium. Taxonomy (GTDB): domain Bacteria; phylum Actinomycetota; class Acidimicrobiia; order Acidimicrobiales; family JACDCH01; genus JBPCON01. The sequence continues at coordinate 65,835 of JBPCON010000035.1, forward strand.
TCGTCGTTGTCGTCGATGAGTTCGCGACGCTGAAGGCTGAGGTGCCCGGGTTCATCGACGCTCTCGTGGGTGTCGCGCAACGGGGCCGGTCGCTCGGTGTGCATCTCGTGCTCGCGACGCAACGCCCAGCAGGCGCGGTGAGCGACAACATCCGAGCCAACACCGGGCTACGCATCGCTCTGCGTGTGCACGACGCGGCCGACGCCACCGATGTGATCGGCGACGCCGCGGCTGCAGCGATCCCGCGGGCTCGACCAGGGCGCGCCGTGGTGCGATTCGGACCGGGCGAGCTCGTCGCGATGCAGACGGCGCGGATCACTGGCGTGCCGTTCGGCGCGACCGACGCGTCGATCGTCATCACGCCGTTCGCCTTCGGATCCGGCGACCGACGAGCATCGAGCGTGGAGGGCGATGGCGCGACCGACCTCGACGCCTTGGTCGGCGCGTGCTGCGACGCGTTCGAAGTCAGCGGAGCACCGCTGCCGCGGCGACCCTGGACGGAGCCGTTGCCAGTCGAGCTCGACCTCGACGACCCTGAGCTGGCAACGCCAACACCGGCCAGCGACGACATCGTGTTCGCCTTGGCCGATGACCCGGACAGCCAGCGGCGCCACCCGCACGCTTGGCGGTTGCGCGACGGCAACCTGCTCGTGTGGGGGATCGGCGGGAGCGGCACGAGCACGGTCCTCGCTTCCATCGCGCTCGCCGCGGCCGCGCGCACTTCTCCTGCGAGGTTGCACATGTACGTGATCAGCCACGGGGCCGGGGAGCTCGCGGTCCTCGGGGAGCTTGCGCACTGCGGTGGCGTCGTCGAAGCAGCGGATCGAGAGCGTGAGGTGCGGACGTTGCGAATGCTGCGCGCTGAGCTCGCAAGGCGGCGATCGTTGCGCGGCGAGCAGAGGGAGGAGCTGCCGAGGCTGCTGTTGTTGCTCGACGGCTACTCAGGGTTCGCAGCCGAGCGCGCCGACGCGGCGGGCATGGCCGTACTTGATGACCTGCTGCGGGTGTTCGCCGACGGGAACGAGGTCGGCATCCACGTCGCCATCACCGCAGATCGCGTCGGTGCCGTGCCTGTTGCGGTCAGCTCCCTCGCCCGCCAGCGCCTGCTGCTTCGCTTGGCCGATGCCCACGACTACGGCCTTGCCGGGGTGGCGGGGCGGGCCTTGCCGCGCTTTGCGCCGGGTCGGGGCATCGATGCCGAGAGCGGTCGAGTCGTTCAAGTCGCCCAGCCGCGAGGTGGGCTCGACGCCGCAGTGCGGGCGATCGCGGACCGTGCTCGGTCTGCGCCGCGGGCTCGCGGTGGGCCGTCGCCGATCGGAGTGCTCCCGAGCCTCGTCGGCCACCGCGACGTCATCGGGGCGGCGCGTGTTGGCTCGCGCCCATGGCTGCTGCCCATAGGAATCGGCGAACGGACCCTGCGCCCGGCCGGCTTCGAGCTGTACGAGGGCGAGCACGCGCTGGTCGCCGGGCCGCCCCGGTCGGGGCGCAGCAGCGCGCTCATGGCCGTCGCGAGAGCGTTCGCCAGCGCGGTGCCCGACGGTCGCATCGTCGCGATCGCCGGACCACGATCGCCGCTCGGCGCGTGGCCCGGCGCGCTGCGCACAACCGACGCAGCACAGGCTGTCTCAGGGCTCGCGGCGCGCGCGGGCCCGACGCTGCTGCTCGTCGACGATGCCGAACTGGTCGAGGATCCGACGGGCGTGCTCGCAGCCCTGCTCACCCAGCAGCACGCCGACCTCGTGATCGTGGCCGCAGGTCGGGCTGAGACGCTGCGTACGGCGTACGGCCATTGGACCAGAGGGCTGCGCCGCTCGAAGCTCGGCGTGTTGCTGCAGCCGGACACCGACCTCGACGGTGAGCTCATCGGCCGCGTGTTGCCTCGTCGCTCGCCTGTCGTGCTCTCCGCTGGGCGCGGGTGGCTCAGCGGTGGCGGCGAGCTGGAGGTCGTGCAGCTCGCCACTTGACAACGGCCGGAGATGATCGAAACTGCATGAGACATCACCGAATCCAGGAGCAACCATGAGCGTACGCACCGTCGCCGACCCTCTCGCGAAGGACGCGGTCACCCACCTGCGATCCACCCTCGCCGGCGGGTTCCTCGAGACCATCCAGCAGGTGGTGCGCGACGGGGAGACGCTGAGCCGCCCCGATCTCTGGGACGGCCCGCGGGCCATCCAGTTCCGCCAGAGCTGGCCAGAGCTCCGAGGCGCGCTGCAAAACGCCCACTCCGACCTGACCGAGCTGGCCGGCTCGATCGACGCCATCACCACAGCGATCATGCACGCCGGTGGCGCGTGACCGTCGAGCGCCAGTTCGCAGCGCTCGCCGCGACGGAGGCGGCGTGCGCATGCCGATCGGCGGCGGGCGCGTTGCGCGCGGACGCCGCGGATCGAGCCGTCGTGGCGGCACCCGCCCTCGGCTCGTGGCAGGGCCCTCACCGTGCGACGTTCGACGATGCGGTCGATTTGCTCGCGAGAGCCTCAGGCAGGCTGGAGCGCGCTGGGCTGGCGCTGGCAGCAGCGCTCGACGACGCCGCGGTGAGGGCCGCTGGCCCGGGCGCCGGGGTGACGAGCGGCTGGTGAGAATCCCATCCACGGTGCCCGGCTACGTGCTCGGCGCGCCGCTCGGCCGTCGAGTCTGGTCGGCGAGACCAGCCGGCGGAGGCGACCCCCTTGCCATCAAGTTGCCGGGGCAAACCGCCGGCACAGCGCGTCGCGAGGCAGCGGCGCTCGCCGCTGTACGACACCCGAACCTGGTCAGGGTCCTCGACGTCGTCGACACTCCAGCGGGTCCTGCGCTGGTGTTCGCTCGGGCAGCGTGCACCTTGGCCGAACACGTTGCTCGATGCGGGACCCTGCCGCCGGGGGAGGTGGTCACCATCGGCTCCGCCGTCGCGGGTGCGCTCGCTGCGCTGCATCGGCACGGGCTCGTGCACGGCGACGTCCACCCAGCCAACGTGCTCATCGCGCCGGACGGGACGCCGCTGCTCGCCGACCTCGAGCTCGCGGGTCCGCCAGCCGCGCCGGCAGCAATGACACCTGGGTTCGTCGCGCCCGAAGTGGCAGCCGGGGGCTGCGTGACCGCGAGCGCCGACCAGTGGGCACTTGCGGTCACGTGCAACGCTGCGCTCGACGAGGCAGTTCCCGAGCCGCTGCTCACCGCGCTCGAGGTCGCGATGGCGCCGTCGCCGACCGAGCGCTTCGCCGACGTCGAGGTCTTCGCTGCCGAGCTCCGTCGCGCGTGCACGCCGGCCCGACTCGCGCTGGCGGACAACTCGAGTCATCGGGCGCCGACCGGCCGAGGTGCTCGCGCGCTGATGCGCAGCAGGTCGACCATCGCAGTCCCCACCACCCGGCGCTTCGGCCCGCGGCCCCCGCCGCGGACACGAGAGTCGCGTCGTCGAAGGCCGCTTTCGGGAGTCGCGCTGATCGCCGTAGCGGCTTCGGCAGGCGTCGGCGGTGTGCTGGTGCTACGAGCTCATGTTGGCGCCGCCCCGGAGCCGGCTGCGTGCGCGGCACCAGCTCAGTTCGGCGACCGCTTCGACCCCGGCCGCGTGCCGATCATCGTGCGCACTGAGGGCGGATGCGACGCGGTAGCGACCCGGCGGTAGGGTCGCCGGTGATGGCGGATCAGTCGACGTTCGCTGCGCAAGCGATGCCCTTCATGGACTCGCTCTTCGCTGCTGCGATGCGCATGACACGCAATCGAGCCGACGCAGAGGACCTCGTGCAGGAGACGTTCCTCAAGGCGTACCGCGGCTTCGGCGGGTTCGAGGAGGGCACGAACCTCAAAGCCTGGCTCTACCGCATCCTCACCAACACCTACATCAACACCTACCGCGCCAAGAAGCGCCGTCCCGAGGAGTCCGACCTCGACGACGTCGAGGACCTCTACCTGTACCGCAAGCTGTCATCGGGCGATGCAGCGGCGTTGGGACGTAGCGCCGAGGACGAGCTCTTCGAGCGCTTCACCGACGATGAGGTGAAGGGCGCGGTCGAGGCGCTCCCCGAGCAGTTCCGCATGGCCGTGCTGCTCGCCGACATCGAGGGTTTCTCGTACAAGGAGATCGCCGAGATCCTCGACATCCCGATCGGCACGGTGATGTCGAGGTTGCACCGGGGAAGAAAGGGCCTGCAGAAGCGGTTGTGGGAGTTCGCCACCCGGGAGGGCCTGATCACCGGGGACGCCACCGATGAGGCCGAACACGACGAGGTCCCCGCTGCAGCCGATGCAACGGGGACGTGAGGGCGACAAGACAAATGGCAGGACACGAGTGCGACGACGCGCTGCACACGATGTACCACTTCCTCGACGGGGAGCTGACCGAGGATCGACGTGCCCAGATCCAGGCGCACATCGAGGCGTGCCCGCCGTGCTTCGAGGGCTTCGACTTCGAGGCCGAGCTACGCCAGGTGATCGCCAAGCGGTGCTACGAGGAGGTGCCGGAGGCGCTCCGCACCCGTATCGCCAGCGCGATCGACCACGAGCGGTTGCATCCGAGCGACGCGCCGAGCGACTCTTCGAGACCCGACTCGTAGCGGTTCCACCCGTCACCCTACGATCGTCTCATGGTGCTCTCCGCCGTCGTCTGGCACTGGTGGCTCGGTGTGTTCTTGTTCCTGGCATCGCTCGGGATCCTCGTCGCGACCCTTGTTGGCTATCTCGTCAAGGTGCAGGCGCCGAAGTACCCCAAGAAGCGCTCGTGAATCGGCGTCGCCGTCAGAGCGCGCCTTCGATGTCGGACCGCTAGGCGAACCCGTGCCCGAACCGATCGACTGGGACGTCGCACGTCGCATCGCGGTGCGGGTCGGCGGCCGCGACCCGTTCGCATCGTCGTACCACTACGAGTCGCTCGGCCCCGATTTCGACGAGCTGACAGCTGAGGCTGAGGAGCTCGTCGCCACAGCCACCGGTTTGCGCTCGCTGGCCGGGCCGGCCCGCGCCCGGGTCACCGATCGAGCCGGTTGGGTCTCGGCCAACATCGCATCGTTCTCGCGGTTGCTGCGCCCCGTCACCGACAAGCTCGGTGAGCGCATGACCGGCCCAACAGCCTTCGTCGCATCCAAGGCCACCGGCGCAGAAGTCGGAGCGCTCCTCGGGTGGATGAGCACGAGGGTGCTCGGCCAGTACGACCTGTTGATCATCGAGGACGAAGACCCTGAGGATCAGGACGTCGTCTACTACGTGGGGCCCAACGTGCTCGCGCTCGAGAAGCGCTTCGCGTTCCCGCCGCGCCAGTTCCGCTTGTGGCTGGCGCTGCACGAGGTGACCCACCGGGCGCAGTTCACCGGTGTGCCGTGGATGCGGGCCCACTTCCTCGGGCTGGTCGAGCAGAGCATGTCGATGGTTGATCCCGACCCGAAGCGCTTCCTCGAAGCGCTTCGAAGGATCCTCGACGGCATCCGTGAAGGTCGCAGCCCGCTCGAAGACGGCGGACTTCCCGCGCTCTTCGCCAGCCCGGAGCAGGCGGTCGTGCTCCAGCAGGTCGGCGGGCTGATGAGCCTCCTCGAAGGGCATGGCGACGTCACGATGGACCGAGCAGGCGCGGGGCTGATCCCGTCGTCAGACCGCTTCAGCCGCGTGCTGCGCCAGCGCCGCCAGACAGCGAGACCGCTCGCCAAGGTGGTGCAGCGACTCATCGGGCTCGAGGCGAAGATGAACCAGTACGAGCAGGGCGAACGGTTCATAGCGGCCGTCGAAGCGGTCGGCGGCCCCGAACTCCTCAACATGGCGTTCGTCGCCCCCGACCTGTTGCCGACGCTCGCAGAGATCAGGTCGCCCGCAGAGTGGGTTGCGCGAGTGCAGGTGCCGACTTCGACGGTCGCCTAGTGGTCGTTTCGGAAGCGCTACTGAGCTGAGTCGTCGGTTCGCCGGCGCAACCGGCGCGACGCGAACGCTGCGGCGAGGAGGAGCGCCGGAGCGACGACATCCAGCTGGCCTCCCGTCGCGGGAAGCGTGCTCGCGCCTCGTTCGGACGACGCCGATGCTGCCGGTGCCGCCACAGCCGGAGCGTCCTCGCGGGGTGCCGCGACAGGGACGCCGAACGCGGGCGGCACGTAGGGCGCGCACGGCGCTTGCCCGGCCGGCCAACGCACGTTCGCGGCGCACGCGCGGCGGATGAGGTCGACGGCGTCGTCGGGGAGGAGGAACCCGGCCGTCACCGCGGCGTCGGCACGCGACGCCATCGTCGCGAGGTAGTCGGCGTGGGTCGGGTAGAGCGACTGGATCTGTTGGTCAGTGAACGGGATGGTGATGCCGCCGAGCCCGCAAATCGTCGAGACGTACGACGCCACGGGCACGTCGATGGGTGGGAGGCGGATGCCGCCGACCGCGTTGCCGTAGGAGTCTCGTGCAAGCGCACCACCAGCGAAGGCGAAGCGAGGACCCTCGGCTGGAGGGGCCGCGCCCCCGACCCACGAGTTGAGGGCGTGGATGGCGGCCGATGCCGCGTAGTGCATCGGCATGGCAGCGCCCGCTGCGACGCACCCGAGCAGCAGCGGGTCGACGAGCGCGCCGTAGTTGCCGGCCCTGTCGATGATCGCTTGGAACCCGTCGCGCGACACTGGCGCAGCGTCGGACTGCGAGCGTGGCCCCGACCCGGCGATCGACTGGTAGCCGATGAACAGGTCGGCATGCGACGTGCCTGCGATCTCCCAGAGCCGCTGGTTCGGATCGAGGCTCCCCGGGTCGATGCCGTCGTCGACCGCTTCGAAGTCGCTCAGCAGCTGCAACACGGGTACGGGCAGCGGCGGCCCGAACGACTTGGGCTTGCCGACGTCGCCGTGCACGAGGAAGCCATCGATCACGCCGACTGCTTCGGGGTGCGCCGGCAACCACGACTCGATGTAGTCGTGCAGGAGGATGCCCGACTGCGACTGGCCCGCCGCGAGCACGTGGCGCACCGACCCGATGCCCAACGCGCCCATCGGGTCGGTGCCCCCGCTGGGCTGAGGTTGGCGGAACGCTTGCGCGACCTGGCCGAACATGTCGAAAGCCCACGCGTCGCCGGGATGGTCGATCGACGCGTAGCGCACCGGATCCCAGAGCTTGGGAGTGAGGAGCGGGAGGCAGCACAGTCCTTCGCCTTGCGCGCTCACGTGCACGTACGCGAAGCCCTCGCGCATGAGCATCTCGCGCGAGAGCATCGTGTCGACCGCGTTCTCGAACTGCGCGGTCACGTTGACCCAGTCGAGGAGCACGGTGCCGTTGAACCGCGCGGGGTCGACAGGGCGCGTCACGATGATCCGCGTCGTGTACGGCGCGCCGTTGCCGACCGAGTCCACGGCCGTGCCCGAGACGAAAAGCTCCTGCTCCTCGTAACCGAACGGCGCGAGGTCGTAGTAGCTGTCCCAGAGGGCGTGGCCGCGCAAGCCGTCCGGCGGCACCGTGAGCAGAGGCACCGGCACGGTCACCGCTGTCGAAGCACCGGCCACCGGGGCGATCGCCATCGGCGCGAGCGACACCATCGCCGTCGCGAGGACGGCGGCAACACGCGCGATCGTCCGACACGAGCCAACGGGCATTCGGCGAACCTACAGCTCGACGCTGGGCGACAATGCGGCGATGAACGCCGAAGCTCTACTGGCGCGCTGCCGATTCCCGGCTCGTGGCACGCCGGTGGTGTGCGGCGTCTCGGGTGGGGCCGATTCCCTCGCGCTCCTGGTGCTCGCCTGCGCAGCTGCGCTCGAGGTGACAGCCGTCCACATCGATCACGGGCTCCGACAAGGCTCGGGCGCGGAAGCCGACATGGTCGCCCACGTGGCGAATCAGCTTGGAGCCGGGTTTCGAGGCGAGCGCGTCCAGCTCAGCGCTGGGCCCAACCAGGAGGCGCGGGCGCGTGCCGCGCGCCGCGCCGCGCTCGGCCGTGGAGCTCTCACGGGTCACACGGCCGACGACCAAGCCGAGACGGTGGTGCTGAACCTGGTGCGGGGCGCCGGACTCGATGGGCTGCGCGGCATCCGCGACGACGCGACGAAGCCCATCCTGCGCCTGCGCCGCACCGAGACACACGCGCTGTGCGCCGAAAGGGGGCTTGCGCCGCTCGAAGATCCGAGCAACGCCGACCCGTCGTTTCGGCGCAACCGAATCCGCCACGAGGTCCTGCCCCTTCTCGATGATGTCGCGGCCCGCGACGTGGTCGCGGTCGTGGCCCGCCAAGCGGCTCTGCTCGCCGACGACGCCGTGCTGCTCGACTCGCTTGCCGCGGCCATCGACCCCTCCGACGCGCGGGTGCTTGGCGCGGCGCCCCTCGCGCTCGCGCGTCGCGCGGTGCGGGCGTGGCTACGCACCGGCGACGAGCGCCACCCCCCCGACGCCGCGACGGTCGAGCGTGTTCTGGCCGTTGCCCGGGGCGACGTCGTCGCGTGCGAGGTGGGTGGTGGTCGTCGGGTCGGTCGCTCGCGTGGCCGCCTGACGATCACCGCCGCTACGGTCCGACCATGACGTGTGGCGCGAGACGGGCGCGGGCGATCGGGTGACGATCGAGCATCAGCAGCTCGGCGCCGTCGTCGTCGGCGAAGACAAGCTGCAAGCCCGCATCCGAGAGCTGGGCAAAGCCATCAGCGCTGACTACGCCGACGAGCCCCCGCTGCTCTTCGGCGTGCTCAAGGGCGCGTTCATGTTCATGAGCGACCTCGCTCGCGAGATCGATCTCCCTGTCGACGTCGACTTCATGGCCGTGTCGTCGTACGGCAGCGCGACGAAGACGTCGGGCATCGTGCGCATCGTCAAGGACCTCGACGCCGATATCAGCGGTCGCAAGGTGTTGCTCGTCGAGGACATCGTCGACTCCGGGCTGACGCTGCGTTGGTTGCGCAAGAACCTCCTCACGCGAGGGCCGGCGAGCCTCGATGTCTGTGCCCTGCTGGTGAAAGACGGGCTGCAACCCGACGACCCCGACCTGCGCTACGTGGGCTTCCACATTCCTCCCGAGTTCGTTGTGGGCTACGGCCTCGACGTGGCGGAGCGCTTCCGCAACCTGCGTGATCTGCGCTTGTGGCACGAGTGAGCGCGGAGGCGCGAGGGGTGTCGCAGCCCTGAGCCGGTACCCTGTTGCGGCATCGTGAAGAAGCGCATCTCCCGTCCGGTCTTCGCATACCTTGCGCTCGCCGTCGCAGTTCTGGTCGTCGGCATGAGCTGGCTCAACAGCGGAGCGAGCCCCCACAAGCTGAGCCTCGACGAGTTCCAGAAGTCGATCGCCGACGGCAAGGTCAGCGAGGCGTCGCTCAAGGACAAGGACCACAAGGTCACCGGCAAGCTCGACGGCGGCCAGCAGTTCACGGTCAACTTCCCCGAGCAGTACGCAGACGAGCTGACCAAGCAGCTCACCGACGCCAACGTCAAGCTCGACGTCGACGAGCAGTCGGAGTCGGTTTGGCTGACGTTGCTGTTCAACCTGCTGCCGATCGCCGTGTTGTTCGGGTTGTTCCTCCTGCTCATGAACTCGATGCAGGGCGGCAACAAGGTGCTGTCGTTCGGCAAGGCAAAGGCGAGGCAACCCGGTCCGGATCAGGCCACGGTCACCTTCGACGACGTCGCCGGCGCCGACGAGGCCGTCGAGGAGCTGCGCGAGATCAAGGAGTTTCTCGAGGACCCCGCCCGCTTCCAGGCCATGGGTGCGAAGATCCCGAAGGGCGTCCTGCTCTACGGGCCGCCGGGAACGGGCAAGACGTTGCTCGCTCGGGCGGTGGCAGGTGAAGCGGGCGTTCCCTTCTTCTAGATCTACGGTTCGGACTTCGTCGCGATGTTCGTCGGCGTCGGCGCCAGCCGTGTGCGTGACCTCTTCGAGCAGGCGAAGGCTGCGGCCCCTGCGATCATCTTCGTCGACGAGATCGACGCCGTCGGCCGCCACCGCGGTGCCGGGCTCGGCGGTGGTCATGACGAGCGCGAGCAGACCCTCAACCAGCTCCTCGTCGAGATGGACGGCTTCGACGTGCAGGCGGGCGTGATCCTCGTCGCTGCCACCAACCGGCCGGACATCCTCGACCCTGCCCTGCTGCGCCCGGGCCGCTTCGACCGTCAGATCGTCGTCGACCGGCCCGACCTCGCCGGTCGACGGGCCATCCTCGCCGTGCACTCCAAGGGCAAACCGCTCGCCCCGGGCATCGACCTCGACCGTCTCGCCAAGCGCACACCTGGTTTCACCGGTGCGGACCTCGCCAACCTGATGAACGAAGCGGCGCTGCTGTCGGCTCGGCGAGGCTTCGACGTCATCGGGTTCGCGCAGCTCGACGAGGCGATCGACCGCGTGCTCGCCGGACCAGAGCGCAAGAGCAGGGTGATCTCCGAGCAGGAGAAGCGCGTCATCGCCTACCACGAGGCTGGCCACGCACTCGTTGGCCACGTGCTGCCTGACGGCGACAAGGTGCACAAGGTCTCGATCGTCTCCCGAGGCAGGGCACTCGGGCTCACGTGGTACCTGCCAGAAGACCGCTACACGCTCACGACGGCGCAGCTGCGGGCGCAGATGGCAGCGGTCCTCGGTGGGCGCAGCGCCGAGGAGCTCGTGTTCGGCGAGATCACGACCGGCGCGGCGAACGACATCGAGAAGTGCACCGAGCTCGCCAGGGCCATGGTGATGCAATACGGCATGAGCGCGAACCTCGGCCCCCGCAAGTTCGGCCAGGAGCCGGGGGAGGTGTTCGTCGGGCGCGACCAGGGCCACGTCCGCGACTACTCAGACGACCTCGCTCGGCGCATCGACGAGGAGCTCAACGCGTTGATCGAGGACGCGCACCAGCAGGCCCTCGCGGTCCTCACCGTGCATCGGGCGATCCTCGATCAGATCGCCGGCGAGCTGATCGAGAAGGAGACCGTCGACGATGCCGATCTCGCTCGCATCTTCGACGGTCTCGAGCCGTGGTCGAGCGACCCTCCGAAGGCCACCGCACGGGTAGCACGACCCAGCCCACCGATCCCTGCACCCGTGCCAGCGCCGGTGAGCGCAGCCTCACCAGCGCCGGTCCCTGCCCCCGCGCAGCCCGCTCGCCGCAAGGGGCTCAGGTGGCGACGCGCTGCCGGCCCCGAACCGAGTCCCTGATCGATGTCGGACTCCGACGTGCCCGACGGGTCGCCCGTCGATCTGGCTCGCATCGAAAAGGCCGTGCGAGAGATCCTCGAAGCGATGGGGGAGGACCCTGATCGTGACGGCTTGTTGCAGACGCCAGCGCGCGTCGCGCGCTTCTACGCCGAGGTGTGCAGCGGTCTGCACGAGGAGCCGGCACGACACCTGCAAGTGACCTTCGAAGCCGACCATGACGAGATGGTCGTGGTCCGCGACATCTCACTCGCGAGCCTCTGCGAGCACCATCTCGTGCCGTTCCTCGGCAAGGCCCACGTCGCGTACATCCCCAACGACGACGGGCGCATCACGGGGCTGTCCAAGCTAGCTCGTGTCGTCGAGGGCTTCGCCCGGCGCCCGCAGGTGCAGGAGCGCCTCACCGTGCAGGTGGCCGACGCCATCGAGTCGGCCCTGCAGCCGCGAGGCGTGATGGTCGTCATCGAGGCCGAGCACCTGTGCATGACCATGCGCGGGGTGCGCAAGCCCGGTTCGACGACCGTCACCTCCGCGGTGCGTGGCCTGTTCCGCCGCAACGTCGCGACACGGGAAGAGGCGATGCGCTTCATCCAGTCGCGGTGATCGGCGACGCCCTGCGGGCGTTCGCAGCCGTCTTTCCGGCCGAGCTGCCCGACAAGACGATGGTGGCCTCGATCGTGCTCGTCGCCCGCTACAGGCACCCGCTTGCCGTGTGGTGCGGAGCGGCGCTCGCGTTCACGGTGCACGTGATCGTCGCGGTGGCAGCGGGCCGGCTGGTCTCGCTGTTACCGGACGTCGCGGTCAAGGCGATGGTGAGCGTGCTCTTCGCCATTGGCGCGGTCGTGCTCTGGCGTGCGGCCGCCGGCGCGGGCGACGCCGACGACGCTGCCGTCGTCGAGCGCGCCTCGACCAGAGCTGCCATCGCCGGCAGCTTCGGCGTGATCGCCCTTGCCGAGTGGGGCGATCTGACCCAGCTCGCCACCGCATCGCTCGCAGCGACGAGCGAGCACCCCGCCGCAGTCGGAGTCGGTGCGCTTGGCGCGCTCTGGGCTGTGGCTGGCATCGCCGTGACTGCCGGGCGTCAGCTCGTCGCTCGCGTCTCCTTGCGCACGCTGCACCGGACCGCTGCGCTCGTCTTCGCCGGGCTGGCTGTGCTGACGGTGGCCGAGCTGATCAGGGGCTGAGGCGACGCCGGTAGGGTGCGCCGCCGTGCCCGCGTCGTGCTCGCCGAGGTGCCCGTGAGCGGAGGAACACGAGGGCCCGCTGCGCTCCCCTCGATCATGGGCGTCGTCAATGTCACGCCAGACTCGTTCTCCGACGGCGGTCGCTACCTGGATCACGAGGCGGCGATCGCCCACGGTCTGGCGTTGGTGGCCGAAGGCGCTGACGTCATCGACGTCGGCGGCGAGTCGACCCGACCGGGCGCGGAGCCGGTGCCCGAGACCGAGGAGTTGCGGCGGGTCATCCCCGTCATCTCGGCGTTGCGCCCGCACGTGCGCGTGTCGATCGACACGCGCAAGGCCGGCGTGGCCGAGGCCGCCATCGAAGCCGGCGCGACGATCGTCAACGACGTGTCAGCCGGGCTCTTCGCGCTCGCAGCCGCTTCGGGCGCAGGGTTCGTCGCCATGCACATGATCGGCGATCCGCGCACCATGCAAGACGCACCGAGCTACGACGACGTCGTTGTCGACGTGCGCGACTTCCTCGTTGCTCGCGCCGAGGCGGCGGTCGCGGCGGGGGTCGAGGAGCTGTGGATCGACCCGGGCTTCGGGTTCGGCAAGACACCGCGACACAACTGGCGTTTGCTGCGGCACCTCGACGTGCTCGTGGCTACCGGGTACCCGGTGGCCGTGGGGACGAGCCGCAAGCGCTTTCTCGGGGTTGCGCTCGCTGAGTCCGACGCGCGGGCAGGTGGTCAGCCCGTGGACAGCGACGACAGGCTCGAGGGCTCGGTCGCCACAGCGGTCTGGGCCATCATGCAAGGCGCTCGGATGATCCGGGTGCATGATGTGCGGGCGACCGTCCACGCCGCGACGGTCGTGGCGGGCCAGTGACCAGGGAGAGCCTCGATCCGTGCCGGGCATGAAGGGCAAGTGGGCCCAGGGCATCCAGCCCCGCAACTTCTCGTGGGTGATCACCGACAAGATCGCCGTCTGCGAGCGTCCAGGTGGCTACGGCGCCAACCACCGGAGGGTTCGCCGCCAAGAGGAGATCATCTGGATCCGTGAGCAGGGCTTCACGTGTGTCATCTCCCTGATCCCCTCGCCGCACAACCTGCACAACTACGATGAGCTCGGCGTCACCTGGCGTCACCGGCCGTTCGCAGCTGCCGACGAACCCCAACGATTCCTCGCCACGTTCCTGCCCGAGCTGCGCCAGATGCTCGCCGACGGCGGCAAGATCCTCGTGCACGGCGACGAGCTCGGCGACCGGGTCTCGGGGGTGATGGCTGGGTTCTTGTTGTGGAACGGGATGATCGACTCCGGGCCGCGAGCGATCTCGATCACCGAGCGCCTCGTGTCGCGCCAGATGGGCCCCGCCGCCCGCGAGATGGTCACCCTCGCATCGCAGCTGCCCAAGCCCAAGGTGTGACCGTGGGGGACCGGATCGAGCTGCGGGGCCTCAGAGCCTCGGGCCGTTGCGGCGTGCTTGCCGAGGAACGCGACAGGCCACAGCCCCTCGAGGTCGACCTCGACATCGCAGCCGACCTCTCGAAGCCGGGCCGCACGGACGAGCTCGACGACACGGTCGACTACGGCGCCATCTGCAGCATCGTCGAGCGGGTCATCACTACCGAGCGGTTCGAGCTCCTCGAGCACCTCGCCGAGCGCATCGCCGAGGTCGTACTGGCGGACGATGGCGTCACCGAGGTCGGCGTGGCGGTGCGCAAGCTGCGCCCGCCGGTGGCCCAGCAGCTCGCCACGGCCGGGGTCAGCATCACCCGCCGACGCGCATGACCCGACGTGTGCTGCTGGCGCTGGGCTCCAACCTCGGCGACCGGCGCCGTCACCTTCGCGAGGCACTCGGATCGATGGAGGGCATCACAGCGGTCTCGGGGCTCTATGAGACCGAGCCCATCGGTGGCCCCGGCGGGCAGGGGCCGTTCTTGAACCTGGTCGCCGCGATCGAGTCGAGCGCCACGCCCCGCCAACTGCTCGGCATGTGCCACCGGCTGGAGTCCGGTGCGGGGCGGGTGCGCGCCGAGCGCTGGGGGCCACGCACGCTCGACGTCGACATCTTGTGGATCGACGGGGTGACGGTCGCCGAGCCCGACCTCGAGATCCCCCACCCCCGGATGCGCGAGCGGCGCTTCGTGATGGCGCCCCTCGCCGACGTCGCTCCCGATCTCCTCGACGCTGGCTGGGAGGACAGGGCGCAGGGCTACGTGGCCCCCGCCGAACCGCTGTGACCCAAGAACTCGAGGCAATGGGTGGCGCGGGGCGCCACCTATTGCCTCGAGTTCGCTACGACTGGGCGCTACGCCACGGTTGAGGCGGTGGCCGCCGGCGCGTCCGGCTGCCAGCGGAACAGGCACACGTGGAACGAGTAGAAGATCCGCGGGGCCTTTGGCCACGGCAGCCCGGTCGGTGCCACCATCTCGCTCATCAGCAGCACGCCCGCACGACGACACGGTACCGGCCAGCCGCCGTCGACGACCGCAAGCATCGGCGACGGCGGGCGTTCCATCGCCGTGCCCGCCGAGGCTCCCGCCACGAAGCGACTTGGCCACCATGGCGCCCTCGACGGGTTGCGGGCACTGGCGGTGCTGCTGGTGATGGCCGAGCACCTCCACGCCTTCGCCTTCCCCACCTCCCGCCTCCTCCCCAAGGGCGGGTACATCGGCGTCGACCTCTTCTTCGTGCTCTCCGGATTCCTGATCACGTCCCTGCTGCTCGAGGAGCGGGAGCGCACCGGAGGGGTCTCGTTCCGCCGGTTCTACCGGCGGCGCGGCTTTCGCCTGTTCCCGGCCCTGGCCGCCTTCATCGTCGTCCAGGCGGCGGCGTCGCAGGTCGCCGGCCAGCGCCTGCGCGACGAGATCCACTTCTGGATCGGGGCCTTCACCTACACGACGAACTGGGTCATGGCCCGCAACTGGTCGGTGCCGGCTGACACCGGACACCTGTGGTCCCTGGCCGTAGAGGAGCAGTTCTACCTGGCGTGGCCCGTCGTGCTCGTCCTCGCCGTCCGCCGGTGGGGCCGCGGCGCGGTACCGGTCGTCGCCGTCGCCGGCATCGCGGTGGCCCTCGCGTCCCGCACCTACCTGAACCACCGCATCGGGTACGGCTTTCCGTTCGTGTACCTGCAGACCGAGACCAGGATGGACGCCCTCCTCCTCGGGGCGCTCGTGGCCTGGGCCCGCCGGGCCGGGTGGCGTCCACCGACCTGGCTGGCGCGCACGATGGGGTGGAGCGGCCTGCTCGTCGT
Source organism: Acidimicrobiales bacterium (assembly GCA_051000215.1). Classification (GTDB taxonomy): domain Bacteria; phylum Actinomycetota; class Acidimicrobiia; order Acidimicrobiales; family JACDCH01; genus JBPCON01. The sequence continues at coordinate 81,295 of JBPCON010000035.1, forward strand.
CGCCGCCTACGCCCTCCGGACGAATCCGAGCGACACCTTCCTCTACGCGCGGGGCGGCTACACGATCCTCGCCGTCGGCGCAACGGCGACGCTGGTCGGGCTGCTCGACACCAGGTGGGTGCCGAGCCGGGTCCTCGCCACCCGCCTGCCGGTGGCGATCGGGAAGCTCTCGTACTCGCTCTACCTGTGGCACATGCTCGTGCTCTTCGTCCTCCTCGGGTTCCTTCAGCGGCGCTCGGTCCCAGTCGCCGCTGGGGTCTTCGTCGCCGCCTCGTTCGTGCTGGCCTTCGTGTCGTACTGCTTCGTGGAAGCCCCCCTCCGGGCCCTGGGCCACCGGCCGGCCCCCGCGGCGGAGGGACCGCCGGCGTCGGCGGCGGCGACCCCGGCAGCTCCGTCGGTCCGACGGCGCCCGGCGTGGGCGATGGCGGCGGCCGGCACCCTGGCCCTCGCCGCCCTGAGCACCGTTCCGGCCTACGCGGCCCGCCACGACATCCAGCGGCGCGACCAGCAGGTGGCCGCGGCCCTGGCGCAGCAGGCCGCCCCCGCGCTCACCGTCGACGCCCCGGCGCTGATCCCCGGCCCGTTCCAGGTCCTGCTGTCGGCGACGCTGGTCGATCGCGCCGGCGCCCCGCTCGCCGGCCGTTCGATCCACTTCGACAGCGAGGTCGGGGGCTGCGACAGCGTGACCGATGCCGCCGGACGGGCCGCCTGCGCGATCCGGCTCGCCGACGAGCAGGCGCACGCCGCGCCGCCCACGGCAACGGTGGCCGCGTCGTTCGTCGGCGACCCGGGGACGCCAGCGGCGACGGCATCGTGGCCTGAACCTATTTCGCCGGGAGGCTGAGCGCCGGCTCGACGCGCCTCCTGGTCCCGGTGCCGGCGACGGTGCTGCTGGTGGCGTTCACGGCGCGGTCGCTGGTCCTCGCCGCCGTCCACGTCTACTTCCGGGACGTGCGCTACCTCGTGCAGGCCGCGCTGCTCGTGTGGATCTCCGTCACACCGATCATCTACCAGCAGTTCCTGCTCGGCCGGCGGTCGTGGCTACTGGACCTCAACCCGCTCACCGGCATCGTCGACCTGTTCCGCCTGGGCACGATCGGGTTCGCGCCCGGCTGGGAGCGCCCTGTCCTCGTGCCCGTGGGCGCCACCCTCGCCCTCGCCGCCGCCTTGGAGGTCTACGGACGCCACTACCGCGACACCACCGGGATGCTCGTCTACGTCACGTCGCCGATCGGGACGTCCGGCCTGGCCGACCTCGACGCCACCATCAGCCTGGCCGGCGAGGTGCTGAGCGACTACCCCGACGTGGCGCTCTCATCCCCGGCCCTCCCGCGGTCCAGGAGGGCCAGGATGGGAATCGCGGCCAGAAGAACGAGGAACGGCTCGATCGGGGCGCGGTAGCGCGACGTCCCGAGCGTGGGGATCGTCACCAGGACGAACAGCACCGGCGTGAGCCACACCGCCAGGGGCGCCTGTCGGGCCCGCTTCGAGAACGCCCCGGCCACCGCCAGCAGGGCCACCACGAAGTAGGAGTAGGTCCACAGCCGACTCCAGCCCCGGCCGTAGCCCTCGGAGAGGTGGCCGAGGTCGGCACGGGCCAGTCCGCCGAGGTCGAGGAGGTGGAGGAGGTTGACGGCCAGAACGACGGGGATGTAGCCGACGTGGTGCTTGGCGTAGTCGGTCCCCTTCGTGCGCAGGGCGTCGGCCAGCTCGACCTCGTCGAGGGTCGGATCGGCGAACAGCTCGGCCTGACCGGGGATGATCGTCGGCGGTCGCCACACCGCCCGGTTGACCGGGTCGTGGGCGGCCTGGTCGTTGTACACCCCGGCGATGATGAAGGCGTCGGCCGTGCTGACGGGGACGAAGCGGTGGAACGTCGCCTGGTTGCGGATCTGCCAGGGGAGCAAGGTCACCACCATGGCGACGACCACCAGGGACGGAGCCACGAACGCCCGCCGCCCTCGCCACGTCACCAGCAGGACGACCGGGACGACCATGGCGATGTTGGCAGGGCGGGTGAGGATGCACAGCCCGATGAGGCCGCCGCCCACCACCGGCAGCAGTAGCCCACCCTGGTGCCGGCGCCGGTGCTCGAGGGCGAGGACCAGCACGAGCAGCTCGAGCGGCAGCGAGATCGACTCGGTCTGCACCGCGTCCCCCACGAGGATTAGCGGCGGGTACACGGCCGCCAGCCCCGCGGCCACGATCGCATGGCGACGGTCGAACAGCTGCCAGGCCAGCACGCCGATGAGGGCGACGGTCACCGTGCCGGTCACCGCCTGGAGGAGGCGCGCCGCGGTGAGCGAGTCACTGGTCAGGCGAAAGACCGTGCCCAGGAACATGGGGTACACCGGAGCGCGGAATGCGGTGGGGCCACCGCCGGCGGCGAGGACCGACTCACCGAAGCCGTGACCGTGGGAGAGGACCAGGCCGAGGCGCACGTAATCGGCGGAGTCGTCCCGCATCGTGAGGTGACGGGTCGCCAGCACGACACCGACGCGCCCGATGAAGGCGACGGCGAGGATGGCGACCAGATCCGCGTTCGCCCTCAGTCCACGGCTGCCCGTGGACGGCGGCGCACCGTTGCTCATGCGGTGGGCAGCGGCTTCGTGCAGACGTACAGCTGGTGCGGGTACGGCAGCAGGTCGACCATGGCGTAAGTGACGACATCGAAGCCGACCCGGTGGAGCTCCCCGATGAGTTCGGACCGGTTCCAGTACTCGGGCCGCTCGCCCTTGGTCATGATGACGTCGAGGAGCCAGGTGAACGCCATCTTGTAGCGGGGGCGGGTGTCGACGTCCTTGATGATCAGCACCCCGCCGGGACGCAACTGGCGATGGCAGGCCTCGATGAGCTCCAGCGCCGAGGCGTGCGGGATGTGGTGGATGATGTCGAGCATGTAGCAGGCGTCGAGCCCGCCGGGCAGCGTCGCCTCCCTGGCGTCGCCGACCTCGAAGCTGGCGTTGGTCAACCCCAGGCGGCGCCGGACGGCCTCGGCCTTCTGCACCCTGCCCTCGTCGATGTCGAAGCCGTGGATCTGGAGGTCGGGGCGGGTGCGGGCGAAGTACAGCGAGAAGAGGCCGAACCCGCATCCCACCTCCAGCACGTTGCCGCCCCAGGGCAGGAACTGGCCGATTTCCTCGAGGAAGCGCCCTTTGATGATGCGGAACCGGGCCACGCAGTAGGCCCGGGTCAGCAGCGACGGGTAGGCCGAGATGATCGGCGTCAGGCTGCGCCCGCGTCCGGTCGGCACGACGCGAGGCGGCCTCGGCGTCGGCGTTTCGGACTCGGTCAGCGGGGCCACGGGGCAACTCCGGTGGGTTGGGGCAGGGCCGCGGCGCGCGGCCCGGCAGGGATCTCGAACCGAAACGTCTGCCCGCCACGTTCCTTGCGGAACCCTACTTCGCCGCCCGAACGGCGGTTCCTGCGTTCGCTGCGGCGCGCCCGTCGGTGCCATCCGCCTCCCATGCCGACGGCCTCGAGGAGGCTCCGACAGGCCGCCGCCCGCGGCCGCCGGTGGGCCCGGTCCGCAGGGGGAGCGACCGCGGCCCTGCAATCGCCGATGCACACTGCGCTGCACAACCGGAGCGACCGGCGACCGCCGCACCGAGCGCCTTCGCCCGATTCGGCCAGCGTTCCTACGTCGTGCCCCCGGCCCGTATCACCGGGGTCGAGGGCATCGAGATCGGCGAGGACGTCTACCTGCTCGAGGACTGCGGCCTCGCCGTGACGCCGCCCCCGCCTCGTCATTGGCGACCGCGTCCGCTTCGCGCCGGGCGTCGAGATCGTGTGCACGCTGGGCTCGATGACCTCGAAGCGAGCGGCCCGCAGCATGGCGACCAGCGCGAGGGGGTCATCGCCCACCAGCAGTTGCGCTAGCCAACATCGGTCGCTCGCGGGGTCCCGATGCCCCACAGGTGGCCTGCCCAGTGGTAGCCGGCGGCGGTACGGCGCCCGGTCGGCGTCACTGAGGTACGGGTAGTAGGTGCAGGCCTGCGAGAAGCCGGGGGTCGAGGAACGACTTGCCCGGCGCGTTCTCGCGCACCCACCGCAGCTCTCCCGCGAGACTGCGGGCATGACGACGACCGTCGACACGATCGCCGAGGCCCGGACGATCCTTGACGACGGCCGCGCGCAGGGACGAACGGTGGGTCTCGTGCCAACGATGGGCTACCTGCACGCCGGGCACCGCTCGCTCATGGAGCGGTCGGTGGCTGGGAACGGCATCACGATGGTCACCCTCTTCGTGAACCCGCTGCAGTTCGCGGCCGACGAAGACCTCGGTGCCTACCCCCGCGACCTCGGGCGCGACACCGAGATGTGCGAGGCCGCCGGCGTGGATGTGCTGCTCACCCCCAGCGTCGAGGAGATGTACCCCGCAGGCCTGCCCACGCTCACCACGGTCACCGTGGCGGAGCTCGGCGATTCGATGGAGGGGGCGAGCCGCCCGACGCACTTCGCGGGTGTGGCGACGGTCGTCGCGAAGCTCCTTGCCATCGCAGGGCCTTGCGCTGCCTACTTCGGGGAGAAGGATTGGCAGCAGCTCGCGGTCGTGCGTCGCATGGCTGGCGATCTGTCCTTCCCGGTCGACGTCGTGGGCTGCGCGACGGTGCGTGAGCCCGACGGCCTCGCGTTGTCGAGCCGCAACGCGTACCTGACGCCGGATGAGCGCGCTGCTGCTCCCGTTGTCCACGCCGCTCTCGTGGCCGGTGCCGATGCGATCACCGCCGGTGAGCGTGATCCTGTCGTGATCCGATCGCTGGTCGCCGAGCGCATCGCCGCGCAGCGTCTGGCTGCACTCGACTACGCCGAGGTCGTCGACGCCGAGACCCTGCGACCGGTGCGCCCGCTGGTCGGCGAGCTGCGCCTGCTTGCGGCGGCCCGGTTCGGTCGTGCCAGACTGATCGACAACGTCGGCGCTGTAGCGTCGGTGTAGAGCGACCACACAACGAGGGGGCGACCGCAGCAGGCGGCGTCCACCAACCGAGGGGGTACCGCGATGCGGCGCCGCATGATGAAGTCGAAGATCCACCGCGCGACGGTCACCGACGCCGACTTGCACTATGTCGGGTCGATCACGGTCGACCGCGACCTCATGGACACAGCGGATCTGTACGAGTACGAGCAGGTGGCGGTCGTCGACGTCGACAACGGTGCGCGTCTCGAGACCTATGTGATCGAAGGCGAGCGTGCGACGGGCAAGGTCTGCCTCAACGGCGCCGCTGCCCGTCTCGTCGCCCCCGGCGACAAGGTGATCATCATCAGCTACGCCGACTACGACGAAGCCGACCTCGAGGAGTACGCCCCGACGATCGTGCACGTCGACACCGCCAACCGAACGGTGAGCGAGGCGCTCGCCCGTGAGCTGGCAGGCGAGCGCTTCTACCGGGAGATCGCCGCGCTCTGAGCGGATCTCGAGGCAATAGGGTGCGCGTCGCGCCACCTATTGCCTCGAGAACGGCTGTTGCATGAGCCTCGATCTGCTGGTCCTCGGATCCGGCGTGGCTGGGCTGTCGGCCGCGGTGCGGGGGGCCGAGCTGCACGGGCTGCGCGTCGGCGTGCTCACGAAGGGCGATCTCGACCAAGCAACCACCCGGTGGGCACAGGGCGGGGTCGCAGCCGTGCTCGGCGGTGCCGACCCCGACTCGACCGACCTCCACCTCGCCGACACGCTGGCCGCTGGCGCTGGTCTGTGCGATGCCGACGCCGTGCGGGTCCTCGTCGACGAGGGACCAGCGCGCGTCAACGAGCTGATCGCGCTCGGGGCGCGCTTCGACCGCGACGAGCTCGGCGAGCTCGAGCTCGCCCGGGAGGGCGGCCACAGCCAAGCCCGCATCGTGCACGCCGGCGGAGCGGCGACGGGGGTCGAGGTGGAACGGGCCCTGGTCGACGCGGTGCGCAAGCGGGCCGTGGCGCTCCACGAGGGGTGGTTTGCGCTGGACCTGCTCGTCTCGAACGGCCGGTGCACGGGTGTGGTGGCACTCGACGAGCACGGCACCCGCGTCGAGATCGCCAGCCGGCATGTGCTGCTCGCGACAGGTGGTGCGGGCCAGCTCTTCGCGGTGACGACCAATCCGAGCGAGGCGACAGGCGATGGGGTCGCCATGGCGTTGCGAGCGGGCATCGCGGTGGCCGACGTCGAGTTCGTGCAGTTCCACCCCACTGCGCTGCACCACCCGGCCATGCCGCGCCCGCTGCTGAGTGAGGCTCTGCGCGGCCACGGCGCGCTGTTGAGGGGTCGAGGAGGTGAGCGATTCGTCGAGGAGCTGCTGCCCCGCGATCAGGTGAGCCGCGCGATCGTCGCCCAGATGGCGAGAGAGGGAACCGACCACGTGTGGCTCGATGCCACTGGTCTCGAGCGCTTTGGTGAGCGGTTCCCGACCATCGCCAGCGAGCTGCGCGCCATCGGGCTCGATCCGGCCACAGACTGGCTGCCCATCAGCCCTGCCGCGCACTACAGCTGCGGCGGCGTTGTGGCGGACCTCGACGGGGCGACGGCGCTCCCGGGGCTGTGGGCCGCCGGGGAGGTCGCGTGCAACGGCGTCATGGGCGCGAACCGCCTCGCGTCGAACTCGCTGCTCGATGGCATGGTCTTCGGGCCGCGCGTCGTCGAGGCTGTCGCTGGCGGAAAGGACGGGCCCGACGCGACAGGCGCGATGCGCGCTGTGCTCAACGGCGCAGCAACGTCAGACGGCGTGATCGGTGGGCGCCGCCTTGGTGGCGACGCGCCGGTCACCGTCGTGGACCCATCGAATGCCGCCGTCGAACCGGACACCGCGCGCAAGCATCTGCAAGAGCGCATGTTCCGCGATGCGGGCGTGCTGCGCTCGGCAGACTCCTTGGACCAAGCGCGCGAGGCGTTGGACGAGATCGGAGCCGGGCTCAGTGGCGACGACGCTGCGGCGTGGGAGATCCGAAACCTCGTCACCGTCGGCACGGCGCTGGTCAGCGCGGCACGCGCTCGCGAGGAGAGCCGCGGCGCCCATGCCCGCACCGACTTCCCCGACCTCGACGAGGCGTTCCACCTCCGCCTCGTGATCGGCTGACGCGACAGCCGCAACTCTTGCGAGGGCCAGTTCCGATACCTTCAGCGCATGCCCGAGGCCGGCACACACGCACCCGACTGGTACCCCGACCCCTTCGGTCGTCACGAGCTGCGCTACTACGACGGCGCGAAGTGGACCGAGCACGTGAGCTCGCACGGCAAACAGGCCGTCGACCCGCCAACGGGCACGAGCCACGTCCCGACCGTCAACCGCGCGACCGGCAAGGTGCAGGGCGACGTTGCGCGCGCCGGATTGCAGGCCGGGGTGGTGCAGGGCGGCGGAACGCTGTTCACCGAGCCCATCCTCGTGGTGAACCAGAAGGCGAAGCTCATCGAGGTCAACAACGAGTACGCCGTCTACGACCAGAACGGCACCCAGCTCGGCGCCGTGCGCCAGGTCGGGCAGTCGGCGGCGAAAAAGGTCCTGCGCGTTCTCACCAGCGTGGACCAGTTCATGACCCACAAGCTGCAGATCGTCGACATGCAGGGCAGCGTGGTCCTCGCGGTGACGCGTCCGGCGAAGCTGGTGAAGTCGAAGTTCACCATCCAAGACGGTCAAGGCCGAGAGGTCGGAGGGATCGTCCAGCAGAACGCCTTCGGCAAGATCCGCTTCGGGCTCGAAGCCGGCGGGCACGTCTACGGCACGATCAGCGCGGAGAACTGGCGGGCGTGGAACTTCAACATCCAGGACCACAACGGCACCGAAGTCGCCCGCATCACCAAGACGTGGGAGGGGCTCGCCAAGACCATGTTCACGACGGCCGACAACTACGTCCTACAGATCCACAGCCCCCTCGAAGATCCACTTCGCAGCCTCGTCGTGGCCGCGGCGCTCTGCGTCGACACCGCCCTCAAGCAGGATCAGCGCGGCTTCGGCTGATCGGCTGACGGCGGCGCTGTGTTGAGCGCGGCCTCAGCCTCCTCGAGCGGCTCGAGCGGACGCATCGCGAGGTCGAGCGCGGCCCACGTCGTCGCAGCTCGCGGGTAGGTGACGATGGGGATGACGACGGCGATCGCCACTGCGGCGACCAGCCACGGACCGAGCGGCGCGCTCTCGTCGCCGAGCACCGACACCGCCAAGTACGCGAAGAGCTCGATCACCAACAGCACGCTCGTCGCCGCGTAGTTGAGGATGTAGACGCCCGTGAAGGAGCCCGCCTCGCGGGCGAAGCGGTAGCCACACGTCGTGCATCGTTCGGCGAGGCGGAAGTGGCCCCTGAACGCCGCCTTCGCTCCACACCGCCCGCATCGTCGGCGCAGGCCCCGTGCCAGCATCACAGCAGGGCCAGCCTTCCTCGGCACGACGCGACGGTAGTGCCTCGTTGTGGCGCGCTTCCTTTGGCACCGGCCGACGCGGTCGGGGCAGGCTGGTCGTCCCATGGGCCGCGACTTCCATCCACCGATCACCGCAGTGCGCGCCGCGGCAGCTCGCGCGCTCGAGGAGGATCTCACGCTGCTCGGCGATCTCACCTCCGCGTTGCTGCCGACCGAGCTCACGGCCACGGCGAGCATCGTCGCTCGCGGATCAGGGGTGCTCGCAGGGCGCGCGTGCGCGACCGAGGTGTTCGCGCAGCTCGACGCGTGCGTCGCCGTGCGTTGGGATGCCGATGACGGCGACGCGCTCGAGGTTGGATCCGTTGTGGCCGAGGTGAGCGGGCCGTTGCACTCGATGCTCACCGGCGAGCGCAGCGCGCTGAACTTCCTCGGGCACCTGTCGGGCGTTGCGTCGCTGACGCGCCGCTTCGTCGAGGCCGCCGCACCCCTGCGCGTCTGGGACACCCGCAAGACGACGCCGGGGCTGCGCGCTCTCGAGAAGGCTGCGGTGCGCGCCGGCGGCGGGGCGAACCATCGCGGCAACCTCTCGGACTGGATCCTGCTCAAGGACAACCACATCGCCCTGTTCGGTCTCGCAGATGCGATCAAGGTGGCCCGCGAGCGGTGGCCCGCCCGGACGGTCCACGTGGAGTGCGATCGCATCGAGCAGGTGCGTGAGGCGCTGACGGCGGGCGCCGACGCGCTCCTGCTCGACAACATGACGCCGGCCGAGGTCGGTTCGTGCGCCGCCGCCGCCGACGAGCACGCGGCAACATCGGGTCGTCGACCGTTGCTCGAGGTGTCGGGAGGGATCACCCTCGACAACGTCGGAGCGTACGCCTCCACAGGCGCGGACCTCGTCTCGATCGGCGCCCTCACCAACTCGGCGCCTGTGCTCGACATCGGGCTCGACATCGAGGGCAACTAGTGCTGCTCGCCATCGACGTCGGGAACACCCAGACCGTCATCGGGCTCTACGGGACCGACGCCGAGGAGGGCGCCGAGCGCGCATCGGGAGCTGAGCGCGACCTGCTCGACCACTGGCGCATCGCCACGTCGGCCGAGCGCACGAGCGACGAGCTCGCGCTGCTCGTGCAGGAGTTCCTCGGCTTCCACGGCTTCAGCTTCGACGAGGACGTCGACGGTGTCGCGCTGTGCTCCTCTGTCCCGTCGATCACCGCTGCTGTACGTGAGATGACCGCTCGCTACTTCGGCTTCCAGGCGATCGTGGTCGAGCCCGGGGTGAAGACAGGAATGCCGATCCTCTACGACAACCCGAAGGAGGTCGGCGCCGACAGGATCGCCGACGCCGTCGGCGCGTTCGACCTCTTCGGCGGCCCGACGATCGTGGTCGACTTCGGCACGGCGACCACGCTCGAGGCCATCTCGGCGAAGGGCGAGTACCTCGGTGGCGCGATCCTCCCCTGCATCGAGATCAGCCTCGACGCGCTGTTCGGTCGCGCCGCTGCGCTCCGCCGCGTGGAGCTGGTCGAGCCAAGGAGCGTGATCGGCAAGAACACCGTCGAGTCGATCCAATCGGGAGCGGTCTACGGGTTCGCCGCGCAGGTCGACGGCATCGCAACACGCATCCTCGCCGAGATCGGCGAGGCCACCGTCGTCGCAACGGGTGGGCTGGCGGGGCTCATCGCGCCGTTCTCCTCGACCATCCAGTTCCACGAGCCGTGGCTCACGCTGCACGGGCTGCGCCTGATCCACGAGAAGAACCTGCCGCTGTGAGCGAGCCCGTCCCGTACCGAGTCGAGGTCGACGCGACGGCAGCTGGTCTCGCAGCGAGGCACGCTGGCATCGAGGCCGGCACCGAGACCGACCACATCGTCACCGTTGCCGGCCGGCTGATGCTGCGAAGGGAGATGGGCAAGCTCGCGTTCGCCACCCTGCAGGATTCGACAGGTCGCATCCAACTCTTCGCTCGTGCGCAAGCGACCCCCGAGTTCGCTGCGTTCTCCACGCTGAACCTCGGCGACTGGATCACCGTGACCGGCGCGGTGATGGCGACGAAGACAGGTGAGCTGTCGGTGCGAGTCGACGCGTGGACGCTGCTCGCGACGGCGCGGCGTACGTTCCCCGACAAGTGGCACGGCATCAATGATCCCGACACCCGTTACCGGCAGCGATACGTCGACCTCTGGGTCACCGAAGGCGCGCGACGCACGTTCGTCCTACGCTCCCAGGTGCTCAGCCTGACGCGCCGCTTTCTCGAGGCCCGCGGCTTCATGGAGGTGGAGACGCCCGTCTTTCACCCCATCCCCGGCGGTGCGGCGGCGAAGCCCTTCGTCACGCACCACAACGCGCTCGACATGGACGTCTACTTGCGGGTTGCCCCCGAGCTGTACCTCAAGAGGCTCGTCGTCGGCGGCTTCGAGAAGGTCTTCGAGATCGGTCGGGTGTTCCGCAACGAAGGCATCGGCTACAGGTGGAACCCCGAGTTCACGATGCTCGAGCTCTATCAGGCCTACGCCGACTACACCGACATGATGGCCATCACCGAGGACCTGGTGGCCCACCTCGCTCGCGAGCTTTGTGCGACCACGACGTTGCCGTACCTCGGCAGGACGATCGAGCTCGCCCCGCCGTGGCGGCGAGCCTCGATGACCGAGCTCATCGAGGAGCAGATCGGCGCGCACGTCGATCTCACGACGCCGGTCGACGAGCTCCAGCGCCTGTGTGAGGAGCACGACGTGCGCTACGAACCGGGCGACGGGCCCGGGCGGCTCATCCTCGAGCTCTACGAGAAGACGACAGAGGCCGAGCTCTGGGGACCGGTGTTCGTCACCGACTACCCGCAGGAGGTCTCCCCCCTCGCGCGTCCGCACCGCGAGAAAGCCGGTTACGTCGAGCGCTTCGAGCCGATCATCGCCGGACGCGAGATCGGCAACGCGTTCAGCGAGCTCATCGACCCCGACGTGCAGCGGGCGAACTTCGAGGCGCAGGCCACGCGCAAGGCAGCAGGCGACGACGAAGCGATGGTGGTCGACGCCGACTACCTCCGAGCCCTCGAGTACGGGTTGCCGCCGACCGGCGGCCTGGGCCTCGGCATCGACCGCCTCGTGATGCTGCTCGCCGACGTCGCCACCATCCGCGACGTGATCCTCTTCCCCACCCTGCGCCCCGAGCCCGAAGCCTGAGCCTCGCTGCCGAGGGTCCCGCTGCTGGGTCAGGAAACGAGGTCGACGACCAGGTTGCGCGCCGACGCAGAGAGCCACTCGACGGCCGGGTCGTCGCCGAGGGAGGAGAGCGACGCGACGGCAGCATCGACGTAAGCGGTGGCAGCCGCGAGGGCTGCCGGCACGGCACCGTCGGAGCGCACGAGGGAGAGGGCCGCTGCCAGCTGCTCGTCGTCGAGCGGTGTGCCGAGCATCTTCGCCAACCCTTCCGAACCCGGTGCAGCGAGGGCGCGTAGCACGGGCAACGTGTAGACGCCCTCGACGAGATCGTGGCCGGCGGGCTTGCCGAGCTGCGCGGCGGTCGCCGTCAGATCGAGCACGTCGTCGACGATCTGAAAGGCCATCCCGTATCCGTCGCCGAACGTCGTGAGCGACTCGACGTGCTCACGGGGCAAACCACCCACGATCGCGCCGATGCGGCAGGCCGTCGCGAACAGCGAAGCCGTCTTGCCCCTGATCGATGTGAGATAAGCGCCTTCGGAGCGCGAGATGTCGTACGCGGAACGCAGCTCACCCACCTCGCCCTCGCACAACCGCCCGATCGTCGCTGCCAGCAACGCGGCCACCTCCGTGCCGAGCGAAGCTGCGATCTCCGAAGCCTTGGCCAGAAGGAAGTCGCCGGCGAGGATCGCGGTGAGGTTGCCCCATCGGGCGTTCACGCTCTCGACGGTGCGCCGGGTCGGGGCCTCGTCGATGACGTCATCGTGGTAGAGCGAACCGAGGTGCACGAGCTCGACGGCAACGCCGCCGAGCACGACCTCGTCTCGCACGGGAGCACCGCGTGTCGCGCACGCACCAGCAGCCGCGGCGAACAGCGGACGCACGCGCTTGCCGCCCGCGACGATGAGGTGGCTGGCGACCTCGGTGAGGAACGGATCGTCGGCGTGCACAGCCGCGAGCAGCGCGTCCTCGACACGAGGTCGAACGTCGAGCACGAAGCTCGGCTCGCCAGGACCAGCGTGCTGCGCCACGAACGAGAGGCTACGAGACGGGGTGAGCGGACCCGAAACCAGCGCTCGCAACCGCAGACGACCTCGGCCGCGCCACACCGCGCATCGTTAGGGCAGGGGTACACTCCTGCTACTTCAAGCCCCAATGGGGAGGCGAACTTGTTCGAGAGGTTCACGGACCGGGCCCGTCGCGTCGTCGTGCTGGCGCAGGAGGAGGCCCGGCTCCTCAACCACAACTACATCGGCACGGAGCACATCCTGCTCGGGCTGATCCACGAGGGCGAAGGCGTCGCCGCCAAGGCCCTCGAGTCGCTCGGCATCTCGCTCGAGGCCGTGCGCAGCCAGGTCGAGGAGATCATCGGCCAAGGTGGCTCGTCGCCGTCGGGGCACATCCCCTTCACGCCGAGAGCGAAGAAGGTGCTCGAGCTGAGCCTGCGCGAGGCGTTGCAGCTCGGTCACAACTACATCGGCACCGAGCACATCCTGCTCGGGCTCATCCGCGAGGGCGAGGGCGTCGCCGCCCAGGTGCTCGTCAAGCTCGGCGCCGACCTCAGCCGCGTGCGCCAGCAGGTCATCCAGCTGCTCTCCGGCTACAGCGGCCCGGGCGGTAGCTCTGGCGAGAAGGCCGGTTCGGCCCCTGGGGGCAGCAGCGGGAGCAGCGAGGCCCAGCCAAGCGGCTCGCTCGTGCTCGACCAGTTCGGGCGCAACCTCACCCAGCAGGCGAGGGAGAAGAAGCTCGACCCCGTGATCGGGCGCCACCGCGAGATCGAGCGCGTGATGCAAGTGCTGTCACGCCGCACCAAGAACAACCCCGTCCTCGTTGGTGAACCGGGCGTCGGCAAGACGGCGATCGTCGAGGGCCTCGCCCAGAAGATCGTGGCCAACGACGTGCCCGAGACGCTGCGGGGCAAGCAGCTCTACACGCTCGACCTTGGCGCCCTTGTCGCCGGCAGCCGGTACCGCGGCGATTTCGAGGAGCGGCTGAAGAAGGTCCTCAAGGAGATCCGCACCCGCGGCGACATCATCTTGTTCATCGACGAGCTCCACACCCTCGTAGGCGCTGGCGCAGCCGAAGGCGCGATCGACGCGGCGAGCATCCTCAAGCCGATGCTGGCTCGCGGTGAGCTGCAGACCGTGGGCGCCACCACCCTCGACGAGTACCGCAAGCACCTCGAGAAGGATGCTGCGCTCGAGCGTCGCTTCCAGAAGATCGTCGTCGACGAGCCGACCGTGGCGCACACCATCGAGATCCTCAAGGGCCTGCGCGATCGCTACGAGAGCCATCACCGCGTCACGATCACCGATCAGGCCCTCGTCGCGGCAGCGAACCTCGCCGACCGCTACATCTCCGATCGCCACCTACCCGACAAGGCCATCGACCTCATCGACGAGGCCGGCAGCCGCCTGCGCATCAAGCGCATGGATACGCCGCCGGACTACAAGGAGGTCGAGAACCAGATCGGCCAGGTGCAGCAGCAGAAGAAGGAAGCGGTCGAGGCCCAACGCTTCGAAGAGGCCGGCAAGCTGCGTGACCGCGAGAAGGAGCTGCTCGCCGAGAAGGACTCCAAAGAGGCCGAGATCAAGGCTTCGGGCGTCGACCTGTTCGACGAGGTCGACGAGGAGGCCATCGCCGAGGTGCTCTCGGTGTGGACGGGCATCCCGGTGTACAAGCTCACCGAGGAGGAGACCCAGAAGCTCCTGCGCATGGAAGACGAGTTGCACAAGCGCGTCATCGGCCAGCAGTCGGCCATCAAGGCCGTGAGCCAGGCCATCCGCCGCACCCGTGCGGGGCTCAAGGATCCGAAGCGCCCGAGCGGGTCGTTCATCTTCCTCGGCCCTTCCGGCGTCGGCAAGACCGAGCTGGCAAAGACGCTCGCGGAGTTCCTCTTCGGTGACGAGCAGTCGATGATCAGCCTCGACATGTCGGAGTACATGGAGAAGCACACCGTGAGCCGGCTCGTCGGTGCTCCCCCTGGCTACATCGGCTACGACGAGGGCGGGCAGCTCACCGAAGCCGTGCGCCGCAAGCCCTTCAGCGTCGTGCTGTTCGATGAGATCGAAAAGGCCCACCCCGACGTCTTCAACACCCTCTTGCAGATCCTCGAGGAGGGGCGGCTCACCGACGCGCAGGGTCGCTCGGTCGACTTCCGCAACACGGTGTTGATCATGACCTCCAACCTCGGCACCGCCGATCTGCGCAAGGTCGCGGTCGGCTTCGGCAAGAACGACGAGGCCGTGTCGTACGAGAAGATGAAGGAGAAGGTCAACGACGCGCTGAAGCAGCACTTCCGGCCCGAGTTCCTCAACCGCATCGACGAGACGATCGTGTTCCACGAGCTCTCCCAGGACGAGGTCACCGAGATCGTCGACCTGATGATCAGGCGCACGGCCATCCAGCTCGAGGGTCAGGGCATCGGCATCGAGGTCACCCAGGCGGCCAAGTTCCTGCTCGGTGAGCGTGGCTACGACCCGACGCTGGGTGCTCGTCCGCTGCGTCGGGCGATCCAGCGCCTCGTCGAGGATCCGATCTCCGAGCGTCTGCTCCTCAAGGACTTCCGCGCCGGAGAGATCGTCGTCGTCGATGTGGAGGACGACCCTGAGTCGACCAAGGGCGAGAAGCGCCTCGCGTTCCACAGCATCGAGGGATTCGTTCCGCCGCCGGTCGAGCTGGCCGAGGCCGGCCCGGCCGAGTAGCCATCCGGCGCGGCGAGCGCGCCGGGGCGAATAGGTTTCCCTCCGTGTACACGAAGATCCTCGTCGGGACCGATGGTTCGAAGACGGCAGCGAAGGCGGTCGACCGCGCGGTCGAGGTCGCGAGCAACGCAGGGGCGACGCTCACGATCTTCTCGGCCGGGCGCGCCGAGAAGGCGAAGAAGGTGGTCGAGGCCGAGCAGGCACGCCACGCGGGCTCCGGCGTGGTGATCGACACGATCGTGAAGGACCACGAGCCGGTCGAGGCCCTCCTCGATACGGCGAGGTCGGGCCGCTACGACCTCTTGGTGATGGGCAACCGGGGCATGACGGGCGTTGGCCGGTTCCTGCGCTTGGGGTCGGTGCCCAACAAGGTCTCCCACCACATCCCCTGCAGCCTCCTCATCGTCAAGACCACTTGAGCCGGCGGAGACCCGGGCAGGCCTGGCGCCTGCTGCTCGTCGCGCTCGTCGTCGTGCTCGCGGGCGCGTGCCGGGTGAAGACCGATATCGGCGTCGACGTCAAGGCCGATGGGAGCGGGACGGTGACCGTGGCCGTCGGTCTCGACGACCCAGCCGTGGCAGCCGTAGGAGACCTCGAGGCTTCGCTGCGCACCGATGACCTCTCCAAGGCTGGGTGGGCGATCACGGGTCCAGCGAAGGAGCCTGACGGGCTGACGTATGTGCGCTTGACCAAGCCGTTCTCGAACCCGACGGAGGCGACCGGGATATTCGCGGAGATCTCAGGAGCTGGTGGCCCATTCCGCGACTTCCACATCAGCAGCTCGCGCTCGTTCGCCGAGACGGCGACGAGCTTCGATGGCACCGTCGACTTCTCTGCCGGCCTGCCGTCGTTCAGCGACAGCCCGCTCGCGCAAGCGCTCGACGGCAAGCCGCTCGGCGAGGACGTCTCGGCGATCGAGAAGAAGATCGGTGAGCCCGTCGACCGCGTCTTCACGTTCCGGGTAGCGGTACGCCTCCCCGGTGCCATCTCCTCGAACGCGACGACGAGGGCCGACAATGGTGCAGTGTGGGAGCCCAAGCTGTCGGAAGCGGCGCCTTCGGTCCTGCATGCGAGCGGCACCAGTTGGCGCGTTGGCACGTTGGTGCTCTCGGGCGTCGCCGGGGCGGCCCTCCTCGCGTTCGTCGTGGTCCTCGTCGTGCGCGTCGCGCGTCGCCCCCGCGCCAACTGAGCTGCTTTCGGTGCTGCGGGGCGAAGGGGTCGCGCTCAGCGTCGTAGCTGGGGGGTACGTTCGTTCGATGGTGAAGATGCGTTCGGTCTTTCGGTGCGGCGATTGCGGCGCGTCGGCGCCGACGTGGCAGGGGCGCTGCCCAGCATGTGGCGAGTGGAACACGCTCGTCGAGGAGCGCGTCGAAGCGTCCCGCGCTGGGTCGTCCAAGGGCCTGGGTTTGCGCGGCGCTATGGAGCCGGCTGTGCCCATCGCCGAGGTAGACACCGCGGCGTGGGCTGCGCGCTCGACAGGCGTCGATGAGCTCGACCGTGTTCTCGGCGGCGGGCTCGTCCCCGGCTCGGTGACCCTCGTCGGTGGCGAGCCCGGTGTCGGCAAGTCGACGCTGCTGACCCAGGTCGCCGCAGCCGTCGCCTGCGCCGGCACACGGGCGCTCTACGTCTCCGCGGAGGAGTCCTCGCAGCAGGTGCGCGTCCGCGCGGAGCGCCTCGGCCCCCTGAGCCCGCTGCTGTGGCTGGCATCGGAGACCTCGGCGCCGAACATCGTCGCGCACCTCGACCAGGTGCGGCCCGAGCTCGTCGTCATCGACTCGATCCAGACCGTGCACGATCCAGAGCTCGGCTCCGCGCCGGGCACAGTGACGCAGGTGCGCGAGTGCGCGCACCGCCTCGTGCACGAGGCCAAGGCCAGGGCGATTGCCATCCTGCTCGTCGGGCATGTCACCAAAGACGGCGGCCTCGCTGGGCCGAGGGTGCTCGAGCACGTCGTCGACACGGTCCTCGCGTTCGAGGGCGACCGCCACCACGCGTTGCGCATGCTGCGCGCGGTCAAACACCGCTTCGGCTCGACCACCGAGCTCGGCCTGTTCGAGATGGGCGCTGCCGGGTTGGTGTCGGTGCCAGACCCGTCGGCCCTCTTCCTTGCCGATCGCCGGTCCGAAGCCGCCGGCTCGGCAGTGGTGCCGATGATGGAGGGTCACCGGCCGCTCCTGGTCGAGGTCCAGGCCCTCGTCGCACCGTCGAGCCTGCCCCAGCCTCGCCGATCAGCGCAGGGGCTCGACTCGGGCCGCATGGCCATGCTCCTGGCTGTGCTCGACCAGCGGGCTGGCGTCGGCGTCGGCCCGTGCGACGTGTTCACGTTGGCCGTCGGCGGCGTCAAGGTCACCGAGCCCGCAGCTGACCTTGCGGTGTGTCTCGCCATCGCCTCATCGGCGACCGGGGTTGCGCTGCCCCACGACCTGATCGCCTGTGCCGAGGTCGGCTTGGGTGGCGAGCTGCGCCAGGTGAGCCACACCCCCCGACGACTCGCCGAGGCTGCGAGGTTGGGGTTTCGGCGGGCGATCCTGCCGTTCTCCGCGCCCGAGGCGCCGCCTGGGCTCGTCGCGCTGCGCGCCGCCACAGTCGCCGAGGCGCTCGAGCTCGCCCGCACGGCAGCTTCCGTACCGGTCGCGACGACGATCCACGAGAGCCGACCAGGGCTCGTCGAGGTCGGCTCAGCGTGATGTGAGGCGTCGGCCCGCACGGTGGCAGCCCGCTCGCCGGGCCCTTCGCCCGCCGGGCCGATTGCGTGCTCGCCGTAAACTGCGCCTATGACCAAGCCGGGGGGTTCGGGGCGCACGCGCCGTCCTGAGGC
Source organism: Acidimicrobiales bacterium (assembly GCA_051000215.1). Lineage (GTDB taxonomy): Bacteria > Actinomycetota > Acidimicrobiia > Acidimicrobiales > JACDCH01 > JBPCON01. The sequence continues at coordinate 99,301 of JBPCON010000035.1, forward strand.
CGTCATGGGCGTCGGCGGTTACGCGTCGGCGGTTGCGTCGCGCCGCTCGATCGCGTTGCTCGACGCTCTGGCAGCCGTCGCCCCGGGCACCGGGCTGCGCGAGGGGCTCGACCGCATCCTGCAGGCCGGGATGGGCGCGCTCATCGTGGTCGGAGACGGGCCGGACGTCCTCAACGTCTGCTCAGGCGGCTTCCTCCTCGACGCAGCGTTCAGCCCCCAGCGGCTCTCGGAGTTGGCAAAGATGGACGGCGCCATCATCCTCGCTGCCGATGCGAGCCGCATCGCTCGGGCGAACGTTCACCTCGTGCCGAACCCGAACACCCCGACGTCGGAGACCGGTACGCGACATCGCACCGCGGAGCGTGTCGCGCGCTCGATCGAGGTGCCCGTGATCTCGGTGTCGGAGGACATGCAGGTCATCGCCGTGTACGTCGGCGACGCGAAGTACCCGCTCGAGCCGATCCCGCGCTTGTTGAACAAGTCGAACCAGGCGCTGCAGACCCTCGAGCGCTACAAGACCCGCCTCGATGCTGTGTCGCAGCAGCTGGCGACGCTCGAAGTCGAGGATCTCGTGACGTTGCGCGATGTGATCACGGTGCTGCAACGCACGGAGATGGTGCGGCGCATCGCGGAGGAGCTGTCGCTCACGATCGTGGAGCTCGGCGTCGACGGCCGGCTGGTGCGCTTGCAGCTCGAGGAGCTCATGGGGGGCGTCGACGACGACCGCCGCCTCGTGATCCGGGACTACTTCCACGAGGACGCCTCCTGGCATGTCGCCGACGCGTTGGAGGAGCTCGCCGAGCTCGACACCGACGACCTCCTCGACCTCAAGGCCGTCGCTGAGCGGCTCCACATCGCGGGCAGCGGGGCGGACATCGACGCCAACCTGCAGCCGCGCGGCTTCCGCCTGCTCGCCAAGGTCCCGCGGCTGCCCGAGGGCATCATCGACCGCATCGTCGGGCGATTCGGGAACTTGCAGAAGATCATGCGCGCGACCATCGACGACCTCGACGACGTCGAGGGCGTCGGTGAGACCCGCGCCAAGGCGATCAAGGAGGGCCTGTCGCGCCTCGCTGAGTCGTCGATCATGGATCGCTTCTCCTGAGCTTCGATCGGTGAGCGAAGAGCCGTTGATCGCGCGGATCGCCGCGGCGAGCACGGCGTTCCATGCCGGATGGCTCGAGCTGCTTCGCGAGCAGCCAGGCAACCCGAGCGGGGTCGACATCGTTCGCCTCGCTGAGGGACGCATCGTCGCGACGGTCGCGACGGAGATGCCGGAGGTGGAGTGGCTGCAGCACGTGTGCGGGCTGCGCGCCGGCGACGACGAGGAGATCTTCGAGCTGGCGACGTGGTACGCCGAGCTCGACGCGTGGCCGCGTTACGAGGTCCCTGTCGACGCCGAGGACGACCTGCTGCACACGCTGCTCGCCGTTGAGGCGAAACCGACCGGAGCGTTGGCGGTGCTCGCCGGAGATCTCGCCGATCTGATGGCGAGCCCGTTGCGCGGGCACGTCCGAGTGAGCGAGGTGTTCGCCGGTTCGCCTGCGGTCGAGCAGTTCGCGAGGGCGCATCTGGCCGGCCACGAGGTGCCGGGTGGAGGCGCGCCCGAACACGTCGCTGCTGTCGCCGGATGGGTCGCGCAACCCGATTGGCGCTGCTTTCTCGCCGAGCTCGAAGGCGAGATCGTTGGTGCCGCCGCGCTTGTCGTCCTCGACGACGTCGGCTATCTCGCCAACGCCTCGACGCTGCCCCTCGCTCGCTCGCGGGGCGTCCAGTCGGCCCTCATCGCAGCTCGCATCGACGCCGCTCGCGCGCTGCGCTGCGATCTCGTCTGCTCCCTCGCCGAGCCAGACGGCTCGAGCGCTCGCAACCTCGTGCGTGCCGGCCTCGGCGTCGTCGGCGCCCGCACCTACTGGAGCTCGACCGCCTGAACAGCTGTTCTCGAGGCAATAGGTGGCGCGTGGCGCCGCCTATTGCCTCGAGTTCGGGGGGTTGGGCCCCTCAGCGGGCGCGCAGGGTGAGCTGTTGGCGGTTCGTGATGCGATAGCGGCGATCGGATTGGTCGATCCAGTCGAGCCGCACGAAGGCAGCGATGGCCTTGTTGACGCGTTCTCGCGACGCGCCGACCATGCCCGCCAGCTCCTCCTGGGTCACCGGCAGCACGAACTCGTCCTCGTCGCCTGCGAGCTCGAGGAGCCGCTTCGCGGTGCGGCCTGTGACGTCGAGGAAGACCGAGTCGGCCAACGCACCGTCCATGGACCGCAGCCGCCCAGCAAGCAGCGCGACGACACCCCACAGCAGCGCCGGGCGCGCCTCGTAGACGGCTTGCAGCGGCACGTAGGGGATGGCGAGCACGCTCGACTGCTCGAGCGCGCGGGCCTCGGCCGAGCGGCCCAAGCCCTCGAAGAGCCCCATCTCGCCGAAGGGATCGCCGGGCTCCATCAGCGCAACGACCGATTCGCGCCCGTCGACGGACTTGTTGGCGATCGCGATCCGCCCGTCTTCGACCACGAACAGCTCGTTTGGCTCGTCGCCCTCGGTGAACAACACGTCGCCGCGGCGCAGCTCGCGCCGTTGCGCGCTGGCTACGACCGTCGCCAGCTCGTCGGGGTCGAGCTCAGCGAAGAGGTCGACCCTCCTCAGCAGCTCCTCCGCCTCCATCGCGGCGCACTCTAGGAGGTGCGTGCCGGGCCGGGTCGAGTTGTGGGTGGCGTAGCCTCCGATCGTGTCGTGCTGGGGGATCGTCGTAGCCGCAGGGAGCGGCGAGCGCTACGGCGGGCCGAAGCAGTACGAGATCCTGTGCGGGCGGCGCGTCGTCGACTGGGCCCGCCAGGCTGCGCTGCGCGCCTGCGAGGGGGTGGTGATGGTCGTCCCCCCCGATCGCATCGAACATCGCGAGCCGGGGGCACACCGGGTCGTGGCCGGCGGCGCGTCGCGCTCAGCTTCGGTGCGCGCCGGCCTCGCGGCGATCCCGGACGACGCCGACATCGTCGTCGTGCACGACGGGGCCCGGCCGCTCGCGTCGATCGAGATCTTCCATAGCGTCATCGCAGCCGTCGTCGATGGGGCCGATGCCGCTGTCCCTGGCCTCGCTGTGGCCGACTCCATCCGCAGCCTCGATGGCGGCGCCGTCGATCGTTCGCGGCTGGTGGCGGTGCAGACCCCGCAAGCGTTCCGGGTCGAGGCGCTCCGTCGCGCGCATGTCGGCGAACCCGAGGCCACCGACGATGCTGCGCTGGTCGAGGCTGTCGGAGGCCGGGTCGTTGTGGTCGACGGCGACTACCGCAACGTCAAGATCACGACGCCCATCGACTTGCGCTTCGCCGCGTTCCTCCTCGGATGACCTCGATTCGAGTTGGTCACGGCTTCGACGTGCACCCCTTCAGCGAGCAAGCACACCGGCCCCTGGTGCTGGGGGGCATCGTCTTCGAGGGCGAGCGCGGCCTGGCTGGGCACAGTGATAGCGATGTCGTTGCCCACGCCGTGGCCGACGCCCTCCTCGGCGCAGCCGGGCTCGGCGACATCGGCCAGCACTTCCCCGACACCGACCCCGCGTTGACCGACGCCGACTCGCTGGTGCTGCTCGCCGAGGCGTGCGCTCGGGTGCGCGCCGCCGGATGGGTGCCTGCCAACGTCGACTGCACCGTCGTGCTCGAGGCGCCCAAGCTCGCGCACCGTCGGGACGAGATGCAGGCGCAGCTGCGCGCTGCGACGGGCTGCGACGTGACGGTCAAGGCAACGCGCGCCGAAGGTCTCGGCGCGCTCGGCCGTCGCGAGGGCGTGGCGTGCTTCGCCGTGGCGCTCGTCGAACGCGAGTCTCAACACTGATGCCGGGAGCGCCGAAGCCCCGGAAGGGTAATCGCAACGCCACCCGCCGCGATCGCAACGCTCGCGCCGAGGACGCGAAGTGGACAGCGCGCCGCGCCGAGAAGGCGGCAAAGGCGCAGGGCCAGGCGAAGCGCATCCCCCGCGCCGGGCGCACGGCGGCAGCGGGTCCTGGGCGCGCGAGCGGGCCGAAGGGTCTTGGTGGCGAGCAGGTCGAAGGTCGCCAAGCCGTGCGCGAGCTTCTGTTGGGCGGGCGCCGCGTCCATGAGCTGTGGCTCGTCGACGACGACCAGGGGCCGCTTGGCGACATCGCCGAGCTGGCGAGCGAGCTGCGAGTACCGACGAAGCGGGTCTCCTTCGCCAAGCTGAACGCGGCGTCCCGCAGCGAAGCGCCCCAAGGGGTGCTGGCCCGCTGCGCGCCGTTGGAGGAGGCCGATCTCGACGTTCTGCTGCGTCGGCGACCAGGCCATGGCGCCCCGTTCCTGGTGGCGGTCGACGGGGTGACCGACCCGGGCAACCTCGGTGCGCTCATCCGGTCGGCCGAGTGCAACGGAGCCACCGGGTTCGTGTTGCCCCGCCATCGCGCTGTGCACGTCACACCGACCGTCGCCAAAGCGGCTGCGGGAGCCATCGAGCACGTGCCGATGACCCTCGTCGGCGGTCTTCCCGCCGCCTTGGAGCGCGCGAAGAAGGCCGGCGTCTGGGTGATCGGCCTCGACGGAGGCGGCGATCGACGCATCGACAAGGTGGAGCTGGCCGCCGAGCCGGTCCTGCTCGTGCTCGGCGCTGAGGGCGCTGGTCTGTCCCCGTTGGTCCGGCGCCGGTGCGACATCGTCGCGTCGATCGCGCTGGGTGGCCGTCTCGGTTCGCTCAACGTCGCTGCCGCCGGCGCCATAGCCACCTACGAGGTGGCGAGGCGGCGCCTCGACGCGCCAGCCCTCTAGCGGGGACCCTTCGTCTTCTGGTTCGCGGCGTTCGCGGCAGCTGGTGGGCGGTATTTCCCTCTTGTGACGGTTGACACAACTAGAGGCGCGTGGTTCAAACTGACTAGTCCCTCGGGATCGACGACGCGCCAACCATCGCACCACGCTCAGCAGCAGGAGAACCCGTGCCCCCTATGAACCTCGCCGGCTTGGCCGATGTCGAGCTCGCCGCTCGCTTCCAGGCCGGCGACATCGCCTCGCTCGAGGCATTGCTCGACCGCTACCGCCGCTTCGCCCGGGCGAAGAGCCGCGGCTACTTCCTCGTCGGTGGCGACGCCGACGACATCGAGCAGGAGGCATTGATCGGGCTCTACAAAGCAGTTCGCGACTTCCGCCCCGAGCACCTCGCCAGTTTCCGTGCGTTCGCCGAGCTGTGCATCACCCGCCAGATCATCACGGCCATCAAGACGGCCACCCGCCACAAGCACCAGCCCCTGAACCAGTACGTCTCGATCAGCGGCGTGCGTGGTGGCGACGAGCCAGGCGAGCGCTCGGTCGAGGTTCTGCTGCATGCCCACCACGGCAGCGACCCCGCCGACGATGTCGTTTCGGGCGAGCGCATGTCGTCGATGCGCGCTTCGATGGCGGAGATGCTCTCGAGCCTCGAGGTGGACGTGCTGCGCCTCTACGTCGAGGGCAAGAGCTATCAGGAGATCGGCGAGCAGCTCGGCCGTCACGTGAAGTCGATCGACAACGCCTTGCAGCGCATCAAGCGAAAGCTCGACCAGCACCTGCAGCTTGAAGCCGACCTCGATCGCGAAGCCGAGCTCGTCCTGCAGTAGCGGCGACGCGGCGCAGAGCCGGGTGTCGGGATCGAACCGACGACATCCTCTTTACAAGAGAGGTGCTCTGCCAACTGAGCTAACCCGGCGAAGCGACCATCGTCGCGCAGCTGCATAGGGAGGGGTCCGTGAACATCGCCCGCGTTCGGGGCAGACTGGCCGAGATGCCGTTGACCGATAGAGACCGGGCGATCCTCGAGTTCGAGCGCAGCTGGTGGAGCGAGCCAGGCCCCAAGGAGCTCGCGATACGCGCACACTTCGAGCTGTCGAGCACCCGCTACTACGAGATCATCGGCGACCTGCTCGACGATCCCGAGGCCATGGCCTACGACCCGCTCGTCGTGCGCCGCCTGCGCCGTCTGCGCGAGAGGCGCCGCCGGGCGCGCTTCGAGGGTCGCAGCGCCGGGGGCGGACGGTGACCGCGACCCGTCGAAGGGGCCCGGCTCCCGTCGGTCCGGGTGCAGGCAACGCCGCCATGAAAGGGCTCATCCTCGTCGCCATCGCTGTGCTCCTGGGCGCGGCGCTGCTGCTCAAGAGCTTCGACGATGGCGGGCCGTTCAAGACGAGCACGTCGAAGCCGGGTGCCACAGCGACCTCGACGACCGTCGCAGGGCAGCAGGCCACCTCGACCACGCTGTCGGTCGCGAAGAACCCAGCAGAGGTCAAGGTCCTCGTGCTCAACGGGATCGACAAGACCAAGCCCATCGCGAGCACGGCGGCGGCGGCTCTCAAGTCTGCCAACTACACCACGCTCGCGCCCGGCGATGCCGCGGCAACGGTCAAGACGTCTGCGATCTACTTCGTTGCCGGCTTCGAGCCCGACGCGCGGCTCGTCGCGGCGAAGCTCGGCATCCCCGAGACCGCGGTGGCAGCGCTGCCCTCGCCGCTGCCAGCCTCGGTCGACGACGCCAAGGAAGCGAACGTCGTCGCAGTTGTCGGGCCCGACGCCGGCGTCATCGGCGGCGCGACGACACCAAGCACGCCGACCACCGCAGCGAACTGACCGTCACGACCGTTCGATGGAGGTCCTGACCTCGACGGTCAGATGCCCCGCGAGCGGATCACCGCGGGTGCCGGCAGGAGGGGAGAGCACGAGCGCGAAGCGACCGATGGTCAGGGCCGTGCCTGAGACCACCGAACCGTCGGTCACGTCGTAGGAAGCGTCGAGGGTTGTCGTCTGGCTTCCGTCGAGGCGCTGGATGCCGGCGGTCGAGGTCAACGTCGTCGTCAGCGGCAACGACGTCGACGAGTGCACGGTCGCTACACGATGGCCGTCGACGACGCCGAGCTCGACGAGCTTGCCCCGACCCGTCAGCGACACGGCACTCGGCGCGTCGGGGAGGCGCACCCGCTCGTCGATGTCCCAGGTGTCGCCCGCTCGCAAGCCGCGATCGGGAGGGGCGCCGGCCGCGGCGGGGAACACCTCCGTTAGCCCGAGGTCGCCGAGCGCCTCGGTCGGGATGCCCTCGACGCGGTCGATGGCGGTCAACTGCGCAGCGCGGTCGAAGCGCGCGACATACGTGCGCGTCGCCGCGCCCGGCGGGGTGATCGTGACCTGCACCCGGATCTCGTCGGGTCGCGCGCTCGGGAGCACGAGCTGCTCCGAGCGCAGCTCGACAGGCGGCGAGGGGGTGACCGGCTCGGTGCCGGGCAACTCGGCCGAGGAGGTCGTCGCGACGGTGACGGAGTACGCGAAGGTGCGCCCGGCGGGGGGGCGGAACGCGATCACCACTCGGTCGTCGCGGCAACCGGCCAGCACCGTGCCCGCGAGGGCGAGCGCAATGCCGACGCTGCGGGTCCTCGAGGCCGAGCGGCCAGGCGAGGCCGGGGCCCGAGCGGCCCGCCGGCGAAGCCGGCACGAGCGGAGTAGCCGGATTGACCTCGAAGGGCTGACGCTCACGAATCTGCGCGGGTCCTGGGCACGGCGACGAAGGTACCGGGAGCGCGGAGGCGGCCGTGGCATCGCAACGCCGCGCGTTCGCGTACGGTCACGCCGATGGCGACCCTCGACGCGCGGTGGGCCCCGTTCCTCACTGTGCCCGCAGCGGCCGCTGTGCTCTGCGACTTCGACGGCACCCTCGCCCCCATCGTCGAGGTCCCCGAGCTCGCCAAGCCCCTGGACGGCGTCACCGAGCTGCTCGGCGCACTTGCCGCCCGCTTCGGGGTCGTCGCGGTCGTGTCGGGGCGACCGGTTACCTTCCTCCAGCGCTTCTTGCCGGCCTCGGTGGCGTTGTCGGGCCTCTACGGCCTCGAAGTGGTGCGCGAGGGTCGCCGCGAGGACCACCCGCTCGGGGGCGCGTGGCGTGAGGTGGTGGACGATGTTGTCGCGACGTCGCGCGCGAGCGGTCCCGCTGGCATGCGCGTCGAGCCAAAGGGCCTCTCGCTCACCCTGCACTTTCGCGGGGCCCCCATGCTCGAGCCCGAGGTTCGGGAGTGGGCGGAGCGCGAGGCGCGCCGATCGGGGCTCGCGGTGCGCTCGGCGCGCATGTCGCTCGAGCTGCACCCACCGATCGCGGCCGACAAGGGGACGGCCGTGCGCGACCTGGCCGCGTCGTGCCGAGCGGTGTGCTTCCTCGGCGACGACAGCGGTGACCTCCCAGCGTTCGACGCGCTCGATGAGCTCGCCGCTTCCGGCGTGGCGGCGATGCGCGTCGGCGTGCGAAGCGAGGAGGCGCCACCCGAGCTGCTCGGTCGGGCGGATGTCGTCGTCGATGGTCCCGTCGGTGTCGCAGCCCTCCTCGCGAGCCTGCTCCGGACCGAGGCCTGAGTCACGCGGGAGCGACAGCGGCGAGCTGCTCGGCGAGCCAGTCGCGCGGGCTGCGCGCGAGCGTTCGCGCCTTGATGGTCTCGTGGCGTCGACGGCGCTCGTCGGCATCCATCTCCAGCGCTGCGTGAAGGGCGCTGGCCGTTGCCCGCACGTCGAACGGGTTGATGCCGAGCGCGCCCTGGTGACCGAGCTCGTCCCATGCGCCGGCTTCGGTGGACAGGACGAGCGCAGCGGCTCGTTCGCTGACAAGGGCCTGCTCCTTGGCCACCAGGTTCAGCCCGTCACGCACGGGGTTGACGAGCACGACGTCTGCGATCGCGAGCGCGGCGATGGCTCGGGGGAAGTCGTCGTCGGTCTCGAGCACGACCGGCTCCCACCCCGGAGTGGCCCACCGCTCGTTCAACGCGACGACAGCGGCTTCGACCTCGGCGCGGTACGCGGCGTACTCCGGTAGGCCTTCGCGTGACGGATAGCAGAGGGCAACGAACGTGACGCGCTCGCGCCACTTCGGCTCCACCGTCAACAGCTCGTCGTAGGCCGCGAAGCCGCGCAGGATGTTCTTCGACAGCTCCATCCGATCGACCCTGACGAGCACTCTGCGGTCACCGATGCGCGCGAGCAGCGCGGCACGCGCTACGCGGCAAGCATCCGAGGCCGCTACCGCTACCACGTCGTCGGGCTCGGGCCCGAGCGGTGCGACGAACGTGGCCGCGCCCCCAGCGATGCCGTAGTGCTCGAGACAGCGGGAGAAGGCGCCAGCCCAACGCTCAGCGTGGAAGCCGATGGCGTGGCTCGCTGCGATCGCGGCCAGCAACTCGGTCGCGACAGGATCGATCGGGAACATGCCTTCGGGTTCACACCACGGGGTGTGGGCGAAGAAGGCGCAGCGCACGTCGGGTCGGGCAGCAACGAGCGATGGAGCCACGAGGGCGAGGTGATAGTCCTGCACGAGCACGACTGCGTCGGGGGGCGCAACCTCGGCTGCGGCGTTTGCGAAGCGAATGTTCACCTCGCGGTAGGCATCCCACGCGTCCCACCAGGCCGCGTCGAGCCGGGGGCTCCTCGCTGGGTCGAAGAGGCCATGGGCAGCGAACCACAGGGTCGCGTTGCAGACGATGTCGTAGTGCGCGCGGTACGTGTCGACGTCGATGTCGAGGAGCCGGACACGAAGCCCGTCGGCCTCGGCGACGCCGTCGGTCGCAGCCTCACGATCCGCGTTGGACATCGCAGCGGCCAGCCAAATCGTGTCTGTCCCCGCAACAAGCGGCGCGACGCCCGACACGAGGCCCCCGCCGCCTCGTCGAGCGACGAGCGCGCCTGCGTCGTCGCGGGAGTACGACACGGGACCGCGGTTCGACAGGATGACGATCGGTTGCTCGGCCATGCGGGAGGCACACTAGGAGCCGTGCGCGTTGTGGCCGCTCCCGACAAGTTTCGAAGCACCGCGACAGCTGCCGAAGTCGCGGGCGCCATCGCTGCAGGCGCGCGCGAGGCCGGGTGGACGTGCGTTGAGCTGCCCCTGGCCGACGGGGGCGAGGGCACCCTCGCTGCGCTCGGGGGGGCGAACCGCAGCTCGATCGTCACGGGCCCGCTCGGCGACGAGGTCGAGGCCCCGTGGCGCTTGTTCCGTGGTCTGGCGGTGATCGAGATGGCGTTGGCCTCGGGCCTCGAGCTGGTCGGTGGCGTCGGCGGCAACGACGCGATTGCAGCGTCGAGCTACGGCACGGGCGAGCTCATCGCCGCGGCGGTCGAGGGCGGGGCCAAACGCGTCATCGTGGGGGTGGGCGGATCGGCGACGACCGATGGTGGGCTCGGGGCGCTTCGCGCCCTCTACCCCTTGCACCGGCTCAAGGGTGTCGAGCTGCTCGTCGCGTGCGACGTGCGAACGGCGTTCGCCGACGCCGCCGACGTCTTCGCACCCCAAAAGGGTGCATCGCCTGCCCAGGTGGCGCTTCTCCGCCACCGCCTCGAGCGCCTCGCCCAGGTGTACCTGCACGAGCACGGAGTCGACGTGCTCGCCCTCGCCGGCGCGGGTGCCGCTGGCGGTCTGGCCGGTGGGCTCGCCGCGGCGGGTGCCGAGCTCGTCGAGGGCTTCGAGCTCGTGGCCGACGAGCTCGGGCTCGACGATGCCCTCGAAGGTGCCGACCTCGTCATCACCGGCGAGGGCTTCCTCGACGAGCAATCCTTCGCAGGCAAGGTGGTCGGCGGCGTCGCCGAGCGTGCCGTCGTCGCAGGCGTGCCGGTGCTCGCCATCGCCGGGGAGGTCTACGACGGCGCCGACGCTGCCATCGACACGTTGTCGCTCGTGGACCGCTACGGAACCGAGCGGGCCCGGGCCGACACCGTGCGCTGCATCATCGAGACAACCGCCGCGGCCCTCCTTGCTCGGACTTGCGGTTGAGCGCCCAACCGATCACGCCCAGCGCGACGACCACGAGGACCACGGTCTTCACGAGCGCCGCGATGGCGCCGAGCACGGCGAGGACCAGACAGATCGCCGCGAGTACGACAGCGACGGCGAGCACGACGCTCGCCCACGCAGGCAGCCGGCCGTCTTCGTCCACGGGCGCAAGCTAGCGCCCCGGGTGCGTTACGCCGTGCGGCGCCGGTAGGCGCTCAGCGACACGAGCGGCGGCCGCTCGACCGGGTCGATCTCCACGGGGTCGAGGCCAGGGCGCACGAGCGTCGCAGGCGCGACACCGACCGTGCTGCCGGCCTTGCGCAACGCCGTCTGCAGCACTGCCGCGGCTTGCGGCGACAGCTCGTCGAGGGGACGGTTGCGATGGTGGCGCACGCCCAGGTCGACCTGTGCGATCACCTCGGTGCCGAAGCGGGCGGCCACGTCGACGAGCAGGGCGAGATCGACGCCGTAGCCCTCGACGAAGGGAAGCTGTTCGAGGATGCTCCGCCGTCCTGCGTACTCCCCTGCGAGGGGCTGCACGATCGCGGTGAGGTGGGGGAACAAGAGGGCGAGCAAGGGCCGCGCGACGAGCTCGGTGACGCGCCCGCCGCGGTCGGCCGGGTCTGTTGCTGGGCGGTCGTAGTAGCCCTTGACGAACCCGACGTCGGGACGTGTGAGCAGCGGCCCGAGAAGGCCGATGATGAACGAGCGCTCGAAGTCGATGAGGTCGGAGTCGCACCACACGATCAGCTCACCTGATGCCGCGTAGAGCGACTTCCAGAGCGCCTCGCCCTTGCCGTGTCCCTCCCCGAAGTCGGCCAGCACGTCGGCGGCAGCGACCACGCGGGCCCCGGCGGCAGCAGCGACGGCCGCTGTCGCGTCGCGCGAGTGATCGTCCACCACGAGGATCTCATCGACCAACCCGGCATCGACGAGCTCGGCGACTCGCTCCACGATGGCCCCGACGGTGCCCTGCTCGTCACGCGCCGGCAGGCAGACCGAGACGCGCTGCGTGGCCTTGGCAGCGAGCAGCGTGGGGAGGTCGAACTCGCTGTGGTGGAAGGTCCGCAGCACCGCAGCGGTCGGGCGCACGGGCGAATGGTACCGGTGGTCGACGGAATGACCACGGTAAGCACGCGGTTACTGTCGGTCCATGAGCGTCACGGTCCGAGTTCCCACAACCTTGCGCACCCTGACGGGCGGCGCGTCAGAGGTCGAGGTCGCTGGTGCCACGGTGCGCGACGTGCTCGCGGCGCTCGAAGCGGCCCACCCTGGTTTCCGAGATCGCCTGCTCGACGATGACGGCGGGCTGCGCCGCTTCGTCAACGTGTTCGTTGCCGATGACGATGTTCGCTTCCTCGACGGCATGGCCACGCTGGTGCCCGACGGCGAGACGCTCGCCATCATCCCTGCCGTTGCCGGCGGGTAGGCGCCCTCCCGAGGTGTTAGCACTCTCCCCCCGCGGTTGCTAACAGCCGCGGAAGGTGGTTTGATCTAGCAGTCTCTCAACGAGAGTGCTAACCGATCGACCCAACCGGAGGGACCCTGCATGCCCAAGATCATCGCGTTCGACGAAGAAGCACGTCGTGGGCTCGAGGCAGGCATGAACAAGCTTGCCGACGCTGTACGCGTCACCCTCGGCCCGAAGGGCCGCAATGTCGTGCTCGAAAAGAAGTGGGGCGCCCCCACGATCACCAAGGACGGCGTCTCGGTCGCCAAGGAGGTCGAGCTCGAGGACCCCTACGAGAAGATCGGCGCCGAGCTCGTCAAGGAGGTCGCCAAGAAGACCGACGACGTCGCCGGGGACGGAACGACGACCGCCACCGTGCTCGCCTGGTCGATGGTGCGTCACGGGCTTCGCAACGTCGCGGCCGGTGCCAACCCGATGAGCCTCAAGAAGGGCATCGAGGCCGCTGTCGAGGCTGCTGTCGCGAGCCTCGCCGATCTGACCAAGGAGATCGACTCGAAGGCCCAGATCGCCCAGGTCGCCTCCATCTCGGCCAACAGCGACGACGAGATCGGCAACATGATCGCCGACGCCATCGACAAGGTCGGCAAGGACGGCGTCATCACCGTCGAGGAGTCCAACACCTTCGGCATGGAGCTCGAGTTCACCGAGGGAATGCGCTTCGACAAGGGCTACATCTCGCCCTACTTCGTGACCGACCCCGACCGCATGGAAGCCGTGCTCGAGGAGCCTTACGTCCTCTTCGTCGGCTCCAAGATCTCCGCCGTGCGCGACATGCTCCCCGTGCTCGAGAAGGTCATGCAGTCAGGCAAGCCCCTCGTCATCGTGTCCGAGGACGTCGAGGGCGAGGCCCTGGCCACGCTCGTCGTCAACAAGATCCGCGGCACGTTCAAGTCGGCTGCCGTCAAGGCTCCCGGCTTCGGTGAGCGCCGCAAGGCGATGCTCCAGGACATGGCCATCCTCACGGGCGGTCAGGTCATCACCGAGGAGATCGGCCTCAAGCTCGAGAACACGACGCTCGACCTGCTCGGCCGCGCTCGCAAGGTGGTCATCACCAAGGACGAGACGACGATCGTCGAGGGTGCCGGGTCCGACGACGACATCAAGGGCCGCATTGCGCAGATCAAGCAGGAGATCGAGAACACCGACTCCGACTACGACAGCGAGAAGCTCCAGGAGCGCCTCGCGAAGCTGTCAGGCGGCGTCGCCGTCCTGAAGGTCGGCGCGGCAACCGAGGTCGAGCTCAAGGAGAAGAAGCACCGCATCGAGGACGCGGTGTCGACGACGAAGGCTGCTGTCGAGGAGGGCATCGTGCCCGGCGGTGGCGTGGCCCTGCTGCGCTCGCAGGTCGCGATCCTCGCTGTGGCCGAGAAGCTCGACGGTGACGAGGCGACAGGGGCCAAGATCGTCGCTTCTTCTGTCGAGGAGCCGATCAAGCAGATCGCCATCAACGCCGGGCTCGAAGGCGGCGTCGTCGTCGCCCGGGTCCACGACCTCGATGGCGCGAAGGGCCTCAACGCAGCAACCGGCAAGTACGAGGACCTCGTGAAGGCCGGCGTCGTCGACGCGACGAAGGTGACGCGCTCTGCGCTGCAGAACGCAGCATCGATCGCGGCACTGTTCCTCACCACTGAGGCCGTCATCGCCGACAAGCCCGAGAAGGAGCCGGCAGGCGGCGGTATGCCCGGAGGCATGGAGGACTACTAGCCACCCGGCAGTCTCCTCAGCGACGAGAACGGACCGACCCTACGGGGTCGGTCCGTTTCGCGTACGGTGCAGCGACGTGACGGGCGGGCGCTGGACGCGACGCGAGGTGCTGCGCGCTTCGGCGCTCGCAGGGCCTGGGCTGCTGCTCGCCCGCGCCGGTTGGCGACCCGACCGTGCAGAGGCCGCCCCGCCCCTTGCGCCGGGGAGCCGTCCGTTCCCCGGGCTCCCCGAAGGGACGGACATGCTCCCCCAGATCGAGCACATCGTTGTGCTCATGATGGAGAACCACTCCTTCGACAACTACTTCGGCACCGTGGGTCGCGGCGACGGGCTCACGATCGGCGTCAACGGCAAGCCATCGAACACGAACCCGCTCGACGACGGTCGCCTCGTGCGCTCGTTCCCGATGCCCTCACCGTGCCAGGTCGGCGTCAAGGTCTCCCAGAGTTGGAACGCGACACACCGCCAGTACGACGGTGGCGCCATGGACGGGTTCGCGCGGACGAGCGGGCCAGCGGCCATGGGCTACTGGGATGAGGCGACCATCCCGTTCTACCGGGGCTTGGCGAGCGTGTTCCCGATCGCCGACCGCTACTTCGCTTCCGCGCCGTGCCAGACCTACCCGAACCGCCGCTTCCTGCAGGCCGGCACAGCGGCAGGGCTCATCTCGACCGACACGAACTCGATCACCGATCCCACACCTGCCAACGGGTTGATCTGGGACCGTCTCGACGCGCACGGGATCACGTGGAACAACTACTTCGTCGATCTGCCCGAGCTCGGCCTGTTCCTCGACTTCTACCTCAGCCACGTCACGAAGTCGCTGCCGGTGGCTGCGTTCCTCGCCCAGGCCGCAACCGGTCTGCTGCCGAGCGTGAGCCTCGTCTCGCCCGACTTCGAGGAGGTGTCGGAGGAGAACCCCCAAGACATCCAGCTCGGCGAGGCGTACTCGGCATCGATCATCAACGCTGTGCTCGCCGGGCCCAAGTGGGCGAAGACCCTGCTCGTGTTCACCTACGACGAGCACGGCGGCTACTACGACCACGTCGCTCCTCCGCCAGCCGTCGCGCCCGACACGATCGGCCCGCGCATCAACGTCGCGGCGGGCGACGAGCCTGGCGGCTACGACCTGTACGGCATGCGGGTACCGACAGTGGTCGTCTCGCCGTACGCACGGCCGGACTACGTCTCCCACGTGGTCCACGACCACACATCGATCTTGAAGCTCATCGAGACCAAGTGGAACCTCGGCGCGCTCACCTACCGCGATGCCAACGCGAGCAACTTGCTCGACATGCTCGACTTCGCAGCCGCACCAGCGTTCCTCGAGCCGCCATCGCTGCCGCTTCCCGGCATCGCTTCGGCCCCGAGCCTGTGTCGCGTCACGGGTGAGGCCACTGTTGTGCCGGCCGACGCGTTCCTGCCCGCTCCGGGCTCGACGAGCGCCGTCGAGCCCCAGCCCGCTCGCGGCGATGCCGAAGCGGACGCCCCGGCCAAGGGCACCCTGGCGGCCACCGGCGCCGTCGCCCCCCTCGGGCTTGCCGCCGCCGCGGCGGCGACCGCTGTCGTGCTACGTCGGGCGGTGCGCGCCGCGGAGGAGGCCCCGGCCCCATGAGGTGAGGCCAGCTCAGCGATCAGCGCGCAGCTGCTCGCGGCGCCGTGATCTCTCGTCCGGCAGCGGCCGGCGAAGCTCATCCTGGGAGCTCGGGTCGGGCGCGTCGGGCGCGCGAGCCCGCCTCTGGTCCCTGCTCCACAGCACCCAATCCGGAAGGCGTTGCCTGCTGACGTCCGTGAACGCGAACGCGGGCTCGGCGGATCCCCCACGCCCGAGCCCGATCGCCGTCACGAGCACCAGCAACGCCAGCGCGGCCCACGTGGCCGGCTCGGCGGCAAGGTCGGCGACGGCCCTCGCCGACACCGATGCGGTCTGCGCCGAGGATGCTGTGGCATCCGGTCGAGCCTTGGTCGTCTGCGCCGCTGGGGCGGTGCTGCGCGCGGCGGCGTGGAGCGCGGCGGAATCGTCGGGGAGCAGTTGCAGGGCCGCGCCGGCTGTGGGCGCCGCGGGTGCGGTCGCGGCGCTGCCGATGCTCGCGGTGAAAAGCGTCGAGCGCAGCCCGAGGCTCGAAGCGAACTGGCGGCCGTCGACCGAGCTGGGACCGCTCGAACCCTGCAGCAGCACCGTGAGCGCGCGGCCGGAGGGGCCGGCGTCGCCGATCGAGATCGACTCGAGCGTCCCGCGGTAGCCGAAGCGTGCTGCGACGTCGCTGAGCGCGACCTCGCTGTGCCAAGGCAACGGGTTGGGCGTGTTGTACCTGACGGTCGTGAGATACGGGTAGCGGCCGTTGTCCGGGTTGCCGAAGCCTTCGAGGGTCGTGGCAGAGATGCCACCGGCGTCGGCTGAGTAGACGGTCGTGGCCAACGAGTCGGCGTAGGTGAGCACCTGCCCTGCTGTGGCGTTGACGCCGGCGTTCTGCCCGGCTGACTCGTTGTCGGCGCCGAGGTAGACCTGGCAGAGGTCGTAGTCACACAGCTCACCGCTCGCGCTCATCGCACGAAGCGCATAGGTTCGGGCGACGACCGACTGCGCGGCCACAGCCTCGAGGGGCCATGAGCCCGGCACCTCGCCCATCCCCTTGAGATAGGTCTCCACATCGAGCTGGTCGACGAGGCGCAAGGGCCCGCCGCCCGCTGTGGCCTCGATCAGGCCGCGGTAGTGCCGGCCGCGCTCGTCGACGCCAACGGTGCCACCATTCGCCGCGGCGGCCCACACCGGTGACGACGACGCCGCGCCCGACGGGCTCGTCGGAGGGGTGGGTGTCTCGACACCCGGCTCGGTGGGCTGGGAGCCAGGTTCGCTCGACGCTGGCGGCGCCTCGGTCGTTGGCGGCTCGGTCGGCGGCGGCGGCGGCGTGGTCCCTCCGACGCAGCCGAGGATGCCGCAGGCCGTGCCGCCGCCGCCGGGCGGCGCGCATGGGGCCAACAGCGGGATGCAGCCCTCTTGAGCGGGAGCTTGCCAGGCGGCGGGGGCCGAGGCGGCCTGCGCCTTGACGATGGGGCTCACGTGGTAGGTGGCGCCGTCGAAGCTGACCGCGGCGGCATCACCGGGGGCGATGTCGATCGGGAACCCGGGAGCCTGCTCGCCGCCGGGTGCGCTGAGCACCTGACCGCCGTTGGGGAACGTGAACGTCGCCCGGGAATCCGGCGCGTTGTACACCGCGACGCGGATCTGCGAACCCGTGGACGTCGTGAGCGTGGTACCCGGGTAGAAGGTCGAGAGGATCTGGCTGTGGTCCTCGCCGCCTTCGGCCATGTAGCGCGCCCCCCACTGCGACAGCCCGACGCCGTGACCGAACCCCTTGCCGTCGAGTTCGACGACGGCGACCCCTGCTGGTTGGGCGCGCGCGGTGGGGGCCATCGCCCAGGCTCCGAGGAGGGCGACGAGGACGACGAGGATCCCCCTACGAAGGTTCAGCTGCTCGTGCCCCCAGTTGCGCTCGGTGCCGGTGTCGACTCGATCATTGAAGCCTGGCCGCCGTGCGGCGTCCATGGCCCGATCGGGCCATTTTTCGCCCAGCACGGCCCGGATCCCTGCACGGGGCTGCCTCTAGCCTGGCCAGGGATGCGAAGAGGACGCACGCACCGGGTGCTCGTCGAGCGCTACGAAGAGGGTCGGGGCCTGCGCGTACCCGATGTCGTCATCGTCGAAGAGCCTCTCGAGGTGCGCCTCGACGGGAACCTCGTCGCGACGACGATGCGCACCCCGGGTCACGATTTCGAGCTCGCGGCCGGGCTGTGCTTCACCGACGGCCTCCTCGCAGGCGCGCCGGTGCTGCTCTGTCGGTACTGCAGCGATTGCGGCTCGGGCGCCGCCACCGACTTCAACGTCGTCACCGTCGAGACCGGCGGTCGTGCGCCGGTGCCGACGCCCCGGCTCGGCACGACCACGTCGTCGTGCGGGCTGTGCGGCGCGACGTCGATCGCGGCGCTGCGGGAGCGCCTGCACCCGCTCGAGCGGGAAGCCGCTTTCCCCCTCGATGTGCTGGCCAATGCGCCAGCCAGCGTCGACGGGCACCAGGAGCTGTTCGCGGCGACCGGAGGCGTTCACGCTGCCGCCGCGCTCGGGCCAGACGGCTCATGCGTGGTCGTCCGCGAGGACATCGGTCGCCACAACGCCGTCGACAAGGTCGTCGGTCGCCTCCTGCTCGACGGCCGGCTCCCCGCCTCCGGCCTCGCGCTCTTCGTGAGCGGCCGCGCGAGCTTCGAGATCGTCGTCAAGGCATGGGCTGCCGGTTTCGCAGCCATCGCAGCGGTCAGTGCCCCGTCGAGCCTGGCCGTCGATGCCGCCCGTGCCGGTGGCGTGCGCCTGACTGGGTTCGTGCGCGCCGGTCGGATGAACATCTACGCCTGAACCACCCTCGACGCGGGCCCGTAGGCTCTCGCTCGTGCCCGAACCGCTCAGTCCTACAACGGGGTGGGGCGTGCTCCACCTGTTCTGCGCCCTCACGCCGCTCGTCGATCGCGAAGCCGTCGTCGCAGCGGTGAAGGGGTGCGAGGCCGACGAGCACCAGGTCGTTGTCGTCGCCGTGCTCGGCCACAAGGCCGACATCGGGTTCATGGCGCTCGGGCCCGATCTCTGGCGTTTGCGGCGCCTGCAGTCGCAGCTCCAAGCAGCCGGACTCGAGGTCCGCGACTCCTACGTGTCGCTAACGGAGCTGTCCGAGTACTCCCAGGGCGTCCCTGACGAGTTGAAGCAGGCTCGCTTGTTCCCGCAGCTCCCGCCCGTCGGCAAGCTGTCGTGGTGCTTCTACCCGATGTCGAAGCGGCGCGAGGCCGAGCAGAACTGGTTCACGCTGCCCTACGACGAGCGCAAGGCGCTGATGTACGAGCACGGCACCTCGGGCCGCGCGTTCAGCGGGCGCGTGCTCCAAGTGGTGACCGGCTCGGCGGGCCTCGACGACTACGAGTGGGGCGTCACGCTCTTCGCGGTCAACCCCGACGACCTCAAGGAGGTCGTGTACACCATGCGCTTCGATCGTGCCTCCGCCCTCTACGCCGAGTTCGGCCCGTTCTACGCTGGACTCGTCGCCCCGATCGATGAGCTTCTCACCGAGCTCGGGCTCGCGTAGACGCGGGGCTCATTCGCGCTTTCGCCGCCGTTGCGGCAGATCGTGGAGCAGGCTGGCATGTCGGGGTCAGCTCACCTCGCCGCCGAGGTAGGCGGCGCGGACCGAATCATCGTTCAGGAGGACCTTGGCGTCGTCGGTCTTGACGAGGTGGCCGGTCTCGAGCACGTACGCGCGATGTGCCCGCTGCAGGGCCTGCGCCGCGTTCTGCTCGACGAGCAGGATCGTCGTGCCCTGCGCGTTGATCTCGGTGATGATCGAGAAGATCTGCGCGACGAGCTTCGGTGCGAGCCCGAGCGACGGTTCGTCGAGCAGAAGGAGGCGCGGCTTCGCCATCAGCGCCCGGCCGATGGCGAGCATCTGCTGCTCGCCGCCCGAGAGCGTGCCGGCGGCTTGCTTGCGTCGCTCGAGCAGGAGCGGGAACAGCTCGTACACCCGCTCGAAGTCGGAGTCGAGCTTCGCGCCCTTGAGTGCGTACGCGCCCATCTCCAGGTTCTCGAGCACGGTCATGCCCGGAAAGATGCCGCGACCCTCGGGCGCCTGGCAGATGCCCAACTTCACTCGCTCGTGAGCGGGCAAGCCGGCCAGGTCGCGGCCCTCGAACAGCACGCGCCCCGACGTCAGAGGCCGCAGGCCGGAGACCGTCTTGAGCGTGGTCGTCTTGCCAGCACCATTTGCCCCGAGCAGGGTGACGATCTCGCCCTCGGCGACCGATGCCGACAGGCCCTTGAGAGCCGCGATCGCTCCGTAGTGGACGTGGACATCCTCGAGCTCAAGGAGCATCGGCCGGCACCCCCAAGTACGCCTCGATCACGCGTGCGTCCTGTTGGATCTGCGCAGGGAGCCCCTCGGCGATCTTCTCGCCGAAGTCGAGCACGGCGATGCGATCGCAGACGTTCATCACCAGGCTCATGTCGTGTTCGATCAACACGATGGTCAGGCCGGTGTCGCGGATCTGCGAGATGAGCGCGGCGAGCGCGACCTTCTCGGCCGGGTTGAACCCGGCAGCGGGCTCGTCGAGCAGGAGCACCTCGGGCACCGTCGCGATCGCACGAGCGATCTCGAGGCGGCGCTGATCACCGTAGGGCAGGTTGCGAGCCACCTCGTCGGCTCGCGCCGCGATGCCGACGAACTCGAGCAGGCGGTGGGCCTCGGCGCGCCCTTCGCGCTCCTCGCGCCGGTGGCGCGGCACGCCGAAGAGCGCGCCGGGCACGCTCGTGCGATGGCGCGCGTCGGTACCGACCATCACGTTTTCGAGGGCCGACATGTTCGGAAACAACCGGATGTTCTGGAAGGTGCGCACGATGCCGGCCGTCGCGACGCGGTGCGGCGGCCGGCCGAGCACGCTGCGGCCATCGAGCGTGATGCCGCCGCTCGTCGGCTCGTACACCCCGGTGATGCAGTTGAAGATCGTGGTCTTCCCCGCTCCGTTGGGGCCGATGACGCCGAGGATCTCGCCGCGTCGCACCGACAGCGAGACGCCCTTCAGCGCGACGACGCCGCCGAACTCCATGACCACGTCGTCCAGCGCGAGGACCTCCGTGCCGGCATCTCCATGGCGCTCCTCGAGCGTGGCCGCGACGAGCTCGGCCACCTCGGTGCGCACTTCGGCGCTCGCGATGGGCGCGTACGGAACCACATCCGCGCCCGTCGCGGCCGACGCGGCGACGGCCTCCTGCTCGGGTGTCGCGACGCCGGTCTGCGCGACGGCCACGTCGGCTGTCGCCGCGAGCGCGCGCCCGTGGCCTGGGTCGGCGAGCTCGGCCGCGCGTCTTCGGCTCGGTATCAGTCCTTGGGGTCGAAAGACCATTGCCGCGACGAGTGCGGCACCGAAGAGGAACTGGCGGTACTCGGTGATGTTCTGTGCGTGCCCGCCGATGGCCGTGTTGAGCCAGTCGAGGACTGTCTCGCCAGCGGGTACGTTGCGCAGGTACTCGGGGATGAAGCCGACGAGGAAAGCGCCGAGCGCGACGCCCGATATCGACCCCATGCCGCCGAGCACGACAGCAGCGAGGAAGAGGATCGAGTAGTTGAAGACGAAGTTGCTGGGGTTGATGAAGCCGACCTTGCTCGCGTAGACCCAGCCCCCGAGGCCCCCCGTCGACGCACCGACTGCGAACGCCCAGAGCTTCAGCTTGAACGTCGGCACACCCATGAGCTCGGCCGCATCCTCGTCCTCGCGGATCGCGACCCACCCACGCCCGACGCGCGACTTGTTGAGGCGCACCGTGACGATGATCGCGAGCACGCACGCTGCCAGCACGAGGTAGTAGTACGGCAGCGGCCGGGTTCCGAACTTGAGCCCGCCGATCGCGGTCGGGTGCGGGATGCCGGTGATGCCGCGGCTCGCGCCGAGCGACTCGGTGTTCTGCGCGACGATGCGCACGATCTCGCCGAACCCGAGGGTCACGATGGCCAAGTAGTCGCCGCGCAATCGCAGCGTCGGGCCGCCGAGCGCGACGCCGGCGAACATCGCGATGGCGATCGCCATCGGCAGGCACGCCCAGATGTTGAACCCGTACGACGTGGTGAGCGTCGCAGCCGAGTATGCGCCCACGGCCCAGAACGCGACGTAGCCGAGATCGAGGAGCCCGGCTTGGCCCACCACGATGTTGAGGCCGAGGGCGAGCAGGATGTAGACGCCAGCAGGGAAGAAGAGGACGGCTTGCCACTTCTCCTCGAGCATCGACGGGATCACGAGGGCGAAGGCGGCAACGATCGCCAACACGACCAAGCGGATGCCAAGGCCCTGACGGTCCCACCAGTGTCCGATGAGGTCGCTCGGGGTGCGGCGGATGGTTCGGATGGCAGCGGTCATGCTCTGGCCCTCCCGAGGCTCTCCCCGAGCAAGCCCGAGGGTCGGAACATGAGCACGACGATCAGCACCATGAACGCGAAGACATCCTGCCACTGGCCCCCGAACAGGCTGGCGCCGTACTTCTCCAGCACACCGAGCACGAGACCGCCCAGGAGCGCACCGCGTATGTTGCCGATGCCCCCGAGCACGGCAGCGGTGAACGCCTTGATGCCCGGGAGGAAGCCGATGTCGAACCGCGCTGCTTCGAAGAAGACGCCGTAGAGCGAGCCGGCCGCGCCGGCGAGCAACCCGCCGAGAAGGAACGTGAGCAACACGACGCGGTCGATGTTGACGCCCATGAGCGCTGCTGTCTCGGCATCCTGGGCAACAGCGCGGATCCCGCGGCCGAGCCGCGACTTCGCGACGAACCGCTCGAGCGCGATCATGAGGACGATCGCGGACACGAAGACGAGCACCTTGTCGTTGCGGATCTGCGCACCCCACGGCTCGGCCAGGGTGCTCTTCTCGAGGACGCGCGGAAAGCCGAGCTGGCTGCGGCCGTAGCGCAGGGCGTAGAGCTCCTGCAGGAAGAGCGAGATCCCGATCGCGGTGATGAGCGCAGCCAAGCGCGGCGCGTTGCGGCGGCGGAGGGGGCGGTACGCGATGCGCTCCATGAGCACGGCTGCCGTCCCTGAGGCCAGCATCGCGGCCAGCGTCGCGCCGAGGATCACCACGACGAGCGCGAAGCCGGCCTTGGTCGGATCGCCCTGGTCGATGCCCATCGCGTGCATCGCGAAGAGCGAAGTGAACACGCCGATCATGAAGATCTCGGAGTGGGCGAAGTTGATGAGGCGCAGCACGCCGTACACCAGCGTGTAACCGAGCGCGATCAGCGCGTAGATCGATCCGTTCGTCAGCCCGTCGACGGTCTGCGCCCAGAACGTGTCATGAAGGGTCGTGAAGTCGATCGGTCGCTCCCTGAGATGCGGCAGGGGGCGCCCTGAGGCGCCCCCTGCATCGCGTGGGCTACGTCGTTGCGGCTACTTGTTGGCGATGATCTTGCCGGCCTTGACCTGGAAGACGAAGAGCGAAGGCGTCTTGATGTTGCCGTTGGTCTCGAACTCGATGTCCTTCGAGATCCCCTTGTACAGACCCAGGCCGTTGATCGCCTTCAGGATGCCTGCGCGGTCGGTGGCCCCGGTGTCGATCGCCTTCAGGTAGATGTTGGCCACGTCGAACGCCTCGGGCGAGTAGGTGCCGGGCTCGACGTTGTTGTCTGCCTTGTAGGCGTCGTAGAAGCTCAGCAGCTCACCGGTGCTCGCATCGTTCGCCAGGTTGCACGGGCAGCTCAGCAGCGCGCCGTCGCCGGCAGCGCCGGCAGCGGTCACGAAACCCGGGTCGAGCGAACCGTCGCCGGAGATGAACTGCGACGAGACCCCGGCGTCGGTGAGCTGCTTGCGCAGCCGACCGGCCGACTCGTAATAGCCGCCGTACATGACGACGTCGGGGTTCTGCGTCTTCGCATCGTTGACCTGCGCCGAGAAGTCCTGCGCTTTCGGGTCGGGGATGCTGAGCCGCTTCGCCACCTTCGCCCCGTCGGCCTCGATGGCCTTGGTGGTGTCGTCGGCCAAGCCCTTGCCGTACTCGCTGTTGTCGTCGATGACGACGATGGCCTTGCCGGCCAGGGTCTTGACGATGTAGTCGCCGATGCCCTTGCCCTGGAAGCTGTCGTCGGCGATGGCCCGGTGGAACACCTTGCTGCCCTCGACCACCTTGGGCAACAGCGTGTTCGTTGCCGAGGCGCTGATCATCGGCAGGCAGTTCTCGTCGAAGGAAGGCAGCACGGCCTTGGTCTCACCGGAGAAAGCCGGGCCGATCACGCCGACGACCTTGGGGTCGCTGACGAACTGGTCCTTGACGGTGTTGGCCTGTGCAGGATCGCCTGCGGTGTCGAACTCCTTGAGCTCGACCTTGTACTTGGGGCCAGCCTTGTTGTACGCGTCGATGGCGGTCTTGGCGCCGTTGCGGATGTTGATGCCGAGGCTCGCGTCCGAGCCGGTCAACGCCCCGACGAATGCGATCTCGACCGTGCTGCCGGCTGCGGCCGGCGCGCCGGGTGCTGTGTCGCAGGCTGCGGCCTTGACCGCCGCGCTGGAGGAGCTGGTGCTCCCCGACGACGTCGACGTGGTCTTCGAGTCACTGCTGCACGCCGCCGCCAAGAGCAAACATCCCATCGCCCCTGCTGTGAGTCGCAGTCGTCTGCCGTTCACCATCTGTGTCCCCTTTGGAAAGCTGTCCTCCGAAGCGCGGGACACTAGTGGTCGGCCCGGATCGGTGACGGACATCGCGCGCTTTCCCCTCGCCGAGCGCGTGACGCGAAGATGGCGCGGTGCCGCCCACCGCCTCGATCGAGTCGCTCCGCGCCGGCCTGCGCGAGCTGGGTTCGGTCGTCGTTGCCTTCTCGGGAGGGGCCGACTCGGCTCTCCTTGCCTGGGTGGCGAACGACGAGCTGGGCGGGGACCGTTGCCTCGCGGTGACAGCGGTGTCGCCGTCGCTGCCCGGCGATGAGCGATCCGAATGCGAAGCGCTCGCGTCGGAGTGGCGCCTGAGCTGGCGCGCAGTGGAGACCCACGAGCTCGAACACGCCGCGTACGCGATCAACGACGGCGACCGCTGCTACTGGTGCAAGTCGGCGCTGATCGATGTCCTCGGGCCGATCGCAAACGAGCGGCGATCGACGATCGTGCTCGGCGTGAACGTCGACGATCTCGGCGAGCATCGCCCCGGCCAGCGAGCCGCGGCCGAGGCAGGCGCTGCCTTTCCGCTCGTCGACGCCGGGTTCACCAAGGCCGATGTGCGGGCCTGGTCGCAGCGCCTCGGCCTGCACACGTGGGACAAGCCGGCGGCCGCCTGCCTGGCGTCGCGGGTGCCCTATGGGACAGCCGTGACCGTCGAGGTGCTCGGTCGTGTCGAGCGCGCGGAGCGATCGTTGCGTGCCCTCGGCTTCGACAAGCTGCGCGTCCGCCACTACGGCGACACGGCGCGGATCGAGGTGCCCATCGACGCGCTCGACAGCGTGGTCGCCCTGCGCGCCGATGTGGTGCAAGCCGTGCGCGCTGCCGGGTACCACTACGTGACCCTCGACCTCGAGGGCCTGCGCTCGGGCAACCTCAACCACGCTCTCGAATGAGGAGGCTCGGTTGCCTCGGCTTCGTCGTCGTGCTCTTGGTGGGGCTGGGTGGCCTCCTCGACGTCTTCGCCAGGGGCTACTCCGAGGGCGAGATCGCCGCGGCTGTCGAACACCGCAGCGGCGGGCGGGTGGGCGCGGCGACGGTCTCGATCAGCTCGTTCCCCTTCGTCGGCCGGCTGGTGGGCTCGGGTGACGTCGATCACCTCGACATCGATTTGCACGAGCTGCACATCACGCAACCGGTCGACGCCGTCGAGGTCCACATCGACGGCCTCCACATGGATCGCGACGCGCTGCTCGGCGAGTCGCACATCGAGATCAAGTCGATCGAGCGGGTTTCGGTCGCGGTGCGGATTTCAGCGCGGCGCATCCAGGCACTCGCCGACCAGATCGGGGTTTCCCTCCGGTTCGAGGACGGCGCGGTGCTCCTCGCCGGGCAACGTCTCGAGGTCAGCGCTGCGAACGGCTTGCTGACCGTGGCAGGCGGGCCCATACCCCCGCTGTCCGTCCCGATCCCAGCCGGCGATGCCGACGTGCTGCCGTGCCAGCCGGGCGTGGCGGTCGATCGAGCTGGCATTCGACTGTCGTGTACGAGCGACCACATCCCCAAGCTCCTCCTCGACGCCATCGGCAGCCCGGCCCTGCGCAACCTGTCGCGCTAGGAACTGCTCTTCACCAGATCGCAGAGCCGGCGCCGCCTTTGAACGGCCCGACGACGTCGGCGGTGATCCACCCGCCGTAGAACCCGCCCTCGTTGGCCAGCACCCGCTCGTCGTCGACGAAGCAGGCGTCGACGCGCTGGGGGTAGAACGCGAGGTGATCGGCGATGGCGCGGAAACGCTCCGTCGGTGACGGGTAGCTCCAAGCGACGTCGGCGACCGCGATCGCTCCCGCTGCGCTCCAGTAGTGCGCCTGCCCCTTCCATTCGCAGAACGTGCGCGTCGTCGACGGCACGAGCACGTCCATCTCGACATCCGCTTGCGGGATGTAGAAGGCGGGGGGCTGGCTGGTCTCGAGCACGCGCCAGCCCTCGGTCGTGTCGGCGATGGTTCGCCCGCCCAGCTCGACCCGCAGACGCTTGTTCGTACGCTCGAGCGCCGGGGGGCGGGGGTAGTCCCAGACCGACTCCTGGCCGGGGCCCGGTTCGATGCGCTCGGGGTGCACGGTGGCAGCATGGCTGGCGTGCCGGCCGAAGCCAAGCCCGACGACGTTGCGTTGGCGGCCTATGGCGAGGCGCTCGCAGCTGCCATCGATGCCGTCATCGAGGGCTGGGTGCTTCGCAGCGTCGAAGGACTGCTCGTAGCAGCGCGGCGCGCCCTTGCCCCCGACGCTCTGGTGGCTGCGCGCGCCGATGCCCTCGAGGCTGCTCGGGCGGCGAGGGTCGAGGTAGGGGAGTCGCTGCGGGCGCTGCTCGCCCTCGACATCGACGAGCAGCGAATCACGCCGCTGATGGTGCTGCGGCGCGCGGTGCGTCATCCGACCGAGGTGCTGCGCGCCGCCGGGGTCCCGCTGGTCGCTCGCGACGCGTTCGATGAGCGGGCGTTCCCGGAGGATCCGTACGGTCTCACGCCCGCCACGTTCGCCGATGTCGATGCTGCGCTGCGCGAGCCGGGGCTGGCGTGGGGTGCGGCCAAGGCGCACGTGCACCTGGCGCGCAGGCGGATCGAAGGCCGCCGGTGACAGTCGCCGCGTTCGTGCCCGATCTCATGGATCGCTCGCGTCTCCAAGGAGTGGTCGACACGTTCGTCGGTTCCCTCGCCGCTCTCGACGACGCCGAAGCCGATGTAGTCGTCGTCGACCTGAGTCGATCGGGTGCCGTCGAAGCGTTGCCTGCGCTGGTGGCTCGATGCTCACGTGTCGTCGCGTTCGGTTCGCACGTCGACACAGCGCTGCTTGACGCAGCCCGCGCGACAGGCGCAGCGGTCCTTCCTCGTTCCCGTTTCTTCGCGGACCCAGCCGACGCCATTGCCAGCTCGACGACGTGATGTCCGGGAAGGTGCGAGCAGGGGAGGGCGGCTAGCGGGGGGACCAGGCGTCGTCGGAGGCGGCGAGCTCGTCGATCTTCGGGGGCAGCTGCCCGGCGACGAGATCGGCGAGGGTGACGTGTTCGAGGACGCCGCGCATGCTGGCGCGCAAAGCGATCCACATGCGCTGCAGCGGCACGGCCGACCCGGTGAAGCTGGCCTCCTGGGGCTGCATGCCGCGCACGTTTGCCAGAGGGCCTTCGACGGCTCGGATGAGATCGGCGACGGTGATCGAGGCCGCCGGCCGGGCCAACCAGTAGCCGCCGTCAGCGCCGCGACGGCTCGACACGAGGCCGTGTCGCTTGAGCTCCGCGAGGATGTTCTCGAGGAACTTGACCGGGATCTCCTGTGCGGCGCTGATGTTGTCGCCCTTCGTCGGCACACCCGGTTCGGCTGCCGCAAGCTCGATCGAAGCGCGCACCGCGTAGTCGACCTTCGCCGTCACCCTCACGCGGCGGACACTACTGGTCGTCGTCGCGCTCGAAGCGTTGCCAACCCGCGTCGGTGATCGAGCGCGGCTCGAAGAAGATGCAGTGCTCAGGGCAGGCGAACGGCATCTTCTCGTTGGCGTCGACCCGGCATCGCTGCACCGTCTCGCCGCCGCCGACCGTGCGCGTCGAGTAGTGGCGACAGTCCTCACGAACGGCCATCAGCGACCGGAGCGGAGCGAGCGCATTGCGCTCAGTGTGCCAGGCTCGCGGCCGATGACCCGACGCTTGGCAGTGATCGGCGGCGACGCGGGAGGCATGGCGGCAGCGGCCCAAGCGCGTCGAACCGACCCGACGCTCGAGATCGTCGCGTTCGAGATGGGCGAGCACACGAGCTACTCGGCGTGTGGCATCCCCTACGTGGTGAGCGGTCTCGTCGGGACCCTCGAGGACCTCGTCGTGCGGACCCCGCAGCAACACCGCGACAAGTCGCGCATCGACGTGCGAATCCGCCACGAGGTGCTCGGCATCGACCTCGCCGCGCGACGGCTCGAGGTACGCGACCACGGACACAACCGCACCATCCAGGTTCCCTTCGACGACCTGCTCATCGGCACGGGCGCGACACCGATCCGACCCGATCTGCCTGGCATCGACCTGCCTTTCGTGCGCGGCGTGCAGACCCTCGCCGACGCCGAGGTGCTGCTCGGCCAGGCGACAGCTGAGCAGTGCGCAAACGTCGTCGTCGTCGGCGGCGGCTACATCGGGTTGGAGATGGCCGAGGCCTTTATCGAACGCGGCATGCGCGTTGCGGTTGTCGAGCGAGCAGGTCACGTCATGGGATCGCTCGACGCCGACATGGCCGGGCCGATCGAGGACGCGATGCGTGGGCTCGGCATCGACGTGCTGCTCGGCTCAGGCGTGACGGGGTTCGGTCATCGGGTGGTGCGAACCGAAGCCGGCTCGGTCCCTGCTGATCTGGTCGTCCTCGGGCTCGGCGTCGCTCCTCTCAGCGGGTTGGCTGGCGAGGCCGGTATCGAGCTCGGCGCGAAGGGTGCTGTGCGCGTCGACCGCCGTCAGCGCACCTCGGCAGAGGGTGTCTGGGCAGCGGGCGATTGCTGCGAGTCGACGCACATCGTGTCGGGCAAGGCGGTTCACATCGCGCTTGGCACCGTGGCGAACAAGCAGGCCCGCGTCGCGGGCACCAACATCGGAGGTGGCTACGCCTCGTTCCCCGGTGTGCTCGGCACCGCTATCACACGCATCTGCGCCACCGAGGTGTCCCGCACCGGGCTCTCCGAGCATGAGGCGTTCGACGCAGGGTTCATCGCGGTTGCTGCGACCATCGAGGCCACCACCGTCGCCGGCTACCTTCCCGATGCCCCGAAGCTGAAGTTCAAGCTCGTGGCGGAAAAGGGCTCCGGCAGGGTCCTCGGCGCGCAGATCGTGGGAGGGCATGGCGCGGCGAAGCGCATCGACGTGATCGCAACGGCCATCACCGCTCGGATGAACGTCGCTGAGCTAGCCGATCTCGACCTCGCCTACGCGCCGCCGTTCAGCCCCGTGTGGGATCCCGTGCTCGTCGCCGCTCGCAAAGCCATGACCCTCGTCTGAGCGCGGCGACAGCCAGAAACATCTCGTTCACATTGGGGGCGTACCTTTCGTGTCGATGACCGTGCTCGACCGCGAGGCCCTTCTGGCCGACCGCACGCGCACGGGCGCAGCGTGGTGCCGCGCATACAGCGATCTCGTCGATGCGTGGCTGGCGCAGCTGTTCCACGAAGCCGCCGGCCGCGTCGAGGTCGATGGCGTTTCGCTGGTGGCCGTCGGGGGCTACGGCAGAGCTGAGCTGTGCCCCCAGTCGGACATCGACGTGATGTTGCTGCACCGCGGCCATCCCGACATCGGCGCGCTCGCCGACCGTGTGTGGTACCCGGTCTGGGACACAGGTCTGAAGCTGGGCCACAGCGTGCGCACGACGAAGGAGGCGCTGACGCTGGCCGACGACGACCTCGACACTGCGACTTCGCTGCTCGACGTGCGACACCTGGCCGGCGACTGCGTGTTGTCGGCCGAGCTGGCCGGGGGAGCGACCGCGCAGTGGCAAAAGCGTGCGAAGCGCTGGCTGGCTGAGCTCGCTCGACGCGTCGAGGAGCGACACGCGCAGGCCGGCGAGGTTGCCTTTCTCCTCGAGCCCGACCTCAAGGAGGGCCGCGGCGGGTTGCGCGATCTCCACGCATTGCGCTGGGCCGAAGCTGCTGGGCGCGGCCTCCTCGAGCGCGATGCCGACACCGTTGCCGAGGCCTACAGCGTGCTGCTCGACGCCCGCGTCGAACTGCACCGCGCGACGGCACGCGCCGGCGATGTGTTGCGCCTGCAGGACCAGGACGCGGTCGCCGCCGCGCTGGGCGACGGCGACGCTGACGCGTTGATGTTCCGGGTCTCGAGCGCGGGGCGCGCCATCGCGTGGGCCGGCGACGAGGCGTGGCGTCGGGTGGCGTCGTCGTTGCGCGCGCCGCTGCGTCGACGAGCGAGGCGCGACCGCGAGCTCGGCCCCGGCCTGGTGTTGCGCGACGGCGACGTGCACCTCACGGCAGCGGCCGCCCCGGAGAAGGATCCGGTGTTGCCGCTGCGAGCTGCTGCCCTTGCCGCGCAGCACGGCACGGTGATCGACCGCGACTCGCTGGAACGTCTCGCAGCCGGTTGCGTCGGCTTGCCCGACCCCTGGCCCCTCGACGCGCGCACGCTCCTGGCCGAGCTTCTCCTCGCGGGCCAACCGGCCATCGCGGTCATCGAGTCGCTCGACCAGCTCGGGGTCTGGCTGCGGCTCATCCCCGAGTGGGCACCGGTGCGTTCGCGGCCCCAACGCAACGCCTACCACCGCTTCACCGTCGACCGGCACCTGATCGAGACCGCGACGGGGGCTGCGCGCCTCGCCGGAAGCGTGGCCCGGCCGGACCTGTTGGTGATCGGCGCTCTGCTGCACGACATCGGCAAGGGCCGTCCCGGTGACCACACCGCAGTGGGCATCGGCCTGGTGCGGACGATGGGAGAGCGGATGGGCTTCCCTCCCGACGACGTCGACGCTTTGGTGGCCATGGTCCGCCACCACCTCCTGCTGCCAGACGTCGCCACGCGCCGCGACATCGACGACCCGACAACGATCAAACGAGTCGCCGACGCCATTGGCTCGCTTCCGCACCTCGAGCTGCTCGCGGCGCTCACCGAGGCCGACTCGTTGGCAACGGGCCCTGCTGCCTGGGGGAGCTGGAAGGCCGGGCTCGTCAACCAACTCGTCGACCGCACGGCCTACCTGCTGGGTGGGGGAACGACATCAGAGCTGATCACCGACGAGTTCCCGACACCACACCTCCTGGGGCTGATGAGCTCGGGCGCCCTCGTCATCGAGACAGAGGGCAGTGAGCTCACCGTCGTCGCCCGCGACCGTCCCGGGCTCTTCAGCCGCGTCGCCGGGGTGCTCAGCATCCACGGGCTCGGGGTGCTCTCCGCGCAGGCGTACTCCAACGAGCACGGGACCGCGCTCAACCGCTTTACCGTCGAACCGCTCTTCGGCGCCGAACCCCGTTGGGATCGCGTCCGGCGCGACCTCGACGCAGCCCTCGCCGGCCGTCTCGCGCTCTCGGCGCGCGTCGAGGACAAGGCGAGGGCCTACCCGAAGAAAGCCGCAGCTGCCGGATCGGCTCCGCCGCGCGTCGTCATCGACAACGCGGCCTCGCGGGATTCCACGGTGGTCGACGTCCAAGCCGTCGATGGGCTCGGTGTGCTGTTTCGCATCACACGTGCGCTTGCCGAGCTCGACCTCGACATCCGCTCCGCTCGTGTGCAGACGTTGGGAGCGCAGGTGGTCGACGCCTTCTACGTGCGCGACCGTGACGGGCTCAAGATCACCGATGACGCGCACCTCACGGAGATCGAGCGCGCTGTGCTCTTCGCGCTTGGCGCGTCGCGGTAGCCCGGTAGCGTCAGCGACGATGGCCGAGGACGACGAGCGTCGACCGACGAAACAGGATCTCGTGCGGTGGAGCGAGGCGCTCGCCGGCATCGCCCGCACCGGCCTCGGCTTCACCGAGAGCCTCTACGAGCGTGAGCGCTTCGAGGAGGTCCTCGCCGTCGCGGCCGACATCTCGCACGCGGCCGGCGGTGCGTTCGACCACGACACCATCGTCGCCGATTGGATGAGCCAAGTCGGCCAGGGGGTGCCGGGCTACGCCACGCCCAAGGTGGGTGTCGCGGCGATCGTTGGCGACGATGCCGGCCGCCTCTTGTTGATCCAGCGGGCCGACTCGGGGATCTGGCTCTACCCGACGGGGTGGGCGGACATCGGTTACTCCGCGTCGGAGGTGGCAGTCAAGGAGGTGCGGGAGGAGACCGGGATCGACTGCGAGGTCGTGCGGTTCATCGGGCTCCTCGACGGGCTGCGCCTCGGCTTCACCCGGGTGCCGATGTATCTGCTGCAGTTCCACTGCCGCGCTGTGGGCGGCGAGCTGAAGGCTCACCCGCTCGAGGCGGCGGCTGTCGGGTTCTTCGCGGAGGACGAGCTGCCTTGGCCCCTCGCCGGCTTCGGGTTGTGGGGTCGCCAGGCGTTTGCGGCGGTGCGCGGAGAGCCCGTCGAGGTGGTGTACGACCACCCGCGCACTGCGCCTTGGCTCGGCGACCTCGAGGCGTGAAGAATGCGCCGGGACTACGTTCCGCGCATGGCCTACGAGCGCCTCACCGCCCAAGACGCTTCGTTCCTCCACGTCGAGGACGAACACCAGCCCATGCACGTCGGCTCGCTCGCCATCCTCGATGGCGCCCCGTTTCGCGACGAGCACGGGCGCTTCAAGCTCGAGGAGGCGCGCAACATCATCGACAGCCGCCTCTTCATGGCGCCGCGCTTTCGCAAAAAGGTCATGTGGGTGCCGCTCGAACAGGGTCGCCCTGTCTGGGTGGACGACGAGGGCTTCGACCTCTCCTTCCACGTGCGCCTCACCGCACTTCCCGCGCCGGGAACCGAGGCGCAACTGCTCGCTCTCTTCAGCCGTCTGCAAGGCCACCAGCTCGATCGGGGGCGCCCGCTCTGGGAGCTGTGGTTCGTCGAGGGCCTTGCTGACGACAAGGTGGCGTTGATCCAAAAGACGCACCACTGCCTGGTCGATGGCATCTCCGGTGTCGACGTCGCAACCGTGCTGCTCGACCTCGAGGCCCACCCGCCCCGCACCGAGGCACCCCCGTGGCATCCCGAGCCTCCGCCCAGCGGCCGCCAGCTCCTCGTGCAGAGCCTCGTCGAGCGCGCCACCGAACCTGCGGAGATCGTCCGCTCGGCTCGTGCCGCGTTGCGAGGTCCGAGCCAGGCGGCCGAACGGGTCGTGAACATGGGCAAGACCGTGGTGGCGACGGCGACCACGTCGGTGCCGCAGATGCCGTGGAACGTCGCTGTCTCCCCGCAACGCCGCTGGGTGCCAGCCCGCGTCCCCATCGCGCGGGTCAAGGCGATCAAGGACGTCGCGACCGCGGCGAAGCTCACGCCGGGGCGGTGCTCGCTCAACGACGTGGTGCTCGCCGCATGCGCGGGGGCGTTGCGGTCGTTCCTCCTCGAGCGCGAGGTCGACATCGACGACCTCGTGCTCAAGGCGATGGTCCCCGTCTCGATGCGCACCGATGACGAGCGCGGCGCGCTCGGCAACCGCGTGTCGATGGTCGCTGCCGAGCTCCCGGTCTGCGAAGCCGATCCCCTGTGGCGGCTGCGCCACGTGCACGACAACATGGCCGAGCTGAAGGCCTCGGGCGTTGCGCTCGGTGGTGATGACTTCATGCGCATGACGAACTACCTGCCGCCGACGATCCTCTCGATCGCTTCGCGACTGATGGTGCGCGCCCAGGCGATGAACCTCACGATCACCAACGTGCCCGGTCCGCAGTTCCCGCTGTACTGCATGGGTGCCGAGGTGCTCGAGGCCTTCCCGTACGTGCCGGTCGTCGACGGGATGGCGCTCACGATCGCGGTGCTCTCCTACAACGGCCAGCTCGGGTTCGGCGTCACCGGCGATCGCGATGTCCTACCCGATCTCGATCACATCGCCTCGGCAATCGAGGAAGCGTTCATCGAGCTGGAGGACGCCTCAGGAGCGAAGCGGCCCAAGCCCGGCGGCGTGAGGAAGGCCACGATCTGATGGATGCCGAGCCGAGCGTCATCGAGCTCGCCGAGGCGGTGCGGAGTGCAACGGTGCGAGCCATCGACCTGCTCGAGCGCCATCTCCAGCGAATCGAGGTCGGCAACGAGCGGCTCAACGCGTTCGTGCACCTCGAAGCCGATCTCGCACGTCGCGACGCGCTGGCTGTCGACGCAATCGTCGCCGCCGGCGGTGACCCCGGCCCTCTCGCTGGCGTGCCCCTCGGGGTGAAGGACCTCCACGACTGCGCCGGGATGCCAACGTCGCAAGGATCCCTGTGGTTCAAGGGAGGGCCACCCGCGGCAAGCGACGACATCGACGTGGCCAGGCTCCGTGCAGCCGGGGCGGTGCCGGTCGGCAAGACCTCCGCGCCCGAGTTCGGGATCGTCAGCTTTGCCAGCACAAAGGCCTGGGGCGTCACTCGCAACCCGTGGGACCTGACGCGCACCCCTGGCGGATCGTCGAGCGGTTCTGCTGCAGCTGTCGCGGCCGGGCTCATCCCGTTGGCGACCGCGAGTGACGGGGGCGGCTCCATCCGCATCCCCGCCGCGTTCTGCGGCCTCGTTGGCCACAAGCCGAGCTTCGGCCGGGTCCCGCACCCCTCGCCGATGACCTCCCAGACGAGCGTCGTCGGCGTCGTCACGACAACGGTGGCCGACTCGGCGCGCTGCCTCGATGTGCAGGCCGGGCCAGACGCGCGCGATCGCACGTCGCTGCCGGCAGCGCGTGTCGTGTATGAGCAGGCGATCGAAGTGCTGGATGTCGCGGGGCTCACGGCGCGCTGGTCGCTCGACCTGGGTTTCGTGGAGCATGTCGATCCGGAGGTGGCGGAGCTGTCGCGCGCTGGCGCCGAGGTGCTCGCCGAGGCCGCGCAGCTGCGCTTCGACGACGATCCGGTGCGCTTCGCTGACGCGACCCGCGTGTGGCTGCAGAGCGGGGCGCTCTCCAGCTGGGCGATGACAGGGATCGAGGAACGCTGGCCCGACCGGGCCGGTGAACTGATGGGCTTCACGCGTCGCGGCCTCGAGGGGGGCGCGCAGCTGACCGCGGTACAGCTCGGGCGCATCGCGCGCCGCCGCTACGAGTTCGAGCAAGAGGCAGCAGCGCTGTTCTCGCAGATCGACGTGCTCCTGACGCCGACCACAGCCGTTCCGGCGTTCGCTGCAGAGGGCCCACCCCCCGGCGGTGCGATGGCGACGCCCTTCACCATGCTCGCGAACCTGAACGGCAATCCCTCGACGACCGTCCCCTGCGGCCAGACGAGCGACGGGCTCCCTGTCGGGCTCATGATCACTGCGGGGCACCATCGAGATGACATCGCCCTGCGGCTCGCTCGGATCTTCGAACAGCGCCGCCCATGGCCGCGGCATGCCATCGCAGCGCGGTAACGCGGTTCGCGGGCTTAGAGGCCGAGCGGATAGCGAGGCCGTGGCCCGAGCGGCCCGCCGGCGAAGCCGGCAAGAGCGGAGTAACCGGCTTGACCTTGAGCAGGCGACGCTTACCTATCCGCGCGAGTCCTTACTGATCGCGCAGGTAGCGCTCCACCTCGTCGATGAGGTCGAGCTCGTCGGCGGGGTCGTCGATCGAGGCCTCGAGCCGCGCGACGTACGAGGCGGTGTCGTCGTCGTCGGCGACGAGCTCGTCGAGCTGGCGCTCGTAGGAAGCGGCAGCGATCTCGAGCTCGGTCGTCGGTACCGAGATCGAAAGGAGCGCAGCAACGCGCGCCACGAGCGCGAGCGCAGCTTTGGGCGACGGCGCGCCAGGGACGTAGGTCGGAACCGCCGCCCACAGCGAGGCGGACGACAAACCGGCCTTGCGCATCGCGTCGCTCAGCACGCCCACGATCCCCGTCGGTCCCTGATAGGTCGAGCGCTGCAGGTCGAGCCGGTCGATGAGCTCATCATCGTCAGCGGTTCCGATGACAGAGACGGGTCGGGTATGGGGAACCTCGGCGAGCAGCGCCCCGAGCGTGACGACCATGCCGACGTCGAGCTCTCGCGCGACCTCGACGATCTCGTTTGCGAAGGTCCGCCATCGCAGCTGCGGCTCCGAGCCGATGAGGATCACCGCGTCGAACGCGGTGCCAGGGACGGCCGCCGCCGCGAGCTCGGTCGAGGGCCACTCGATCTGTCGGTGGCGGCCGTCGTCGAGGCTGACGGTCGGGCGAGTGGAGGAGAAGTCGAAGAACTCCTCTGGGTCGAGCACGGCAAAGCGGCGAGCGCCCCACTGCTCGGCGAGGTACCGCGCGGCGTACGTCGCGGCGTCTCCCGCGTCGTTCCAGCCCTCGAACGCCGCGATGAGCACCGGGCGACGCAACCGCGGGTGGTCGCTCCACGCAACGTGCTCCATGGCGGAACGCTACCTGCCGCACCCGAGCCAAACGCTGCCTGCTGGCGGCTTCGGGTGTCGTCAGGAGTCTCTTGCGTCGTCCGGAGCGCCGAGCTCGAAGGGAGCAGCCTCGAAATCGAGCGAGAGCGAGTTGATGCAGTAGCGCAGCCCGTCGTCGCCGGGGCCGTCGGGGAACACGTGGCCGAGGTGCCCGCCGCAGCGAGCGCACGTGACCTCGACGCGGCGCATGCCGTGGCTGTGATCGTCTTCGGTCCTCACGTTCGCGGCGATGGCCGGCTCGGTGAAGCTCGGCCAGCCCGAGCCCGACTCGAACTTGGTGTTCGACGCGAACAGCTCGGCACCGCAGCCCGCACACCGGTACATGCCATCGTCGTGGTTGGCGACGTACTTGCCGACGAACGCCGGCTCGGTGCCTTTACGCCGCAGCACGTCGTACTGCTCGGGCGTGAGCTCATCACGCCACTCCTCCTCGGACCTCTCGATGCTCTCAGCCATGGCTGAAGCCTATGAGAGGCCGAGCGGATAGGCGCTGAGGGATCAGGCGGCTCGTCGAGCGACGGCGCTGACCCGTCGTTCGAGCGAGCGCAGGGCGAAGTCCTCCGCTCGGCGCCGATCC
Organism: Acidimicrobiales bacterium; assembly: GCA_051000215.1. Classification (GTDB taxonomy): domain Bacteria; phylum Actinomycetota; class Acidimicrobiia; order Acidimicrobiales; family JACDCH01; genus JBPCON01. The sequence continues at coordinate 135,934 of JBPCON010000035.1, forward strand.
ATCAGCACCCTGGCGTTGTTGACCGCACCGGCGTTGCCGAGCGATCGGATCAGGGTGATCAGCTGGTGCATGGGTGCGACCGTACGAGCTCGGTGTGTCGGGCGGTACACGCGCGCATAGATGCACGGTCACGGTTCGGTGAACAACGTCTTGCTGGCATCGAGCAGCGACCGCCAATTCGGGGTACGGCGCGTACGCTGCGGGCATGCCCGCAGCGAACCCCTCCCGCACGGTCGCCGATGTCATGAGCGCGCCGCCCATCACGGCCCTCGCGTCGGAGACCCTCGCGGCCGCTGCTACTCGCATGCAGGACCAAGGCGTGGGTTCGGTGGTCGTAGTCGATGGCGAGCGCCCGATCGGCATCCTCACCGAGCGCGACATGATCCGCTTCGGTGCGTCGGGTGCTGACTCGAGCGGCACCAAGGTCAGCGAGTGGATGACAGCCGATCCGAACTGCGTCGCCCCCGATCTCGACATCCACGAAGCGTTCGCGGCGCTTTCCGAGCACGGCTACCGCCACATCCCCGTGATCGAGGCCGGGTGTCTCGTCGGCCTCGTCTCGATGCGCGATCTGATGAGGGTGGCGCAGATCCAGCCCGTGGTTCACCCTTCGACGATCGAGGCGCCGCCGGGTCTCGAGGGCGTCATCGTGGCCGAGACCTCGGTTGGCGACGTGCGCGGGCTCGAGGGCTTCTACCACTACCGGCAGTACAACGCCGTCGAGCTCGCCGCCAAGCTGCCCCTCGAGGACGTGTGGTTCCTGCTCTTCGACGGGCACCTTCCGAGCGCGGCAGAACGCAGAGCGTTCGTTGCCGAGATCGGGCCGCTCCGGGCGGTCCCGGCGGCGACGGCGGCGTTGCTTCCCGCCATCGCGAGCTCATCGCAGACGATCATGGACGCTGTCCGCTCCTGCATCTCGCTGATCAGCGCCGCGGAGGGGTTCGAGCCCACCCTCGACATCACGGCCGCGCAACGACGAGGCGACGCGCTGCGGTGTTGCGCAGTGGTGCCAACGCTCATCACGTCGCTCTACCGGTTGCGCCAGGGCCTCGACCCGATCGCTCCGCGCGACGACCTCGGCTACGGAGCCAACTACCTCTTCACCATGTCGGGCGAGGAGCCCGACCCAGAGAAGGCTCGAGCTGTCGAGCAGTACCAGATCACGACGATCGATCACGGTTTCAACGCTTCGACGTTCACCGCCCGTGTGATCGTGTCGACCGGGGCCGATGTCGGCGCGGCAGTGGTGGGTGGGATCGGTGCGCTGTCCGGGCCGCTGCACGGTGGTGCGCCGTCTCGCGCGCTCGACCTCCTCGATGCCATCGGCACGGTGGAGAACGCGAGGCCCTACCTCATCGACGCTGTCAACCACGGCGACAAGATCATGGGCTTCGGCCACCGCGTGTACAAGACCGACGATCCGCGCTCGACCTTTTTGCGCGGCGTCGCCGAGCGCATCGGGGCCGAGAAGATCGAGTTCGCCAAGGTCGTCGAGCAGACGGTCGTCGACGTTCTCGCCGAGTTGAAGCCGGGACGCAACTTGTACGCCAACGTCGAGTTCTACGCGGGTGTTGTCATGGATCACTGCGGGCTGCCACGCGAGCTCTTCACGCCGACGTTCGCTTCGAGCAGGGTCATCGGCTGGTGCGCGAACGTGCTCGAGCAAGCAGCGGACAACCGCATCATCCGCCCGTCAGCGCGCTACGTCGGTCCCCCTCCACCGGAGCCCGTGCCCGATGCGCGTTGAGCGCTTCGTCGGAGCCCCCGCTGAGTTGACCGAGGCCCTCGCCCGACTCGTGCCGCAACTCTCGGAGTCCAACCCTCCGCCAGCACCAGAAGCGGTCGAAGCGTTGTTGGCTTCCGATGCCATCAACCAGTTCGTGGCTCGCGCCGACGACGGGCGCATCATCGGCGTCGCGACGCTCGCGGTGTTTCGCATCCCGACGGGCCAGCGAGCGTGGATCGAAGACGTGGTCGCCGACGAAGCCGCTCGGGGGCAAGGCGTGGGGGAGGCCCTGACCGCCGCGATGCTCGATCGAGCCCGCGAGCTGGGCTGCGTCACGGTCGATCTCACCAGCCGCCCCACTCGTGAGGCTGCCAACCGCCTCTACAAGCGCATCGGCTTCGAAGCACGCGCGACGAACGTGATGAGGATTCGCCTCGATGGCGAATGAGAGGCCGAGCCGACGGACGAGAGCTCTCAGATGTCCCCTCAGAGCGTGGACGCCCCAACCAGCTGACCGGCGATCGACACGATGTGTTGGCGCTAAAACACATGCTGTCCCGCCGTTATGGCGTTACATTTGAGCCATGCCAAGCATCCAGGTCAAGGACGTCCCAGTCGACGTTCACGCGAAGCTGCGGAAGCGAGCGGCGGCGGCAGGCCAGTCGTTGCAGGAGTATCTCCTCGCGCAGCTCGTCGAGGACGCGAAGACGCCCACGACCGATGAGGTCCTTGACCGAGCTGGTGGACGGGCTGGCGGTCGCGCCGGGTTCAAGGCCGCTGCGAAGGTGGTGCGCGCAGACCGCGACTCGCGATGATCGTCGTCGACGCCGGTGTCATCGTGACGGCGCTGAGCGATGACGGCGCCGACGGCGATGCCGCGCGACTGCGGCTGCGCGGCGAAAGGCTCGCGGCGCCGCACCTGATCGACATCGAAGTTGTGTCCGCATGGCGTCGCCTCACTTCGAGCGGTGACCTCGACGATCGACGAGCAGCCCTCGCACGCGCTGACCTCGCTGCTCTTCGCATGAACCGCGTCTCCCACGGACAACTGTTGGAACGCTGCTGGGAGCTGAGGGCGAACCTCACCATCTACGACGCCGCGTACGTCGCGCTGGCGGAGGCCTTGGGCGCCGTGCTCGTGACTGCGGACGGTCGACTCGCAGGCGCGCCGGGCACCCGCTGCCCGATCGAGCTCCTCGCCTGACCAGGTAGCTGACCGCGTCGGCAGCTTCCGAGAAGCCAGCGCGAGACGAACGTGTACCGCGTAGTGATCGAGACGAGAGCGATCCCCCCATGGCCGAGCACTGGGTCGACGGATCGTGCCCACCGTGCGTGCTGCCACGGACGCCGTCGGCCGTAGCAACGGCGACCGCTCCTGGGGGTGGCTCAGGCGCGGAGGAGATCGTTTACAAGTTCCCGGCGAAGTGTTCGAGCAGGCGTCTGGTGAACGAGGTCACGCAGAGGGTCGTCGACGGCAGCGCAAGGCGGGAGTTCTGTGACCTTGCAGGGTCGAAGCTCAGGGCCTCAGCTTCGGCAGCGCGCGCAAACGCCGACGAGGTCGAGCCGGTGGCCGCTGGCCGCGAAACCATGTTTCGCAGCGACGCGGTGCAGCGAACGCTCGAGGGTGATCTCGAGCTTGTCGGAGACCGTGAAGTCCTCCACCTGACCGCAGCGGCTGCAGATGAGGTGATGGTGGTGTTCGGTGAGATCCTCTGCGAGCTCGTAGCGGGCGAACTCATCGTGGGTGACGATGCGGCGCACCACCCCCGCTCGCTCGAGCACGGCGAGGTTGCGATACGCGGAGCTCTGCGCCAGATCGCGGCAGGCCTGGAGTAGCTCAGGGATGCTGAGAGGCCGGTCGGACCGCTCCAGCTCGCCGACCAACGCCTTGCGCCCTGTTGTGTAGCGCTGGCCGTCAGCGCGGAGGCGGTCGGAGGTCGTGGCGTGGAGGTCGAACACGACGCCACGGTAGCTGGCGGATCGAGAACTCCTGAGAATGGAGACAGGTTGCAGTTTCGGAGTGAGAACCGTTATTGTTCTGATTCGTCGGGAGGTCACGATCGTGCGCCGCACATTCAGCTTGTCGGTCATCGCTTGCTCGCTCGCCGTCGCGGCTTGCTCATCAAACGCGACCTCCAGCTCGAGCGATAGCACCCAGCGGAGAGTTGTCTCGATCGTGACGACCACGACGCAGCTCACCGACTTCGCGAGGGTGATCGGTGGCGACGGAGCGACGGTCTACGGCGTGCTCAAAGCCAACGTCGACCCTCACGACTTCGAGCCCTCGCCGGCCGACATCGATGCGATCGCCAACGCCGACGTCATCGTGAAGAACGGTGTTGGGTTGGAGAAGTGGTTCGACGACACCATCGCCAGCGCTCAGCCAGAAGGTGCGATCGTCGATGCGAGTGCTGGCGTGGCGCTCCGAGAGGGCGATCCGCACATCTGGCAGAGCCCGATCAACGCCGCGATCATGGTCGCCAACATCGAGCGGGCGCTCGAGGAGGCAGGTCCAGGCGCAGCGGCTCTCTTTCGCTCGAACCTCGCGGACTACAAGGCCGAGCTGAGCAAGCTCGACGACGAGGACAGAGCTGCGCTCGGCACGCTCACCAGCAAGAAGCTCGTCACGAACCACGACGCGTTCGGCTACTACATCGATCATTACGGCCTCGAGCTCGTCGGCTCGATCATTCCCAGCTTCGACACCTCAGCGGAGCTCTCCGCCAAGGACATCGAGCACATCGTCGAGCGCATCAAGGCAACCGGGACGAAGGCGGTCTTCTCCGAGAGCTCGCTTCCACCGAAGACCGCTGCAGCCATCGCTCAGGAGGCCGGGGTCACCGTGGTCGCAGGCGACGACTCCCTCTACGGCGACTCGCTCGGGCCCGCCGGTTCGGAAGGCGACACGTATCTGAAGATGCTCGCCCACAACACGAGGGTCATCGTTGACAACCTCAACTGAGCCCCTTGCGCCGATCCTCGAGGTGTCCGGCGTCGACGTCTCCTACGGGCACGGCCTCGCCCTCGAAGGGGTCGGGCTCGAAGTCCGTCCGGGTGAGGCCGTTGCCCTGATCGGCCCCAACGGAGCAGGGAAGTCGACCTTGTTGAAGGCGATCCTCGGTCTGCTCCCGTTGGCTGAGGGTTCCATCAAGGTGTTCGGCTCCGCGCCCGACCGCGCCAGGGCTCGCGTGGCCTACGTTGCCCAGGCCGACACCCTCGACCCCGAGTTCCCCGTCACCGTCCTCGACGTGGCCCTCATGGGTCGCTACCGCGCAATCGGTTGGCTGCGGCGACCTCGGGCGAGCGACAGGCACGGCGCGCTCGAGGCGCTGGCCGAGGTCGGCCTCGCCGAGCGGGCACACGACAGCTTCGGCAGCCTCTCCGGCGGCCAGCGCCAGCGGGTTCTGCTCGCCCGGGCGGTTGCGCAGGACGCCAGCCTGCTGTTGCTCGACGAGCCCTTCAACGGGCTCGACTCGACGACGACAGCGATCCTCGTCGAGGTCCTTGCCCGGCTCCGCATCGACGGGGTGGCCGTCGTGATGTCCACGCACGATCTGGCTGTCGCACACCTCACCTGCACGACGGCGTGTCTGCTCAACAACCACCGCGTCGCATATGGCCCGATCGAGACCACGCTGACATCGGACAACCTCGCGCAGGCCTATGGCCACCATGCCGTCGTGCTGGCCTCGGGCGCGACCGTGCTGACCACGACGGCATCCGACCGGAGCGGGCCGGTCTGATGATCGACGCGTTCCGCGAGGCCTACATGCAGCGCGCCCTGCTCGAAGTCGTGCTGCTCGGTGCTCTGGCCGGGATCGTCAGCGTGTACGTGCTGCTGCGCCGGCTTGCGTTCGTTAGCGACGCCATCACGCACACCATCTTCCCTGGGGTCGCCATCGCGTTCGTCGCCGGTTGGTCGCTCTTCCTCGGCGCGCTCGTGTTCGCTTTGTTGTCGGCTCTGCTGCTGACCTTCGCAACCCGCGTCCCGAAGGTCGATCACGACGCAGCTCTCGGCGTCCTCGTCGGGGCGTTCTTCTCACTCGGCGTCGTGATCGTCTCTACCCGGCGCACCTACACGGCGGACCTAACGGCACTGCTGTTCGGGCGGATCCTCACCGTCGATCGTTCCGAGATCCTGGAGACGTCGGCCGTCGCTGTCGTGGCGCTCGTCGCTCTGGCGCTCATGCACAAGGAGCTCGTGCTGCGGGCGTTCGATCCGATCGGAGCCCAGAGCGCTGGCTACCGCGTCGCCCTGCTCGACCTCTCTCTCAACGCCATCGTCGCCTTGGTCGTCGTTGCCGGTGTCCGCGCCGTAGGGACGGTCCTCGTCATCGCCCTCATCGTGGTGCCAGGCGCGACGGCTCGCCTGCTGGTCGGGCGGGTCACGCCCATGCTCGCTGTGTCCGCGGCGGTCTCGGTCTTCTGTGGTTTTGTCGGGCTCGTTGTCAGCTACGAGGCCTCGGCGCGACACGGCGCGCGCCTTGGCTCGGGCGCCACTATCGTGATCACCCTCACGATCGTCTTCGCCGTGGTCGCTGTCGCGACGGCGTGGCATCGTCGCCGCCCGTTGCGACCGGCGCGCGCGGCCCAGGCGGGCGTCGGATGACCATCTTGCAGCAGCTCGACTCGCCCCTCATCCGGCGAGCGCTGCTCGAAGCGGTGCTCGTCGGAGCCCTCTGCGGCGCGGTGGGCGTGCACGTGCTGCTGCGTCGACTTCCGTTCTTCACGTTGGCGCTCTCGCACGCCACCTTCCCGGGGGTCGTTGCGGCATCGCTGCTCGGGCTCAGCCTCCGCCTCGGTGGTGCCGTCGCAGCGCTCGCCCTCGTGGCGACCGTCGCAGCCATCGGCTCGACGCGCCGCCTCGAAGCGTCAACGGCGACCGGAGTCGCTCTCTCCGGAGCCTTCGCGCTCGGCGTGCTCCTGCAATCGGCACAGGATGGGACTTCGAAGGACCTCACCGCCTTCCTCGTCGGCGACATCTTCACCGTCACCAGGGGCGACCTCCTCACCACGGCCGCGATCGGCGTAGCGGTGCTCGCCGCGCTGGCCTCGGTGCACAAAGAGCTGCTGTTCTCCGCGTTCGACCCCGGAGGGGCCGCTGCTGCGGGCTATCGCCCGGCCGGGCTCGAGCTGGCGACGCTCGCGCTCGTCGCTCTCACCGTGGTCACGTCGATCCAAGCCGTCGGCACGATCCTCGTCGTCGCGCTGCTCGTCACCCCCGCGCTTGCTGCGCGTCTCTGGCTCGACAGGGTGGTGCCGATGATGGTGCTCGGCTCGCTGTTCGGCGCCGCTTCGGGCGTGAGCGGGATCGCAGCATCCGCGCAATGTGGGATCGCGGGCGGAGCGGCCATCGGCCTCAGCGCGACCGCGATCCTTGTGGTGAGCTTCGTCGCGTCATCGTGGCGAGCTGCGCTCCACCGCAGGTTGCCGCAGAAGCTGCTGGCTCGCAGCTGACTCAGGCGATGACGATCGAGCCGTACGTGCTGCACAACCCGTAGGCATCGATCAACACGAACGTGGCAACGAGTACGAGTACAACGCGGCGGCGCCAGCCCCGGAGCCGGCGCCCACCCGGCATCGGCGAAGGCATGTACCACGAAGGCAGCAGCGCCTCGCCGCTCGCGACCTCCCAGAACGACACCGCATCGACGGGCAAGGGCGCTTCGGGATCGGCAGCTAGCGCCAGCTTGGTGAGCTCCTCGTCGGTGATCACGAGGGCCTGGGTTCCAGAAGAACGAGGGGGATCTCGCGGGCGTTCACCGCCTTGAAGCTGAAGTCGCTCGGCATGCGCCGACAGTAGGCCAGATCGAAGGGCTAACTCTTGGCCACATCCGGGCCGCCCCTCCGACCCCGTTTGAGCTCGTGGAACGACGGGATGTCGGCCAGCGTCGTCGCCGCGTCCCACAACCGGTCGGCGTCGCGCTCGTCGGGCAAGGCATCGATGATCGGCCCGAAGACAGCGGCGCCATCGATGCGCAGGACCGGTGAGCCAACATCGGGGCCGGCGAGCTCGATCGCCTCTTCGGTGTCGCGCGCGGCGCCCGCATCCCAGCTCGGCTCGTCGACCGCGGAGGCGATCGAGTCGCTGAGCCCCGCATCAACCGCGGCGGCGCCGACCACCGCGAGGTCTCGCGGCTCGTCGTTGCGGTGCAGGCGGGTGCCAATCGCTTCGTAGAAACGGCCTATCGCGTCGTTGTCGTCGACATCGCGCAGGGCCTGGATCACGCGATGCGCCCGCCGACCGACCTCCATGTGTGCGCGGTATTGCTCGGGAACGTCGGTGTCACGGTTCACGTGGGCGAGCGAGAACGATCGCCAGACGATGGACGAGCCCTGGCGGGGCGCGGTGGCCACCAGCCACCGAGAGGTCATCCATGTCCACGGGCATCCAGGGTCGAAGTAGAAGGAGACGTCAGGCATCTGCGCAGCATGCCATGGGCCCGCGCCACAACTTGTCGCGCCCATGAGCGAAGATGGGTGCATGCCGAACCCGGTGTTGAACCCCAAGCGCTTCTCAGCCAAGGCCGCCGAGGCCCAGCCCGGCTGGGGTGCTCCGACCAACGTCGCGCCGGCCCCCGACGCGGTCTCGCCGTGGCCGCCCGCGCCGAGCACCTACGAGACCATGACCATTGGTGGCGTGGCCAGCGCGACGGGTGTGCTCCTGGCGTTGCTCATCGCCTCCGCCGCCTTCGGATGGGTGGCGACGGAGCCCGAGACCGGCAGCATTCCCGGCCTGGTCATCGGTGCGCTGATCCTCAGCATCGGCCTCGCCATCGCCACGGTGCTCAAGCCCACGTGGGCACGGGTCACCGCGCCCCTCTATGCGATCGCCGATGGGTTCGTCGTCGGCTGCATCTCGCATCTCTACGCCGCCGACACCAGCGGGATCGTCCTGCAGGCCATCGGGCTCACGTTGGGCGTCTTCCTCATCATGCTCACGCTGTTCGCCACGGGCCGCATCGTGGTGACCGAGAAGTTGCGCATGGGGATCGTCGCGGCAACCGGGGCGATCTTCGTCGTCTACATGCTGTCGATCGTTGCGCACCTCTTCGGCGGCGACATCGGCTTCATCCACGACTCGGGCTCGTTCGGGATCATCTTCAGCTTGATCGTCGTCGGGATCGCGTCGATGAACCTGCTGCTCGACTTCGACTTCGTGCAGCGCGCCGTCGCGGCACGCGTGCCCAAGCAGATGGAGTGGTACGCGGCATTCGGGCTCCTGGTCACGCTCGTGTGGCTGTACCTCGAGATCTTGCGCCTGCTGGCCAAGATGCAGCGTCGCTAGCGCGAGCGGGGCCGCCACTTCCGGCGTCGGGTTAGGGTCAGCGCATGCGCGGCTCGACGCATCTCGACATCCAGACCTCGACTGAGGAATCCATCGCTCGCGTTTGCCTGTCGGGCGAGCTCGACCTCGACGGTGTCGACGCCGTCACGGCTGCGCTCACCGGTGTCGCTTGCAACGGGGTGTCCTCGGTGCTCGTCGACGCGAGCGAGCTCACGTTTCTCGACTCCTCGGGCTTGCGGGCTCTGCTGACGGGTCATCAAGCCCTCGGTGCGCTCGATGTGACGATGGCGCTCGACAAGGCGAGCCCCGCCGTCGACCGGGTCCTCGAGATCACCGGCACACGTCAGCTCCTGCGCTCGGGGTAGGCGGTACGAGGTGTCAGTCGGTGCTCTCGCCGCTGGCGACGCGTTGCAGGGCTGCGAGGCTCGAGCGCAGCAACCGTGAGACGTGCACTTGGCTCACGCCGACGAGCTCGGCGATCTCGGACTGGGACAGCTCGCCGAAGAAGCGTAACTCCACGATCTTGCGCTCGCGTTCGGGGAGCGAATCGAGGAGCCGCTGCACATGGATACGGTCGTCGGCGCCGACGAGCAACGCGTCGTCGACCCGCAGTGCGCTGCCCTCCGATGGGCGCTCGTCGTCGTCGGCTGGCGGCGTCAGGGGCGCTGGGCGGTAGCCGCCGCCGGCTTCGATCGCCTCGAGGACGTCGTCGACACCGACGTTGAGGTGTTGCGCGAGCTCCTCGGGTGTCGGAGCGCGGCCGTGCAAGGAGACCAGATGCTCGGTTGCGCCACCGAGCTCGACGTGCAGATCTTTCAGCCGTCTCGGCACGCGCACCGCCCACGTTGCGTCACGGAAGTGGCGCCGGATCTCGCCAAGCACGGTGGGCACGGCAAAGGTGGCGAACGAGGCGCCGTACTCGGGATCGAAGCGCTCGAGCGCTTTGAACAGCCCGATCTGGCCGACCTGGATCAAGTCGTCGAGCGGCTCGCCGCGATCGGCGAACCGCCGCGCGCAATGCACGGCAATCCATCGGTGTTCCTCGAGCAACTCGTCGCGTAGGCCTCGGTCCGGGTTGTCTCGCAACTGGCGAAACGGCCGCATCGCCTCCTCGCGGTCGCTGACCTCAGCCATCGCCACGTCGCTTGCTGAGCCTGACGCGCAGCTCGCCTCCCGCTTCCGCGATCTCGTACTCGTCGACGACCACCTTCAGGATCTGGCGGCTCAAGCCGAGCCGGTCGGGCTCGAGCTCGACGGTGCCGTCGACAGGCGTCGAGCCGAGGACCGACACGGCGAGCGGACCCAGCTCGAACGTCAGCGAGAGGGCGCCCCCGGAACCGCCCTCCAAGAGCGCCGCGCACAGCTCGTCGACGGCGATCCGAAGGTCTTCGAGCTCCTCGACGTCGAACCCCGCCGTGGTCGCCACGCCGCTTGCGACGAGGCGGGCCACGCGGAGGAGGCGGGAGTCCGGCGGGAGCGTGAGCTCGATGGCACCGGCGACCCCGGGCGTCGTCTGATCCGTCACGTCTCATCCTCCACAGCGATGGTCGGCGAGCGACCCTATCGAGTGCGATCGGGACGGCTCGATGTTTGGGCGGTCCGCGGCAAGGGAACCATCGGGACCGCACCTTTCCACTACCCCCAGCACAGGAGTTCGACCCATGGGCAGCACGTTCGACGACGCCAAGGGCAAGGCCAAGGAGGCCGCCGGCGACCTCACCGACAACGACGATCTCAAGGCCGAAGGCAAATCCGACCAGGCCGGCGCCAAGGTCAAGGAGTTCGTTGAGGACGCCAAGGACAAGATCGAGGATGCCGTCGACAAGGTGAAGGACAAGCTGCACCGCGACTGATCTGTTTTCGGCTCGCGCGAAGGATGATGGGGCCGGCCCGCGCCGGCCCCATCATCGCGTCGGCTCGTACGATCCCTCGTCGTGACGGAAGGCGGTGAGCCGAAGAGCAAGGCGATCGTGGCCGCGCTCGGCGCCAATCTCGGAATCGCGGTGCTGAAGTTGGGAGCGTTCGTCGTGACCGGCTCGGGCGCGATGCTCGCGGAAGCGATCCACTCCGCTGCGGACAGCGGCAACCAGTGCCTCTTGTTGCTCGGCGCCCGCAAAGCGCGGCGCGCGCCGGACGAATCGCACCAGTTCGGGTATGGGCGCGAGCGGTTCTTCTGGGCCTTCGTCGTGGCGCTGGTGCTGTTCGTCGTCGGCTCGCTCGTGTCGGTGATCGACGGTGTCGAGAAGTTGTTGCACCCCCACTCCCTCGAGTCAGCGGGCGTGGCGATCGCCGTTCTGGGTGGGGCAATGGTGTTGGAGGGGCTCTCCTTTCGCACCGCGCTGCGCGAGTCGCGGCCGCTCAAGGGCGACGGCTCGTGGTGGCGGTTCATCCGTCTCGCCAAGAACCCTGAGCTGCCGATCGTCCTTCTCGAGGACGCCGCCGCGCTCATCGGGCTCGTCATCGCGCTCGCCGCAGTCGTTCTCACGGAGACCACCGGCAACTCTGCCTTCGATGCGATGGGCACCCTCGCGATCGGGGGATTGCTCGCGGTCGTCGCGGCCATCCTTGCAGTGGAGAATCGCAGCCTCCTCCTCGGCGAATCGGCGTCGCCCGCCATGCAGCGCGCCATCGCTGCGGTGCTCGAGCGCTCGAACGACGTGAGCCGACTGATCCACCTGCGCACCGAGCACCTCGGGCCCGACGAGGTGCTCGTTGCCGCGAAGCTCGACTTCGCGCCCGAGCTGTCGATCCGTGAGCTCGCCGACGTCATCGACCAGATCGAGGCCGCGCTGCGCACCGCGGTTCCGGAGGTGGGCCCGATCTACATCGAGCCTGACATCGTCCGTGAGACCACGCTCGGCCACGAGGCCGCGGGTTAGAGGCCGAGCGGAGCAACACGCGGCGCGCGCTCTACCCTGCCGGTATGGCCTCCCTCGATGCGAGCGCTCGGCAAGGCATCGAGCAGCTCGGCGAGTTCATCCGTGCCCAACGCCACCTGGCCGAGCTGTCGCTGCGCGAGCTCGCGGCGCGAGCGAACGTCTCGAATCCCTACCTGTCCCAAGTCGAGCGCGGGTTGCACGAGCCGTCGGTGCGCGTGCTGCACGCCATCGCCACAGCGCTCAACGTCTCGGCTGAATCTCTGCTCGCGCAAGCGGGCCTGCTCGGTGCCGAAGCGCGTACCGCGACCACCGATCATGCGGCCACCGAGGCTGCGATCGCGGCCGACCCCATCCTCGACGACGAGCAGCGCGCCGCGCTCCTGGCCGTGTACCGGTCGTACGTCGCGCAGAACGCCAAGACGAACGCTGCGAAGCCGCGCAAGCGGACCCCGCGCGCGACGAAGCCCCGGGCGTAACACCCGGGGCCTCGTTCTGCGGGTACTACGCGGCCTTGGCGACCCTGGGCTTGGCGGCGACCTTCGGGGCAGCGGTGACCTCCGAGGACATCGCTGCGACGATCGCCTTGGCGAAGTCGTGCTGGTTGTCGAGCAGCTTCTGGGCGAACGTGAAGCCGAGCTCGACCAGCGCGGCAGGCTCTGGCAGCGACAGGGCTGCGAGCACGTCGGGGCGCTCGCCGGGCAGGGCGCCGTCGATGGCCTCGGTGGCCTTGGCGATGGCGTCGACCACGGGGGCCTGGATGGTGGTGAGGCCCTCGAGGACCTGACCCTGGATGGTGGTGACAGCTTCGGTGAAGGACATGCGCTAACTATTGCAAGCGAATGCTTGATTTGTCAAGCAGAACCTTATTCCTGATCTAGTCCATCGGCTTTTGGATGGGCGCGCCGGTAGGGTGCAGCGGAGACGACACCACACCCAAGGAGACCGACATGGCGCTGCGCCTGGGCGACGACGCCCCCAACTTCAAGGCTGAGACCACCGAAGGCCCCATCGACTTCTACGAGTGGAAGGGCGACAGCTGGGCGGTGCTGTTCTCGCACCCGAAGGACTTCACCCCGGTCTGCACGACCGAGCTCGGCTACACCGCGAAGCTCAAGCCCGAGTTCGAAAAACGCGACGTCAAGGTGATCGGTCTCTCGGTCGACGGTCTCGAGAACCACGCCAAGTGGTCAGAGGACATCGAGGAGACGCAGGGGACAAAGGTCAACTTCCCCATCATCGGTGACCAAGATCGCAAGGTCGCGGACCTCTACGACATGATCCACCCCAATGCCAGCGAGACGACGACGGTGCGCTCGGTGTTCGTGATCGGGCCGGACAACAAGATCAAGCTCACCATCACCTACCCAGCAGCGACTGGTCGCAACTTCGACGAGATCCTGCGCGTCATCGACTCGCTGCAGCTCACGGCGAACTACAGCGTGGCGACGCCCGTGAACTGGAAGGACGGCGACGACGTCATCATCGTCCCAGCCGTCTCCGACGACGACGCCAAGGAGAAGTTCCCCAAGGGCTTCACCACCGTCAAGCCGTACCTGCGCACCACCCCACAACCCAACCGCTAGAACGAACCGCGCAAGGCTCGTCCGCAGCTCAAGGGTCGAGGACGAGGCGGAACGCTGTGTCCCAGCCGGTGGCGCCGATGCCCATGGCTGCGAAGGTGAGCTGCGCGCGACGCAACTCGTCGCTGGCATCGCGACCGAGGCGCTCGCCGGCGCGTGCCACGGCGAGCCGCACAGTGGCGCGCACGAGCGCGTCGTCGGTCGAGTCGGCAAGCTCCTGGGCGGTTCGCAGCATGGCGCCGCTGCGGTCGGCTTCGCCCTGCGCCGCCAACGCCAAGCCACCGCCGATGAGGGCCAGCACCCGGTCGCTGTAGGTGGCGTGATCGCCGGCCCCGACGACCATCGCTGCGTCGACGGCACCATCGAGATCGCCGGCAGCGGCGCGCGCGAGGGCGAGGGCCGCTCCGCCGAAGCCGACGGCGTGGTCACCGACCGCGACGCGTTCGAGGATGTCGCGGCCCGTGTCGGCCTCACCGCACTGCAGCGCAAGCAGCGCAAGCGCAACTTCACGGTCGACCCAACCGATCTGCAGCACGCGCTCGAAGTCGGTTGTGCCGGGACGTGCGGGTGAGCGCTCAGGCATGCCTGCCTGAGCTGCGGCACCGGCAAGGTGCGCGGAGAGCATCTCCGTTGCCGTCGACACGTTGAGCGCCGCGGTCGAAACCGACGCCCCGTTGATCACAGCGAAGCCTTCCTCAACGCGTCCCGAGGCCACGAGCGAGCGCCCGAGCACGCCGACTGCGAGCAGCAGGCCATACCAGTCGCCCATGTCGGTGAACCTCGACAGCGCGACCTGGCCGTGCTCGACGGCCTCGTTGGTGCGCCCGGTCCAGAGGGCGAGCAACCCGAGCAGGTTGCGCATCATGCCCTCGGCCCAGCGATCGCCACGCTGCGCTGCCTCATCGACGAGCGGGACTGCGATGGCCTCGGCCTCGTCGAAGCGGCCTTGGTGGTAGCGCACGAACGACAAGAGCCCCATCGCCCACCCGAGCCCACCTGCGTCGCCGATCTCGCGGAACGCCTCGATCGAACCGTTGCACCACGCCTCGGCCGAGACGACATCACCTGAGGTGTACGAGAGCCACGCGAGGTGCTGCAGGGCCCAGGCCTCGCCGCGCCGATCGCCGAGGCGCCGAGACAGCGCGAGGGCCTCGGCGAACGCACCCTGCGCGTCCTCGCCGCGATCGGAGAACATCTCGGTGAGGCCGAGAGATCGGAGGGCGTCGCCGACACCGCGCTCGTCGCCAGCTGCTCGATACCCGTCGAGCGCTTCGGCCAGGGTGGCGCGTGACGCACCGAGGTCGCCCGACTTCTGCTCGAGGTCGCCCCGCACCAACAGCACCTCGGCTCGCGCCGTACCACCAACCTCGATGGCAGCAGCCGACGCGGTCACGAGGTCGGCGCCAGCACGGACGAGCTCGCGTTGGGCAACAAGAGCCCGGGCCCGCGCGAGGAGGAAGCGCAGTTTCTGCGTTTCGTCGAGTGCGTCGCCAAGCACGAGCGCATGATCGGCGAGGTGCGCGACGACGACGTAGAGCTCGGCGCCCTCGGCTCCGGTGATCGCGCGGTCGAGCCACTCGGCCGCCTTGTCGACGAGCTCGGCAGTGTCGACGAGGTCGTGGCCTCCGAGCTCGAGCACGAGCACGGCTGAGGTCGCGTAGTGATGAGCGATGCGGTCGACATCGCCCGGCGAAGCGGCGGAATGCGCCTCCATCCACCGAGCGACGCCGAGGTGGCGCTTGGCCCTGTCGGCCTTGGTCAACATGCCGTACGCCACCTCGCGCACGAGGTCGGAGCGGAACGACCACCAGGCATCGTCGCCGACGACGAGGACGTCTTTGTCGACGAGCCCGCCGACGGCGCCGTGCACGTCGATGGTGTCGTGGGTGTGCTCGCCCATGATGGCGAGCGCGGCGACCTCACCCCGGCGCCCGAGGACAGCGGCGTCTTCGAGCACCCCGCGCTCATCGGCGGTGAGCGCGTCGAGGCGAGCTGCGACGAGGCCGCGCAGCGTGTAGGGCAGCTCGACGCCGAGCGCGCCAGCGAGGCGTGGCGGCGCCCCGGGTGGTCGGTCGAGGGCGCTCACGCCTGTCTCGGCGACGAGCGCGACGAGCTCCTCGAGGAAGAACGGGTTGCCGCCGCTGCGGTCGAGCAAGAGCGTGCGCAGGTCGTCGGGGAGGGGGCCCTCGACCATGGCGTCGAGCAGCTCGGCCGAGGCCTCGCGGTCGAGGCTGTCGAGGTTCAACACGAGGGTGTTGTGACGCCCGACCCGGGGCTGCCACCGCTCGAACAGGCCGTGGCGCGCTGTGCAGATGAGCACGACGGGAAGTGCGGCGAGCCGCTCGAGGATGGTGTCACCCAGCTCGAGCACGACATCGTCTGCCCAGTGCAGGTCGGAGAGGAGCACGACGACGGGACGCTGCTTCGCCCACCCTTCGATGAACTCGAGCAGTGAGCGCACGACCTCCTCGCGTGCTCGGGTCGGGTCGATGCCGCTGAGCGATCCCTCGTAGCCCATCACGTGCAGCAGGCCCTTGGTGACGCGCTCGATCTCGGCCTGTGTCGCATCGGCCATCCCAGCGCGGACCCGGGCTGTCACCTGTTCTCGTGCCACCTCGAGCGGGGCACCGAGACCGACCTCACACGTCGAGCGCAAGGCCTCGGCGACCGGCCACCACACGTTGGCCTCCCCATAGGGCACGCAGCGCCCCTCGAGCACGGTGACGCCGTGCGAGCACTCGGCCACGGCAGCCGCCTCCTCGGCCAATCGCGACTTGCCCATGCCGGCCTCGGCCATGACGAGCACCATCTGGGCGCGATGACGCTTGCACGCGTTGGTGACAGCACCCGACACCAGGTTCAGCTCGTGGTCGCGCCCGACGAGTGGCGTCGCGCCGCGACCGGGTCGTGCTCCAGGAGGCAGCATCGCCTCTTCGGCCACCCATGCCTCGACCAGCTCCTCGCGCCCCTTGGCCCGCACAGCTCCGAGCGCGGTGTAGCGCAGAACATGTCGTGTCGCGGCATGCGTGGTTGCGCCGACGACGACCTGGCCAGGCTGGGCTGCGGTCTGGAGGCGTTGCGTCGTGTTCACGACGTCGCCCATCGCGGTGTAGTCGCCGCCGGCGCGCAGCGCGCCCGTGAGCACCTCGCCCGTGTTGATGCCGATACGTACACGCAACGCGTCGGCTCCCGTGTTCGAGGCCCAATCGCCGATGGAGCGTTGCATGCGTAGGGCAGCGCGCACCGCTCGCTCGGCGTCGTCCTCGTGCGCTGTCGGAGCGCCGAACAACGCCAGGATGGCGTCGCCGACGATCTTGTCGACCTGCCCACCGAACGCGCTGATATCTGCCACCAGCAGCTCGAAGCAGTCGTCGACGAGGTTCTTCACCTGCTCCGGGTCGCGCGTCTCGGAGAGCGATGTGAAGCCCACCAGGTCAGCGAAGAGCACGGTCACCACTCGGCGCTCGTCAGCGCGGCGCTGCAACGGCTGGCCGCATGACGCGCAGAACCGCGCTCCCTCGACCAACGGCGCGCCACACGCCGAACATGTCATCGCGAGAGTGTAAGGGCTCTCGTGGCGTGCGCGGCCGGCCGCGATCTGTGCCAAAGGTCATTGTCTTCGGTGTGCGGCGGTCTCCTAGCGTGCCGCCATGCCCGCAGCCCCCACAGCACCAGCACCCCCCTCAGGCACAGCGATCGCCGGCGCCGTCGACGCCACCAAGATCTACGGCTCAGGCGACACCGAGGTCAGAGCGCTCGATGGCGTGACAGCCGGGTTCGACCAAGGGCGCTTCACGGCCATCATGGGGCCGTCGGGTTCGGGCAAGTCGACCCTGATGCACTGCGTCGCCGGGCTCGACAGCCTGACGACCGGGCGTGTGTACATCGGCGACGTCGACCTGTCGACGCTCAACGACAAGGAGCTGACGCTGCTGCGCCGCGAGCGGATCGGCTTCGTCTTTCAGTCCTTCAACCTCCTCCCGACGTTGACGGCCCTCGAGAACATCACCCTCCCGATGGACCTCGCGGGTGCGAAGCCCGACAAGGAATGGGTCGACAACGTGGTCGACACGGTCGGTCTCCGTGACCGGCTCTCGCATCGTCCGAGCGAGCTGTCTGGCGGTCAGCAGCAGCGCGTAGCGGTTGCCCGCGCCCTGGCCAGCCGGCCCCAGATCATCTTCGCCGACGAGCCAACCGGCAACCTCGACTCGCGGGCAGGGGCGGAGATCCTCAGCTTCATGCAGCGGGCCGTCGACGACCTCGGCCAGACCATCGTGATGGTCACCCACGACCCCGTGGCCGCCGGCTACGCCGACACGGCGCTCTTCCTTGCCGACGGTCGAATCGTCGACGAGATGCACGACCCCACCTCCGAGAAGGTCCTCGACCGGCTCAAGGCGATCGGAGAGTAGCGGCCGATGATGTTCAAGCTGACGTTGCGCGGCATCGCAGCGCACAAGCGCCGCCTCGTCGGCACGTTCCTCGCGGTGCTCTTCGGGGTCGCGTTCCTCACCGGCGTCTCGACGCTCACCGCGACGGTCAACCAGACGTTCAATGACCTGTTCTCCAACGGCAACAAGGGCACCGGCGCGTTCGTGCGCTCGACGAGCAAGATCGAGGTCGACCAGGGCCCGGCGACGTTCACCCAGCGGGGCCGCATCGACGCGTCGCTCGTCGACACCATCAAGGCCGTCCCGGGCGTGAAGGACGCCAAGCCGTTCATCCAAGGCAGGGGCCGCATCGTCAACGCCGAGGGCAAGGCGCTGGGCAACCCCGACCAGGGCCCACCGGTGTTCGCCGAGGCATGGATCGACGACCCGGCGCTGAACGGCTGGGCGATCGCAGACGGACGCGCCCCGCAGAGCGAGGGCGACGTGGTGATCGACCGCAAGTCGGCGAAGGACGGCCAGGTCGCGGTGGGCGACAAGGTCACCGTGCAGTCGCTGGTGACCATCCCGGCCACCGTCGTCGGCATCGCCACCTACGCGGGCGAGGACAGCTCCGGCGGCACCACCTTCGCCGCGTTCACGGTTGCGCAGGCCGAGCGCGATGTCGTGGGCGAGCCCGGCAAGGTCGACGGCATCAAGATCGTCGGCGACGGCCTGGCGCAGGACGAGCTCGTCGACAGGATCAAGCCTGTGCTCCCCGCCGGCATCGACGCCATAACCGGCAAGGCGCTGGTTAAGGAGCTGCAGGACGACATCCAGAAGCAGTTCCTCCAGTTCTTCACGATCCTGCTCAACGCGTTCGGTGTGGTCGCGGTGATCGTCGCGGTGTTCAGCATCTACAACACGTTCTCGATCATCGTGGCCCAGCGAACGAGGGAGATGGCGCTCCTGCGGGCCGTCGGAGCCCGCCGCAGCCAGGTGCTGCGCTCGGTACTGATCGAGGCGCTGGTGGTTGGTGTCGTGGCATCGTTCGTCGGTGTGTTCGCGGGTGCCGGTCTCGCCATCGTCTTGAAGGCGGTCCTGCAGGGCGCCGGCTTCGGACTGCCCGCGACAAGTTTCGTGTTCGGCCCCGACATCGTGATCCGCGGTCTGCTGATCGGCACGGTCGTGTCGGTGATCGCTGGCCTCGTCCCGGCGATCAAGGCGACGCGCATCGCTCCCCTGGCTGCGATGCGCGACGCCGCGGTCGAGTCGATCAAGGTGTCGAAGCCACGCATCATCATCGGCAGCCTGATCACCGCGCTCGGCGCCTACAACGTGCTCTCGGCCGGGCTGGGTTCGCTCGACGACCCCCTGCCCGCGGCCGGCATCGGCACGTTCCTGCTGCTCGTGGGCACCGTCGTGCTCGGCCCCGTGGTCGCGCGTCCGGCGAGCCGGCTCATTGGCTCGCCCCTGCGTCGCTTCCGTGGGGTCGAAGGCCGCCTCGCTCAGGAGAACGCCATGCGCAACCCGCGGCGCACGTCGGGCTCCGCCATGGCGCTGATGATCGGCGTGGCCATCGTCGCCTTCTTCACGATCTTCGCGGCCTCGATCCAGTCGACGATCGACAATGAGATCGGCAAGTCGTTCGCGGCCGACCTCGTTGTTGGTGGCGGCGCCGGCCCTGGTGGCGGTGGCGTGACGCCGGCACTGGCAACCGAGCTGGCGAAGCAGCCCAACGTCGCCGCCGTGACCGGCGTGCGCTTCGGCGCCGTCGAGATCGAGGGCAAGCCGAAGTTCCTCGCGGCCGGCGACCCGTCGAGCCTCGGTCAGGTGCTCGACGTGGGGGTCACCTCGGGCGCTCTCACCGAACTCAACGCGACCCAGCTGGCGGTCTCCAAGAGCGTGGCCGAGGCCCACGGCTGGACCGTCGGCACGTCGCTCCCCGTGCACTTCACCGATGGCACCGACGCGACGTTCACCGTCGCCGCGCTGTTCAAGAACGCGAACGTGATCGGCGACTACCTCATGGGCCTCGAGGCGTGGGCGCCCCACTCACCCGACGGGCTCGACTCGCTCGTGGCCATCAAGCTGAAGGACGGCGCCGACCTCAAGGCGACGAAGGCCGAGCTCGAACCGATCGTCAAGGCATCGGCCGCCGGCACGCCGTTCCACACCCGACAGGAGTTCATCGACGACCAGGCGGGCCAGATCAACCAGTTCCTGGCCTTCATCATCGTGATGCTTGCCGTGGCGATCATCATCTCGTTGATGGGCATCGCCAACACGTTGTCCTTGTCGATCAGCGAGCGCACCCGTGAGATCGGGATGCTCCGGGCCGTGGGCATGAGCCGAAAGCAGCTGCGCTCGACGATCCGCTGGGAGGGCTCGCTCATCGCGCTGTTCGGCACGGCAGGTGGCCTCGGCCTCGGGGTCGTGGCCAGCTGGGCCATCACCAGCGCCACGGGCGAGAGCGGGCTTCGCTACCAGCTGCCCTTCCAGAGCCTCGTGCTGCTCGTCGTGCTCGGCGCGGTGGCCGGCGTCTTGGCCGCCGTGCTCCCGGCCCGCCGGGCCGGGCGGCTCGACGTGCTCCAGGCGATCGCGCACGACTGATCGCACGCGACTGATGCCCTCGGGCTACTCGGGCGGCGCTGCGTGCTGGTCGTCAACGCGGATGATCAGGCGCGGCCCGCGATCCCAGGTCAGGTAGCTCCACACCCAGTTGAGGAAGACCGACAGACGATTGCGGAACCCGAGAAGCAGCACGAGGTGCAAGCCGAGCCACGCCAGCCACGCCGGCGTGCCCGAGAGGCGGATACCGAGGGGTAGCTCGGCCACAGCAGCACGGCGGCCGATCGTGGCCATCGTTCCCTTGTCGAGGTAGTGGAACGGCTTGGTGCTCTGGCCGTACTCGCGCCGCATGATCTGCGCTGCGACATGGCGACCGGCTTGGATGGCGACCGGAGCGAGCATCGGCAGCACGGCATTGCCGCCGTCGTCGACAGCGGCGACGTCACCGATTGCATAGGTGTCGGTGCGGCCAGGGATGCGGAGGTCGTTGCCGACCACGATGCGCCCGCTGGGGCCCGTGTCGACATCGAGCGCGGCTGCCAACGGGTTGGCCTGCACGCCAGCGGCCCAGACGAGCGTGTGCGTGTCGAGGACTTGCCCCGACTCGAGCAGCACCCGTGTCGCCTCGACCGCTCTCACCGCGTCCCGGGTTCGCACCT
This sequence comes from Acidimicrobiales bacterium, assembly GCA_051000215.1. Lineage (GTDB taxonomy): Bacteria > Actinomycetota > Acidimicrobiia > Acidimicrobiales > JACDCH01 > JBPCON01. The sequence goes on from JBPCON010000035.1 coordinate 157,004, forward strand.
CCACTCCTCGCGCTTCGAGCTGCTCGCGAGCATGGCGCTGCGAGCGCTCCGAGAAGGGGCCGAGGAGAGCGGGAGCCATCTCGACGAGCACGATGCGTGCGCGCCCGATGTCGAGGTGGCGAAAGTCCTTGCGCAGCACCATCGCGAACAGCTCGGCCAGAGCTCCGGCGACCTCGACACCGGTCGGTCCGCCACCGACCACGACGAAGGTCAGCGCGCCCTGGTCGATCAGCCGCGGTTCGGCGGCGGCGGCCTCGAAGCGCTCGAGCACGTGGTTGCGCAAGGCGATGGCGTCGACCAGGGAGTAGAGCGCGAAGCCGTGCTCCTCGGCGCCGGGGATGCCGAAGTAGGTGGCTGTCGCGCCAGCTGCCACGACGAGGTGGTCGAACGGCACGGCGAGGAGCGCATCCGGCTGCCCGGGCGCGACGGTGACGGCCCGCGCTTGCCAATCGACGGCCGTGACGGTCCCCTGAAGGAAGTCGACGTTGGCCTGGCCTTGGAAGATCCCCCGGACCGGGTATGCGACGTCGGCGGCGTTCAGCCCGGCGGTGGCCACCTGGTAGAGGAGCGGCTGGAAGGTGTGGAAGTTGTGACGGTCGACGATGAGCACGTCGAGCTCGGCGCGGGCGAGCGACTGCGCGACAGCGAGCCCGCCGAACCCGGCGCCGATGACCACCACCCTGCGACGGCTCACGTCGCACAGTGTGGCAACCGCTTGCCGGCGTCGACGCATCGCCGGCTACTCAGCGCGTCGGGGGCAGGGCGGGCTGGCACGCCGGGCACCAGTACGTGGAGCGGGCCTGCTCGCCTTGGCGGCGCCGCAGAATGGGTGTGCCGCAGCGTCGGCACGGCTGTCGCTCGCGCCCGTACACGGCGATCCCGCGTTCATAGGTCACGCGCGGGCCGCCGCTCACGACGTTCGCGCACAGCAGCCTCGCCGCCGTCGCCAGCAGCGCCCGTCGCGTGGCAACCGGCACGGCGGCTACACGCGCGAACGGGTCGACGCGGTGGATGAAGAGGACCTCGCTCTTGTAGACGTTGCCGATACCAGCGGCGACGCGCTGGTCGAGCAAGGCGACGGCGATCGCTTCGTCTGGGCTCGAGATCGTGTGCATCCGCGTCACGGCCTCGTCGAGCTGCGCGTCGGTGACATCGGCACTGGTGAGGTCCGGTCCGAGGTGCCCTGTCGCCGAGTCATCGCGTTCGAGCTCGACCACCGGCGCGCTGAAGCACACCGCGACCCAGCCGTCGACCTCCACGAGCGCCCGCGCCAGATGCGCTGGGCGCGACCAACGCTCCCCGGTGCGGTACAGGTGCCACGAGCCGGTCATCCGGAGATGCGTGCGTAGCGTGCTGCCGTCGGCGAAGCGGATGCGCAAGTGCTTCCCGTATGCCTCGACCGCTTCGATCACGGTGCCGGGCTTCGGGCGACGACCGCGCGCGCGTGGCGCGTCGACGCGCCGAACCTCGCGACCGACGAGCGCTGGTCGCAGGCGACCGGCAGCGCGGTGGACCGTGTCGCCCTCGGGCATGGCACGACTCTAGGCAGGGTGTCCTTCGCCCAAACCCGTTCTGTTCTCGCGGGGCCCCATCGCGCACCACAACGGACGCTCAGCGCGGGGGTCGGAGGACGAGGCCTTTGTAACCGTCTTGGAAGCCTGCGGCGACGAGCTCGGCTGCGACAGCTGACGCCTCGCGCGCTGGGACCCCGTCGACCCGGCGGATCTCGAGGCTGCGGTAGCGCCGACGCTCGACGAGGCCGCGGAGCGCGCCGGCCCATCCAACCTGGGCGGCGGCCGCCGGGAACGTCACGAGGCTGTGCCCGCCGCGCTCGAGGAAGGCGAGCAGCTCGCCGTCGCGGACGACGACGTGCGCGCCGGCAACTCGCGCCGGGCGGCCTGCGCCGACCGGGGACGGCCATGCGATGGCGGCGCCGAACGGGTTCGCGGGGTCGGTCGCAGCGAGCACGAACACGCTGCCGCTGTCATCGTCGCTCGACGCGCGCGACGAGCGGAGCCGATCGACCGCACCGGGCATGGCGAACTGGGCAGCACCGAGCCCCGCGACGAAGTAGCCGCGCCGCACGGCCCCGCGCTCCTCGAGCGCCTTGAGCACGGGGTACACGCCGGCGAAGCCGCCCTCGACGCCCTCACCGAGCGCTGCCTCGCGGGTGAGCACGCCGTAGCGCTCGAGCAGCTGGATGGCGCGGGCATGGGTGACCTCGGTCGGGGATGCCAAGGGCGTCATGAGCGGGGCGACCAGCGACCAGCGCCCCGCACCGGCCGGCGGCCCCGATCGGCCGAGGCGCCCGGGTCGCGGACGGCGCCGCGTCGAGGATCTGGGCGCGGCGCCGCGGCGAACGGCGCCACCAACGAAGAGGGCGCGCCCCGGGGGGAGCGAGTCGTTCGTTACGGAGCCGG
>JBPCON010000003.1:0-140528 GCA_051000215.1 Acidimicrobiales bacterium
ACCGTCGGGCTCACCGCGATCCTCGGGCGGCTCAACGCCACCGCCAACTGGCGCCGCATCGCGATGGAGCTGTGGTTCGGCGGGGAACCCGCCACCCCCATGGGCGAAGCCGAAGCCGCCTGGCGCAGTAGGAGCGGACCAGTCGGACAACCACCTTGTGGTCCTCGACGACAGCAAGCGTCCCCTCGTCACGGATGAAGGCGGGTGCGTCGCAAACGTCGCGATCGAGAATCGACACCGAAACGCCGGCTCAGCGAGAGCGCGATCCCAGTACGCAGAACTCGTTGCCCTCGGGATCGGCGAGCACAATCCACGACCGCTCGCCTTGTCCCACGTCCGCTCGCGTGGCTCCCAGCGCGAGCAGTCGCTCGACCTCGGCGTCTCGGTCGTCCGGTCGGAAGTCGAGGTGCAGGTGATTCTTCGTCGTCTTCGGCTCAGAGACCTGCGCGAACAAGAGCCCCGGAAGCCGATCCGCGGTGGGTCTGATCTCGAACTCGTCGGGGTCGTCGTTCACGACGACCCAGCCGAGCGCTTCTCGCCACCAGAGTCCGAGGGCATTCGGGTCGCGCGCATCGACGATCGTCTGCTCCCACTCGAGGCTCATGAGCCGATCGTAGGAGCTCCTGCGCGGGGTACGGTCGTAGCTCGCACGGCCGCTACCGTGGCCCTGTGAGCGGCCCGCGACTGCCTGGTGGGGTGGTGCACGAGCTTCCGGCAGACCTCCGCAAGGCGCTGATCGCCCAACCCACGGCGCTCGATGCCTGGAGAGACATCACACCTCTGGCCCGCAACGAGTTCATCTGCTGGGTCGAGGACGCAAAGCAGGCGACGACACGAGCACGCCGCATTCGCCGGACCCGGGAGGAGCTGGAAGACGGCCAGCGCCGACCCTGCTGCTGGCCGGGGTGCAAGCACCGCGAGCGCACCGGCAGCTAGCCCCGCCCCAGCGGGGGACGCAGGGGTCCTCTACGATCCGAGATCCTCGACCCGGGAGGGCCCGTGCCCGTGATCGCCGCTGATGTGATCCGTTCGCTCGCAGGGTTCAAGGCCGACGACGCGCCCGTCACCTCGTGCTACCTCGACGTCGACGGTCGCCGGCTCGTGCGCCAGCGCGACCTCGAGCACGAGCTCGACTTGTTGTTGCGCGAGGCGCGCGGAAGGGCGAACGGCGATCAGTCGGTGCACCGCGACCTGCACAAGATCGCGGAGCTCGTGCGGGGCGGGCTCGACCGTTCGCGCACCCGCGGCCTGGCCATCTTCTCCTGCGCAGCCCACGATCTGTGGGAGGTCATCCCGCTGCCCGTGCCGGTCAGGAACCGGGTCGTGATCAACCACGTGCCTGCCCTCAGCCAGCTCGAGGGAGTGCTCGAGGAGTCCGAGGCGATGGGCGTGCTGATGGTGGATCGACAGCGCGCCCGCATGTTCGTGTTCGAGCTCGGCGAGCTGACGGAGCGCTCGGAGCTCCTCGACGAGCTGCCGCGCGACATCGATGTGCGCGGCGAGAAGGACCAGGGCGACGTCGCCGGCCACGTCAAGGACCTCGCGGCGCAACACCTGCGCCGCGCCGCCGATGTTGCGTGGCGCGTGTACCAGGAGAAGGGTTTCGAGCACCTGGCCATCGCTGCGCCCGATGAGCTGGCGGGAGCGCTCGAGGGATTGCTGCACCCCTACCTCCGCGCTCGGCTCTGCGGTCGCGCCGCGGTGAGCGTCGGCTCCAACCTCGAGGAGATCCGCACGGCCGCGGTCGAGATGGAGCTGCGGGTCGAGAGGCGCAAGGAGGCAGACGAGGTGTCGCGGTTGCGCGAGGCCGTCGCCACCGGACGTCGTGGCGTGGCTGGTCTGAAAGGCGTGCTCGAGGCGCTCAACGACAAGCGCGTCGAGCGGCTCATCGTGTCGCAGGGCTACGCCGAGGAGGGCTGGCGCTGCCCCATCACCGGAGAGCTCGCGGCGGTCGGACCGACGAGCCACGCCACCGGTGCGGCGCTCGAGCGCATCGACGACGTCGTCGAGGACGCGGTCGAGGCAGCGCTCGCTCAGGGTTGTCGCGTCGAGATCTGCGTCGACAACGCGGACCTCGACGTGCTCGGTCGCGTCGGCGCGCTGTTGCGCTATTGACCGCAAGCAGCGTCACCGTCGGCATCGACGTCGGTGGGACGAAGATCCTCGCGATCGCGCTCGACGAGCACGGCGCGCCCGTCGGTGAGCCCGTTCGGGTCGCGACTCCGCGCGGAGGCGACGCGCTGCTAGACGCGATCGCCGCAGTGGTCACGACGTTCGATGGGGTCGCCGCGGTCGGTGTCGGCATCCCCGGCCTCGTCGATCGATCGGGGACCGTGCGGGTGGGGCCCAACCTGCCGGGCGTCGCCGAACTGCCGGTCGCGCGTCTGCTGCAGAGCCGCTTGGACGTGCCGGTCGTCGTCGACAACGACGCCACGTGCGCGACCTGGGCCGAGAGCCGCGTCGGTGCTGCCACCGGAGCAACAGAGATGTTGCTCGTGACCCTCGGTACCGGCATCGGCGGCGGGATCATCGCAGGGGGAGTGCTGCAGCGCGGGGCGAACGGGTTCGCCGGCGAACCCGGTCACATGGTTGTCGACCCGAAAGGTCCGCGGTGTCCCTGCGGGAGCAAGGGGTGTTGGGAGCGATACGCATCGGGCAGCGGCCTCGGGCGCCTGGCGCGAGAGGCCGCCGAAGCTGGCCGCGCCGACCGCGTGGTCGAGCTCGCGGGCGGCGACCCTGACGACGTCCGCGGCGAGCATGTCACCCGCGCCGCGGCGGAGGGCGACGAAGGAGCGTTGGCAGTGATGGACGAGCTCGGTTGGTGGGCTGCGCTCGGCATCGCCAACCTCGTCGCGTTGCTCGATCCGCAGGTGGTCGTCGTTGGCGGGGGACTGGTCGCGGCCGGCGAGTTGCTCCTCGCACCGATCCGAGACGCGTTTCCCGGCATCGTCTTTGCTGCCGATCACCGGCCACCGGTCGGCATCGTCGCTGCAGCGCTCGGCGAGCAGGCGGGCGCCGTCGGTGCGGCCCTGCTTGCTTCGGCGGCGCGTTGAAGCCAGGACGCGCGAAGCTCAGCGCGGGGCCGTGGGTGTACGTACGCTTGCGGGATGGCCGAGAAGTCGAAACCATCCCCACAAGGCAAGAAGCCGGGCCGATCGCTGAAGGAGAAGCGCGCGGCGAAGAACCAGAAACAGGCTGAGCAGAAGCAAGCGCACAAGTCGTGGGAGACGAAGTAGGGGCGCCACTACTCTCGGCGGGATGGAGTTCCGCCGCATACCCGGTCTGCCGCCTTACGTCTTCACCATCATCGATGGGCTGAAGGTCGACGCGCGGCGGGCGGGACGCGACGTCATCGACCTCGGCTTCGGCAATCCTGACATCCCGTCGAGTCCGATCGCAGTCGAGAAGCTGGCCGAGGCCGCGCACAACGCGCGCAATCATCGCTACTCAGCGAGCAAGGGCATCCCGAAGCTTCGCCAAGCGGTGGCAGCGCTCTACAAGCGCCGCTTCGACGTCGAGCTCGACCCCGACCTCGAGGTCATCAGCACCATCGGGGCAAAGGAGGGGTTCAGCCACCTCATGTGGGTGCTGCTCCAGCACGGGGACTCTGCGCTCGTGCCGAGCCCGAGCTACCCGATCCACATCTGGGGGCCGTACTTCGCTGGCGCCGACGCCAGGCAGGTCCCGATCGGCGACGGTGAGGACTACGTCCAAAACGTCATGGACGCGTGGGAGCTGGGCTGGCCCAAGCCGCGGGTCGTCGTGCTGTCGTTCCCGCACAACCCGACGACAGCCTGCCTCGAGCTGGCCGACATGCAGCGTCTCGTCGACTGGGCTCGCGAGCGCGACGTGGTGCTGGTCCACGACTTCGCGTACGCCGAGACGAGCTTCGACGGCTACGTCCCCCCGTCGATCCTGCAGGCTGATGGCGCCAAAGAGTGCGCGGTCGAGCTCTATTCCATGACGAAATCGTTCTCGATGGCCGGCTGGCGTGTCGCCTTCCTCGTCGGCAACGGCGAGGTCGTGCAGGCCCTGGCCAAGCTGAAGAGCTACCTCGACTACGGCACGTTCCAGCCCATCCAGATCGCGGCAACCGTGACGCTGAACGAGGCGATCGACTACCCGAAGGAGGTCAACGCCATCTACCAGTCGCGACGCGACTGCCTCATGGATGGGCTCGAGCGCATCGGATGGAGCTTCCCGAGGCCGAGGGGAACGATGTTCGCTTGGGCGCCGATCCCCGAGCCTTACGAGGAGCTCGGTTCGATCGAGTTCGCCAAGCTGATCGTCACCGACTGCGACGTCGCGGTGTCACCGGGCATCGGTTTCGGCGACAACAGCGATGGCTTCGTTCGCTTTGCGCTCATCGAGAACGAGCAGCGCATCCAGCAAGCCTGCCGCCAGCTGCGCAAGGGCCTCACCAAGCTCGGCTGAGCTTCAGCTGCGCAAGCCGCTCAGGCAGAACGCGATGGCGGCAGCGGCGACCTCGTCAGCTGGCTCGCCGCGGCGATGGATCAGCTCTCGAGCGAGGTGGCCGCTCACGCCGAGCACCGCGTGCGCGAGGATCTCCGGATCGATGTCGCGCACGACGCCGGCGACGATCCCGTCCTTGATGTGCTTGACCGCATCACCGAGCGCGACCTCCTGCCCGCGGCGCAGCGCAGGCGCGAAGCGCTCCTCCGTCGCCGCGAATTGGGTGAGGTTGACGAGGTGGCGGTGTTGTGCGAACCAGCGCATCGAGGCACTGATGCCTGCTTCTATGCGTGTGACGGGATCAGGCTCGTCGCCGATAGCGGACTGTTGCGCCCGGCGCAGGTCCTGCTGCGCGTCGCGCAGGATCGCGAGGAGGAGGTCGTCCTTGCTCTCGAAGTACCAATAGAAGACGCCTTTGCCGACACCCAGCCCCGAGACGATCTCGGCAACCGATGTGGGATGGAAGCCGTTCTCCGCGAACCGGCGGGCCGCGAAGTCCATGAGTTGGCGCCGACGCTCCTTGCCCCTCGGGGTGAGTCGACGCGGTTCGGGCACGCCGCGAAACGTACGGTTCGCTTGACCAGCCGGTCAAGAACCGTCGCACCAGGTGTCAACAGAGACGTCGCGGGCACGAAACCGACCGTTCACATCGCAGTCCTACCGTGGCGCCCATGGAGACCTACGTCGTCCGCGTGTGGTTGCCCGACCGCCCTGGCGCGCTCGGCCAGGTCGCGAGCCGCATCGGTGCCGTTCGAGGCGATGTCGTCGGCATCGAGATCCTCGAGCGCGGCGGGGGCAAGGCTGTCGATGAGCTCGTCGTGCAACTACCCGAGGACGGCCTGCTCGACGTGATGATCGCCGAGATCGGCCAGGTCGACGGCGTCGACGTCGAAGATGTGCGCACTGTCGCCGACGCCCTGCACGACCCGCGCCTCGACGCGCTCGAGACCGCGGCGCAGCTCGTTTCAGCCGGCAGCGTCCCCGAGGTGCTCGACGCCCTGTGCACCCATGCTGCGCGCACGATCGGCGCGCGATGGGCGGCCGTGGTCGAGCTGGATCAGGCGGATGTGCGCGCTGGCATCGGGCCGTCGCCCTCGCCAGACTGGCTCGCCGCGTTCGTGGCCGGGAGCCGATCCTCCGCCTCGATCGCGGGGCTCGACATCGGCCCAGACGACGTGTTGTGGGCGCCCCTGCCCGGCGCCGGGCTCGCCTTGGTCATGGGCCGCGACGGTCAGCCCTTCCGGGCCCGTGAGCGGAGGTCGGCTGCCGCCTTGGCGCGGATCGTCGACACCCGGTTTCGCGAGCTCGATGCTGTCGCCCCCCGACGCTGGCACCCCGCCGGATCGGGCGCGCTTCGATAGCGACGAAAGTTGAGGACAAGCATGGTCATGTTGTCGCCATGGCGCGCTCGACGGCTCGCAGCCACACCGCGTAGGGCCCGTCGACCGCCGCAGGCTCGGTGGCCGGCATCACCTCGACGTCGCAGCGCCACTGCGCGGCGACCTCGGCCGTAGAAGACCAAACACCCTCGGCCAGCCCGGCGAGGTAGGCGGCCCCGAGAGCGGTTGTCTCCTGGACGACCGGCCGAGACACCGGCACTTGCAGCTGATCGGCCTGGATCTGCAACAGGACGTCCATCGCCGAAGCACCGCCGTCGGCGCGCAACGCGCGGATCGGGTGGCCCGAAGCCTCGCTCATCGCTTCGACGACGTCGCGTGTCTGGAAGGCGATGGCTTCGACCACAGCTCGCGCGATCTGGGCCCGGCCAGTGCCTCGGGTGATGCCGAGGATGATGCCGCGAGCGTAGGGATCCCACCACGGCGAACCGAGGCCCGTGAAAGCCGGCACGATCACGACGCCGCCGCTGTCGGGCACCGACGCCGCGAGCGGGCCCATCTCCGCAGCGTCGGCGATGATGCCGAGCCCGTCGCGCAGCCATTGGATCGCGGCGCCCGTCATGAAGATCGCACCCTCGTACGCGTACGTGAGCGGACCGCCGTCGGTGAGCTGCCAGGCGACGGTGCTCAAGAGACCCTCGACGGGTGCTGGGCAGGCGTCGCCGACGTTCATGAGCACGAACGACCCGGGGCCGTACGTGTTCTTGACCATGCCGACGCTGACGCACGCTTGGCCGAACAGGGCAGCCTGCTGGTCGCCCGCGATGCCGCTGATCGGGATGCCGCCGGCGATGCCGGGTGCTGCGCCTTCGGCGGTCACCCCGAAGCGACCCGAGGAGGGCCGCACCTCGGGCAGCGCCGCCATGGGCACGCCGAGGAGGTCGCACAGCTCGCCGGACCAGGCACCGGTTCGGATGTCGAACAGCATGGTGCGGCTCGCGTTGGATGGCTCGGTGGCGTGGACAGCGCCGCCGGTGAGCTGCCAGAGCAACCAGGAGTCGATGGTGCCGATAGCGAGGTCGCCGTCGGTGTCGACGCCTCCTTCTCCCAGCAACCACTCGATCTTCGTCGCGGAGAAGTACGGGTCGAGCACGAGGCCCGTCGACTCCCGCACGTGCGCGAGATGCCCGGCATCGCGCAGCTCGTCACAGCGCGCTGCGGTTCGGCGGTCTTGCCACACGATGGCGTGATGACGGGCCCGACCCGTCGAGCGCGACCAGGCGACCACGGTCTCGCGCTGGTCGGTGATGCCGATTGCAGCAACCGGTTGGGTCAGCTCGGCCGCGAGCTCACCGAGCACAGCCTGCACCGACGCCCAGATCTCCTCGGCGTCGTGCTCGACCCAGCCGGGCTGGGGGAAGTGCTGGGTGAACTCCCGGTAGCACCAGCCGACGGGCGTTCCGGCCTCGTCGACCGCAAAGGCGCGCACCCCCGTCGTACCCGCATCGATCGAGATCACCACCGACATGGCTGCACTGTATGAAAAGGTGAGCCCATGAAGGTCGGGATGCTGACGGGGGGTGGCGACTGCCCCGGGTTGAACGCCGTGTTGCGCGCCGTTGTGCGCAAGGGCCAGATGCGCTACGGCGACGAGCTCGTGGGGTTCCGCGACGGTTGGCGGGGGGTGCTGCGAGGCGAGGTCGAGGCCCTCGATGTCGAGCGCATGCGCGGCACGTTGCCCCGGGGCGGCACGATCCTCGGGTCGTCGCGCACCAACCCCTACAAGGTCGAAGGTGGGCCCGAGCAGGTACGGGCGACCCTCGGCGCGCTCGGAGTGGACGCGCTCGTGGTCATCGGTGGGGAGGACACGCTCGGGGTGGCGGCAAGATTGCACGCCGATGGCGTCAACGTCGTCGGCGTGCCGAAGACGATCGACAACGACCTCTCCGCCACCGAGCTCACTTTCGGCTTCGACACCGCGGTGCAGATCTGCGTCGACGCCATCGATCGGTTGCACACGACCGCCGAGTCGCACGACCGAGTGATGGTCGTCGAGGTCATGGGCCGCCACGCCGGGCACATCGCGCTGTGGGCCGCGATCGCCGGCGGCGCGACGATGGTGCTGCTTCCCGAGAAGCCTTTCGACATCGAGCAGGTCTGCGCGGCGTTGCGCCATCGCCACGAGGGCAGCACGCACTACGCGTCGATCGTCGTCGTGTCGGAGGGCGCGGTGCCCGCAGATGCAGGCACGTTCGTGGCACACGGCTCGGGTGAGGTCGACGCGTTCGGCCACGCACGCCTTGGTGGTATCGGCGACGCGCTCGCGAAGGAGATCGAGCAGCGCACCGGCTACGAGAGCCGCGCAGTCGTGCTCGGTCATGTGCAGCGGGGGGGCACCCCGACGGCGTTCGACCGGGTGCTTTCGACGCGCTTCGGCATCGCAGCGATCGACGCGGTGCACGACGGAGCCTTCGGGACGATGGTCGCGCTGCGCGCCGGGGAGATCGCGCGGGTTCCGCTCGACGCCGCCACCGGTTCGTTGAAGCTCATCAGCGAGGACCTCTACGAGGTCGCCGAGGTCTTCTTCGGGTGACGGGCCTCGATGCCGAGCCCGGTGACGGCGAGGCCGTGGATCCGCCGATCCCGGCGGCCACCGTCGTGCTCGTACGCGACGGCGAGACAGGGCTCGAGACCCTCATGCTGCGCAAGAACGCCAAGCTGGCCTTCGGCGGGATGTGGGTCTTTCCGGGCGGCCGCGTCGACGACGGCGACGGCGACGGCCAGGACGGCGCTCGCAACGCGGCCGCCCGCGAAGCGATGGAGGAAGCTGCGCTCACCGTCGACCCAACAACGATGGTGCCCTTCGCTCACTGGACACCCCCGGGCGTGGCCCCGAAGCGTTTCGCCACGTGGTTCTTCCTGGCACCAGCTCCAGAAGGCGGCGAGGTCACGATCGATGGTGGGGAGATCCACGAGCACGTTTGGGTCGGGCCGCGCACCGCGCTGGAGCGTCACGCACGGGGAGAGGTCGAGCTCGCCCCACCGACGTGGGTCACGTTGCACCATCTGGCCGAGCGCGACGACGTCGTCTCAGCGATGGCCGCAGCGGCTTCTGGCCACGTGGAGCGGTACAGCACGCAGCTCGGCACGACGAAGCTCGGCGGTGGGCTCGTCGTGCTCTGGCATGGTGACGCCGGATACGAGTCGGGCGACGCCGACCTCGATGGCCCCAGGCATCGCCTGACCATGGCGCCGGGACCCTGGCGCTTCGAACGCACCGAGTGAGCGCGACTAGCGGTTGGGCGAGAGGGTGTTGAAGTCTGCCTTCGTCAGCGGACCCTGCTTGTTGCCCGTGTCGGTCGTCGGTTCGAGATCTTGGGCCTGCCCGTTGTTGTCGAGCGCGCGGAAGCGCACACCGGAGATGCCCGACAGACCCATCGCGGTGTAGGTCAGCTGCGCGAAGGCGTTCTTCTGCTCTGGCCCGGTGACCGAGACGATCGCGCTCGACAACGTGACCACGAGGGTCGTGCCGTCGTGTTCGATCGCCGCGATCGTCGTGCTCTGGGGTATGGCCGAGCTGAGCCCATCGGGATCGCCGACGGCGACGCCCTTCACGAGCGAGTCGAGGACGGTACGGGGCTGCGCATCGGCCACCGTTCGCGTCACGGCCTGCAACCGTTGACTCGAGACGAACCACACCTCGACGAGCGTCCCGGCGTCGCCTGCGCCATCGCCGGGCTTCGAGGTCGACGGACCGAGCAGGCTGAAGGGCACCTTGTCCTGTGCGATCGGTCGGGGCACGGAATCCTTGGAGACACCGCAGCTGGCGAGCGTGGAGAGCCCGGTGATGCTGATCGCGACGAAGAGGAGCAGTCGCGCCCGTCGACGTGGCTGCCTGCTCATGACGTCTGCACCGGCAGCTCGACCACGAAGCGCGCGCCCGGCCTGCCGTCTGGGCGGTCCTCGACCCACACTCGTCCGCCATGGAGGTTCACGTGCTCGGCGACCAACGCGAGCCCCAACCCGACTCCCTCGCCGCTCCCTCGGCGCCCGGCGCCGCCACCGCGAGAGAAGCGGTCGAAGATCAGGACGCGCTCGTCCTCTGGGACGCCGGGCCCTTGGTCCTCAACGGCGAGCTGCACGCCGTCTTCGACTTGGCGAAGGAGCACACCGGTGGCGCCGTCGCCGTATTTGCGGGCGTTGTCGAGCAGGTTCGCGATGACGCGAACCAACCGGCGCTTGTCCGCTTGCACGACGACGCCGGCCAGCTCGCTCGCGAGCTCGACGGGAACGCTCGTGCCGCCGCTCGCCGCGGCGACCGCCTGCATGACGAGCTCAGCGAGGCGCACCTCGTCGAGCTCGAGACGCACCGCGCCAGCGTCGTAGCGAGAGATCTCGAGGAGGTCAGCGACCAATCGCTGGAACCGCCCGACCTCTGCGCTCAGCAGGTCGAGAGCAGCCTGGGCCCGCTCCGGCAGGTCGTCGCGCCGCGACTCGATGATGTCGACAGCAGCCGAAAGCGTCATCAGCGGGGAGCGCAGCTCGTGTGAGACGTCGGACGCGAACCGGGCGTCGCGTTCGACTCGATCCTGCAGCGCCTGGGCCATGTCGTTGAATGAGGTGGCGAGCACCCCGAGATCGGGATCCTCTGCGGCCTCGAGACGCGTGTCGAGTCGGCCGCCCGCAATGGCCTCCGCGGCCTGACTGACGTCGGCGAGGGGGCGCAGCGCGCGGCGCGACGCCCACCAGCCCAGCGCCGCGCCGGCGAGCGTCGTGAGGATCGAAGCTCCCAGGAGCGAGAAGCCGAGCGACTCGAGCGTCGACTGGAGATCGTCGAGGTCGACGATCTCGAAGTACTCGGCCTGGACCGAGGGCAGGGGCACACCCACGGCGAGCGCGGTCTTGTCCTTCAGCGCGAACGTCATCCTCGCCGGTTGCTCCTCGGTGACGACCGTGGTGCGCAGCGCGGCGGGTATGGCCTCCTGGCCGACCTCGGCGGTGAGGCTGAACCACCGGTTGCCGTAGTGCAGCAGCGGGCGCGATCCCGCTTGCACCTGCAGCGATGGCAGCAGCTGGGTCTGGATCTGCTCGACGCTCAGCTCGGGGAGGCGGTTGCGCACGATGCTGGCGTTCACGTACACCTCCGTGAGCACGGCCGACTCGCGCTGGTTGCGCAGGTTCGCGCGGGTGAGGGCGAACGTCGTCAGTGCCAGCGTCGCCGACAGAACCATGGCCCCGAGCGCGAACGCGATCGTGATGCGCGCTCGCAGCCCGAGCCGTGCCGGGCGCAGCCGGGCCAGCCGGGCGAGGAACCGCCTCGTCTCCTTCGGCTCGGCCACTCAGCTGAGGAGCTTGTAGCCCAGGCCCCGCACGGTGGCCACGTGCCGGGGGTTGGCCGGATCGGCCTCGATCTTGGTGCGGAGACGCCGGACGTGGACGTCGACGAGGCGGCCGTCGCCGAAGTAGCCGTAGCCCCAGACCCGCTCGAGCAGCACCTCGCGGGAGAAGACCCGCCCAGGGCTCGAGGCCAGCTCGCACAGCAGCCGGAACTCGGTCTTGGTGAGGTGCATCTCCACCCCAGCACGCCGAACGACGCCAGCGTCGGGGATGATCTCGAGGTCGCCGAAGCGCATCGTCGTCGTCTGGGCGTCGGGCTTGCGCGCCCGACGCATCAAGGCGCGGATGCGCGCCGAGAGCTCCTTGGGCTGGAACGGCTTCGTCATGTAGTCGTCGGCCCCGGCCTCGAGCCCGGCGACGACGTCGTAGGTGTCGGCGCGGGCCGTGACCATCACGATCGGCACGTCGCTGTTGCGCCGGATCGAGCGGCATACCTCGAAGCCGTCCATGCCGGGCAGCATGATGTCGACCAGCACGACGTCGCTCGGGTGCCGGGCGAACGTCTCGAGCGCCTCCTCGCCGGTCTCAGCCTCTTCGACCGCCCACCCCTCGTCTTCGAGCGCCATCTTGAGCGTCGTGCGGATGCGCTCATCGTCCTCGACGGTCAGGATGCGGGGGGCCACTCCTGCAGGCTAGTGCTGGTGGTGCTCGCCCTCGTCGGGCCCGTCGGGCTCGCCTTGGAGCGCGAATGCTGCGAGGAGGGCATCCTGGCCGGCCCCCCCTTCGGTCCGGTAGTGCAACCCACCCGTGAGCCCCGTGCCCAGCGTGCGGCACGACGCGAGCGCGTCGAGCCCTTCTTCGGTGTAGTCGTGGAGGCCTCCGAGGTCGATGTCGACCCGGCACGGGGCCCGGTCGAGCTCGGCGCGGAGGGTGTCGACGAGCGCGGGACCAGCCACGGAATCGAGGAGACTCGCGACCCGGATGGTCACCGTCTCGCCGATGCTGTCGGCTTCGGCGGTGCGATCGACGGAGGTCGGCAGGGACATCCGTCGAGCCTGCCAACGGCCGTGCCTCCGCGCCAGTCAGGACGGTGACGATCTGGTTACGGGTTAGGCCTCCCGGGCGCCAGCTTCCCGCAGCAGCGATGCGAGGGGGTCGAAAAGCTCGGGTGGGGCGGCCAGCACCGTGTCAGCGAGCTCGGTGGCGCCGTCGAGGTCACCGACGCGAGCGCCGGCTTCGGCGGCGATGAGCGCCCCGGCCGCGAGGTCCCACGGACCGAGACCTCGCTCGTAGTACGCGTCGACCCGACCGCAGGCGACCGAGCACAGGTCGACGGATGCCGCACCCATGCGGCGGATGTCGCGCACCCGAGCGACGATCCGCTCGAGCACACGAGCTTGCGCTCGGCGACGAGCGGGGTCGTATGAGAAGCCGGTGGCGACGAGGGCGGTCGACAGCTCCGCTTTGTCCGAGCAGTGGATCGCGCCGCCGTTGCGCGTGGCGCCGCGCCCTGAAACCGCGGCGAACACCTCATCGTGGAGTGGGTCGTGCACGACGCCGACGGCGCGGACCCCATGGACCTCAGCTGCGATCGACACCGAGAAGCCCGGGTGACCATAGAGGTAGTTGGTCGTGCCATCGACGGGGTCGACGAGCCACCGCACGCCTGTCGTGCCTGTCTCGGCCGTTCCCTCCTCGCCGATGATCGCGTCGTCGGGGCGAGCGGCTCGCAGCTCCTCGACGATGAGGGCCTCGGAGGCGCGATCGATCTCGGTGACCATGTCGGTCAACGACGACTTCGTCGCGACGTCGGCTCGGGCGCGGCCGAGCCCTTCGACCAGCAGGGATGCTGCGTCGTCGGCGACCCGCAGCGCCAGCACCAGCAGCTCATCGAGGAGGGCGGCATCGGGCGGCACGAGCCCAACCTATTCTCGGCCCGTGCCTGCCTCGCTCATCGATCTGCGGTCCGACACCGTGACTCGACCGACGGAGCAGATGCGCCGCGCGATGGCGCACGCCGAGGTGGGCGACGACGGCTACGGCGAGGACCCAACGGTTCGCGCGCTCGAGGAGGCGTTCGCCCAGCGCGTCGGCAAGCCGGCCGCGCTCTTCGTCCCATCCGGCACCATGGGCAACCAGATCGCGTTGCGGCTCCTCGGCCGGCCGGCCACGGCCGTCGTGCTCGGTCGCCGCCAACACCCCCTGGCCTACGAGCATGGCGCTTCGGGGGTGAACGGCTCCTACCAGCTGCACGCCGTCGACGACGACGACGGCACGCTCGACCCCGACGAGCTGGCCGAATTGGTCGCCGGCGTCGAGCACCACTGGCTGCCCGTGTCGGCGGTGTGCGTCGAGAACGCGCACATGCCCGCCGGGGGTGTGCCTTGGCCGATCGAGCGGCTCGCGGCCGTCGCTGCTGTCGGGGTGCCTGTGCATCTCGATGGCGCCAGGCTCTTCAACGCATCGGTGGCCACCGGGATCACCCCTGCTGCCTACG
Organism: Acidimicrobiales bacterium; assembly: GCA_051000215.1. Classification (GTDB taxonomy): domain Bacteria; phylum Actinomycetota; class Acidimicrobiia; order Acidimicrobiales; family JACDCH01; genus JBPCON01. The sequence continues at coordinate 13,645 of JBPCON010000003.1, forward strand.
CCGCGCACGCCGCGACCGTGATGTGCTGCCTGTCGAAAGGTCTCGGAGCGCCAGTCGGGTCGCTGCTGGCGGGCCCTCGCGATCTCCTCGACGAAGCTCGCCACGAGCGCAAGCGGCTCGGCGGCGAGATGCGCCAGGCCGGCATCGTCGCCGCCGCGGGGCTCGTCGCTCTCGAACACCACGTCGAGCGGTTGGCCGACGACCACGCCCGCGCCAGGCGCCTGGCCGAAGCCGTCGCCGAGCGGTGGACCGGGTGCATCGATCTCGAGCGCGTGGTCACCAACTGCGTCGTGTTCCGCCACGAACATCCCCCCGGCCTGATCGCACACTTGCTTGCCGAGGATGTCCTGGCCGGCACCATCGCCGCGCGGACCGTGCGGTTCATGACCCATATCGACGTCGACGACACGGCCATCGATCGCGCGGTCGACGCGGTGCGGTCCGCGCCGTGATCCTCGACGTTGTGCCGACGGTCGCGCTCGCTCTGTTCGCGCACCCCGACGACCCCGAAGTCGCCTGCGCTGGCTCCTTGGCGCGCTGGGCGGCCGCCGGCTGCGAGGCGCATCTCGTCATCGCCAACCTCGGCGACAAGGGCTCGATGGACCCGGCAGCGGACGGGAGCGCTCTCGCCGAGCAGCGCGCGGCCGAGGCGGAGGCGGCGGCGACGATCATGGGCCTTGCCACCCACGAGCTCTGGGGGGTGCCCGACGGGCTGCTCGAGAACACCGACGAGCTCCGTGAGCGCCTCGTCGCGACGATCCGGCGGCTTCGTCCCGATGTCGTGATCGCGCCCGACCCCACAGCGGTGTTCTTCGGCGACGGCTACGTCAACCACCACGACCATCGGGCGCTCGGATGGGCGGTGCTCGACGCTGTTGCACCGATGGCCGCCTCGCCGCTGTACTTCCCGGCCGCGGGCCCCGCGCACCAGGTCGGCATGCTGCTGCTGGCCGGCACGCTCGAGCCCGATACCTGGGTCGACGTCGAGGAGCAGCTCGACGTCAAGCTCGACGCGATCCGCTGCCATGCAAGCCAGCTCGGCGAGGGCGTCGAGCTCGTGCCTGAGGTCGTCATCGCTCGCGCGGGCGAGGCTGGCCGAGCCGGCGGTGCCCGCTACGCTGAGGGCTTCCGCCGCATCTCGTTCTCGGTCTGACCCTCACGAGACTCGATCGTCTTCCACTCGCCCATCGCTCGGAGGGCGAGCACCGCCACCACAGCGACACCGAACGCGCTGAGGACGCCACCAGCGAGCGCCCCGAGGGCCTTCGTCGTGCTGCTCGCGCCGTCGCCCTGGATGTCGACCAGCGCGTAGCCGATGAGCGCGCCGCACGCACCGCTGATGAGGATGGCGACGAACGCGATCACCCGAGCGCCGACTGACGGGAGTGCGGTGTCGAGGTCGGGCTTCGCTGGCACCATGGCGCCGTCGATCGTAGGGGTATGGTCGACGCGGTGGACAAACCCGCCGAGCCCAACGTCGAATTGGCCCGACGGTTCTTCGATGCCGTCAGCGCGCTCGACTCGACAGCCGCGTTGGCTTGCTGCGCCGAGGGTTGCACCTTCATGCGCCCCGATGTCGGTCACGTGCAGGACATGAGCGCCCAGTTGGGTCAGCTGCTCGGCGGCTTGAAGTCGGCCGACGGAACGATCACCTACACGAACCTCAAGACCGTTGCGACCACGGACGGCTTCGTCGAGGAGCACCAGGTCGAGGTCCAAGTGCTGGGCAAGACCATCTCGATGCCGGTGTGCGCGGTCGCGGAAGTCGCTGGAGGCAGGATCACTGCGCTCCGGGAGTGGCTCGACCCGAAGCCGCTCGCTGCGCTGGGCGGGTAGCGGTTGCGCGACTGGACCGTCGCGGGTGGCATCCTGCTCGACGGCGACGCTGTGCTGCTCGTGCACAACCGCCGGCGCGCTGGGGGTTCGGACTGGAGCCCGCCGGGTGGGGTCATCGAGGTGGCCGAAGGGGAGAGCGTGGTCGACGGTCTCACCCGTGAGGTCGAGGAGGAGACTGGCCTGCGAGTGACCCGATGGCTCGGCCCGATCTACGAGGTGCTCGCCGAGGCGCCGGGGCTGGGGTGGCGGCTGCGGGCCGAGGTGCACGTCGCAGCGGCCTACGAAGGCGAGCTACGAGTGGCTGACCCGGACGGGATCGTCGTCGACGCGCGGTTCGTGCCCATCGCCGAGTGCACCCCGCACCTCGATGCTTGTCATCCCTGGGTGCGCGAGCCCCTCGCCGACTGGCTCGGCGAGCGTTGGGCCCACGACGCGGCCACCCGCGCGTACCGCTACCACCTCGAGGGAGCAAACCTCGCGACCTTCGCCGTCACCCGCCTGTGAAGCGCCAGAATCGTCTCCGCTCATGAACAGGTCTCCTGTGGCTGACCACCGCACCATCCTGCACGTCGACATGGACGCGTTCTTCGTGTCGGTCGAGCTGCTGCGGCGCCCCGAGCTACGAGGGAAGCCGGTGATCGTCGGCGGCAGCGGCGACCGTGGCGTGGTCGCCGCTGCCAGCTACGAGGCGCGCCACTACGGCATCCACTCGGCGATGCCATCCACCCGCGCTCGGCGCCTGTGCCCACATGCCGTCTTCCTGCCAGGCGACCACTCGCACTACGGCGAGGCGTCGCAGCGCGTGATGGCGATCTTCCGGGCGACCACCCCGCTCGTCGAGCCGATCAGCCTCGACGAGGCCTTCCTCGACGTCACGGGTTCGCAGCGCCTGCTGGGGTCCGGACCGGAGATCGCTGCTCTGATTCGGCGGCGGGTGCTCGACGAGGAAGGCCTGACGTGCTCGGTCGGTGTGGCGGCCAACAAGTTCATCGCGAAGCTCGCCTCCGAGGCAGCGAAGCCCAGGTCGTCACGCGATGGCCCCGTGGCCGGGCTCGGGGTGAAGGTGGTCGCGCCGGGCGCTGAGTTGCGCTTCCTGCACCCGCTCCCCGTGCAGGCGCTATGGGGTGTGGGGCCGAAGACCCTCGAGAAGCTGCACGCGCGTGGCATCCGCGTCGTAGCCGATCTGGCTGCGCTCGACGAGGACGACGCCGTGCGCTTCCTCGGCGTCGCCAACGGCCGTCACCTCTGGCGCCTCGCCCACGCCATCGACGACCGCGGGGTGACACCCGAGCAGGCCCCGAAGTCGATCGGTCACGAGGAGACGTTCGCCCGCGACCACCGCAGTCACGAGACCCTGCGTCGAGAGTTGGTGCGCATGGCCGACGCTGTCGGTGCCCGTCTGCGCCACAACCAGCTGACCGGACGCACGGTGACGATCAAGGTCCGGTTCCACGACTTCCGCACGATCACCAGGTCGGTCACCCTTCCCACGCCGATCGACACGGGCACGGGAATCGCCCGCGTCGCGAAGTCTCTTCTCAGCGACATCGACCCGAGCAGCGGCGTCCGCCTGCTCGGCGTGAGCGTGAGCGCGCTGGGCCGAGGTGCCGCGCGCCAGCTGACGCTCGACGACGCCGGCGTCGACGCCGGCAGTTGGGATGATGCCAGCAAGGCAGTCGATCTGATCAGGAACCGCTTCGGCGACGACGCCATAGTCCCCGCGACGTTGGCCGGTCCCGACGGCGTGCGGGTCAAAAGGCGCGGTGACCAGCAGTGGGGACCGGGGGGGCGATGAGGGCAGGATTGGGGCCGGGTCCGCGTTGTGGACCTCAAAGTGCTGTGCGAGACTTTCGCCAACACCAACACGGGTGACAGGGGTTGCGAGCGTGCCGCTCTCCGAAGACGAACAGCGGATCCTCTCCGAGATCGAGCATCAGTTCTACGAGACCGATCCTGGTCTCGCGCACGCTGTCGGGTCGACGACCCTGTACCGCCACGCCTTCCGCAACATCAAGTGGGCGAGCCTGCTGTTCCTCGCCGGTGTCGTCATCCTCGTCTGGGCTCTGGTCAGCATCGGCTACGTCGCGGCCTTCGCGGGCTTCCTCGTCATGCTCGGCGCCGCCCTCTGGATCGAACAGAACGCTCGCAAGTTGGGTCGAGCAGGGTTGCAACAGGTGACCGCGTCCATGCGTGCTGCGGGGTTGCGCGACTACTTCGGCACGACCCGCAGCCGCGTTCGCGATCGCTTCAAGCGCGACGAGTAGCGCTGGCTGAGCCAGCGGTGTTGGCGCCTAACGGGGGAGCTCGATGACCTCGATGGCAGGTGCATCGCGGCGTGCGCGCGGCCGTCGCCCGGCCCCGCGGCGGCGTCCGGCGGCCATGCGTCGGTCACGCGGGCGGGGATCGAGGTCGGCGAGCCAGCGCTGCTTGGGCGAGACCGTCGCCCGCACGTCGGCCTCGATGCCGTCAGCGATCGTCAAGGCCTCGCGGGCGTCGTCGGGTCCGACGCTGACATCGGCGTACTCCGCAGCCCCGAGGAGCTCGGCCAGCCGCTCCCATCGACCGTGCTCGGCAACTTGGTCGACGCGCCCGGCGAACTCGACCGGCGTCTCTGAGCGAGCAGGCACCAACCCGAGGAGCGCGATGGCATCGACTCCCTCCTCCCATGCAACGCCGACCTGCTGATCGGGGAGCGTCGCTGCCGCCCGACGAGCGCGCCGGCGGTGCCGGTTCAGCGCCGGCACGCCGAGGGCGTAGCCGCCGCCCAGCAGGAGCAAGGCGAGCACCGCGAGACCGAGTCGCCCATACCACCGCGACCACAGCGGAGCCTCCGGCTCGATGCGCCCGCTGATCGGCGGGAAGATCGAGCGCGGCGACGGCGCGGTCGCCGCATCGGAGGGAACGGTCGTCGCCGGTACCTGGGTCGTCGCCGGTACCAACGTGGTCGAGCTCGACCCGTCGCCGCTCGACTGCTCCTCGGGGACGTGGGTGTACTGCTCTGCGTTCGGGATGCCGCGGCCCGGTGTGGGTTCGAACGGCACCCAGCCCTGCCCGTCGATGTACACCTCGGGCCAGGCGTGGGCGTGGGTGCCCTTGACGTGGAGGAGCCCTGCGTCGCTGGCATCGGGCTCGCCCGGCGTGAAGCCGACGGCGACGCGTGCAGGTGTGCCGATCGAGCGCGCCATCGCAGCGAAGGTGCCGGCGAACTGCTGGCAATACCCCTTGCGGCTGTTGAGGAACTCGTCGATGGCCGAGACGCTGTTGTCGAGAGTGACCGTCTGGTCGTAGCTGAACGTGGTGCGCAACCAGGTCTGCAGCGCGAGAGCCTTGTCGTACGACGTGCTGAGCCCGTTGGTGAGCGCCGCCGCCTGCGCTGCGGCCTGCGGGCTGAAGTCCGCGGGGAGCGCGAGGTCGTCACGACGAACAGCTTCGGGTAGGTCGGTGCCGGCCGCCTCGAGCGCAGCGGGGTCGAAGATGGGGTACACCGACTCCACCGTGTAGTTCGTGCCGCGCGCAGAGAGCGACGCGCCGCCGATGATCAGCGTGCTCAGCTGCGACGACCACGTGACCTTCGCGTCGGACTTCACCTTCTTGGGCTCGAACGCCGCAGGCAGCCATGGCGTGTCGAGCGCGGTGATGGTGATGTTCTGGGTGATCCCGAGGGTCGATCCGGCGCGATCGATGTCAGACGGCAGGGTCCCGCCCGCACCGCTGTAACTGCCGTTCGACTGCCACGAGTTGCCGTCGAACTGATCGAGCGCCGTCAGTCGCCAATAGGCCCGCTGATCGGCGCGCACGGTGAAGAGCTCCTCGTTGGACTGTTCGAGGAGATGCTTGCGGATCTCGATGAGCGGGCTGACCACCGACCGCGACGGCCCGTCACCGAACGCATCGCCTCTGCGCACGTTCCAGATCGCCTTGCTGTTGCTGCCGGGCAGGAGCGGGCCGGCGATGGTGGCAGCGAAGGCGGCGATCACGACCACCAGCGCGCCGCTGCGCAACAAGGTGCCCGGGCCGTCGCTGCCTGCCCGTCCGATCCAGCCGACGCTCGCCTGCTGATGGGCGACGCGATGCGCGAGAAGGAACGCGAGTGCGACGAGGACGAAGAGGCCGGTCAGGGGCACTTGGGCCCGGGGTTCCCCGAGCAACGACCCGAAGATGAAGACCGACCCGACCGGGACGAGCGCCTCGAAGCCGAAGCGCAGCCGGAACGCTGCCCAGTCGGCGACGAGCGCCGCCCACCACACGAACAATCCTGCTGCCAAGAGCAGCGGTCTGGTCACCGGGGCAGGCGGGCGCACGGCGTTGAAATCGTCGAATGCGCGGCTCAGATCCATGCGCATCGAGTCGAACGTGCTGAACGATGGGATGCCGAACGTCGTCGTCGACCAGTACAGGGCGACCGCGCTGACGATGGTGAGCGCAACAAGCGACACGGCGACGACGACGGCCATCGACCAACCCCTGCGACGGCCGAGGATGCCGATCGCGTGGGAGGCGACAGCGAAGGCGGTGAGGCGCCAGAAGAACCCCCATCCGGCGAACAGCCGCCAGAAGCCTGCGACGGCGAGCACCGACAAGGCGACGAGCAGCGCGTCGGCGATCTGGTCGATGGACTTCGCTTCGCGTGCCGTCATGACCGACTGCCCGCCCCTGCTCGGATCGAGGCGAGCGGATGCATCGCCCCGTTCCACGCGTCGGGGAACGGCACTTGTGCAGTCGCTCGCACGAAGGTCGCGGTCGATGTGGCAGCAGGCCCCGTCGCACCGGGCTCCCACGCGCTGCGATCGAAGAGCACGACGGTGGCCTGCCCGAACCGCGATCGAAGACCGCCGAGCACGGCGAGGTCGGGGTCGCTCACCGCGGCGGCGACGATGATCAGCGCACCGGTCTGGCCGCCGGCTGCGATCGAGTCGAGCGAACCGCGCAACGACCCCTCGGCGCACGCCTGGACCACGGCGAGGTGCTCCATGATCGCCTCTACATGACCCATGCCGGCCGCGAAGCCGAAGTCGGTCCCCTCGGTCGTGAGGAACCGGACGAGGTCGCGGCGCTTCCAGCTGGCCGTCACGATCGACGCAGCTGCCGACACGGCCAGCTCGAGCGACTCGGGCGTGTGCGCGCTGCGGCGCACGTCGAGCAGCACGGTCACGCGCCCCTGCCACGGGGCTTCGTCCTGGCGAACCATCAGCTCGTCGCGTCGCGCGGTCGATGGCCAATGCACCTTGCGCAGGTCGTCGCCGACCACGTACTGGCGCAGCGCATAGAAGTCGTCTCCGCTACGACCCAACGCCGAGGGGTGCTCGGCGCCTGCGTGCGGGTCGTCGCCGCGGGTGTGACGAGCCGGGACGATGTCGTCGACGTGAGGGAACACGGTGAGCTCGGCGCGAGGGGCAGCGCCGGTGGCCGACTCGGCGAGACCGAAGGGATCGCCGATCACGACCTCGAGCGGGCCGACCGCGACGATCCCGCGCCTGTCGGTTGGGAGCCGGTACGCGGCGCGGGCAACACCCTCTGGCGGCAGTGGGGCGACGAGCAGGTCGGCTCCGCGCGTGCCCGACACTGGGTCGTAGACCCGCAGCACTGGGGTTCGACGGGCGGCGTCGTTGCGGATCGTGAGCTCGACGCGGCTGATCGTGCCGGCGTAGACCCGCCGGGGTGTGAGATCGCGACCAACGGCGAGACGCAGGCGCGCGCCGCGGACGAGCACCGCTGCAACAACGACGATCGCCCACGCGCCAGCGCCCATGACGAAGAGCTCGAGGCGCCCGAAGAGTCGACCCATCCCCACGAGCACGGCCCCGGCGGCGAGGAACATCCAGCCTTGGCGGGTCAACACCAGAGATGCCCGCGCATGGTTACTTCGATCGCCCGGCCGGGACCGGCACGCTCTGGAGCACCTCGCGGAGCACGTCGGCCGAGCGCGCGCCGGCAAGTTGGGCCTCGGGCGTGACGACGAGGCGATGGGCGAGGACCGCCTCGGCGAGCGCTTTGATGTCGTCTGGTACGACGTAGTTGCGCCCAGCGGCCGCAGCGCGCGACTTCGACGCCCTCTGCAAGTTCAGCACCGCTCGCGGCGACATGCCCAGCGCCATGCGCTGGTGGCGGCGGGTGGCGTCGGCCACCTCGACCAGGTAGCCCTTGAGGCTCGGCGCCATGTGCACCGCCCGCGTGGCCGCGACCATCGAGCGAACATCGCTCAAGCGGGCGACGGCACCGATCTCCTCGAGGGCGTCGACGTCGCCGTGAGCGTCGAGCATCCGCACCTCGGCTTCGGCAGCGGGGTAGCCGACCGAGACCCGCATGAAGAACCGGTCGAGTTGGCTCTCGGGCAACGGGTAAGTGCCCTCGTGCTCGATCGGGTTCTGCGTGGCGATCACCATGAACGGCGCCTCGAGCGGGTATGTGGTCCCGTCGACGGTGACCTGGCGCTCAGCCATCGACTCGAGCAGGGCCGACTGTGTCTTCGGCGAGGCGCGGTTGATCTCGTCGCCGAGAAGCATGTGGTTGAACACCGGGCCGGGGCGGAAGTCGAAACCGCTGTTGGAACGGTTGTAGACGCTCACGCCGACAACGTCCGACGGCAGCAGATCCGGCGTGAACTGCACGCGGCCGAAGCTGCATTGGATGGAGGCCGCCAGCGCCTTGGCGAGGCTGGTCTTGCCCACCCCGGGCACGTCCTCGACGAGGAGGTGGCCTTCGGACAGCAGGCAAAGCAGGGCCAGTTGGATGACCTCGGTCTTGCCCTGGATGACGCGTTCGACGTTGGCGACGATGCTCGCGAAGCCCTGGGCGAAGGCTGCGGTGGGTTCGAGCGTCTGCCTGGACATCCGCCGTACTCTACGGAGTCGCCTTGTGCGTAAGGGCGCACGCCGCGACAGTGCTCGGGTGCCGAGCCCATCTCCACGCGCCGGTGCGCTGGCGCTGGCCGTCGACATCGGCGGCACGAAGCTCGCAGCGGCGCTCGTCAATGGTGCCGGTGTCGTGCGAGCGACTACTCGACATTCGGTTCCCACGCCAGGGAGCGGCCACCCCGAGGTGCTCTGGTCGGCGCTCGCCGCGCTCGTCGAGCAGGTCGTCGAGCCCAGCGCGTCGGAGATCGAGGTGTGCGGCGTCGGCTGCGGCGGCCCGATGGAGTGCGGCGGCGAGCGGGTGTCCCCGCTCAACATCCCGGCGTGGCGAGGCTTCCCGCTCCGAGCGCGACTCGCTGATCTACTCGGCGACGGTCTCGCGGTGGCCGTCGACAACGATGCGAAGGCGCTCGCGCTCGGCGAGGGCTGGGTCGGGGCCGCCGCGGGCGGGCGCGCCTTTCTCGCCATGGTTGTCTCGACCGGCGTCGGTGGTGGCATCGTGCTCGACGGGCGCCTCCTCGAGGGGTCTGACGGCAATGCCGGTCACATCGGTCACGTCATCGTCGAGCCAGCGGGACGCCTTTGCGTGTGCGGGGCGAGGGGGTGCCTGGAGGCCGAGGCATCCGGCTCGGCCATCCGGCGCCAGATCGGGGCGGACCCGGCACGCGCTCCGATCGAGGTGCGGCAGCGCGCGGGCCGGCTCGTCGGGCGTGCGGTGGCCAGCGTGGCCAACTTGCTCGACCTGCGCCTCGCCGTCGTCGCCGGCTCCGTTGCGTTGGGCTATGGCGCGCCCTTCTTCGAGGCGGCGCAAGGAGAGCTCGACGCGTCGGCGCGCCTCGAGTTCTCGCGGGGCGCTCGCATCGTTCCCGCGGGACTGGGTGCCGACGGTCCACTCGTCGGCGCTGCCGCCGTTGGCCTTCGCGCCGCTGGCCGCGACCTCGGGATCAAGTAGGCGGGAGCGAGCTCGCTCAGCTCGTTCGCTCGAGGCGGCGCTCGATCGCGTCGGAGGCGACGGTCACGCCGGCCTCGCCGCTGAGCTCCTTCGCGAACGCCGCAGCGCGACGCGAGTAGCGGTCGTCGGTGCAGACATCGCTCAGCGCGTCCCAGAGCCGTTCGGCGCGGCGGCGGGTCGGCACATGGCGACCCAGCCCGAGCGCCTCGGTGCGCTTCGCGTTCCAGACCTGGTCGAACAGGAACGGCACGGTCACCACCGGCACACCGGCGACGAGTGCTGCAGCGTTGGTCCCGTGGCTTCCGGACTGCACCAGGGCCCGACACCTGGGAAGGACCGCGGTGAGCGGCGCGAACGCGAACACGCCCGGGCGATCGCGCATCGATGGCGCGACGTTGTCGAGGCGACCCGTCAGGAACAGCCCGCGCTGGCCGAGATCGTCGAGGCGAACCGCGACCGCCTCGAACACCTTCGAGGCCACCGAAGCCGCAGACGTCCCGAGCGCGACGAGGACGGGCGGTTCCCCTTCGGCGAGGAAGGCCTCGACGTCGGGGTGCAGTGGAGCGTCAGCCGGGCCGTCCCAGAGCGTGAAGCCTGTCGTGGTCCACGACGGCTCCCAGTCGGCCGGAGGCGGGGTGTAGTGGGGGGAGGCCAGCACCAGCATCCCGTCGTGCAGAGCTGAGCACAGGGCCGCAGCGCGGATCGGCTCGAGGCCGAGCTCGGCGCGATAGCCGTTGACCGCGCTGTCGAACATCATGGTCCGCACGCCGATCATGGCGAGCGACCAGAGCCGGCGGTTGAGCCGGGCATTGCGGAAGGGGGGGAAGCCCGGTGGCGGTCGCTCGGCTGTCGGCAACATGATCGGGAAGAGGTGCCCCGTCACCATCGGGATGCCGAGGCGGTCCGACGCGATCCTCGTCGCGACACCTGCGGTCGGGTGGGTCACGAAGAGATCCGCGCCATCGCCTGCATCGCTCAAGGCCTCCACCCCGCTGCGCAGGTACGGCACAACGAACTCCTTGACGAAGTAGCGCCCGGTCAGCGCCCCGGCGAGCGTCATGCCCCGCTTGCCCACCATGTGATCGTGCTCCGCGTCGCCAGCCACATGGTCGGGGGTGAACGGGTTGCCACTGTCAGCGAGGGCGAAGCGCTCACCACCGAGCAAGGCCTGGAAGCCGACAGGAAGGGCGTAGGTGACGTCGTGACCCCGCCGGACGAGCTCGTTCGCGATCGGCACGTACGGCGCGACGTCACCGAGGTAGCCCGCGCTGTGGAACACGATCCTCGACAAGGGGGCGAGAGTAGGTTGCCCGGTCCATGCGACCAAAGGTGATCGTGGCTGTCGCTCGGCACCCCTCGCTGTGGGTGACCGCGGTTGTCCAAGGGTTGCGGCTCGTGCCTCGTCGATGGTGGGCGCGCTCGCCTTTCCTGCCGGTGCCAGATCGCGCGTATCTGCGCTTCCGCCTCGAGACGCAGTACGGGGGTGCCGGCGAGCTCGGGCCTGACCCGGCCGACGTGATCACGTGGCTGATGTGGTGCAAGCAGGCCGATGAAACGCGGCGCCCCCGGTTCGGAGCGCGGAAGTAGCCTGCCTCCCACTATGAGCACTCGGGCGCTCGTGCTGAACGCGTCGTACGAGCCGCTCACCGTTGTGTCCGCCCGACGGGCCGTCGTGCTCGTCATCGGCCAGAAGGCCGAGCTCGTCTCGGGCAGCGGCGTCGTCCTGCACAGCGAGCGGCTGGCTGTGCAGGTGCCGTCGGTCGTCCGCCTGCGCCAGTTCGTCTCGATCCCGTTCCGGCGCCGGGTCGCGGTCAGCCGCCGAGCGGTCATGGCTCGCGATTCCCACACCTGCCAGTACTGCGGCGAGCGCGCTGACTCGATCGACCACGTCGTACCCCGCTCGAAGGGCGGTGCGCACAGCTGGGACAACGTGGTGGCCGCGTGCCGGCCGTGCAACGTGCGCAAGCGAGACAGGCTGTTGCACGAGACTTCGATGCGCCTGCACAACCGACCCCGGGCCCCCCTGGGCGCGTCGTGGTCCATCCTCGCCACCGGTGTCGTCCCCGACGAGTGGGGCCCGTACCTGCTCGACGCTGCTGTCTGACCAGGTGGCAAGCTGGGCGATCGAGGAGCTCGCCGGCGCCGCTGGCGAGCTGCACGCGCTCGATGTGGCTCAGCAGATCTCGCGCACGGCGGTGCTGCTGCGCTTCGATCGCCCGTCGATCGTGCTCGGCTCGACCCAACCACAGGTGCACGGCTCGGTCCCTGCTGGCGTCGACGTCGTGCGTCGTCGCAGCGGTGGGGGAGCGGTCTGGTTGCCGCTCGGCGGGGCGCTCTGGGTGGACGTCTTGCTGCCGCGCCATGACCCGTTGTGGACCGACGACATCAGCTCCAGCGGCATCTGGCTCGGCGAAGCCTGGGCGGCGGCGCTCGCCAGCATCGGCGAGAGCGACGCCACCGTGCATCGCGGCGCGATGGTGCGCCATGAGCTCGCAGCGTCGTTCTGCTTCGCCGGTCTCGCGCCCGGCGAGGTGACGCGAGGCGTCGAGGGCCCGAAGCTGGTCGGTGTCAGCCAGCGCCGCACCCGCGCCAGCGCGCGCTTCCAGTGCATCGCGTATGCCACCTGGGATGCGGCCTTGCTGGCGCGTGCCGTCGACGTGGCGCTCGACGCTGTGGCCGGCGTCGGCGCCGGCGTCGGCGACGGGCGGCTCCCCGCGCTCGAGGCAGCGTTCCTCGCAGCGCTCGGGGCGGTGTGAGTCGAACACGTGTACCCGGAGTGCGTCGTCGCGCCTTGAAAGTTGCTGGAATGCCTTGACCGGTGGGTGACAGTGGCTTACGGTGGAGCGCAGTGGAGAGCAGAGGGACGGTCCGTGCACTCCGGGGAAGGACAGTCAGCCCGTGTTCACCGGCAAGCACGATCGGTCGCTCGACGACAAGTGGCGCCTCGTGCTGCCGGCGTCGTTCCGGCGTCCGTTCGAGGACGGTGGTGGCCGGCTGGCCCCGGGCGACCGTTGCCTGGCGCTGTTCACCGAGGACGAGTTCGCGGGGGTCATGAATCGCATGGTGGAGAAGTCCCGTAGTGACGAGGCCGACGATGCAGTCGTCGATGCTGTGCGCCTGTTCAACGGCCTCACCGTACCGGTGCAGCTCGACAGCCAGGGCCGGTTCGTGCTCGGCGAGGAGCACAGGGCGTACGCCGGGCTTGCACGGGACGTGATGGTCGTTGGTCAGAACGACCGCATCGAGATCTGGGATGCCGGTGCATACCGCGTGCTCGAGGAGGCGCAGCCGGCGGCCGACGTCTCGGCGACCCTGCGACGCATGAGGGTCTTCTGACCGCAACGCCCGACGACCACGCCACGAGCACGACACGACGACCACGAAGGAGGACCAGAGCGAAAAACGGACACACGAGAGCGACGGATCGCTGATCCGCAGCCTCCCGGTGAGCAGATGGAAGGCCCCTACTCCGCCCGCTTCCCATCAGTTCAGTCGGGGAGAAATCCCGGCGAGCGCCCGCCCACCGGGGGGCTGCCGATCAGCGATCCCCGAGCAAGCACAGCAGCGCGGTCGGCGGCGACGCCGTCGATCCGAGCCGACGATGGAAGGCTCGCCCATGAGCTCTGGCTTCTCCCACCGACCGGTGATGCTCGACGAGGTCGTCGAGACGCTGCGGCCGGTGCCCCCGGGTTGGGTGGTTGACGCCACCGTCGGGGGAGGGGGTCATGCCACGGCGATCTTGCGCGCGCTTCCGCACCTGTCGCTGCTCGGCTTCGACCGTGATGGCGATGCCCTGGCGGCAGCAGCCGATGCGCTCGAGCCGTTCGCTTCGAGGGTGCGACTGCACCGGGTCCGTTTCGACGCACTGGAAGACGTGATGGAGGAGTTGCACATGGAGGAGATCAGCGCAGCCGTGTTCGACCTGGGGGTGTCATCCCCTCAGCTCGACCGCCCCGAGCGCGGGTTCTCCTATCGCAGCGACGCCCCATTGGACATGCGCATGGACCGGCGACAGCAACACAGCGCGGCCGACGTCGTCAACGACGCCGACGAGGCCGAGCTCCGCCGCATCCTGCGCACCTTCGGCGACGAGCGCCACGCGCACCGCATCGCGCGAGCGATCGTTGCTGCGCGGCCCGTCACGACGACCGGTCGGCTGGCTGAGATCGTGCGCGGCGCGATACCGGCTGCGGCGCGGCGCCGCGGCGGTCACCCCGCGAAGCGCACCTTCCAGGCCATCCGCATCGAGGTGAACGGCGAGCTCGAGGCGCTACCGGCAGCACTGGATGCGGCCATCGATCGGCTCACTCCCGGCGGGCGCTGCGCGGTCCTCAGCTACCACTCCGGTGAGGACCGCATCGTCAAGGATCGCTTCCGCAGAGCCGCGACGGGCGGGTGCACCTGCCCACCAGGGATGCCTTGCGCGTGCGGCGCGCTCCGTGCCGTGCGCGAGTTGCGGCCGTTGAAGAGGCGGCCGTCGGCAGCAGAGATCGCGGCGAACCGGCGTGCAGAGAGCGCAGTGCTGCGCGCGGTCGAGAAGTTGGCCGTCGGCTGATGGTGGCCACGACCCAGCGCGCCGCGCTCCCCATCAGGTCCCGTCCGGCACCTCGCGTGCGCCCCCAGGCCGCGCCCCGACGACCAGAGCTTCGCGTCGTCGGCGCGCAGCGGCGACACCTCAAGGTGATCGGTGTCACGGGTGCGCTCCTGGTCTTCGTCATGCTCTTCGGCCTCGTCGTCTTCCACACCGTGCTCGTGCAGAACCAGCAACGGATCGATCGCGTGCAGCAGGACATCCGCGACGCGCAGGCCGAGTACCAGGCCACGCGGCTTCTCGTCGCGCAGCTGGAGTCGCCGGCGCGCATCGTGGAGGAGGCCTCGCGCCTCGGCATGGTCACGCCGCCCGGGACCACCTACCTCACACCCTCGCCCGCGGCGGCAGGCGAGGTCGGCACGGTCGAAGCGAAGCCGGCTGCGGCCGCGCGAGCTGGTGACGACTGGCCCGACGTGAAGCCCTATTTGAGCGAGCAGGGTTGACGACAACCCGGCGTCCGCCTTCTCGACGACCGAGCGCAGCGCCTTCCGGCGCTCGGCGAAACACCGCGAGACCCTCCTCGGCGGCTCCCGGCCGATCCGCCCCGGCTGGGAGCCGCCAGGGGCCAGCGCGCAGGCCGTCACAACGGCCCGCTGCGGCGCCTCAGCGAAGCAGAGCAGTGCCGAAGCATCGCCGGCCTGGCAACCCGCGCCGACGCCTCATCGGGTTGCTCCTCGTCGTCGTGCTCCTCTTCGTGGTCATCATCGGACGCACCGCACAGCTGCAGCTCTTCGAGGGCGGTCGCTACGCGCAGATCGGCGAGTCGCAGCGGGTGCACCCTGTGACGCTCCCAGCAGAGCGCGGGTCCGTGTTCGATCGCGACGGCAACGACCTCGCGCTCTCGGTGCCGCAGAAGACCGTCTGGGCCGATCCGCGTCTCGTCACCGACCCGCAAGGCACCGCGCAGGTGCTTGCCCCCGTGCTGGGCGTCGATGTGGCCACCCTCACGGCGAAGCTGGTCACACCCGGAGCGTTCGTCTACCTCGCCCGTCAAGTCACCGACGATGTCGCGACCAAGGTCGCTGCGCTTCGCCGCGAGGGTGTCGAGCTGCTCGACGAGTCGAAGCGCTTCCTGCCGTCGGGCACCCTCGCACGATCACTGCTCGGCACCGTCGACACCGACAACAAGGGAATCGCAGGCCTCGAGTCGCAGTACGACACAACGCTCACCGGCACACCTGGTCAGCTCGTGTACGAACGAGATCCGACCGGCCGCACCATCGCGGCCGGCGAGCACCGCATCGATCCGGCGCGGCCGGGCGACGACTTGATTCTCACCATCGACCAGGCGTTGCAGTTCGAGACCGAACAGGCCTTGGCGGACAAGATCTCGGAGATGGGAGCCAAGGGCGGCACAGCGATCGTGGCCGATCCCCGCACCGGCGAGATCCTCGCCATGGCCAACATGGAGGCGCAATCGGGCGGGTCTCCCATCGCGAGCACGAACAACAAGGCGCTCACGACCGTGTACGAGCCCGGTTCGGCGTCGAAGGTCATCACCCTCGCCGCAGCGCTCGAGGAGCAGGTCGCGTCACCGTCGACCGAGCTGACGGTCCCCGATCACTTGCAGGTGTCCGACGGGCTCTTCACCGATCACGATCCGCATCCGACCGAGCAGATGAACCTCACCGACATCATGGCGACCTCCTCGAACATCGGCACGATCATGCTCGGCCGCGGCCTCGGCGCCGAGCGCCTCGACGCGTACCAGCGCAAGTTCGGGTATGGCAGCCCCACCTCGCTCGGGTTCCCCAACGAGTCCCCTGGCCTGATGCTCCCGCTCAGGGACTGGTCGGGCACGTCGATCGGAACCATCCCGATCGGCCAAGGCGTGGCCGTCACTGCACTGCAGATGCTCCAGGCGTTCAACGTCATCGCGGACGGCGGCCGCTACGTCGACCCGAAGCTCGTCCTCGACACCGTCGACAGCAACGGGACGCGACATCCCACCGCAACATCTGCGGCGCGCGAGGTCGTGTCGGAGAAGACCGCAGGCGAGGTGCGCGACATGATGACGGCGGTCGTCAACGCCGGCACCGGCAAGCAGGCAGCGATCGCCGGCTACTCCGTGGCGGGCAAGACGGGAACGGCCCGCAAGCCCCAGCGAAACGGCGGCTACGTCGATGCGGCGGGCAACCCGCACTACGTCACCACGTTCGCCGGGTTCGTGCCCGCCGAGGATCCGCGCATCTCGGCGATCGTCGTGCTCGACGAGCCGACGAAGGACATCTACGCCAGCGACACAGCGGCACCGGTGTTCAGCCGCATCGCCTCGTACGCCCTTCGACGCTTCCAGATCGCGCCGCCGCAGGCGCTGCGCTCCACCGTCCCTGCACCCCGGCTCACCGAACCTGATCGGTCTTCCTCCGCGACGGACCCAGATGTCAAAGTCCGCTCGGCGGCCGCTGAGGTCGTGACCACGACGCCTGCGCCGACGACCACCTCACCGAGGTCGGGCAGTCCGCCGACCACGGCGAAGACGGGGCCATAGTCGCGCCATGCGGTTGGACGGACTGCGACGGGCGACGGTCATCGAGCGAATCGTTGGCGACCCCTCGGTCGAGGTGACCGGGATCGCCCACGACACGCGTGCCGTGCGGGCTGGCGCGCTCTTCTGCTGCGTGCGCGGGGGGCGCGTCGACGGACACGACCTCGCCGGCGACGCTGTGTCAGCTGGGGCCGTCGCACTGCTGTGCGAACGCGAGGTCGGCGTACCCGTTCCCCAGGCTGTCGTGGCCGACACCCGCGTCGCGATGGGGCCGGCCGCAGCTGCCGTTTTCGCTGATCCGTCCCGTGCGATCGACGTCGTAGGCGTGACGGGCACCAACGGCAAGACGACCACCGCCTACCTCCTGCAATCCATCCTGGAGGCCGCGGGTCGACCGACGGAGGTGATCGGCACCCTCAGCGGCGCGCGCACAACCCCGGAGGCCCCTGAGCTGCAAGCGCTGCTCGCGGGAGCGCGCGATCGCGGGATGAGCGCCGTCGCGATGGAGGCTTCGTCGCACGCCTTGTCGATGCACCGGGTCGACGGCACCTGGTTCGCCGTCGGCATCTTCACCAACCTGTCCCGCGACCACCTCGACTTCCACGCTTCGATGGAGGCGTACTACGCGGCGAAGGCCTCGCTGTTCGAGCCGCATCGCTGCGGCTTCGCAGTCGTCAACGTCGAGGACGCATGGGGTCGCCGGCTCGTCGACGAGGTCACGGTGCCATGGGAGCCTTACGGCATCGACCTCGTCCAGGACGTCGTGATCGAAGCGACCTCGTCGCGATGCCGATGGGAGGGCGCTGAGCTTCTGGTGCCCCTGGGCGGTCGCTTCAACTTGTCGAACGCGCTCGCTGCAGCCGTGGCGGCGCGGCATCTCGGCGTCGCTGTCGACGCGGTCGCGGCGGGACTTGCTGCAGCCGGGCCCGTGGCTGGACGCTTCGAGCCGATCGAGGCGGGTCAGCCCTTTCGGGTCATCGTCGACTTCGCCCACACGCCTGACGGGCTCGAGCAGGCGCTGCGCGCAGCGCGCTGGGCGACGAAGGGCGGTGGCGTGCACGTCGTGTTCGGATGCGGCGGTGAGCGCGACCCGAGCAAGAGGGCGCCGATGGGCATGGTGGCCGTCTCGCTCGCAGATCGGGTGATCATCACCTCGGACAACCCGAGGTCCGAGGACCCGGATGCCATCATCAACGCGATCATCTCCGGAATCCCCGACGCCGACTCCCGACTTGCCGCCCGCGCCCTCGTCATCGAGCCCGACCGGCGCGCCGCAATCGCCACTGCGCTTTCCGGCGCGACACCGGGCGACGTCGTGATCGTCACCGGCAAGGGTCACGAGACGACGCAGACGACCGGCGCCATCGTCGTGCCGTTCGACGATCGCGTCGTGGCTCGTGAGCTGCTGGAGGGAGACGCCCGATGGTAGGGCTTCTCATCGCGGCCGCCGTCAGCATGATCGCTTCACTGGTCGGCACGCGGTTCCTAATCGGTTGGCTTCGCAGCCGCGACGTCGGCCAGCCCATCCACGAGGACGTCGCGGGCCACCTCACGAAGGCGGGTACGCCGACGATGGGTGGCCTCGCCATCGTCGCAGCGGCGTTGTTGGGCTACGTCGTCGCCCACCTTCGCAGCGGTGTGATCTTCACGTACTCCGGGCTGCTCCTCATGGCCGCGATCACCGGGGCTGGCGCCGTCGGTCTGATGGACGACTGGATCAAGGTCAAGCACGAACGCAACCTCGGTCTGACGAAGCGGGCGAAGACCTTCGGCCTCGTCGCGGTCGCCGTGACCTTCGCCGTGCTTGCTGTCACGAAGACCGACGTGCACACCACGCTGTCGTTCACCCGCTTCACCTCGACGAAGCTCGATCTCGGCTCGACCGGCTGGGTCGTGCTCGCTGTTCTCATGATCTACGGGAGCTCGAACGCAGTGAACCTGACGGACGGCCTCGACGGGTTGGCGGCCGGCGCATCGCTCTACGCGTTCGTGTGCTACCTCGTGATCGGGTTCTGGGGCTTTCGCCACGAGGACCTCTACGGCATCACCCACTCCTACGACCTGGCGATCTGCGCAGCAGCGATGCTCGGCGCGTGCGTCGGGTTCCTGTGGTGGAACGCCAACCCAGCGCGCATCTTCATGGGCGACACGGGATCGCTCGCGATAGGTACTGCCCTCGCCGGCATGGCGCTGCTCACGAGCACGCAGCTGCTGCTCCCCATCGTCGGGGGGCTTTTCGTGCTCGAAACCCTCTCGGTCATGGTGCAGGTGACGAGCTTCCGGCTCTTCCGCGGTCGTCGGGTCTTTCGGATGGCGCCGATCCACCATCACTATGAGCTCGGCGGCTGGCCGGAGGCGACTGTGATCGTGCGGTTCTGGATCCTCGCCATGCTGTGTGCCGCCCTCGCGCTCGGCTTCTACTACGCCGACTTCCTCAGCATCGGCGGCGTGGATTGAGCGCGTCGAGGGAACGTCACCTCCTGGTCGGGTTCGGGGTGACGAACCAGGCCGTGGCCGACGCCCTCCTCGCGCGCGCCCATGACGTCGTCGTTGCCGACGACGCACCGTCAGGCTCTGCAGTCGCCGCCGCTTCGCGTCTCGGCGTCGAGCTCGTGGTCGCGCCCGATGGCGCATCGCTCGATGCCCTCATCGAACGAGCCGACGTGGTCATACCAAGCCCCGGGCTCGGCGACGTGCACCCGGCGATCGGCGCCGCGCAGCGCGCCGGCGTGACGATCCGATCCGAGCTCGACCTTGCCGCCGCGTGGGACGACCGACCCATCGTCGCGATCACCGGTACCGACGGCAAGACGACCGTAGCGACCCTGACCACCGATGTGCTCAACGCGTCAGGTCGCTCAGCCGTGGCCGTCGGCAACACCGATGTGCCTCTCGTCGCTGCCATCGGCGACCCGAGCATCGACGTGTTCGTCGTCGAGGCGTCCTCCTTTCGGCTCGGCCACAGCGAGCGGTTCGCTCCGCTCGTTGCCACATGGCTCAACCTCAGCCCCGACCACCTCGACCGCCACGCCACGATGGGCGCGTACGTCGCCGCCAAAGCCAGCATCTGGCAGCACCAGTCGCCCGAGCAGTGGGCAGTGGGCAACGCGGATGACCCCATCGTCGAGGCGGAGCTCGGCTCGGCCCCTGCGCAGCACGTGCGCTTCGGCCTCGGCGACGCCGACTACCACCTGAGCGGCGACGAGCTTCGCACGCCAGCAGGCGACGTCCTCGCTCGTCGCGACGAGCTCTTCCGCCACTTCCCCCACGACATCTCCAACGCCCTCGCAGCGTGCGCGACCGCGATGCCGGCCGGCGCCACCGTCGACGGTTGTCGCGAGGCGCTACGCCGCTTCAGCGGCCTGCCGCACCGCATCACCCTGGTGGCCGATGACGGCTCCGTGCGCTGGTACGACGACTCCAAGGCCACGACTCCTGGCGCGGCGCTGGCGGCCGTGCGCTCGTTCCGCTCGGTGGTGCTCGTCGCCGGAGGACGCAACAAGGGGCTCGATCTGGGCGCCCTGGCCGATGGAGCAGATCACGTGCGAGCCGTCGTCGCCATCGGTGAAGCAGCGGGTGCCGTCGAAGCAGCGTTCGCGAACAGCCGCCCTGTGGTGCGCGCAGCGTCGATGGCCGAAGCCGTCGACGCCGCTGGCTCACTCGCCCACCCCGGCGACACCGTCCTGCTCTCGCCCGCTTGCGCGTCGTTCGACTGGTACCGGTCGTACAGCGAGCGAGGCGACGACTTCGCAAGAAAGGTCCGCGCTCGGATCGGAGCCAACACATGACCACGACCACTCTCCCGCCACTGCGGGTCGCGACGAGACGACGCGCGTTGCCGAGCACGGCTCCGCACAGAACACGCTCTCGGGTCGGCAACAGCAGCTTCGTGCTGCTGTTCGCTGTGCTCGTCGTGCTCAACCTGATCGGGCTCGTCATGGTGCTCTCGGCCTCGTCGGTCGTCGCGCTCGAACACGAAGGGACGCCCTACTACTACTTCCTACGCCAAGTGATGTGGCTCGCCGGCGGGTCGTTCGTTTTCCTGCTCGCACTGCGCATCGACTACCGGTGGTGGCGCCGCGTCTCAGTGCCCTGTCTCGCCATCAGCGTGTTGCTCCTGCTGCTCGTGTTCGTGCCCGGTCTCGGGGTGAACACCAACGGCTCCTCGCGCTGGCTGGGCTACGGCAACTTCGGGATCCAACCCTCGGAGTTCGCGAAGCTCAGCGTGCTGTTGTTCGCGGCGGACCTCCTCGCGCGACGCCGGCACCTGATCAGCGACATCACAGCGACGCTGCGCCCGGTGCTGGTGGTCTTCGGGGGTGTGGCGCTGCTGATCCTCGTGCAACCCAACCTCGGCACGACGATCGTGCTCGCGTCGATCGTGTTCGCCGTGCTGCTGACCGCCGGCGTTCCCGTCGGGCCCCTCGCGGGCGCGGGGGCCATCGGCGTGCTCGGCGCGACGGCGATGGCGTTCGCCAAGAGCTACAGGCGAGCACGGTTGCTCGCTTTCTTGCACCCGTGGAGCGACCCCCAGGGCATCGGCTACCAGAACATCCAGTCGCAGGTGAGCCTCGCCTCGGGCGGCTGGTTCGGCGTCGGGCTGGGGGCCAGCCGGGCGAAGTGGGGGTTCCTCCCGTATGCCCACACCGACTTCATCTTCGCCATCATCGGCGAGGAGCTGGGATTGTTCGGCGCGATGCTCGTCGTCGCACTCTTCGTGGGCCTCGGGGTGCTCGGCGTGCGCGCCAGCCTCCTGGCAGCGGATCCCTTCGGCCGGCTGCTGGCCGTGGGCATCACGACGTGGTTCTGCGTGCAAGCCTTCATCAACATCGGCGCGGTGATCGGTGTCCTGCCAATCACCGGAGTGCCCTTGCCGTTCATCTCCTTCGGCGGCTCGTCGCTCCTCGCGACAAGCGCCGCTGCAGGGGTCCTGTGCAACGTGGCGAGGAACGCCCGCGAGACTCTGTAGGTGCGACAGCGTCCCGAGGAGGAGATGTACGCGCTCATCTGCGGCGGGGGGACGGCTGGACACGTGCTGCCGGCCATCGCGATCGGTGAGGCCTTGGTGGCCCGGGGTCACGGCCGGCTCGCGTTGCACTTCGTCGGCAGCGAGGGGCGCATCGAGGAGACCCTCGTGCCCGAGGCCGGCTTCTCGGTGACGTTGCTTCCTGGGCGCGGCATCCAGCGCCGGCTCGCGATTGCCAACATCGGCGCCGTCATCGGCACAGCGCGTGCGCTCTGGCGCGCTCTGGGGCTCGTACGTCGCAGCCGGCCGCGCGTCGTTGTCGCCATGGGGGGGTTCGCATCGGTTCCCTGCGCCCTGGCTGCGGTGGCCCTTCGTGTGCCGATCGTCGTAGCGGAACAGAACGCCGTGCCCGGCGCTGCGAACCGGCTGATCGCCCGCTTTGCCAAGGCTGCGGCGGTGTCATTCCCTGGCACCGAGCTACCCCGCGCCGTGGTCACCGGTAACCCGGTGCGGTCTGAGATCCTCGCCCGCGCAGCCCGCCTCGACCGTGATTCGGCGAAGCGCGAGCTGGGGGTGCCAACCGATCGCTCGCTCGTGGTCGTCGTGGGCGGGTCGCTCGGCGCGCGGAAGTTGAACGTCGCTGTTCTCGAGGCGTTGGCCGCCTGGTCGACTCGCGACGACATCGCGGTCCGTCATGTGGTCGGCGAGCGCGATTGGGCCGAGATGCAGATGGCCACCCCACAGCTCGCGTCGGAAGGGGTCATGTACACCCCGGTGCGCTACGAGCGGGCCATGCCCGTCGCCCTCGACGCGGCCGACGTCGCAGTGTGCCGGTCGGGCTCCAGCACCTGCTTCGAGCTCTTTGCGCTGGGCTTGCCCGCCGTGCTGGTGCCCTCTCCCTTCGTGACCGGCGACCACCAGAGTGCCAACGCCCGCTATGCCGTCGACGCAGGCGCTGCGGTGCTCGTGCCCGACTCTGAGCTCGACGGCGCCCGCCTGGTCGCGGAGGTCGACGCGCTGCTCGGTGATCCTGTGCGCCGCACCGTGATGGCAGCTGCGGCGCGCAAGCTCGCCCGCCCGGCCGCCGCCTCCGACATCGCTGAGCTCATCGAGCACCACGCGCGCGGCCAGCAGACGGCGCCAGGATGACCGTCGATCTCGCAGCGGCGCGGCGCGTGCACGTCGTCGGTATCGGCGGCGCGGGGATGTCGGCGATCGCAACGGTGTTGGCGGCCATGGGCCACCACGTCTCAGGGTCGGACCTGAAGGAGTCAGCTGGGCTCGCTCGGCTCCGCGCCTCGGGGATCGAGGTCCATGTCGGCCACGCCGCCGCGCACGTCGCCGGGGCCGACCTCGTCGCCGTGTCGACCGCAGTGCCGGACCACAACCCTGAGGTCGTCGCCGCCAACGATGCTGGCATCACTGTCGCGCGCCGGGCGGACATCCTGGCTGCCATCTGCGCGACGCGCCGCACGCTCGCTGTATCGGGCACGCACGGGAAGACGACGACCTCGTCGATGCTCGCGCTGATCCTGGTGCAAGCCGGTGTGCACCCGAGCTTCATCATCGGCGGCGAGCTGAACGAGATCGGCGGCGGCGCAGCATGGGATGATGGAGATCTGTTCGTCGTCGAGGCCGACGAGAGCGACGGGACGTTCGTCGAGCTGCCTGCAGCGGGGGTGGTCGTCACCAACGTGGAGGCCGACCACCTCGACTACTACGGCGATCTCGCCGCGATCGAGTCTGCGTTCGCCCGCTTCCTCGCCGGCTCGCCCGGCCCCAACATCGCGTGCGCCGACGACCCAGGCGCAGCGCGCCTTGGACGCGAGGCCGGAGCGCTGCTGTACGGCACGGTGCCTGAAGCCGACTACCGCATCATCGACGCCGTGACCGAGCGGACGGGCTCGTCGTTCACCCTGTGCGGGCCGGGCGGGCAGCTCGGCAAGTTGCGCCTCCCGGTCCCCGGCCTGCACAACATCCGCAATGCCACCGCTGCGACAGCGATCGCGCTCGAGCATGGGATCGAGTTCGCAGCATGCGAAGCAGCGCTCGCCCGTTACGCGGGCGTCGCCCGACGCTTCCAATATCGCGGGCGGTCCGGGGGCGTCACGGTGGTCGACGACTACGCGCACAATCCGGGCAAGGTGGCAGCGCTGCTGGCTGCGGCGCGCAGCGGGGAGTGGCCGCGTGTCATCACGGTGTTCCAGCCGCACCGCTACAGCCGAACTGCAGCGCTCACCGGTGCGTTCGCGCCAGCGTTCGACGACGCCGACCTCCTCATCATCATGGACGTGTACGGCGCAGGCGAGGCGCCGGTCCCGGGGGTCACAGGCAAGCTTCTGGTCGACGCGGTCCTCGGTCACCGACCGTGGGGGCGCGTTGCGTGGCTGCCGCGCCGCGCCGACGTGCTCGCGTTCCTTCGTGCCGAGCTGCGCCCCGGCGATCTCTGCCTCACCGTCGGGGCCGGCGACGTCACGTCGCTCGGCGACGACATCCTCGAGCAGCGAGCCGGATGAGCATCGCAGCCCTCGAAGCTGCGCTCCAGCCACACCTCGGCTCGAGGCTGCGGCGCGACGCGCCGCTCGGCGCCCGCACGACCTACCGGGTCGGGGGGCCCGCAGCGCTCCTCGTCGAGGCTGCTGGGCGCGACGACCTGCTCGCGGTGCGTGATGCACTCGTCGCGCTCGCGGGCGCGGTCGCGGTGGTGGTCGTCGGCAACGGGTCGAACCTGCTCGTCGCCGACGCCGGCTTTCCCGGGCTCGTGATCGTGCTGGGTGAGGAGTTGGCGCGAGTCGAGATCGACGGCACGACGGTCGAAGCCGGAGGAGCCGCGCTGCTCCCTGTGATCGCGCGCCGCAGCGCCTCTGTGGGGCTCCACGGCTTCGAGTGGGCCGTCGGCGTGCCGGGCTCGATGGGCGGGGCGGTGCGCATGAACGCCGGCGGCCATGGTTCGGACGTCGCAGCGTCGTTGCGCGGGGTCCACGTCATCGACCTGCTCGGCGGCCACGATGGGTGGGTGCTCGCCGACGCCCTCGACCTCGGGTACCGCAGCTCCGCGATCGCCGCTTCCACCGTGGTGCTCGGCGCTGAGCTCTCCTTGGCGCACGGCGAGCGCGCTCAGGCAGAGGAGGCGATCGTCGATGTGGTGCGTTGGCGCAGGACCAACCAACCCGGAGGGCAGAACGCCGGGTCGGTCTTCACGAACCCTGAGGGCGACAGCGCCGGACGCCTCATCGACGCTGCGGGGGCGAGGGGGCTGCGCGTCGGGAGCGCACAAGTGTCGACCAAGCACGCCAACTTCATCATCGCCGACGCCAGCGGGCGCGCGGACGACGTCCTGGCTGTCATGACGGCCGTGCACGACCGCGTCGCCGCCAGGTTCGGCGTCGAGCTCGTGGCCGAGACGCGCCTGTGCGGGTTCACGCCGGCTGCCGTCGCCACCGTCGTCCCTCGATCCGAGACTCGACCCGAGGTCGAGGGTTGAGCTCCCCGACGGTGACGGTCCTCGAGCCGGAGGTTGTGGCTCCCGTCGACCCGAGGATGCGCGCCAGACGCATCGCCGTGCGCCGATCCGGTGCGCGTAAGCGCCTCAGACGCCTCGTCGCGCTCGGCGTCGTCGTGGTCACGCTCGCGGCGGGGGGGTTGGCGTTGCGGAGCCCGCTCCTCGACGTCGATCGCATCGAGGTCCTCGGCGCGCAGCACAGCGGGGCCGACGTGGTTCGAGGAGCAAGCGGCATCGCATTGCGCGCGGCGATGATCGACGTCGACACAGCCGCAGCACGCTCGAAGCTCCTCGCGCTGCCCTGGGTCGCCGAGGTCAGCGTGACCCGCCGGTGGCCAGCCACCGTCGAGGTTCGGGTGCGCGAGCGCACGGCGGTCGCGGCCGAACCGGCAGGTCAAGGCGGTTTCGCGTTGGTGGACGGCACGGGCAGGGTGCTCGCGATCGAGCCAGCGCCTCCGGCAGGGCTCGTGCGGCTCGCCGGGGGCGCGCCCGCTGGTACCCCGGGAACGGATCTCGCGCCCGAAGCTGGCCCCGCGCTCGCTGTTGCCAAGGCGCTCCCGCCGAGCTTGATCCCGCGTGTCGAGAGCGTGAGGACGCTCCAAGGCGGCGCCGTCGATCTCCAGGTCGCCGGCACCGGGGTGGTGCACCTCGGCGCGCCTGACGCGCTGCAGGCGAAGTTGCTTGCCGCGCTGACCGTGCTCGAGCAGGTCGATCTCACCGACGTGTGCGCGATCGACGTGCGCGTTCCGAGCGCGCCGACCTTGACCAGAGGCTCACCGTGTTTGTAACGTCTCGACCAACACCGAAGGTTGATGAAAGTCTCTACCTTCACTTGAGGTTCCTTCCGGGCTCGCGCTGTGCCCGGTAGGCGCGCACTCGGGACTGGGAGGACAGCGAGCCATGTCGATGAGCAACCCGCAGAACTATCTGGCGGTCATCAAGGTCGTCGGGATCGGCGGTGGGGGTGTCAACGCCGTCAACCGCATGATCGACGCCGGCCTCAAGGGCGTCGAGTTCATCGCCGTGAACACCGACGCGCAGGCGCTGCTCATGAGCGACGCCGACGTCAAGCTCGATATCGGCCGTGAGCTGACCCGCGGCCTCGGCGCAGGCTCGGACCCCAACGTGGGGCGCGAGGCTGCCGAGGCGCACCGCGACGAGATCGAAGAGGTGCTCAAGGGCGCCGACATGGTCTTCATCACTGCCGGCAAGGGTGGCGGCACGGGCACCGGCGGCGCGCCCGTGGTGGCCGAGATCGCCAAGCAGCTCGGCGCCCTCACGATCGGCGTGGTCACTCGTCCTTTCGCCTTCGAAGGCCGCCGCCGCTCGGTGCAGGCCGAGCAAGGCATCCAGAACCTGAAGGAGAAGGTCGACACTCAGATCGTCATCCCCAACGACCGGCTTCTGACCGTGTCGAACGAGAAGACCTCGGTGCTCGCAGCGTTCAAGATGGCCGACGAGGTGCTGCTCCAGGGCGTGCAGGGCATCACCGACCTCATCACGACGCCGGGGCTCATCAACACCGACTTCGCCGACGTGAAGATGATCATGTCCAACGCGGGCTCGGCGCTCATGGGCATCGGCTATGGCGCCGGCGAAGGCCGGGCGCTCGCCGCAGCTCGTTCCGCGATCTCGAGCCCGCTGCTCGAGGCCTCCATCGAAGGAGCGCGCGGCATCCTGCTCAACATCTCGGGCGGCAGCGATCTCGGGTTGTTCGAGGTCAACGAGGCCGCCGAGGTGATCCACGGCGTTGCGCACCCCGACGCCAACATCATCTTCGGTGCGGTCATCGACGACGAGATGGGTGACGAGGTGCGAGTGACCGTCATCGCTGCGGGCTTCGACCGATGGGAGGGTGGCCGCGAGGAGACGACGCGAGGTGTCAAAGGCGCGCACGCTTCCGAGTCGCCCGCCCGCGACGTGTTCGGGCGCGACGATGACGATGATGTCGACGACGACGATGACTTCGACGTCCCCAGCTTCTTGAAGTAGCGCTGCGCTCCCTCGGTTACCACTGCACCTCGCGGGCCGACGGCGACTTCGTCGACCCCGCGCGCTTCGAGCCGGGGACGACGTGGCTCGAGCAGGTCCACGGCGCGACGGTCGTCACCGTCACCTCACCGGGCCAGCACGCCGGGGTCGAAGCAGACGCTGCGGTCACAGCGGTATCAGGCTGCGTGCTCGCGGTGCGCACGGCCGATTGCGTGCCGCTCGTGTTGCACGGGCTCGACAACGAGGCGGTGGGCGTGGTCCACGCTGGTTGGCGTGGCCTCGCAGCGGGGGTGGTGGAGGCTGCTGCCCACGCGATGCGCGCGCTCGGCGTCGAGCCGGTCGCGGCTCGGCTGGGGCCCCACATCCGACGGGGGTGCTACGAGTTCGGGCGGTCCGACCTCGACGAGGTGACGCGCCGGCTCGGCGCCGAGGTCGAAGCCACGACCCTCTGGGGCGCGCCAGCGCTCGATCTCACCGCGGCGACACGCAGCGCCCTGTGGCGAGCGGGGGTCGAGCGAATCCTCGACGAAGGCTCGTGCACTGCGTGCACCGACACCTGGTACTCATTTCGCGCCGGGGGCGAGCCGGCGCGCTTCGCCACAATGGCCGGGCTTGACTCGTCGAGCATGACGGGTGCCCCGTGACCGTCGCCGAGAACGTCGAACGCACCCGCGGCCGCATCGCGGAGGCCGGCGGCGACCCGAATGTCCTCAAGATCGTTGCGGTGACCAAGGGCCAGGGTCTGGGCGCCCAGCGCGCTGCACTCGCCGCTGGGGTGTTCGATCTCGGCGAGTCGTACGCGCAGGAGCTCGCGCCCAAGGCTGCGGCGCTCGACGATGAGCCGGTGCGGTGGCACTTCATCGGCCAGCTGCAACGCAACAAGGTCCGTCGCCTCGCGCACGCCGTCACCCTCTGGCAGTCGGTCGATCGACTGTCGTTGGGCGCAGAGATCGCCCGCCATGCACCCGGCGCGGCAGTGCTCGTCCAGGTCGACCTCTCGGGCGGCCCCGGACGTGGCGGGGCACCACCGGAGCTCGTGCCCGGCCTCGTCGCAGGGCTCGTCGACCTCGGGCTCGACGTGCGCGGCCTGATGGCCGTCGGTCCTCCGGGCCGGCCAGTTGATGCTGCTGCGGGTTTCGCCACGGTGGTCGGCATCGCCGATCGATTGGGGCTGGTCGAGCGCTCTATCGGGATGTCGGCAGACCTCGAGGTCGCGGTCGCCGCAGGTTCCACGATGGTGCGAATCGGGACAGCGCTGTTCGGCGAGCGTTCGCGGTTTTCCGCCGCCGACGTGGAAAACTAGGTTCCAAGGACCGGAAGGGGTTCGCTGCGATGGCAAACGGCTGGCGCAAGGCCATGACCTACCTAGGTCTCGGTCCTGATGACGAGTACGACGACTACGACGACGTCGAGCCACAGCTCGAGCGCGCGCCGGTCTCTGGACCCGAACGAACTGCGTCCCAGCGAACGGTGTCGGATCGATCGGTGGCGGGGCGACCATCGGCGGGACGCGCTGCGCAGGAGCGTTCGGCTCGCGGCGCGGTAGGGCGCCCGCCGACCCGCTCGCCCGTGCGTCGCCCCATGATCGAGCCTGATGATCCCGATGTGGCTGTCGTCGGCACGGTGCGACGCCTCGAGCCCCAACCCATCGAGCCCGCTCCCGGCATCGGTGCCATCACCTCAGCGGGGCCCAAGCGCAACACCCCGGTCGTGCGGGCGTTCCCGGCCAACGCCACGGCCAAGCCGCATGTGATCGCTCCGACATCGTTCAACGAGGCGCAAGAGATCGCCGATCGCTACAAGAGCAACGCGCCGGTGATCATCAACATGCAAGCTGTCGACCGCGACCTCGCGCGGCGCCTCATCGACTTCGCCAGCGGGCTCTGCTACGGGCTCAGCGGCACGATGGACAAGGTGGCGAACCAGGTGTACCTGCTCACCCCGGCCAACGTCGAGGTCTCACCAGAGGAGCGCAGACGCCTGCAAGATCGCGGTCTGTACGACTGACCCGGGCGTCTGAGTCATGCAATCCTTCGTCCTGCAGGTCATCAACCTGTACGTCCTCGTCGTCTTCGCCCGCATCGTGCTGTCGTGGTTCCCGACCGCGCCCGGCACGGCCCTCGCGGGCGTGAACGACTTCCTGCGCTCGCTCACCGAGCCCCTGCTCGCTCCGTTGCGCCGGGCCCTGCCGCCGATGGGCATGTTCGATCTCTCACCGATGGTGCTCATCTTCGGCCTCGTGATCTTGACGCAGCTCGTCGCGAGCGCCTGACCCGCGACGAGC
This sequence comes from Acidimicrobiales bacterium, assembly GCA_051000215.1. Classification (GTDB taxonomy): domain Bacteria; phylum Actinomycetota; class Acidimicrobiia; order Acidimicrobiales; family JACDCH01; genus JBPCON01. The sequence goes on from JBPCON010000003.1 coordinate 43,107, forward strand.
TGGCATCCGCGACCCCCTCGGACAGCGCACTACGCTCGTCGCTCATGGATGTCACCCCCCAGGTGATCAACGAGGTCGAGTTCCACCAGAAGATGCGGGGCTACGACCCCGACGAGGTCGACGACTTCCTCGAGCGGGTCGCCGTCGCCGTCGGCCAGATGCAGGAGCGCCTCGCCGAGGCCGCCGGGCGTGTCAGCACCGCCGAATCGCGCGCGCTCGATCTGCAGGCGCGCCTCGAGGACGCGGCGCACCGGGCGCCCGGGAGCGCTGCTTCCCCTGCGGGCGCAGCGCCCCTCGCGCCGAGCGTGGAGGAAGAGGCGGAGACGATCCGCCGCACGTTGATCCTCGCCCAGCGCACCGCCGACGCTGCCATCAAGGAGGCGGAGGAGACAGCGCAGCGCACCGTGCAGTCGGCGCAGGAGCAGGCGAGCCAGCTCTACCGAGAGGCGCAGCAGCGCGCAGCTCAGGTCGTTGCGGACGCCGAGGCCGAGGCGAGACGCTCGGGTGAGGAGACCCGCCAGCGCCTCGTCACGGAGATCATCGGGCTCGAGGAGTCGCGCGACGCGTTGCGAGCCGACAGCGGCACGCTCGAGCGACACCTCGACGAGCAGCGCTTGCGCCTACGAGGTTCGCTCGCCGAGCTCCAGCGGCTGATCGACGACCCGTCGGGCCTGCGAGTGGCCCCGCTCCCTCCGATGTCCGAAGGACCCCGCACACCCACCCCAACCGAACCCGCACCCTCGCCCCCAGTGCCCGACGCTCCGCTCAGCGGTGGTGTGACGTTCACGACGCCCGACGAGTCAGAGCCCGAACCGGCGCCGCGTCCCGACGCCCAACCCGAGCAGGCAGCGCTCGCCCCCCAGACGTCGTCCGAGGAGCAAGCGTGGGCTCGCTTCGTCGGCGACGAGGAACATTCGAGCGCTGGACATTCGAGCGACGGTCCTCCCACGCAAGCTGTCGACCAGGTGGAGATCGACGACGATGCCTACCTCACCGAGCTCCGAAAGGCGATGGTCGACGACGATCCCGGCCGCTATGAACCCGGCGAGCTTTCGGGCGACGACCGACAGCGCATGCGCTTCGGCCGTCGCCGCTGAGCTCGTCGCTCGGCGCACACGCGGCTTTCATGGCCGCGCCGCGCCATGCCTAGGATGCCCGCCTACGTCTCATCAAAGGGGATGAACTCTTGCTGGTGCTCTTGAGCTTCGGCCTCGTGCTTGTGGCGACCGTGCTGCTCGTGCTCGGCCTCCTGGTCGACTCCGGCCTGACGCTGATCTACGGCTCGATCGGCCTGAGCGTCGTGGCCGCGATCGTGCTGTTCATCGCGGTGCGTGTGAACAAGCCCAAGCAGGCGCAAACCTCCGCGCCTGCTCCTCTCGTGCCCGAGCAAGCCCCGGCGACATCGATCGCCCCAACCGTTCCCGCCGAGGTATCAGATGCCTCGGCCCCGCTCCCGGTGGCTGAGCCCGCAACCGCGGACGCTGGTGACACGGATTGGCTCGCGGCCGACCAAACCTGGGGCGAGACGGATGCAGCGTGGGACGGCGACGAGAGCGAGTTCCCGATCGCTGACTACGACGAGCTGAGCGCCGAGGAGATCCTCCCGCTGCTCCCGCAGCTCTACAGCGACGAGATCCCGGTCGTCGCGGCCCGTGAGCGCGCCGGCCAGGCGCGCGGCGAGATACTCGAGGAGCTGGCTCGCTTGCGCCAAGGCGCGGCAGCCGGCCCCGGCGCGGCAGGCGACGAGGCGTGGTCCCGCAGCGCAGGCGACCTGCCGATCGAGGACTACGACGAGCTGCCCGTCAGCGAGATCGTCGCGGTGCTGGGCGAGCTCGACGCTGCCGAGCTCGAAGACGTGAGGGCCTACGAAGCCTCCAACGCCGCTCGCAGCACGGTCCTCACCAACATCGACCGTCGGATCGCGTCAGCCGCGCCATCTCCGCGCGGGCGGCCCGGGAAGCAGGCCGCTCCCAAGAAGGCCGCAAGCAGGAAGGCTGCACCCGCGAAGAAGGCCGCAAGCAAGAAGGCTGCCGCGTCGAAGAAGGCTGCTCCTGCGAAGAAGGCGGCTCCTGCGAAGAAGGCTGCACCTGCCAAGAAGGCGGCACCTGCCAAGAAGGCAGCTCCTGCCAAGAAGGCACGCTAGGGCGATCAGCCCAATGCTCGAGCGCGCCGAGTGGGTTTCGTCGGGCGAACGCATTCCCGTCGCCGTCGGCGGCGGCGCCGTCGAAGTCTTCGTTCGCGTCGCGGGCGACGGACCGTGGTGCACGCTGGTGCACGGCTACCCGACGTCGTCGTGGGATTGGGCCCATGTCGCACCCCGGCTGGAGGCGCACCGTCGCACGCTTGCACTCGACCTGCTCGGCTTCGGCGCATCGGACAAGCCCCACGACCACATCTATTCGATCCACGAGCAAGCCGACATCGTTGAAGCTGCCTGGGATTGGGCCGAGGTCGAGGAGACCGAGCTCGTCAGCCACGACTACGGCGACAGCGTCGCTCAAGAGCTCGTCGCCCGAGCCATTGCCGGCACGCTCGACGTCGAGCTCACCGCCTGGTCGCTGCTCAACGGTGGCATCTACCCCGACCTCCACCGGCCCACGCTCGGTCAGACGTTGCTGCTCGACCCCGACAGCGGCCAGGCCATTGCTGACGCGGTGACCCCGGAGACGTTCTCGGCAGCGCTCCTCGCAGTCCTCGGCCCGGCCGGGGCCCCAGGTCCTGAGCTGTCGCAGCATTGGGACGCGCTGGCCGACCGCGGCGGCTCGGACATGCTGGCTCGCCTCATCCACTACATCGGTGATCGCTCGATCCACGCCGAGCGATGGATCCACGCGCTCGAGCACAGCCCGGTGCCTCCTCGCTTCGTCTGGGGTCCCGAGGACCCGGTCTCGGGCGCGCACGTCATCGTGCGGCTCCGCGAGCGCTTCGTGTCGGAGGCGATCTTCGAGCTCCCCGGCATCGGCCATTACCCGCAGTGGGAGGCACCCGACGCCGTCGCCGACGCGGTCCTCAGCCCACGCTGAGGCGTCAGACGGCGTGGAGCGTTGCGTGGATGGCTCGGGCGTCAGGGAGCTCGACGCGGTGGGCGTCGTTGAGGCCGTGCTCGGCGAAGCTGAGCTCAGTCGCGAGGACCTCGCGCCCGAACCAGTCCCAGTGCCCCTCGAGAGCGGCGCGCACGTCGGCATGGTCGCCGACGTCGATGCTGAGGTGGATGCGATCCGATACGTGGAGCCCCGCGCCCTTGCGCATCTCGTTGAACTGACGCACCAGGTAGCGCACCAAACCCTCCGTTGCGAGCTCCGGAGTGATATCGAGATCGAGCGCAACGAGCCCGTCGTCGCGCAATGGGGCGGCGGCACCGCCATCACGAGCGACGAGGCGCAACGTGTACTCGTCTGGCGCGAGCGTCCGGCCGGCGACCACGACCTCGTCTCCATCGCGCGCCCACTCTCCGGCGCGCACTGCAGCGATGAGCTTCTGCACATCGGAGCCGACGCGGGGCCCGAGCACCTTGGGCACGAGGGCGAGCTCGAAACTGCCGGCGGTGGCGACATCGCTGGTGAGCGCGACAGCCTTCACGTTCGCCTCCTCTGCGATCAGCGCGACGAAGGGCCCCAGCGTCGCGGCGTCGGGCGCGGCGACCGACAACAAGGCGAGCGGCTGGCGGTTGGGGACTCCCGCTACCTTGCGGATCGAGGCTGCAACGGAGCAGACCTCGCGGACCGCGTCCATGGCCACCACGAGATCGGGGTCGCCCGCAGCCTCGTCGGGTGCTGGCCAATCGGTCAGATGTACGGAGCCGGCACCACTGAGGCCGCGATAGATCGCTTCGGTCGTGAGCGGCAGGAGCGGCGCAGCGACGCGGCACAGCAAGCCGAGCACGGTGTGCAGCGTGCGTATCGCGTCCTCGTCGCCTGCCCAGAACCTGTCGCGCGAGCGGCGCACGTACCAGTTGTTGAGGGAGTCGATGAAAGCGAAGATCGACGCGCACGCGCCTGAGATGTCGTATGCGTCCATCTGCGAGGTGACGTCGTCGCGCAGGGCGCCCACCTTCGCAACGACGTAGCGATCAAGGATGTGCTCCGGAGCCGACGTGAGCACCGAGCCGCGAACTCCAGCGGCGTTGGCATAGAGGGAGAGGAAGTACCAGGCGTTCCAGATCGGCATCAGGATCTGGCGAACCGCTTCTTCCATCGGGCGCTTGTCGGCGACCATGTCGCCGCCGCGCACCGCGGCTGAAGACAGCAGCGCCCAGCGCATTGCGTCGGAGCCGATGGTGTCGAAGACGTCGATCGGATCGGGGTAGTTGCGCAGGCGTTTCGAGAGCTTCTGCTTGTCGTCGCCGAGCAGCACTCCGTGCACGACACACGATTGGAAGGAAGGCTTGTCGAACAAGGCGGTGGCGAGCACGTGCAATGTGTAGAACCAGCCGCGCGTCTGGCCGATGTACTCACAGATGAAGTCGCCAGGAAAGTGCGACTCGAACCACTCGACGTTCTCGAACGGGTAATGCACCTGCGCGAACGGCATCGCTCCCGACTCGAACCAGCAGTCGAGGACGTCCTCGATCCTTCGCATCTTGGAGCGGCCAGTGGGATCGTCGGGGTTTGCACGCGTGAGCTCGTCGATCGCGGGACGGTGCAGGTCGGTGGGCCGCACACCGAAGTCGCGCTCGAGCTCATCGAGGGAGCCGTAGACGTCGACGCGCGGGTAGGTGGGGTCATCTGATCGCCACACCGGGATCGGCGAGCCCCAGAAGCGGTTCCGGCTGATCGACCAGTCTCGGGCGCCCTCGAGCCAGCGGCCGAACGAGCCGTCGCGCACATGTTCCGGCACCCAGGTGATCTGCTGGTTCAGCTCGAGCATGCGATCACGCAGCGCCGAGACCTGCACGAACCAGCTTGAGACAGCCTTGTAGATGAGCGGTGTGTCGGTGCGCCAGCAGTGCGGGTAGCTGTGCACGTAGCTGTCGTGGCGAACGAGCTGACCCCTCGTCTTGAGATCTCGGATGACCGCAGCGTTCGCGTCGAAGACCTGCTGACCCGCGTAGTCGGGCACCTCCGCGGTGAAGCGGGCGTGCTCGTCGACCGGACAGACGGTCGCGATGCCCGCTTCATCGCACGCCGCCTTGTCGTCCTCGCCGAAGCCGGGCGCGAGGTGCACGATGCCTGTGCCCTCATCGGTCGCGACCCACTCTGCGCCGAGCACGACGAACGCGCCGGGTGTGCTCGCGAAGAAGGGGAACAACGGTGCGTACGCTCGCCCGACAAGGGCGCTGCCCTGCAAGGTGTCGACGAGGGTCGCCTCGGCCAGCTCCTTCTCGTACTTCGCAACGGTCGCCTCACCGAGGACGAAGCGTTGCCCGTCACGCTGGTAGACCGCGTACGTGACGTCGGGGCCGACGGCGAGCGCCAAGTTCGACGGCAACGTCCATGGCGTCGTGGTCCAAACGAGCAGCAGTTCGCCCGTCTCGAGGGCGAACTGCACCGTGACCGCCGGGTCCTGGCGATCTCGGTACGCGTCGTCCATCCGCGTCTCGAAGTTCGACAGCGGCGTCTCGCACTCCCAGCAGTAGGGGAGCACGCGCAGACCCTCGTACAACAGCCCTTTGTCGTAGAGCTGCTTCTGGGCCCACATGACCGATTCCATGTAGTCGAGGTCCATGGTCTTGTAGTCGTTGGCCATGTCGACCCAACGGGCTTGCCGCGACACGTAGCGCGACCAGTCGTCGGCCGTGCCATCCGCGATCGAGCGGCACTCGTCGTTGAAGGGCGCTACGCCGTAGTCCTCGATCGCGAACCGTCCCGAGACGCCGAGGCGCCGCTCGGCTTCCATCTCCGCCGGCAGCCCGTGGCAGTCCCAGCCGAAACGACGCTCGACACGGTGGCCGCGCATGGTCTGGTAGCGGGGGATGGCGTCTTTCACGAAGCCGGTGAGGAGATGCCCGTAGTGCGGTAGCCCGTTGGCGAACGGCGGGCCGTCGTAGAACACGAACTCACCCTCGCCTCGCGGGTGGCGCTCGACGCTGCTCTTGAAGGTGCGCTCAGCCCGCCAGAGCTCGATGATCGAGCGCTCGATGTCGGGAAACCGTGGCTGCTTCTCGACGTCGGGATAGGGCTCGGACATCGCGCGAAGCCTACGGGTCGGTCCCGTGCGTCCTGAACAAAGGTGCTGCGCTGCTACTGTGCGGGACCCCTTTCAGGGGAGCAGGGAAGGAAACCGATGCCCCGATCGACCAGATCACGCCCCGCCGCCGCGCCTACCAAAGCGTCGGCAAAGGCCGCGAAGCGCGCCAAGCCGGTTGCCCGCGGCTCGAAAGCACCTGCGAAGAAGCTCGCAGGCGAGGTGCGTCGAAGCGGCGCCGCGAAAGCGCCAGCGAAGCGAGCGGCAGCAAGGAAGGTTCCGGCGAAGAAGGCACCGGCGAAGAAGGCACCGGTCAAGAAGGCACCGGTCAAGAAGGCTCCGGCCAGGAAGGCACCGGCCAGGAAGGCACCGGCCAGGAAGGCTCCGGCCAGGAAGGCTCCGGCCAGGAAGGCTGCCGGTCCGCCCCGCAAGGTCGCGGCGCCGAAGAAGATCGTGCCCACGAACGCGGCGCCAGCGAAGCCTGCAGCCGGCGGACGCAGCTCTGCGGGTTTCGGCGCCAAGTTCCTCGAGACCCAGCGCAAGCTGCTCATCGAGGAGCGAGCCTCTTACGTGTACCAGGCCACCGCCCTCACGAACGAGGCGAACCTCCTCACCGCCGACCGCGAGCAGGGCGACGTGCAGTTCGACGAGGAATCGGGCGAGGGCGACACCCTTGCGGTCGAGCGCGAGCGCGACCTCGTGCTCAGCGCCCAGGCCCGGGTGCAGATCGACGAGATCGACCACGCGCTCGAGAAGCTCGAGCTCGGAACGTACGGGCTCTGTGAGATCTCGGGTCAGCCGATTCCCAAGGAGCGCCTCGAGGCCATCCCTTGGGCCCGCGAGCGTGTCGAGTTCAAGGTCGGCGGCCTCGGGCGTTGGTAGAAGGGTCGGCGCCGGTCGCGTCTGTTGCAACGCAACGCGCCGGAGCCCGGCGCACCACCCCGGTCGTCGCAGTCGCAGCCGTCGTCGTCGTCGTCGATCAGCTCACCAAGTTTTGGGCAGTCGCCACCCTGTCGGATCGAGACATCGACATCTTCGGTTCGCTGCGGCTGCACCTCGAACGCAACAGTGGAGCTGCGTTCAGCGTCGGCGGTGGGCGCGGCTCGTTCATCGCCGTCGTTGGCATCGCCATCGTCATCGCGCTTGTCTGGTTCGCTCGCACGACGACTACCACCGCCACCGGGGCGCTCGCCCTCGGCTTCGTGCTCGGCGGGGCCATCGGCAACCTCGTCGATCGCTTCGTCCGCGACTCGAGCGCCGTCGTCGACTTCATCGACTTGCAGTGGTGGCCGGTGTTCAACCTCGCAGACGTCGGTGTGACGATGGGCGCCATCTTCTTGTTGGCTGGCTCGTTGCGTCCTCGGTCCGCGAGCAGGTCGTGATCAGCGACGCGATGCCCGAGGCTCTCGACGGCGAGCGCATCGACCGCGTCGTCGCCTTGTTGACGGGTGCGAGCCGAAGCGCAGCTGCAACCCTCCTGGCTTCGGGTGTCGTGCGAGTCGACGGGCTGGCAACGACGAAGCCCTCGTCACGCGTCTCGCTCGGGCAGCTCGTCGAGATCGACGCCGATCTCGGGACGGCGCCGGTCGAGCTCGAACCCGATTCGACTGTGGAGCTCGAGATCGTGCACGTCGACGAGTCCGTGATCGTGGTCGACAAGCAGGCAGGTCTCGTGGTGCATCCCGGGTCGGGCCAGGAGCACGGCACCCTCGTCAACGGCTTGCTCGCCCGATTCCCCGACATCGCGGGTATTGGCGACGCTGATCGACCAGGAGTCGTGCACCGCCTCGACAAAGGGACGTCCGGCCTTCTCGTCATCGCTCGCACCGAGCGCGCCCGGGAGGCCCTCGTCGCGCAGCTGGCGAGCCGAACCGCGGAGCGCCGCTCCCTGACCCTCGTCTGGGGGCGCCTCGAGTCGCCCCTCGGGCTCCTCGACGCCCCGATCGGGCGCTCACAACGTGAGCCGACCCGCATGGCCGTGTCCGCGAGAGGCAAGGAGGCCAAGACGCGCTACGAGCTGGTACGCGCCAACGATCAGCCGGCGCCCACGTCGCTGTTGCGCTGCCGGCTCGAGACGGGTCGCACGCATCAGATCCGCGTGCACCTCGCGGCGATCGGGCACCCCGTCGTCGGCGACGATCGCTACGGCGGGCTCCGCAAGCCGATGCTCGACGTGCCACGTCCCTTCCTGCACGCCGAGCACCTGTCGTTCGTGCACCCGGCAACAGGGGTCGAGGTGAGCTTCGACAGCCCCCTGCCCGACGACCTCGACGAGATCCGTGCCCGACTCAGCTGAGGGCGACCACGATCCCGTCGACGTCGAGCTCGTGGCAGCTCGCCGGGTGGCCCTCGTCGTCGTCGGCGCGGTCGCAGCGCTGCTCATCGCTGGCGTGGTCGCCGTCGTCGTGCGCCCAGGCCGGAGCGAGGACCCTTCAGCGGTCATCGAGGCATCGAGCGGCGTCGAGCTCCCGGGCGCTTCGGTCAGGAGCATCGGTCCATCCGCAGGGGAGAACATCGAGGGATACGTGTCGGCCCGACGCCAAGTCCTGGCGGGCATCGGCGATCGCGACGAGCGCGTCGCGGTCGTCAGCTTCGTGAGGTACCGCACCTCGAGCGACGCGTCAGCTGTCCTGTCGGAGGCTCGGGTCGACACAGCGATCAGCGTGCTCGGCCAGTTGGTCGCAGCGCCCGGCGGCGATCCGACGCTGGTCACGGGCTCGCTCGACGACTGGGCAGCGGCCTTGCGAGCCAACGCCGAAGCGGATCGCTCGCAGGACGAGCAGATCCTGCCAACGGTCGAAGCCGGCTCGGAGTTCATCGCGTTCTACCAGCGCGAGCTGCTGCGCCTCGCCGCGGTGCGCGACGGCGCGCGGGCCGACGGCCCCGTGGTGTTCGGGCTCGTCGTTCGAGCGAAAGGCTCTGCACTTCGGACGCTCGCTGCTCGGGCAGAAGTCCGGCTGGTCGATGTCGGCACAGGAAGCGACGAGGCCAGCGACGCCGCGTACGCTGGCCTCCTCCCCGACGACACCATGACTACCGGGTCACCGCCGCAACGCCCCATCCCGGCCAAGTAGAGGCCGACTCAGGCTCAGTCCGGCGCTGGCCAGTCGCGCTCGCCGCGAGCCATGCTGGCGACCTCGGCGAGGGTGAGAGCGTCGAGCATGCGGCGCATCTGGTTGCTGACGTTCGACCACACCGCGAGGAGCACGCACTGGCCCTCGTGGTCGCACGCCCCGTTCTGGTGCGGCTCGCCGAAGTCGCCGATCACGATCGGCCCGTCGACGGCCGAGACGATGTCTCCGAGCGTGATCTGCGACGGATCGCGAGCGAGCACGTAGCCGCCGCCGACCCCGCGCTTCGAGCGCACGATCCCCGCGCCCTTGAGCGCGAGGAGGATTTGCTCGAGGTAGGGCTGGGGGAGCGCGGTGCGCTCGGCGATGTCTCTGACCGAGGTCGGGCTTCCGCCTTCGCCGTGCAGCGCGAGCGAGAGCAGCGCCCTACTCGCGTAGTCACCCCGGGTCGAGACCTTCACGGCGGGTCATCGTAGGGCGATGATCGGCTCCGGCTGCCCCTCGTGCACTCGTTACGCTGGCGCTGAGCACGGAGGCAGAGCTTGGGCGGCGAACGGGCAGCGCGCAGCGCGCAGGACGATGGTGGTCCTGCGCTACCGGACTATGCGGGGGGTTGCACCAGCAACATCGTGCCTGCGCTCCTCGAGCCGTCGGGCGACAAGCCGTCTTGGCTCCCGGAGCCTGCGTGGGATGCCGAACGGGTCGTGCTGCTCCTGCTCGACGGGCTCGGATGGGAGCAGCTCGAGGATCGGCGCCACCTGGCGCCGACGCTCTCGGCGATGACCGGCGGGCGCATCACCACGGTGCTTCCGACGACCACAGCGACAGCGCTGACATCCTTGACAACTGGACTCCCGCCTGGTGAGCACGGGGTCGTCGGCTACCGCATCCATGTCAACGGCGAGGTGCTCAACGTCCTGCGCTGGGTGACGGCTTCAGGCGACGCCCGCCAGACGATCCCGCCGGCGAAGATCCAAGAGCACCTCCCCTTCGCTGGCCACCGCCCTCCTGTGGTCACCCGCTCCGAGTTCGCGACCACGGGTTTCACAGCGGCACACCTCGACGGCACCCGCCTGAGCGGGTGGCGGATGCCCTCGACCCTCGTCACCGAGGTGGCGCGCCTGGCTCGGGCCGAGCCGTTCACCTACGCGTACTACGACGGCGTCGACAAGGTGTCTCACGAGTTCGGCTTCGGTGAGCACTTCGACGCTGAGGTCGCCGCAGCCGACCGCTTGGTCGCTGATGTGCTGAGCGCGGTGCCCAAGGGCACGGCGGTGATCGTCACCTCCGATCACGGGCAGGTGCACGTCGGCGACGACGTCGTCGGCCTCGCCCCTGACGTGCTCGCGCGCGTCGCGCTGCAGTCAGGCGAAGGCCGCTTCCGGTGGCTCCACGCTCGGCCCGGTCACGCCGCCTTGCTGCGAGCTGACGCCGAGGAGCACCACGGCCATCACGCCTGGGTCCGCTCTCGCGACGAGATCGTGGAAGAAGGCTGGTTCGGCCCGACGGTGACCGCTGACGCGCTGAGCCGCCTCGGTGATGTCGCGCTCGTCGCCAAGGGCAGCATCGCGTTCTCCGAGCCGGCCGACACCGGTCCGTACCACCTCATCGGGCGCCATGGATCGGCAACGACGGCCGAGCTCTTCGTGCCCCTGCTGGCTTCGCTGCGCTGATGTCGGGTAGCAACGGGCCCATGTCCCAGCCCCCTGAGCCCTCGGACCCGATCGAGCATCCCGAGATCGTGGCCACCGCTCCGGCGCCGTCCGAGGAGGACTCCGAGCGCGAAGGTGTGGCCGAGCCGGCCAAGGTGATGCGCATCGGGTCGATGATCAAGCAGTTGCTCGACGAGGTCCGTGCAGCGCCGCTCGACGAGAAGAGCCGCGGGAGGCTGCGCACCATCTTCGACACCTCGGTGCACGAGCTCACCCAGGCGCTGTCCCCGGATCTGCGCGACGAGCTCGAGCGCCTCGCGCCGCCCTTCAGCGACGAGGGCACGCCGAGCGAAGCCGAGCTGCGCATCGCGCAGGCGCAGCTGGTCGGCTGGCTCGAGGGGCTCTTCCATGGCATCCAGGCCACCCTGTTCGCGCAGCAGATGCAGGCGCGCCAACAGCTCGAGGAGATGCGCCGGCAGCTCCCGCCGGGCGCAGCCCCCGACGGGACAGGCGAGCCGTCGCGTCCGGGGACCTACTTGTAGGCACCTGCTATGGTCCAAACCACAACCGTGTAACTCCTCCACAGACAGTGGAAAACCGCTGTGGATGGGGTGTGGATCGGGCGTAGGGGAGACCGCAAGGTGGCGTCGAGCTTCACCCACCTCCATGTCCATACCGAGTTCTCGATGCTCGACGGCGCATCGCGCGTCGAGGAGCTGGTGGCTGCGGCTGTGGCCGATGGCCAACCCGCCGTCGGCATCACCGACCACGGGAACATGTACGGCATCCTCCCCTTCTACGCGGCGTGCAAGGCGCAAGGCGTCAAGTCGGTGCTCGGTTCGGAGCTGTACATGGCACACGACCACCGCAGCGAGCGGCTCAGCGTGCGTGGCAAGGTCGACGACACGGGCGGCGAGGGTGAGGGTGGGAAGAAGGCCTGGTACCACCTGACGGTGCTGGCCGAGAACGCCACCGGCTACAAGAACCTGATCCAGCTGTCGAGCCGTGCCTTCCTCGAGGGCTACTACCGCGAGCCCAAGGTCGACTGGGAGCTGCTCGCCGAGCACAGCGAGGGGGTCATCGCCACCACCGGCTGCCTAGGCGGGCACGTCCTGCAGAGCCTGCTCGCCGGCGATTTCGATGCCGCGCTGACCAAGGCTGGTCGCCTGCAGGACATCTTTGGTCGCGACAACCTCTTCATCGAGTTGCAAGACCACGGCATCCCCGAGCAGCACAAGACCAACCCGCAGCTCATCGACATCGCCAGGCGCTTGCAGGCTCCGCTGCTCGCGACCAACGACAGCCACTACACCCACGAGCACGATGCCGAGGCCCACGACGCCCTCCTCTGCGTGCAGACCGGCGCGCTGATCTCGGCAACGGGCGACGAGCGCTTCAAGTTCAGCGGCGAGGGTCATTACCTCAAGTCGGCCGAGCAGATGCGATGGCTGTTCCGCGACCACGAGGTCGCATGCGACAACACGCTGTGGGTCGCCGAACGCGCCAACGTCGAGATCGAGTTCGGCAAGCCGCAGCTGCCGAGCTTCGAGCTCCCTGTCGGTTTCGAGAGCGACACCGACTACCTGCACCACCTCTGCTTCGACGGAGCCCGCCAGCGGTGGGGCGACGCCATACCCGATGCGGTCACCGAGCGGCTCGCGTACGAGCTGCGCGTCATCGACGACATGGGCTTCTCGTCGTACTTCCTCATCGTCTGGGACCTGATCAAGCACGCCCGCGACAACGGCATTCGCGTCGGTCCTGGGCGAGGCTCCGCCGCAGGATGTGCCGTTGCGTACACCCTGCAGATCACCGACCTCGACCCGATCAAGTACGACCTGCTGTTCGAGCGGTTCTTGAACCCGAGTCGCATCTCGATGCCCGACATCGACATGGACTTCGACTCTCGCTACCGCGACGAGATGATCCGCTACGCGGCCGAGCGCTACGGGCGCGACCGGGTTGCGCAGATCGTGACCTTCTCGACGATAAAGGCGCGCGCCGCGGTGCGCGACGCTGCTCGCGTCCTCGGCTACCCCTATGCCATCGGCGACCGGGTGGCAAAAGCGATGCCGCCCCTCGTGATGGGCCGCGACACGCCCCTCTACGCCTGCCTCGAGAAGCACCCGAAGTTCGAGGACGGCTACAAGATGGCCACCGAGCTGCGAGCGATGTACGAGACAGACGCCGATCTGAAGCGGGTCATCGACATCGCCAAAGGGCTCGAGGGTCTGCGCCGTCAAGACAGCATCCACGCTGCCGCGGTGGTGATCACGAAGGACCCGCTCACCGACTACCTCCCGATCCAGCGCAAGCCCGACCCGGGCGCCGACCCGGAGCTGTCACCGGTGGTGACCCAGTACGAGATGCATGGGGTGGAGGATCTCGGGCTGCTGAAGATGGACTTCCTCGGCCTGCGCAACCTCGACGTCATCACCGACACGCTCGAGCTGATCAAGCAGACGAGAGGCGTCGACGTCGACATCGACCACGTCGACCTCGAGGACACCGCCACCTACGAGCTGCTCAAGAGGGGCGACTCGATCGGCGTGTTCCAACTCGAAGGCGCGCCGATGCGCTCCCTCATGCGCTCGCTGGCGCCCAGCACGTTCGGCGACGTCGCTGCGCTCGTGGCCCTGTACCGCCCCGGCCCCATGGCCGCCAACATGCACAACGACTACGCCGACCGCAAGAACGGCCGCAAGCCGATCGTGTACCTGCACCCCGACGCAGAGGAGCTGCTCGCCGACACCTACGGGCTGTGCATCTACCAAGAGCTGATCATGCGCGTCGCGCAGAAGTTCGCCGGCTACTCGCTGGCCGAGGCCGACAACCTGCGAAAGTCGATGGGCAAGAAGATCCGCGAGCTGGTCAAGCAGGAGCGCAGCAAGTTCGTCGACGGCTGCGAGCGCATGGGCTACGGGCGCGAGCTCGGCGTCGCGTGGATGGACATCATCGAGCCGTTCGCCGACTACGCGTTCAACAAGTCCCATGCTTTCGGCTATGGGCTCATCGCGTACCAGACCGCATACCTGAAAGCGAACTACCCGGCCGAGTACCTCAGCGCTCTGCTCACATCGGTGAAGTCCTCGCTCGAGAAGGCCGCGGTCTACCTCGCCGATTGCCGGGCCATGGGCATCGAGGTGCTCGTGCCCGACGTCAACCGCTCCATGTCCGACTTCCGCCCCGTGCTCGTGCCGCGGCCAGAAGGTGACACGCAAGCGATCGTGTTCGGGCTGTCGGCGGTGCGCAACGTCGGCGGGGGACTCGTCGCACTCGTCGTCGCCGAGCGCGAGCGCGGCGGCCCGTACCTCGACTTCTACGACTTCTGCGAGCGGGTCGAGCTCTCCGTGCTGAACAAGCGCACCATCGAGTCGCTTATCAAGGCGGGGGGCTTCGATTCCTTGGGACACCCCCGCAAGGGCTTGCTGCTCGCGTTCGAGGCCATCATCGACCAAGTGGTCGCTCGGCGTCGCGAGCGCGACATGGGCGTGATGAGCCTCTTCGGCGAAGTGCTCGACGACGGTGACCCCTCGTTCGACGAGCGACCAAGGATCTTCGATCGAGAGTTCGACAAGAAGGAACGCTTGGCCAACGAGAAGGAGATGCTCGGGCTCTACGTCTCCGATCACCCGCTCATGGGCGCCGAGCACGCGCTGCGACGCAGGACCGACGTCTCGCTCGTCGAGCTGAACGAGATCGACGACGGAGCAATCAGGGTCTGCGGCGGGGTCATCACCGGGCTGCAGCGCAAGTGGACGAAGAAGGGCGACCTGATGGCTGTGCTGACGCTCGAGGATCTGCAGTCGAGCGTAGAGGTCATGGTGTTCCCGAAGACGATGCACGAGATCGGCCACAAGCTCGCCGACGACGTCGTCGTCATCGTGAAAGGGCGCGTCGACAAGCGCGAAGACCAGCCGAAGCTGATCGCCATGGAGGTCGAGGTCTTCGAGGGCGTCACTGACGGCGCACCACCGCTGCGGCTGCAGCTCGCTGCGCACCGCGTCGACGAAGGCATCATCGAACGCCTCAAGGCCCTCCTCAGCGACCATCCCGGCGAGTCGCAGGTGTTCCTGCACCTCGGCGAACGCCAAATCCTGCGGCTCCCTGATCAATTCTGCGTCGACACCTCGAGAGGCGTCCTCGGCGAGCTACGCGTGCTGCTCGGCGCCGACGCCGTCATCTCCTGACTGCCCGGTCAAGAGCCTGAACAGCAGAAACGTGACGTTCACGCGATCGCGAGTTGCGAGACCGGCGCGTCTCCGCTGGACTAAGGGCACCGATTCACGAGCTTCCGGGGGCATCGCAGCGCATGGCGATCGACGTCGAGACGAAGGACTGCACGCAGCTCAGCGACGCCGAGCTGGCCGAGATGGCTGATCTGTGTGCCGAGGGGCCGAGCCTGTTCGAGGCCGGCTTCTTGTCCAAGCAGGCCGAGCTGTGGGTGCTCGTGACCCAAGCACGCGAGGCCGGGAGGCTGAAGGGCTTCTCGTTCTGCACGCTCGAGCGCATCGGTGGCACTCCCTGCGTCCTCATCGGTCTCGCGTCCGTGAAGCGTTGCGCCAAGCGCGACACGGTGCTGCGCCAGATGATGGCGGACCAGTACCGCAGGGCCGTGCTGGCCTTCCCGGACGAGGACGTGCTCGTTGGCGCGCGCTTCATCGATGCATCCGGCTTCGAGGCCTACAAGGTGCTCGACGACATCGTGCCGCGACCCGAGCACAAGGCATCAGGCGAGGAGCGGGCCTGGGGCCGGCGCCTCGCGAAGCGGTTCGGCATCGAAAACGGTGCCTACGACGACCGCAGCTTCACTGCGACGGGTGATGCCACCTTCCCGTGCGTGCTCGACCACGAGAGCCTGAAGCCCGAGGCGATCCCCGGTGCCGTCAGCGCGCAGTTCGCTGATGTCGACGTGAAGCGCGGTGACTCGCTCGTCGCGTTCGGCTGGGCGATGGCCGAGTACCTCGCCAAGCTGTCGTAGCGACCCGTCGAGGTCGCGCAGGTGGACTTCGCGGCCATCGTTCGCACGCGCCGGATGGTGCGCGCGTTTCGCGGCGAACCTGTCGCCCCCGAGGTGCTCGACCGCGTGCTCGACGCGGGGCGCAGGGCTCCGGCTGCCGGCAACACCGACGGTCGTGCGTTCGTTGCACTCATCGGCCAACAGGACACGGCGCGCTACTGGGACGTGACGCTGCCAGCAGGTGCGGCGCGCGACGGATTTCGTTGGCAGGGCCTGTTGCGCGCCCCGGTGCTGGTGATCGTGTGTGCCTCGCCAGACGCGTACGTGGCCCGCTACGCCGAGCCCGACAAGGCAAGCACCGGGCTCGGTGCTCGCCTCGAGGGTTGGGCGACCCCCTACTGGACCGTCGACGCAGCATTCGCGACGATGCGCGTCCTCGACGCGTGCGTCGCCGAAGGGCTCGGCGCGTGCTTCTTTGGGCTCTTCGACCACGAGGCGGCCGTGAAGGCCGCGTTCGGCATCCCCGAACCGTGGCAGGCCATCGGCACCGTCGCGATCGGGCACCCCGAGGGCGCGGCTGACGAGCTCGGTCGCTCCGCGACGCGAGCGCGCCCGACGCTGGCCGACGTCGTGCACCGCGGCGCCTGGTAGCGGCGGGGGCTGACGGGGTGTCAAGTACTGTCGGGCCATGGGGGAGACGAACCGCCAGATCGTGCTGCGGCAACGGCCCGAAGGGTTGGTCCGCCCCAGCGACTTCAGCATCGTCGAGGCGCCGATCCCCGAGATCGCGGACGGCGAGGCCCTGCTCCGGGTCGAGTACCTGGGCATCGACGCGACGGTGCGGACCTGGCTCAACCGCGGTGAGGGGTACCTGCCGCCGGTCGAGATCGGCGAGGTCGTGCGGTGCAGCACGATCGGAATGGTCGTCGCCTCCAAATGCGACAAGTTCCCCGTCGGCTCACCCGCGTACGGGCTGACGGGGTGGCAGCAGTACGGCATCATCAGCGACGACGGCATGGCCTCGCCGCTCGAGCCGGGCGCGGACCTGCCTGCTCTGCTCTCTGTCTATGGCGCGACGGGGCTCACCGCCTACGTCGGCATTCTCGACATCGGTGAGGCGAAGCCCGGGGAGACCGTCGTCGTCTCAGCCGCAGCCGGTGCCACCGGCAGCCTCGCGGTGCAGATCGCCAAGATCCACGGCTGCCGCGTCATCGGCATCTGCGGGAGCGATGAAAAGGCAACGTGGCTCACCAACGAGCTCGGCATCGACGGCGCCATCAACTACAAGACCGAGCACGTCGCGACGCGGCTCAAGGAGCTGTGCCCTGCTCGCATCGACGTCTACTTCGACAACGTCGGCGGCGACATACTCGACGCCTGCCTCGGCGGTCTCGCCATGGGCGGGCGAGTGGTGCTGTGCGGCGCCATCTCCGTCTACAACGACCACGGACGCCCCCCGGGCCCGCGGAACTACATCAACCTCATCGCGCGTCGCGGCGCGATGCGCGGGTTCCTCAGCCTCGACTGCTGGGACCGGTTCCCCGAGGTCGCCGCGAAGCTGCGGGCGTGGGTGGCATCCGGTGAGCTCACCTGGAAGGCGCACTTCTTCGAAGGTCTCGACTCCGCGCCCGAGGCGCTCAACGCGATGTTCACCGGCGCCAACACCGGCAAGATCATCGTGCGGCTCTGAACCTCAATGGCTGTGGTCGCCAGCGAGGATGTGGAGGGCGCCGTCGCTGGGCTGGCCCGCCGCGAGCCAGGCGACGGTCGAGCTCCGCGCGCGCTCGATGAGCTCGGCGCTGTGGGAGAAGTCGACGGGAAGCACGTCGAGCGGGCACAGCGGCGGCACCACCCGCAAGTCGATCATCGATCGGTAGCGCTCGATGTCGACCACCAATTGGCGTCCGATCATGACGGTGATCGCTTGGAGCACCATGCTCAGCGCGCCCCGCGGTGCGCGTTCGAGCGAGCAGGGGTGCCCACTGGGCAGCACGTAGATCACGTCGGGGGCGAGGGTGGCCGCGTGGGAGATGGGCGTGTTGTCGGTGACCCCACCGTCCATGTACGGCCGGCCGTCGATCACGACGGGTGGGAACACGCCGGGGATGGCGGCGCTCGCAAGGATGGCCTCGAGCGCCGGCCCGGAGCTCAGCACGCGGTCGTGCCCGCTGATGACATCGGTCGCGACGACGTGCAACGGCACGGCAGCGTCCTCGATGCGCTCGAAGGTCAGGTTGGATCGGATCAGGCGCGTGAGCGGGCCCGGATCGACGAGGTGGTCGGAACGCCCGAGGAATCCCGCAAGCCCCTGCAGAGGGTTGAGCGGGAAGACGTGGCCGCGCGTGATCGACCGCCAGAGCTCGGCGAGCCCTTCCGCCCCAGCGACGCCAGGGTGCCCCGCTAGGTAGGCGGCGTTGACCGCGCCGACCGACGTGCCGCACAGCACATCGGCGACGATGCCCTCGGCCGCGAGGGCCTGGACCATTCCCACTTCCACGGCGCCGAGGGAGGCGCCGCCTGAGAGGACGAAGGCGACCTTCACGCGCTGAGCTGCCTGACGAGCTCGTCGGGCTCGGTGGCCGGACGCTGACAGGCGTAGTGGCGACACACGTAGGCCATGCCGTCAGCGCGGCCATGCCAGAGCGGCGACTCGTAGCGCTCCCCCCAGGCCAGCACGGTGGTCGGTCGCCAGCTCGCCCGCACTGCAGCGACGAGGTCGGGTCGATCGCCCACGACCGCCACCTCGCTCGAACCCGCGGCGAGCTCGATCGCGTAGAGAAGGTGGCCGAATGCCGAGGGGTGCTCGGCGGCGACAGGCCCGAACAGAGCGAGGATCGCCTCAGCCCTCACGACGTAGCGGTCGACGCCGGTGAGCGCGCCGAGACGCAGGAGTGCGACTGCCGCGAGCGAGGTCGCGGAGGGTGTTGCGTTGTCGAGCACGTCCTTGGCCCGCGCGATCAGCTGCTCGCCGTCGTGGCCAGTCGTGAACACGCCGCCGCCATCGTCGTCCCAGAACAGCCCGAGGAGCGCTTCGGCGGTGTCGACGGCTGCCCCGATCCACCGGGCCTCCCCTGTGGCCTCTGCGAGACGCGTGAAGGCGTCGACGAGGGCGCCATGGTCTGCGGCGAAGGCCAGCGTCTTCGCGCCGGCATCGGATTGCCACGAGCGCAGCCACCGCCCATCCGCGCGCCGCAGGGCGCCCAAGAGGAAGTCGCCCGTGCGCCGAGCCTCGGTGAGCCAGTCGTCGCGGCCGAGCGCAGCACCGGCCTCGGCCAGCGTCGCCAGCATGAGCCCGTTCCACTCGGCGAGCACCTTGTCGTCGAGCCCGGGACGCACACGGCTCGAGCGTGCGGCGAAGAGGCCCCGGCGCGCCTCTTCGACATCGGGTGGCCGCAGGAGGTCGCCGCGGGCCTTGATGCGATTGAGGATCGTGCTCCCCTCGAAGTTGCCTTCTTCGGTGATGTCGTACCACTCGATCGCGGCGGCCGCGAGCGCTTCGTCGCCGAGCACGCCGCGCACCTGAGCAGGCGTCCAGACGTAGAAGCGGCCCTCCTCGCCCTCGCTGTCGGCGTCCTCGGCCGAGAAGAAGCCGCCGCTCGGGTGGCGCAGCTCTGCAAGGACGTATCCGATCGTCTCCTCGACCACCTGGCGGTACGCGGGTTCGCTCGTGAGCTGCCAAGCGTGCAGGTATGCCCTTGCGAGCAGCGCCTGGTCGTAGAGCATCTTCTCGAAGTGCGGCACGAGCCAGACGGCGTCGACGGAGTAGCGGCTGAAGCCGCCCCCGAGATGGTCGTAGATGCCACCGGCGGCCATTGCATCGAGCGAGGTGCGGGCAGCGGCGAGGGGTTCGGGTGCTCCGGTGCGCAGGTGCGCGCGCAGCAGGGTGTCGATGCTCATCGACTGCGGGAACTTCGGCGCGCGGCCGAAGCCGCCCCAGGCGTCGTCGTGGCCGCGAACGAGCGACGTGACCGCGCGTTCGACGACATCGAGCCCCGGAACGTCCTCGCCGCCACTCCGCAGCAGCGCCGTACGCCCGAGCGCGTCGGTGACCTGGCTGGCTTGGGCGAGCAACTCGTCGCGGCGGTTGCGCCACGCGTCGTCGATCGCACGGCAGATGTCGAGGAACGAGGGCATCCCATGCCGCGGCTCGGGCGGGAAGTACGTGCCGCAGTAGAAGGGTCGGCCGTCGGGTGCGCAGAAGACGGTCATCGGCCACCCGCCCTGGCCGGTCATCGCCTGGGTTGCCTCCATGTAGATGGCGTCGACGTCGGGGCGCTCCTCGCGGTCGACCTTGACGTTGACGAACAGATCGTTCATGACCTGGGCCGTCGCGTCGTCCTCGAAGGACTCGTGCGCCATGACGTGGCACCAGTGACACGCGGAGTAGCCGATCGAGACCAAGACGGGCCTGTCACCGGCGGCGGCGAGGGCGAACGCCTCGTCGCCCCACGGGTGCCAGTCGACGGGGTTGTCACGATGCTGGCGCAGATAGGGCGAGCTCTCCTCTGCGAGGCGGTTCGACACCAGGGAAAGCTACCCAGGGCCAGCGACTCTCAGTTGTAGACGCCCCCGGCCGAGGACGACGATGAGGACGACGATGATGTCGACCCGGTGGGGGAGCCGGCACCCGACGCCGCGCTGGCGGCGTCGAACAAGGCGCCCTGCATGCCGCTGCTCTGATGGAACCGGCAGTGGAACTCGACGGGCGCGGTGGCCGGGACCGTGATGTTCAGCTCGACCTCCTTGCCGGGCTCGACCACCTGGTCGACGCCGAGGTCAGCGCTCGTGAACGTGTGCTGCGCCTTGCCGTCGTTCTTGAAGGTCACCTTCACGGTCGCGCCTGGCGTGACCTTGATGAAGGTCGGGTTGAAGTAGAAGTCGTCCGCTTCGAGCTCGATGGTGCCCGAAGTGGCATCGCCCGTACCCTTGTCGTTGGTCTTGCCGGGCAGCGACACGGGCGGCGCGGCCGCCGAATCCGATGACGAGCTCGCTGTCGAACCCGATGACGACGTCGACGTCTTCGTGTCGCTACTGCAGCCCGCGGCGAGAACGACGGCGACAAGGACGAAAGGGAGAAACTTGCGCATGTCCGACCATACGCATCGGGTCCCCGAAGGGATTGCGCTCGGCAATCCATCCAGGGCTCGGGTGCGTACCTCAGGCATGGGCGACGCCTCAGACGAGGCTCTCATCGCTGGGCTCGCGGCCGGCGACAGCGACGCTGCGCTCGTCTTCGTGCGCCGTTGGCAACGGCGAGTCTTCGGCGTCACGTTTGCGGTCCTCGGCGACCGGGGGCGCGCCGAGGACGCGGCGCAGGAGGCCTTTGTCCGGGCATGGCGCCACGCCGCGGCCTACGACCCGCGCCGTGCTTCGGTGGCGACATGGTTGCTGACGATGGCGCGCACCGCAGCGATCGACGTCGTGCGTGTCGAACGCGCCCGACCCTTCGACCCGACGCTCGTCGTCGAGGTGGGCGTCGACGACTCGATCGGGCCCGAGGCGCTCGCCGGGCGCAACGACGACCTGGCCCGAGTGGCCCTCGCCCTCGGATCGCTCCCCGAGGAGCAACGGCGCGCCCTGTTGCTCGCGACGCTGCACGGACGCACCGCCAACGAGGTTGGCGCGATCGAGGGCATCCCTCTCGGCACGGCGAAGACCCGCATCCGCACAGGGCTGAACCGCGTCCGCCTCGCCCTCGACGTCGAAGTGGCACCGTGATGGCACCCTTCAGCTGCGCGCAGCTCGATGACGTCGTGGCCGAGCTCGCCCTCGACTTGCTGGCGGGCGATGAGCGCGCCGAGGCCATCGCGCACGTCGAAGGGTGCTGGCGATGCCGGCGCACGCTCTTCGAGCACAGCGCGGCGGCCGATCGGCTCATCCAGCTCGCCCCCGCAGGTGACCCGTCTGTCGGTTTCGAGGAGCGAGTCCTCGCCATCGTGGCGCCAGCGGCCCAACAGGCGAACCGGCTGCCGCGGCGACGGTTCGTGCTCATCGCGGCCGTGGCTGCTGTGGTGGCCCTCCTCGCCTCGCTCGGCGCCCTGGTTGCCGTCGGTCGCTCCGAGAAGGCGGAGATCGAGGCTGCGATGCTCGCACCCGACGGCGCCAACGTCGGTGACGTCTACGTGCACGAGGGATCGCCGGCGTGGATCGTGGTCGCGGTGCCGGCGTGGGCGCAGAAGTGGGGTGGTGTGCCTTACACGGTGCGTGTCACCGGACGCGACGGCAGCGTGCACGACTCGCCCGGCGGCGATCTCGCAGCCGGCGAAGGGACCTGGGGCACAGCGTTGGTCATCGCCGCCGATCAAGTGCGGTCGGTGTCGTTGCTCGGCCCGGAGGGCACGACGTGGTGCACCGGCACGTTCAGCGCGTGAGCTGGCAGACCCACCGATAGGTCCCGCACTACGTTGCCTTGCCGTGGACGCTCCGCTCGCGATGAGGATCTCACTCGAGGGAAAGGTGGCTCTGGTCACCGGTGCCTCTCGTGGCATCGGCCGCGCGATCGCGGCCACCTACGCTGCGGCCGGCGCCAAGGTCATGTTGTCGTCGCGCAAGCAGGAGGCCCTCGACGAGGCTGCGGGCACGATGCAAGGCGAGGTCGACACGTTCGTTGCCAACGCGGGTGAGCCCGACCAGGCCAAAGCGTGCGTCGCCGCCACCGTCGAGCGCTTCGGCGCGCTCGACGTCCTCGTCAACAACGCAGCGACCAACCCGTACATGGGTCCTTCGATCGACATCGACCTCGGTCGTTACGACAAGACGTGGCAGGTGAACTTGCGGGGGCCATTGGTCTGGACCCAAGCGGCATGGCGAGCCTCGATGCGCCAGCGCGGCGGGGCGGTCATCAACATCGCGTCGGTCGGCGGGCTCTCGGTCGAGACCTCGATCGGCATCTACAACACGACGAAGGCCGCGCTCATCCACCTCACCAAGGTGTTGGCCGCAGACCTGGCCCCGGGTGTGCGGGTCAACGCCATCGCCCCCGGCCTCGTGAAGACCGACATGGCTCGGGCGCTGTGGGAGCCGTCAGAGGCGCAGATCGCCAAGCGCATGCCGCTCGGACGCCTAGGTGAGCCCGACGACATCGCGAACGCTGCGCTCTTCCTTGCTTGCCCGCTGTCGTCTTGGATGACGGGACAGCTGGTCGTCGTCGACGGCGGCGCCCTCATCCGCCCCGTCGGCTAGCCCGAGTCAGAGCTCACGACGCTTGAGCTTGCCGAGCGCGGTCCGGGGCAGGCTCGTGACGAGCTCGAGCTCCTTCGGGGCTGCCCATGGGCCGAGCTGCTCCTTCACCGCGTCGCGCAGCGCTTCGAGCGCCGGCGGCGACGCCGGGTCGACGGGGACGACCAGCGCGACGACACGCTGACCCCACTCGGCATCGCGGCGACCGGTGATCGCGACCTCGGCGACACCATCCACGCGTTCGATGACACCCTCGACGGCACTCGGCCAGACGTTCTCGCCGCCGCTGATGATGAGCTCGTCGGCGCGACCCGCGACCGTGAGGCGACGGCCGTCCCACGTGCCCACGTCGCCCGTTGTGAGCCACGCCTCAGCGTCCTTCGGGTCGGTGCCGTCGCGGTAGCAACGCAGCAGCATCGGGCCCCGCAGCGCGATGGCGCCCATTGAGCCGACGCTGACGTCGACGCCTTCGAGGGGGATGCCGTCATACACGACCCCGCTGCCCGTCTCCGTCATGCCGTACGTCACCACGACGTTCGCTGCCAGCTCCTCGGGTTGCGCCGCCCCGCCGAGGACGATGGCTCGAAAGATCGATGCGTCGGACAGTCGCCGCAGAGCCGTCGCTACGAGCGAGACGAGCGTGGCCCCCGCGCTGACGGCTCTTGCGGGGTCGAAGGACGGTTGCACGACGAGGGCGGTGTCCGTCAGCAGGGCGCGCACCACCACGGAGAGACCGCCGACGTGTGCGAGCGGCAGGCACGCCAGCCACGTGTCAGCGCGCGGGTCGACGGCGAGGCGCGTGCTGGTTGCGATCGCCGAAGCACGTAAGGCAACGTGGCTCAAGACGACGCCTTTTGGTTCCCCGGTCGTGCCGCTCGTCGCGACGACGAGCGCGTCGCCCGCTTCGACCGGATCGTCCGGACGCATCGCGGCAACGAGGCGCGCGGCGGCCGCTCGCGACAAGCGCGGGTCGACGGGGAGCACAGCGTCACCGACGGCCCATGCGCGCCGCATGGCGTTGATGAAGGACACATCGCCCGTTGCGTCGAGAGGGACCAGACGGTGCACCGGCGAGAGTCTGCTAGACGGGGCGCCATCATTCGCATCGAGGGCCGATGAGGAACAAGTGGTTTGCTGGCGCCCGGCCACGAACCCTGCCTGCTGCTGTCGTGCCCGTGCTCGTCGGCACGGCGTGCGCTGTAGGGGAGCGACCAGGTGGACTCGTGTGGTGGCGCGCCGCCGCAGCGCTCGTCGTCGCCCTCGCGCTGCAGGTGGCGACGAACTACGCGAACGACTACAGCGACGGCAAGCGCGGCACGGACGACCCCGGCCAGCGCGTCGGTCCGCCCCGGCTCGTGGGCTGGGGGCTCGCATCGCCAACCGCCGTGAAGCGTGCTGCGATGCTCTCGTTCGCGATCGCAGGACTGGCCGGATTGACCCTCGCCGCCGCTGTCGGTCCTCAGCTCATCGTCGTCGGCGCGGCGTCCATGGCTGCCGGATGGTTCTACACAGGCGGCCCGAGGCCCTACGGCTACGCCGGCTTCGGCGAGGTGTTCGTCTTCGCGTTCTTCGGCGTCGTCGCCACCGCGGGGTCGTCCTACGTGCAGCTGGAGTCGCTGACAGGGCTCTCGCTCGGCGCGTCGATTCCCGTCGGCCTGCTCGCCACCGCGCTGCTCGTGGTCAACAACCTCCGCGACATACCCGGCGACGCACAGGTTGGCAAGAGGACCTTGGCCGTTCGACTCGGCGACCGTCGCACCCGGGTGCTCTACGTCGCGTTGATCGTGCTCGCCATGCTCGCGGTTCCGCTCGTGAGCGGGCTCGGGGGGCGCCCGGCCGGCGCGATCGCCCTCGGCGCGCTGATCCTCGCGCAGCGCCCTGTCGTGCACGTGCTCGGCGGCGCCAAGGGACCGGCGCTCATCCCCGTGCTCGGCGCCACCGGCCGCGTGCAACTCGTCTTCGGCATCCTGTTCACTGCCGGCCTCTCACTCCACCCCTGACGGGTCACTAGATCCCGTTCGTCACGAGCCACGGGCGCAGGATGCCGAGGAAGCGCTGGGGCTGCTCGAGGTGCGCTGCGTGACCGGCATCGGGCACGAGCGCGAGCTGGGCGTTCGAGCCGATGGACGCGGCAAGGCGAGCGCCTTCCGCCGCGAACTTGGCATCGCCGGCGCCGGCGAGGACCAGCACCGGCATCTCCAGACGCCCCAGCCTCGACCAGAGCGGGTCCTGCACGCCTGTGCCCGTCTGGCGCAGGCTCTCGGCGAGACCGTCGATGGTGTTCTCGCGCCGGGCAGCGCGGAACTGCATCGGTTCCGACAAGCCGGAGAAGAGCGGCTGGGCGAGCCACGCGTCGACAAAGGCCTCGAGGCCGTCACGTTCGAGCCTGCGCGCCATCGCCTCGTCGAGCTCGGCTCGCGCAGCGCGCTCTCCAGGATCCTCGATGCCCGCCGTGGCGCCGATGAGGACGAGTCCTGCCACCAGCTCAGGGTTGCTCAGCGCGAGGTGCAGCACGAGGCGCCCACCCATCGAGTAGCCGAGGTAAGTGGCCCTGGCACCCTGATCTGCGATGAGTCGGGCGCCGGTGCGCAGCCCCGCGTAGAACTTCGACGAGCGCCCGTGCCCAGGCGCGTCAACACGCACGACCTCGTGGTCGACGACCAGGTCGTCGAAGACGGGGCCCCAACACGCGCTGGTCTGGGCAAAGCCATGCACCAGCACCAGTCGCGGCCCGCGGCCATCGACCTCGGCGTGCAACATCGAGAGCTGCTCGTCGTCTCCGATCGCCACCGACCTCACACTTGCACGAAGATGACGCTCGATGGACGCGCAACCCTCGACCGTGCAGGCCACCTTCTGCGCCACGCTCGTCGACGAGTGGGTCCGCGCCGGCGTGACGCACGCGGTCGTCGCTCCGGGCTCGCGTTCGACGCCCCTTGCCGTAGCCCTCACCAACGAGCCTCGCCTGCGCGTCGAGGTCTTCCACGACGAGCGCGCTGCTGGCTTCGCCGCTCTCGGTCTCGCGTTGGCAACCGGGCGACCGGCTGTCGTCGTGTGCACGAGCGGCACGGCAACGACACACCTGCATGCGGCGGTGGTCGAGGCGGATCTCTCCTGTGTGCCGTTGATCGTCTGCACAGCCGATCGGCCTCCAGAGTTGCGCGGCGTCGGCGCGCCGCAGACCATCGACCAGACGCATCTCTATGGGCGTTCGCCGCGCTGGTTCTTCGACCCCGGCGTGGCCGATATCGCAGCCATGGCGTCGTGGCGCGCCCTCGCAGCGCGCGCCGTCGCTGTAGCCAGCGGAGCGCCCCGCGGTCCGGTGCACCTGAACCTGCCGTTCCGTGAGCCGCTCCTCGGCGAAGTCGGGGCGCTTCCTCCGGGACGGGTCGACGGCTCGCCCTGGGTCGAGCTGACACGAGCGAAACCGGAATCGGTGGTGCTGGCGAATACGGCGAGGCTCGTCGTGATCGCCGGACCTGCCGCGCCGCCGGGGTTGGCGGAGGCGGGCTGGCCGGTCATCGCGGACCCCGGCAGCGGCATCCATGGACGCAACGTCGTTGCGCACGCCGACGCGATCCTGCGCGTCGCATACACCGCGGACCGCCTCGTTCCCGATGTGATCCTGCGCGTCGGGCGCCAACCCGCTTCGCGCGTCGTCAACGACTGGTTGGCCCGATCGGGTGCCGAGGAATGGGTCGTGAGTGACACCTGGTCGGACCCCGCTGGCACAGCCACCCACATCCGGCCAGCGGACACCATGGTCGAGCTACCGACAGCCGACACCTCGTACCGAGACGAATGGAGGTTGGCCGACGATGCTGCGGAGGATGCCATTGCGGCAGTCCTCTCCGGCTACGAGCTCCCGACGGAGCCGGCAACTGCGCGCGCTGTGGTCGCCGCGTTGCCAACGGGAGCGCACCTGGTCGTTGCATCGTCGATGCCGGTGCGCGACGTCGAGTGGTTCGCGCCGCGCCGAGCCGATCTGCGCATCCACGCGAATCGGGGAGCAAACGGGATCGACGGCACGATCGCCACCGCTCTCGGCGTCGCCATCGCCAACCCAGTGCCGGTTGCCGTCCTTCTCGGTGATGTCGCGTTCCTCCACGACAGCACCGCGCTGATCGGGGTGAAAGCGCGGCGCGTCGATCTGACGATCGTCGTGATCGACAACGACGGCGGCGGCATCTTCTCCTTCCTCCCTCAAGCAGCAGGGCTCGCGTCGGAGCAGTTCGAGAGGCTCTTCGGGACGCCTCACGGCGTGAGGCCTGAGGACATCGCCGCAGCGCACGGCATCGCATCGCTGACCGTCGAGGACGCATCGGCTCTCGAGCCGGCCATTCGATCCACGTTCGAAGCCGGTGGTGTCTGGTTTGTCGTGGTGCGCACCGAGCGCGAAGCCAACGTCGCCCTGCACGACGAGCTCAACGCCGCGGTGGCGAAGCGCCTCGCCTGTTAACTGCGCCGCGTCGCCACGACGAACTCGGGCGCGAGCGGACCGTAGAGGTGTGGGAAGTCGACACCGGGTTCGCCCTCCTCCCACACCAGCGCGGCGCCGAGCCGTTCCGCGTCGACCTCGAGCACCGTGAGCGGTCCAGCCTCCGCGAAGTAGTGCTCGAGAACGCCTTCGAGCTGCTCTTCGGTGCACAGATGCAGGAATGCTTCGCCGGTCTCGTCCGCCGTGATCGGCGAACCGTCCCACGATCCAGAGAGCACGTGGAGGACGATCACGGTCGGATCAGCGCAGAGAGCAGCGCTTGCAGCTTGACCCTGGTCTCCGCCAGCTCGACCGCTGGCTCGGAGTCGGGGACGATGCCGCAGCCGGCGTAGAGGCGCGCGGTGCGACCATCGAGCTCGGCGACCCGCACGCTCACTGCCCACGTCCCGTTGCCTCGCGCGTCGACCCATCCGACGGTGCCGGCATAGCGACCGCGATCGAAGCCTTCCTCGGCGCGGATGAAGGCGAGGGCTTCATCGCGGGGTTGGCCGCACACCGCCGGTGTGGGATGCAGGGCGCGAGCGAGCTCGAGCACCGAAGCGGGTGGGTGCGAGAGGCGTCCCTCGACGAGCGTCGCCAAGTGCTGCACGTTGGCGACGGGAACGATCGAGGGCTCGGCTTCGTAGTCGACATAGGAGCTGAAGGCGAGGAGCGTGTCGTGGACCATGTCGATCGTGATCTGATGCTCCTCGCGCTCCTTCGCCGATGAGAGCAGCGACGCCGCAAGGCGGGCGTCGGTAGTGGGGTCGCCGCCACGGGCCGCTGTGCCAGCCATCGGGTGCGAGCGCACCACGTCGCCGGCCCGTGCTACGAGCAGCTCGGGGCTCGCGCCGATGAAGCCGTCGACGTGAAAGACGAAGCAACCCGGGAACGTGGAGCGCAGTCGCCCGAGCACGTCGGTGACATCGATGGGGGCATCGGCGCTCACCACCACCTCACGGGCCAGCACGACCTTGCGCATGGACCCGTCGGCCATGGCCTTCGTCGCCCGCTCGACCAAGTCGGTGTAATGCGAGCTCGCCAGCGCGGACTCCACCGCGAACCGCGTCGGCGCCCGGCGCGCAACGTCCGGCGCAGCGCTGCTCGCTTGAGCTCCCTCCACCACGGTGTGCCAGCGAGTGCCGTCTTCGGCGCGACCCCAGATCTCGGCGGGGATGATGGCTTCGGCTTTCGCATCGGGGTCGAAGGGGATGGCGGCGAACGCGACAGGGCCGCAGCCAGGCACCCCGACCTCATCGTCGATGTCGAACGCGGACAAGGCTCGGGCGACGCTGGCCGCGTCGGCGGGTACCCGCATCGCCTCGCGTCGTCCGGCGAGGCCGATGCGCCCCCGCTCGAACACGACGCCAGCGTCGCCGGCCTGTTCGACGAGATCGACTTCGCCATCGAGGCGACGGGTGACGGCCCTCACCTGCTCACGCCCTCGTTCCGGTCAACAGCTGGGCGATCCCGGTCGAGAGCAGCGCGCGCTCGGCGTTGACGAAACCGGCCCGCTCAACCTGGGCGAGCAAGGCAGCGGGCTCGGGCAGGTAGGCGACCGACTTCGGCAGGTAGCGGTACGCGGCGGCGTCGGAGAGCAACGCACCGATGCGCGGCACGACCTTGCCGAAGTAGATGCCGTGGCCCCAGCGCAGGATCGGGTTCGGTGGCTCTGCGACCTCGAGCAGCGCGATCCGTCCGCCCGGGCGCAGGACGCGCGCCAATTCAGCCAGGAACGCCTCGAGGTCGACGAAGTTGCGAAGGGCGAACCCACACGTCACGCCGTCGACCGACCGATCGGCGACGGGCAGGCGCAGCGCGTCGGCATGCACGAGCGGGGAGTCCGTATGGGCAGCGACGAGCATGCCGTAGGACAGATCCATCCCGATCGGGCGGTAGCCGGCGTTGGTGAGCTCGCGGCAGAGGTCGCCCGTGCCGCACGCCAGGTCGAGCACCGTCGCGCCGGCCGGCACCCGCAACGTGCGCACGGTGCGTCGCCGCCAGCCGACGTCCATGCGGAACGTCATGATGCGGTTGACCAGGTCGTAACGGGGGGCGATGGCGTCGAACATCGCCCGCACGGCCGTGGCCTTCGCTGCGCCCTGAGGAAGGTGCTCGGCGTCGATCGCGGCCACGTTATGCAGGCTAGCGGCGCGCCCCAGCGGGTCGAGCAGCGCAGGATCGGTGCTGTGGCAAACTCGCCCGATGATCGACTTCTCCTTCCCGCCCGAGCTCGACGAGCTGCGGCTGCAGGTCAGGGATTTCATGGAGACGGTGGTCCGCCCCATCGAGGAGAAGGCTGATGCCAGCGACTGGGGTCGCGACGATTGGGTGAAGGCGATCCTCGAGATGCGCAGTGCAGCCCACGATGCAGGGTTGTGGTTGCCCCACATGCCGGCGGAGTGGGGTGGCATGGGTCTCGGGCACGTCGCGATGGCAGCGGTGTCTGCCGAGGCGGCTCGCACCCGAATGGGCCCCTTCGCGCTCAACGCGCAGGCTCCGGACGAGGGCAACATGCACACCTTGTTGCACTGGGGAACCGACAAGCAGAAGCAGGAGTACCTCAAGCCGCTCTGCGACGGCTTCGCGCTGCGCGACGGGAAGCCGCGCGCGTTTCGCTCCTGCTTCGCGATGACCGAGCCGGAGGTAGCGGGCTCCGACCCGACGCTCATCCAGACGAAGGCGTACGCGGATGGTGACGAGTGGGTGATCAACGGTCACAAGTGGTTCATCTCCGGCGCGCGAGGCGCGCAATTCGCCATCCTGATCGCTCGCACCGAGGACGACCCCGAACTGCCCCAGGCCGCCAACACGGCGTTCATCGTCGACATCCCGTCCGAGGGCTGGGACATCGTTCGCGACGTCGAGACCATGTCGGGCAGCCACAACCACTGCGAGATCCGGATCACCGACCTGCGAGTCCACAACGACAAGATGCTCGGAGGGCGCGGCCAGGGGCACCTGCTCGGTCAGTACCGGCTCGGGCCGGCCCGCCTCGCGCACTGCATGCGCTGGATCGGCCAGGCCGAGACCGCGCTGGAAATGATGGTCGACCGGTCGCTCAACCGCTACAGCCACGGGTCGATCCTCGCGGAGAAGCAAGGGATCCAGTGGCTCATCGCTGAGTCGACCATCGAGCTGTACCAGGCGAAGCTCATGGTGCTGCACGCCGCGTACCTGATCGACGCTGGCGGCAACGACCCGACGATCGTCGACTTCCGCGGGGAGGTCTCGATGACGAAGCACTTCGTGGCCAACGCGCTCAACCGCATCATCGATCGAGCGGTCCAGGTCCACGGCGCTCTCGGCTACTCGACCGATACCCCGCTCGCCGGCATGCTCACCCAAGCGCGTTGGGCTCGTTTCGCCGACGGCGCCGATGAGATCCACTTGATGCGCACAGCGCAGCGCACCATCGCGACCTACAAGGACACCGGTTCGACCCGAGAGGCGACCGGCAACCTCCCGCTCTGAGCAGTTCTCGAGGCAATAGGTGGCGCCACGCGCCACCCATTGCCTCGAGTTCGCCTCGGCGGCCGCTGTCGCGATCTCCCTGGCCCACCGGTAGTCGGCCTTGCCGGCCGGCGAGCGCACCACCTTGTCGACGAACACGTACGCCTTCGGGAGCTTGAAGCGCGCGATGTGCTCGCCTGCTGTGGCAGAGAGCGACCCCTCATCGGGGGCAGCGCCTTCGGCGAGCTGCACGATCGCGATCACCTCGTTGCCCCACTTGTCGCTCGGGCGCCCGCACACGACCACGTCGTAGACGCCGGGGTGGTGGGCGAGTGCGGCTTCGACCTCCTCGGCGAAGATCTTCTCGCCCCCGGAGTTGATGGTGACCGAGTCGCGACCCAGCACCTCCATCGCGGTCTCGCCCTGCCAGCGAGCTCGGTCGCCAGGCACCGACCAGCGCACCCCATCGATCACGGGAAAGGTCTTCACTGTCTTGTCAGCATCGCCGAGGTAGCCGAGGGGCACGTAGCCCTTTGTCGCCAACCAGCCGACCTCGTCGTCGCCGCGCTGCACCTCCCGCGCCATGTCCTCGCTGAGGATGCCGGTGCCCTCGCCGACGGAGTTGAACGAGCCGGTGCTCACCGGCCCGCCCTTCGTCGAGATCTGCTGCATCTGCCCGCCGCCCTCCGATGATCCGAGCCCGTCGATGACCATCGCGTGGGGGAGCAGCGCGAGGAAGCGTTCCTTGACCCCGACGCTCAATGCGGCGCCGCCTGACAACACGACGTACAGCGACGAGAGGTCGTAGGAACCCGACTCGGCCTCGTCGAGGATGGGACGGGCGAAGGCGTCGCCGACAAGCTGCAGGAACGACACCTTTTCGCGCTCGATGAGCGAGAGGACGTCCTCGGGGTCGAGACGATCGACGACGTCTTGGACGACGACGGTGTTGCCACCGTCGAGGGCAAGCAACGCGATCCAATGCCCCGCGCCGTGCATGAAAGGGGCGGCCGGCATGACGCGCATCGCCCCGCTCCGCGCGATCTCGACGATGGCGTCGAGCGAGTGGGCGCTGTTGTCGGGCGCGCGCCCGCCCATCACCGAGCACAAGATGTCGGCCTGGCGCCACAGCACCCCCTTGGGCATCCCGGTCGTGCCCCCCGTGTAGAGGATGTAGAGGTCATCCGGCGACCACCCGGACGCGCAGGCCGGCAACTCGGGCGACGCGTTGGCGAGCGCTTCCTCGTACCATCGCGCGCCCGGCAGCAGCGCGACGTCCGACTCGTCGGCGATCTGTAGCAGCACATCGAGACGGGGCAGTTGGGGCAGCACCTCGGCGAGGGTCGGCGCCAGCGATGAGTGGTACACGATGGCGCGAGCGCGGCTGTTGTCGAGTAGGTAGCGCAGCTCCTCGGCGACGTAGCGGTAGTTTACGTTCAGCGGAGCGACCCTTGCCTTGAATGCGCCGATCATCGTCTCGAGGTATTCGTTGCCGTTGTACGCGTAGATCGCCACGTGGTCCTGGTGGGTCTCGTGGCCCGAGAGTCCAGCGCGCCCCTCTGGATGAGCGCCGAGGCCAGCTTCGGCGAGGGCGTTGGCCAGCCGGCGTGTGCGGTCGTTGACTTCGGCCCAGCTCAGGCGACGGTCACGGAACACGATGCACTCGCGCTCGGGGACCGCAGCTGCGATCGCCTCATGGACCTCAGCCAGGTTCGGGTGCTCCTGCGACATGGCCGGAACCTAGTGTCCTAGTCGTGGCAGACAGTGCCCTCGGGGGGGAGCTCGAGGTTGACCAAGTACGACGCCGCTATCGCGGTGGTGCACGACGAGGCGCCGTAGGACGTGTGCTGACGCCCTTCGTAGGTCACGAGGTGGCCGTTCTCGAGGGACGTTGCCACCTTCACCGCCTGCTCGTATGGCGTCGCAGCGTCGTTGGTCGTGCCGACGACGAGCGTCGGCGGCCCTTCGGGTGCGGTGACCGCGCCGACGACGCTGCTGACGGCGGCCGGCCAGAACGCGCAAGGCAGCAGCTCGTTGGCGATCGCGCCGCCGAAGCGCGGTGAGATCGCCGCCAGGTCGTCGGCGAATCGCTTGTATGCCGCGGCGCCGACGGGATGCGGTGAGTCGACGCACTCGACGCCGGCGTAGGACGCGTACGCACCCTCGTCGTAGTAGCTGTCGGCCATGGCGCGCAGGCGTGACCCGTCGCCGGTGAGCCCGGCACTCAGCGCCTTGTCGAACGTGGAGGCGAAGCGCTCGACGTAGGTGGCGTAGATCGCAGCTGTGGCAAGAGCTGTCGGGTCGAGCACCTCGCCGCGGTCGGCTCGCAGCGGGGTCTCCTCGATCGTGGCCGCGATCCGGTCGTACGCGGCCGCCGCGCCGATGTCGGGGCAACCCCGCTTTCCTGCTGGGCAGTCGTCGAAGATCTGCTGCAGGCGCGTCTCGAACGCGTGCGCTTGGCCAGTCAAGAAGCCCACGAAGTCCTGCGTCGGGTCGACCACGCCGTCGAGATAGACCGCGCGGGCGTGGGTCGGGAACAACGCCAAGTAGCGCAGGCCGAGCAGCGTCCCGTACGAGAAGCCGGCGTAGGTCAGCTTCTCGTCGCCGAGCGCGGCGCGGATCGTGTCCATGTCGCGCACGACGTCGTCCGTCCCGATGTGGGGGATCAGGTCACCGGCGTTCGAGCCGCAGTCGTCGGCGACGGCCTTCGCCGCGCTGTCGAGCTTCTGCTGCTCCTCTGGTGAGTCCGGGTTGCTGTCGGCGGCCCGCAGGTCGTCGATGGTCTGCCCAGCGCACGGCACCTCACCGCTTGCCCCGACACCTCGCGGGTCGAAGCCGACGATGTCGAAGCGATCGAGAACGTCGTTGCCGAACGCGATTCCGCCCTTGATGAAGTCGATGCCCGAACCTCCGGGCCCGCCGGGGTTGACGAGCAACGACCCGATGCGCTTGTCGGGATCGCGCGCCGGAAGTCGGGCCAGAGCGAGGGAGAGAACTTCGCCGGCGGGTTTCGCGTAGTCGAGCGGCACCCCGAGGGTCGCGCAGTCGAGGCGGCTGCCGTCGTCGCAGCGTGCCCACTCGACAGGCTGAGGCGTGAACCCTGGCTCGGCCGCTGAAGTCGACGACGTTGACGAGCCCGATTCGGGCCTGCTCCCCGTGGTGTCCTTCGAATCGCTCCCGCCTGTGCACGCCGCTGCGAGGAGCAACGCGATGACGGCGACCGCAAGTTGGCGTGTCGGCCGGGTGGGCATCGAGCGATGGTATGGGCCACTGCAGGCATAGGGTGCGCGCTCATGGCGATCGAGTTCGGTGCGTTCATCCCGCAAGGCTGGAAGATGGAGCTCGTCGGCATCACCGGGGCCGAGGCGAAGTGGGCCAAGGCGCTCGAGACGGCGGTGCTCGCCGAGGAGCTCGGCTACGACAGCGTCTGGGTGTACGACCACTTTCACAACGTGCCGCTGCCGGCACATGAGGCGATGTTCGAGTGCTGGACCACGATTGCCGCGATCAGCCAGCGGACGTCGCGCGTGCGCCTCGGACAGATGGTTGGCTGCGCGCCCTATCGCAATCCGGGCCTTCTCGCGAAGATCACCTCCACCATCGATGTCATCAGCGGCGGTCGACTCGACTGGGGCATCGGTGCCGGCTGGTACGAGAACGAGTTCACCGGATATGGATACGGGTTCCAATCCAACAAGGACCGCATCGGTGTGCTGCGCGAGACGGTCGAGATCGTCAAGCTCATGTGGAGCGAGCCGACCACCGACTACGACGGCAGGTACTTCCAGCTTCAGGGCGCACAGTGCGATCCGAAGCCACTGCAGCAACCTCACCCGCCGATCTGGATCGGAGGTGGGGGCGAGCAGTTGACCCTCCGTGTGGTGGCCCGGCACGCCGATCGGTCGAACTTCGGTGGGAACCCAGAAGAGTTCGCCCACAAGTGCGAGGTGCTGAAGACACACTGCTCCGCGGTTGGGCGCGACTACGACGAGATCGTCAAGACCTGGACACCGTCGCTGTTCATCCGCGAGACCGAAGCCGAGGTGGCGGCTGCCGGCTCGCAGTCGATGTGGGGCGAGCCCGCGGACTCGTGGCGCGCCGGCAACCTCGTCGGCACGCCTGAGCAGGTGGCAGAGAAGGTGCAGGCCTACATCACGCTCGGCTGCGGGGGCTTCGTGTCGTGGTGCGACGACTACCCCGATCACGAGACCCTGCGGCTCTTCGCCGAGCAGGTGATCCCCTCGTTCCGCTGAGCTGGCTACTCGTAGTAGCGGTAGACGACCTGGGCGACGCAGCTCGGCTTGGGCTTGCCCTCGCACTCGATGATGAGCGTGAGGGTGACCGAAGCGCCTCCCGCGATCTCCTCGACAGCGTCGACCGTCGCGCCGCAGCGCACGTTGCTGCCGACCGGCACGGGTGCTGGGAACCGGACCTTCTCGCATCCGTAGTTCACGCCCATCGAGAACCCTCCGACATGCCACATGGTGGGAAGGAAGAACGGGCCGAGCGCGAGGGTGAGATAGCCGTGCGCGATGGTTCCCCCGAAGGGCCCTTCGCGCGCACGCTCCGGGTCGACGTGGATCCATTGGTGGTCGCCTGTGGCCTCGGCGAAGAGGTTCACCTGCTCCTGGGTGATCTCGTGCCAGTCGCTGTAGCCGATGTGTTGGCCGAGGAGGCCTCGCAGCCCGTCGACCCCGGTGACCCGCAGCATCTCGCTCATGTGGGCGATGATGCCAGCGATGCCAACAGCGCGCTCAGCGGAACCAGATGCGTTGGTAGTCGCGCGATTGCGGATGCAGCAGCAAAGCGACGCGAGCCGCTGCGATGAGGATGCTGATGGGGTCGGCCCCGTTGGTCAGCACGAACAGCACCCATCCAACGGACACCACGATCCCGAGGTAGTAGCCGGGCCGCTTCTCGTTCGCGATGCCGAGGCCGGCTGCGACATCGCCCACCGTGAAGAGCAGGCCGATCCCAAGGAACGCGAATCCGAAGAGGACGTTGAACGCGGCGTTTATGTAGCTCAGGAGGACCGCGATCTGCAGGGTCTGCGGGTGGCCATGGTTGACCCACCGGCGTGTCTCCATGGCTGACAGCATTGCAGGTGTCGTGCTCGGGGCCGGCGCAGGCGATCGGCTACGACCCCTCACCAGGATGCGGCCGAAGGTGCTCTGCCCGGTCGGCGATGCGCCGCTCCTCGACCACGCCTTGCAACGCTTCGATGGGGTGACTGCAGCGCTCGCCGTCAACGCTCACCACCACGCGCGGCAGCTCGAGGCCCACCTCGAACGTCGCGTTGGGGACCGCGTGCACCTGTCTCTCGAAGACCCCGTCGCCCTCGGCACGGCCGGGGCTCTCGGTGCGCTGCGCGGCTGGATCGACGGTCGCCCGTGCCTAGTCGCGAACGGCGATACGTGGTGCCCGACATCGCTGCGGCGACTGGTCGAGGGTTGGGACGGCGAGCGCATCCGCGTTCTATCGCCGAGCCCCGGCCCGCTCGGACCTACCACGCGCGTTGCGGGCGCGCTTCTGGCGTGGGCCGACGTCGCAGGGCTGCTCGCTGAGCCGGCCGGGCTCTACGAGGCGTCGTGGGCGCCGGCCGCCGAAGCTGGTCGGGTGGAAGTGGTGCCCCTCGATGCCGACGATCGCTTCTTCGACTGCGGCACCCCGGCCGACTACCTGCGCGCCAACCTCGCGTGGTCGGGGGGCACGTCGGTGGTCGGTGCCGGTGCCGAGGTGGCCGGCATGCTGGAGCGCAGCGTCGTGTGGCCTGACGCTGTTGTGCGAGCAAGGGAACACCTCGTCGCCGCGATCCGCACGAACACCCAGGTAACCGTCCTCATCCGCTAACGAGTTGGGGGTGGGGTCGGTTGCGGGGGCGAGACGGAGACGGCAATGTCGTGGGCTGCATGGAGTTGGCCGCACGCGGCGTCGATGTCGGTGCCGCGGTTGCGTCGGATCGTGGCGTTCACGCCGAGCGTCTGCAGTTGGTCGCGGAACCAGCGCACCTTCTCCGGTGAGGAGCCCACCGTTGGCCAACCCGGCGTCGGGTTGAGCGGGATGAGGTTCACGTGCGCTCGCAGCGGCTTGGCGAATGCGGCGAGCTCGAGCGCATCGCTGCGGCGGTCGTTCGTGGCGGCGATGAGTGCCCACTCGAACGACAGGCGCCTGTTCTTGGCGGTGATGTGCTCGCGGCACGCCGCTGCGAGCGTGGCGAGGGGATAGCGCTTGTTGATGGGGACGAGGTCGTCGCGCAGCTCGTCGTTCGCCGCGTGCAACGAGACCGCGAGGTTGATCGGCAACGCCTCGAACGCGAGGCGGCGAATGCCCGGCACGATCCCAACCGTCGAGATCGTCAGATGCCTCGCAGACAGTCCGATGTCGTTGTGGATGCGTTGCACCGCAGCCAGCACGGCGTCGTAGTTCGCGAGCGGCTCACCCATCCCCATGAAGACCACGTTGCCGAGCCTGCGCCCGCGGTCGTCGCGCGCCCGGCGCGCTGCTCGCACGACTTGCTCGACTATCTCCCCGGCGCTCAGGTGCCGCTCGAAGCCCGCCTGACCCGTCGCGCAGAACCCGCACCCCATCGCGCACCCAGCCTGCGTCGAGACGCACACCGTCGAGCGGTCGCTGTAGTGCATGAGCACGGACTCGACGCTCGCGCCTCCGGCGAGGCGCCAGAGCGACTTGATGGTCTCGCCGCCTTCGCTGACTCGCTCGGTGAGCAGCACGAGCCCGGGCCGCAGCTCGGCTGTCAGCCTCGTGCGCAGCGCCTTGGGCAGCTCGGACATCTCGCTCGGCTCGAGCAACCGGGCGTGCAAGCCTTCCCACACCTGCCGGGTTCGG
This sequence comes from Acidimicrobiales bacterium, assembly GCA_051000215.1. Classification (GTDB taxonomy): domain Bacteria; phylum Actinomycetota; class Acidimicrobiia; order Acidimicrobiales; family JACDCH01; genus JBPCON01. Next base: position 80,868 of record JBPCON010000003.1, read on the forward strand.
TACCCCGGCTCTTCAGCGAGAAGTGCGGCGAGCATCTCGCGGTTGGTGTCGTAGAGGCCAGGCACGACTCGTACGCTACGAGCGTGGACGATCCGGCAGTCGAACCTGAACACGCAGCGCGCCCCAAACACCATCACCGCGACGTGCGGGGCGGGGCAGCCCGAGCGGCTGTGTTCGGCGTGAGCGACGGCCTCGTGTCCAACGTCGGGCTCATCCTCGGCGTTGCCGGTGCCGACCCTGCGCCGTCGGTCGTGCGCATCGCGGGGCTGGCTGGGTTGATCGCCGGCGCGATCTCGATGGGCGCAGGGGAGTACAACTCGATGCGCGTGCAGACCGAGCTGCTCGAGCGCGAGCTCGAGATGGAGCGAATCGAGCTGCGACGCAACCCCGGCGTCGAGACCAACGAGCTGACGCAGATCTACCAATCGCGGGGCGTCGACGCCGCTCGGGCGCGCGAGCTCGCGAAGGAGATGATGCGCGATCCCGACATCGCGTTGGAGACCCACGCGCGCGAAGAGCTTGGCATCGACCCTGCCGGGCTCGGCTCGCCGGTGCAAGCCGCGACCTCGTCGTTGGGGGCGTTCACGGTCGGCGCTCTCGTGCCCCTCGTGCCGTGGTTCTTCATCGGTCACGGCGGCGCCATCGTCGCGTCGCTCGTTCTCGCGGTGGTCGCAGCGGTGTTGGTGGGCTTGCTTACCGCCACGCTCACTGCCCGCCCGACGTCGCGCGTCGTCGCACGCCAAGTGCTCTTCACGGTCGTGCCAGCAGCCATCACCTTCGTGGTCGGCAACCTCGTCGGCGCTGCGGTGTGATCTAGTGTCCCGCCACCGTGCCGAAGAACGCGCGATCGACGTGATGGCGGGTGAAGCCCAACGAGGCGTAGAGCTTCAAGGCGCGGTGGTTGTCGGCGTCGACGTACAGCATGCAGTGCTCGACGCCGCGGACGCGATGGAGGTGGTCGAGGCCGCTCAGGGTCAAGGCCCGGCCGAGGCCTTGGCCGCCGAAGTCGGGGTCAACCCCGATCACGAAGATCTCCCCCAACGCCTCGGGCCGTGCATGGACCTTGGTCCACACGAATCCCGTGAGGCGACCACTCGGGGCATCCTCATGGAGCAGGAACCCCTCTGCGTCGAACCACGGCGCGGACTCCAGAGCCACGAGCTGCTCCAGGCGCCACGCGCCCTGCTCGGGATGCGAGGCGAAGGCCCTGTTGTTGACCTCGAGCCAAGCAAGCTCGTCACGACCTTCCGCGAACGGGCGCAGAGCGATCGGCGCTGGCGCTTCGGCCGGTAGCTCCCTTCGAAGCTGGAACAAGTCACGGCCACGCTCGAGGCCAAAGGCTCTCGCATGCTCGCCGTGCTCGGGCTTCGGATCGCTGACCCACCACTGCACGCTGCCGCCCCCGTTGGCTGCGACCCGCTGCAGCGCATCACCGAGGTCGTCCGCGTCGGCTCGGATCTCGATGGGGCCCACCGGTCGAGACGGTAGCGTCGGCGCCCGATGCCCCGTCCCCGCTCGCCGAAGGGCAGGGCCCTCGAGTCGATGCGGCGCCTCGCGCTCGAGCACCCCGGCTCGGCTTCCGAGCTGTGCGAGCTCGATCACGACAGCCCGTTCCAACTGCTCTGTGCCACGATCCTCTCCGCCCAGACCACCGATCAGCGGGTCAACACGGTCACACCCGAGTTGTTCGCGCGGTACCCGACGCCAGAGGCGCTCGCCGCGGCCGACCCGCGCGAGCTCGAGGAGCTCATCCACTCGACCGGCTTCTACAAGAACAAGGCGAAGAGCTTGATCGGCATGGCGAACGCGTTGGTCGAGCGCTTCGGTCAAGAGGTCCCAGCGCTGCTCGACGACCTCGTGACGCTTCCCGGCGTCGGACGCAAGACCGGCAACGTGATTCGCAGTGTGGCGCTGGGACAGCCCGGCCTCCCTGTCGACACGCACGTCGGGCGCCTGGTGCGACGCCTCGGGATCACGACCGAAGTCGACCCCGTCAGAGTCGAGCTGATCCTCAACGCGTTGCTGCGTCCCGACGACCGAGGCCTGTACAGCCTGCGGCTCATCCTCCACGGGCGCAGGGTCTGCTTCGCCCGTCATCCGGCCTGCGACGTGTGCGTGCTCGCGGACTTCTGCCCGTCGGCCGGGCGGGTCGCGTGAGACTCGGGTCGCGAAAGGGCGAAGGCTCCCCGGAGGGAGCCTTCGCGGGCGACACCAGGCGGCGGATCCCGATGTCGCGAGTGCCAGGTGGCGGGAACCTGGTTTTGCTCACCCTACCGCCCTCACCCCCGCGCGCGTCCGCGCCGGTGCTGCACCTCAGCCCAGCTGCCGGATGACCCTCGCGAGGCGCCGGGAGGCGCCCTGCAAGCTGCGCTCGACCTCGTAGAGGCCCCCAGCGACGGCCTCTCGATCGGGCGCGCCGGCGTGGCGGTCGGCGATCGCTGTGACCCGCTCCGTGAGCTCGACCAGTCCTGTCGCGATGGAGGAGAGCTGGGCGCTGTCGGCGTGCATACGGTCGTTCTAGTTGCTTCGTCCTGAGCGAAGAGTCCACGAATGTGCTTCGGGGGGGTGCGGGGTCCACGGGTAGCCTCGCCGCGTGCTCTCCCGGCTCGACGTGCGCGGCCTGTCCGGCCAGGCCTTGGTCGGCGCGCTGCCTCGTCCCGATCCGGTGGGCGCGAGCGATGAGGTCGTTGCGAGCGTGCGCGCCACCCTGGCGCAGGTCCGTGCGCGCGGCGACGATGCCTTGCGCGAGCTCACTGCTCGTTTCGACGGCGTGGAGATCGACCACCCGAGCGTGCCTCGGGCGGAGTGGAAGCGGGCGCTCGACGCCATCCCATCGGCCACCCGCGACGCGCTCGAGCTGGCAGCGGGCAACCTGCGTGAGTTCCAGCAGGCCGAGGCTGCGCCCGAGGTCAGCTGGGGCCGCGATGGCGTCGTCGTGCGCACGCTGCGCCGCCCCGTCGAGCGTGCCGGCTGCTACGTGCCCGGCGGGCGCGCTGTGTACCCATCCACGGTGCTGCACACCGCCGTGCCAGCGCGGGTCGCCGGCGTCGGCGAGGTGGTGGTGTGCGTGCCGCCCGACCGCAGCGGCGCGGTGCCCGACGTCGTGCTCGCCGCCGCCGCGATCGCCGAGGTCGACGCCGTGTACCGCATCGGTGGGGCCCAGGCCATCGGTGCCCTCGCCTACGGCACGGCGACGATCCGCGCCGTCGACGTGATCGTCGGGCCGGGCAACGTCTACGTCGCCGTGGCAAAGCGGGAGGTGGCGGGCGAAGGACGCGTCGGCGTGCCCTCCTCCTTCGCTGGCCCGTCGGAGATCGTTGTCGTTGCCGATGGCTCTGCTGCCCCGGATCACGTGGCCATCGACGTCATCCTCCAGGCCGAGCACGGTCCCGACGGCCTTGCCTGGCTCGTCACCTGGTCACCGGATCTGGCCGATGCCGTCGACGCGGCCGTCGCCGAGCTGAGCGCTGCGGCGCCGCGCCGCGGCGAGATCGAGTCGACGCTCGAGGCCAACGGCCGGATCGTGCTCGTCGATGGCCCCGAGCAGGCCATGGCCGTGAGCAACCTCATCGCGCCAGAGCACCTGGAGCTGCAAGTGGCCGACCCGGAGGCGCTGGTCGACCTCGTGCGCAACGCGGGCGCGGTGTTCCTCGGCCCGCTGGCGCCGGCCTCGCTCGGAGACTACGCAGCGGGGCCCAGCCACGTGCTGCCGACGCACGGCTCGGCGCGTTTCGCCGGCGCGCTCACGGTCGACGATTTCACCAAGCCGGTGCACGTCGTCTCGGTCGACCAGGCCGGCTTCGATTCGCTGGCTCCCCATGTCATCGCGCTGGCACGAGCCGAGGGTCTCGACGCGCACGCCCAGTCGATCAGCATGAGGCAGCGATGACTCGCCCCGAGCCGAGAGGCGACATCACCCTGATGCCCGGCTACCACTCGCCACGCGTGGACGTGAAGGTGCGCCTCAACGTCAACGAAGCTCCGTTGCCCCCGCCTGCTCGCTTCGTCGAGCGACTGCAAGCGGAGCTTGCCTCGATCGAGTGGAACCGCTACCCCGATCGTGCTGCGACACAGCTGCGCGAGGGCATCGCAGCGTTCCATGGCGTCGATCCCGCTCAGGTCTTCGCGGCGAACGGGTCGAACGAGGTCCTGCAGACGCTTTGCCTGACGTACGGCGGGGTCGGGCGCAACGTCGCCGTGTTCGAACCCACCTACGCGTTGCACAGCCACATCGCACGGACCACCGGCACCGGAGTCGCGCAAGGCGAGCGCAACGCGGATTTCACCCTCGACATCAGCGAGGTCCGTCGCGTCGTCAGCGAGGCGTCGCCTTCCATCACGTACCTCTGCTCGCCCAACAACCCCACTGGGTTGGTCGAATCCGAGACGACGGTGCGCGACGTGCTCGCGCTCGCGCCCGGCCTCGTCGTCGTCGACGAGGCCTATGGCCAGTTCGCCCCCTGGTCGGCGCTCGCGTTCGTCGACGACGACACACCGCTCGTCGTCACGCGCACCTACTCCAAGACGTGGTCGATGGCGGCCGCTCGCCTCGGTTACCTCGTCGGGCCGTCGTGGGTGGTGGCCGAGCTCGACAAGGTGGCCCTGCCGTACCACCTCGACTCGTTCAAGCAGGTGGCGGGGCGTCTCGCCCTCGACTTCCGCGCGGACATGGACGCGCGCGTCGCGGCGCTCGTCGAGGAGCGAGCACGCGTCGAGGGTCGCCTCGGCGTCCTCGCCGTCGACGTGTGGCCTTCGGGCGCGAACTTCGTGTTGATCCGTCCGCACCAGCGCGACGGGCACGAGGTGTGGCAGCGGCTCCTCGAGCGATCGGTGCTCGTGCGCGACTGCTCGTCGTGGCCCCGCCTTGCCGGTTGCTTGCGGGTCACCATCGGCACGCCCGAGGAGGACGATCTCTTCCTCGCTGCTCTGGAGGAGACGTTGTGAGCCAAGGCCGTCGATCGACCCGGACACGCGAGACGAAGGAGACGTCAGTCATCGTCGACATCGACCTCGACGGCTCGGGCACCGCGGACGTGACGACCGGCATGCCCTTCTTCGACCACATGCTCGATCAGATCGGTCGTCACGGCGGCTTCGACCTCAAGGTGGTGGCGACCGGCGACCTGCACGTCGACGGGCATCACACCGTCGAAGACGTCGGGATCATCCTCGGTGAGTGCTTTGCTGCCGCGCTCGGCGACAAGCGGGGCGTCGCACGGTTTGCGTCGGGGTTGTTCCCCCTCGATGAGGCGCTGATCGAGGTCGCCCTCGACCTCTCGGGCCGGCCGTTCGTCGTCTGGGACGTTGCCTTCGGCGAGGTGCTCGCCCTTGGCGATCCGCCGTTCAACCCCGAGATGGCTGGGCACTTCTGGCACTCCTTCGCCACAACGGCCGGCATCACACTTCACGTGAACAAGCGCGCAGGCGACAACACCCATCATGTGGTCGAGGCAGCGTTCAAGGGCGTGGCTCGCTGCCTGCGCGCCGCCGTGCGTCTCGAAGGCGACGTCCTCCCCTCGACCAAAGGCACCCTGTGAGCGATCGGCCGCGCATCGCGGTGCTCGACTACGGGATCGGCAACTTGCGGTCAGCGCAAAAGGCGCTCGAGCACGTCGGTGCCGACGCCGTGTTGACTGCCGACCCGACCAAGGTCGCGGCCGCAGCCGGTGTCGTGCTGCCCGGCGTCGGCGCGTTCGGCCGCTGCATGCAAGCCTTGGAGCACACCGGCCTCGACAGCGTCGCTCGCGACGCCGTGGGCAGCGGACGGCCCTTCCTCGGCGTCTGCATCGGCATGCAGCTTCTCTACGAGCGCTCGGAGGAAGACCCTGGCTGCGCAGGGCTCGGCATCCTTTCCGGGACCGTCCGGCGCTTGGCTTCGGGCGTGAAGCATCCCCAGATGCAGTGGAACACCCTCGACGTCGTTCGTCCCTCGTGGCTGCTCGATGGAATCCCTGACCCGGCATGGGTCTACTTCGTGCACTCCTTCGCTCCCGACGACACCGACAACGTCGTGGCGACGTGCGACTACGGCGGCCCCGTCGCCGCCGCTGTCGAGAGCGCCAACGTCGCGGCGACCCAGTTCCACCCCGAGAAGTCGGGTGCCGTCGGGCTCGGCATCCTCGGCGCCTTCGTCGTTCGGTGCGGCCTGGTGCGGGCGTGAGCCTGGACCACACTCACAAGTTCGACCTCTACCCGGCGATCGACCTGTTGGCTGGACGATGCGTGCGGCTGCACCAGGGCGACTTCGACCTCGAGACGGTCTACGGCGACGACCCCGTGGCCCAGGCCCTCGCGTTCGCTTCGGAGGGGGCGTCGTGGATCCACGTCGTCGACCTCGATGCCGCCCGCTCCGGCGAGCCGCTCAACCGGCCGGCCATCGAGGCCATCGCCTCGGCCCTCGACATCCCCGTGCAGACCGGCGGAGGTGTCCGGACCGCGGCTGACGCCGAGGCTCTGCTCGATCACGGTGTGCGCCGCGTGGTGCTTGGCACGGCCGCACTGGAGGATGCTGAGCTGATCCGTCGCCTCGCCGCCGCGCATCCCGGCTCGGTGAGCGTCGGCCTCGACGCATACGACGGCGATGTCGCCGTACGAGGGTGGACCCAGGTATCTGGTCGATCAGTGCTCGATGTGGCGCGCTCGTTCACCGGCTTCGGCTTGGCTTCGCTCATCGTGACCGAGATCGGGCGCGATGGCACCCTCGCTGGGCCGGACATCGCCGGGCTGCGCGCCCTCCTGCGCGAAACCGACATCGAGGTGATCGCCTCCGGCGGCGTCGGCGACGTCGATGACCTCGTCGCGTTGCGCGACGTCGAAGTCGAGGGTCGCCGCCTCGGGGGTGCCATCATCGGCCGGGCCTTGTACGAGGGACGCTTCCGCCTGGCCGAAGCGATCGAGGCGCTGATGATCGGCGAGGTGGCGTGAACGTCGCGCGGGTGATCGCCTGTCTCGATGTCGACGCCGGGCGCGTCGTGAAAGGCGTCAACTTCCTCGCGCTGCGCGACGCCGGCGACCCGGTCGAGCTCGCGTCGCGCTACGACGCCGACGGCGCCGACGAGCTCGTGTTCCTCGACATCACCGCTTCATCCGATGCTCGAGACACGATCGTCGACGTTGTCCGGCGAACGGCGGAGCAGGTGTTCATCCCCTTCACCGTCGGCGGTGGCATCCGCTCGGTCGACGACGCCCGCCGACTCCTGCGTGCCGGCGCCGACAAGGTGTCGGTGAACACCTCCGCGGTGGCGCGCGCCCAGTTGATCAGCGACATCGCGAACGAGTTCGGATCGCAGTGCGCGGTCGTGGCCATCGACGCACGGCGGGCGGGAGGCGGGTTCGAGGTCTTCACGCACGGCGGCCGCGAGCCGACGGGGCTCGATGCGATCTCCTGGGCAGCCGAAGTCGAGCGTCTGGGCGCAGGTGAGATCCTCCTCACGTCGATGGATCGCGACGGCACACGCGAAGGCTTCGACATCGAGCTCACACGGGCCGTCGTCGATGCCTGCGCCATCCCGGTGATCGCGTCGGGCGGGGCCGGGACCCTCGAACACCTCGTGGAGGGTGTGCGGGCGGGGCATGCCGACGCCGTCCTCGCTGCTTCGATCTTTCACTTCGGCGAGCACACGGTGGGTGAGGCGAAGCAGTTGATGGCCTCGTGCGGCGTGGCAGTGCGACCCGCGTAGCCTCACCTCATGGCCGAGGCGCCCAACAGTGACAAGTTGCCGATCAACATGCTCAGCGACCGGGTACTGGTGAGCCTCGGTAGCGACGAAGGGGAGCGTCGGTCGTCCGGTGGCATCGTGATCCCGGCGACGGCGCAGATCTCGAAGCGTTTGGCGTGGGCCGAGGTCGTCGGCGTCGGCCCCAATGTTCGCACGCTCCAGGTCGGCGACCAGGTCCTGTTCAACCCGGAGGACCGCTACGAGGTCGAGGTGCGCGGTGACGACTACATCATCTTGCGCGAGCGAGATGTGCACGCCGTTGCCGCCAAACGGTTGGATGAGGGCTCGACGGGCCTTTACCTTTAGAGCTTGTGCCAACGCCAACCGCGTCACCGATCGCTGCGACCGAGGAGCAGCTCGCTCAGGTGCAGTACGACGCCGCCGGTCTGGTGCCCGCTGTCGTGCAGGAGGAAGGCACCGGGAGGGTGCTCATGATGGCGTGGTGCAACGAGGACACGTTGCGACGCTCCCTCGAGGAAGGTCGCACCGTGTTCTGGTCGCGCAGCCGCCAGCAGGAGTGGCGCAAGGGCGACACGTCGGGCGACCGCCAGTTCATCCGCTCGGCCCATTACGACTGCGACGGTGACACGGTGCTGTTCGTCGTCGAACAAGAGGGGAGGGGCGCATGCCACACCGGCGAGCGCTCCTGCTTCTTCCGCGCGTTCGGCTGAGACCGGGGTGACAACGCAGACGTCGCCATCCCTCGCGGAGTTCAAGGCCCTGGCGCGCGAGTACACGGTCGTGCCGCTCTGGCGCGAGGCACTGGCCGACCTGACCACCCCTGTGAGCGGCTTCCTCCGCACCGTCGGCGACGAGCCCGGCTTCCTCCTCGAGTCGGTCGAGCACGAACGGTGGGGCCGATGGTCGTTCCTCGGTCGACGCCCGGCTGCGACGTTTGTGGCCCGCGGAGCAGAGGTGGTCGTCGAAGGCGGGACAGTCGATGAGAGCATCCCCCTCGACAGCGGCATCCTCGCGGCCATCGAGCGCATCCTCGAGCTGTACCGCTCGCCCCCGCTTCCCGATCTGCCTCCGCTGCACGGCGGCCTCGTCGGCTTCTTCGGCTACGACGTGGTGCGCGAGATCGAACAGCTCCCGCATGTGCCGCCTGACGATCTCGGCCACGCTGACGCTGTTGTGTCGATCATCGGCGAGATGGCGGCATACGACCACTTCCGTCAGCGGGTGACCCTGATCGCGAACGCGTTCTGCGCCGCCGGCATGACCGAGCTCGACCTCGAGCGCGCGTACGACGAGGCCGAGCAACGCCTGCTCTCGCTGGCAGCCGACGGCACGCGGGCGCTCGATGAGCCGCTGGCTTCGCCACCTGAGGCCGACGACCCGCTCCCCGAGGTGCGCTCCACGATGGGGCGTCGCGACTACGGGGGCGCGGTCGACGCCGCCAAGGAGCACATCCTCGCCGGTGACATCTTCCAGGTCGTGCTGTCCCAGCGCTTCGACCTCGACCTCGATGCCGACCCGTTCGACCTCTACCGCGTGCTGCGCCAGGTGAACCCGAGCCCCTACATGTACTTCTTGCGCCATTCGAGCGTGACGCTCGTCGGATCGTCGCCCGAACCCATGGTGCAGCTGCTCGAGGGGCGCGTCATCTCGCGCCCGATTGCCGGCACCCGTCGACGGGGGCGCACCGGCGAGGAGGACCGCCGCTTGGCTGCCGAGCTCGTCGAGCACCCGAAGGAGCGCGCCGAGCACGTGATGCTGGTCGACCTCGCCCGCAACGACGTCGGGCGGGTCGTGGACTTCGGCACCTGCCACCTCGACGAGATGATGACTCTCGAGCGCTACTCCCACGTCATGCACCTGACCTCCCAGGTCTCGGGCGAGCTTCGGGCCGGCCTCGGGCCGATCGACGTGCTGCGCGCCACCCTGCCGGCAGGCACCGTGTCCGGCGCGCCGAAGGTGCGCGCGATGCAGATCATCGACGAGCTCGAGCCGGTGAAGCGCGGCCCGTACGCCGGCGTGGTCGGCTACCTCGACTTCTCGGGAAACCTCGACACAGCGATCGCCATCAGGACCATGGTCTGCCATCGCGACGGACGAGCCTCCGTGCAGGCCGGAGCTGGGATCGTCGCTGACTCGGTCGCAGAAGACGAGGACCTCGAGTGTCGCAACAAGGCGCAAGCGCTTCTCGCAGCGGTCCCAGCGGCGAGAATCATGACAGCGAACCGGCGCGCCGCGGCGCCGAGGTGAGTGCTGGTCGACCGAAGGGCCGCGACGGCCGCCGGTAGTGTCGACGACCTTGGGACCTGCAGCAGCTTGGATCGAACGTGACGTCGTCGATGCCGTCGGCGACGAAGCAACGACGTACTTGCAGGGACAGCTGTCCCAGGACATCGCGGCCCTGGCGAAGGGCGCTTCCGCCTGGTCGTTGCTGCTCGAGCCGAACGGCAAGGTCACAGCGTGGCTGCGGGTGACGAGGACCGGCGCCGATGCATTCGTGCTCGACGTCGACAGCGGGGCCGGCGAGCTCGTCGTCGCTCGGCTCGAACGGTTCAAGTTGCGGACCCGGTGCACGTTCACCCTGCGCGAGCATCAGCCTGTGCTCGCGGTGCGAGGCAGCGTTCTCGGCGACGGTGGCGGCGCCCCGATCGCCTGGCCCGAGACCGAGGGGTACGACCTGATGGGGCCGAGCGCGACGGTTCCTGACGGCGCAGAGATGCTCGACGCGCAAGCCTACGAAGCGCTGCGCATCGAGCACGGCGTGCCGGTATCCGCAGTTGACATCACGACCGAGACCATCCCCGCCGAGGCGGGGGGCTGGCTCATCGAAGCCTCGGTCAGCTTCACAAAGGGTTGCTATACCGGTCAGGAGCTGGTGGCACGCGTCGACTCCCGCGGTAGCAACGTGCCGAGGCCTCTACGGCGCTTGCGCGTCGAGGGGCCCGACGCGGATCTTCTAGGCGCGACTGTTTCGACCACTGAGGGCGTCGCCGTCGGGCGCGTCAGCAGCGCCGCCTACTCCGTCGCGACCCGAACCGCTGTCGCGCTCGCGCCGATCGGCCGCGCTCTGGCCGTGCCTGGCCCCGTGCTGGTCGCGGGCCGGGAAGCCACCGCCCTGCCGTGACGGGCGACGGCCTCGGTGCCCGATGGCGCCAGCAGCTACCGATCCGCACGTGGCGAGCGGCGGCGACGACGATCGTCGTGCTCGTGCCGATGCTCGCGATCTCCGCGCTCATGATCCGCGGGGGCCGCAGCGCGGAGCTACCTGACCTCAAGGCGCCGAAAGGGGCGCCGTCGGCCACCCTGGCGCCACCCTCGACGCTTGTCGCCAGCCTCACGGGGATCGAGCTGCCGGCCGTCGCCGGAACCACGACGACCCCCGGCCCACCGCTGACCGGGACCGCGCGGTTGACGGGGGCGGTCAGCGGTCCGGACGGGGCGATCCCGGGGGCGATCGTGCATGTCGAGCGGGTCGACGGCACCGTCGTGAAGGACGCAGCAGCCGGCGACGACGCGCGCTACCTCATCGAAGGTCTGCCCGGAGGTCGCTACCGTCTGCGGGCGTTCCAACCTCCTTTCTTCGCGCAGACACGCTCAGAGGTGTTCTTTCTCGGCCAGGACGAAGCGCGCGATTTCGATCTCCGCGTCGATCGCTTCGGCGCTCTCGCCGTGACCGGTGCCGTTGCCCCCAACCCGCCTGTCTCCGGCCAATCGTTCACTCTCGTGCTGCGCGTCGCGAAGCGCACGGTCGATGGCGAAGGCATCGTGCGCTCCGTCCCGGCACCCGCGGCCGCTGTGCTGGTCGCCCCCATCGGCGGTCTCGTCATCAACTCCCTGCCGAGCGCGATCACCGGCGGTGATGGCACCGCGAGCTTTCTCGCCTCATGCCGGGCACAAGGCGCACTCGGCGTCACCGCCACCGTGACGTTGACGCCGACCGACGCACCATTGTCGGCAACGCTCGACCTGCCCGAGTGTGCTGCGCCGCCCGCGACACCGACCCCTCCACCATCGCCGTCATCGACATCGACGCCTCCAACGACGCGAAGAACGACCTCGACGAGCACCACGCGACCTACCCCCAACTGAGGTGCCCGCCGCGCGGGTTTGCGTCAGGGCTCGGGGGCGAGCGGGAGAAGCACCGAGAGGCATGCCCCCTGGCCGGGGCTGGCGACGGCCTCGACGCGGCCGCCCATAGCGGTGATCAGCTCGCGCACGATGGCGAGACCGAGACCGGAGCCGGCCTCCTTGCGGCGGGGCTCGTGCCGAGCGACGTAGAGCCGCTCGAAGACGTGAGCCGTGTCTTCGGGAGCGATGCCGGGGCCGTCGTCGATCACGTCGAGGCGGGCCCAGCCGCCACCGGTGGAGACAGCGATGCGCACGCGCGCCGATGCGAACTTCAGCGCGTTCTCGAGCAGGTTGGCTCCGACCTGGGCGAGCCGGTCGGGATCGCCGCTCACCCGGGCGGGGTCGGATGGGAGAGCGAGCTCGATCTGCACCGCGGCCTCGTCTGCCTCGAGCCGGAACCCGTCCGCCGTACCGGCTGCGATGTCGACCAGGTCGACGGTCTCGAGCTGCAACGAGAAGCGGCGGGCCTCGAGCTTCGCGAGCTCGAGCAGATCGCGCACGAGACGTTCGAGCCTGCGAGCCTCTGCGAGTATGACGGTGGCCCCGGCAGCGGGATCGTCGATGGCGCCGTCGGTGATCGCCTCGGCGTAGCCGCGGATCGAGGTGAGCGGCGTGCGCAGGTCGTGGCTGACCGACAAGAGGAACTGTCGCTCGAGCCCGCGTGACCGGTCGAGCTCTGCGGCCATGGCGTTGATCGACGCCATGAGCGAATCGAGCTCATCACGTCGCTGACCACTGCCGGTGGGAAGTCGGGTGCTGAGATCGCCGGCAGCGATCCGACGGGTCGCAGCCTCCGCCTGGCGCAACGGTCGAGCGAGCCGCCGACCGAGCTGCCACGCGATGAGCGCGCCCAGCGCGAGCGTGACGAGCGAAGCGGTGAAGAACCAACCGATCGCGCCACGCAGCAGCGGATCCGCTTTGCGGGTGATCACCACGACGGCGAGGACGCGCTCGGTCCGCACTGTCACGTCGACGGCAGAGGCCGCGAACACCAGTGATCCGTGGTTCCCGCTCAGCGTCTCCGCTGCCCGGAGGCGCGTCAGGTCGAGGTCGGCCGGCAGGACACCGTCGGGAAGGGCGTCGAGGGTGTGCCCGCCCGGCCCGAAGCGCAACACGGCGAGCCCTTCGAGGCGCAGCGATCGACGCAGGCCGCCGACGACGCGGAGCGCGCCCTCGTCGGTGAGGTCGCCGATCGAGGTCGCGATGTCTCGCGACTGGGTCCGCAGGTCGCCCTCCGTCGTCTGGCGAGCGCCGAGCCGAGCAAGGGCGAGGGTGCCCAAACCGGCGACGAGCAGGGTGAGCGCGACGGTCCCGAGGATCGCGAGCGTGACGCGACGGGTCATCCGAGCCGGTAGCCGATCCCTCGCACCGTCGAGAGCGGGAGCGCGTCGCCAAGCTTCTTGCGCAGCTGGCGGACATGGACGTCGACAGTGCGCTCGTCGCCGTACCAGTCGGCGCCCCAGGCCCCGTCGAGGAGCTGGCGCCTCGAGAGGGCGAGCCCTTGGTTCTCTGCGAGGTGGCGGAGCAGCCCGAACTCGCGGGTCGTGAGCTCGAGCGGCTGACCGGCGACCCGGGCCTCGGCGCGGCCGAGATCGACCTCGATCGCCCCAACGGTGAGGACAGCGGGTGCAGCACGCCTGGTTGTGGGATCGGCCCGCCGGAGGATCGCCTTGGCTCGCGCCACGAGCTCGCGTGGCGAGAAAGGCTTCGTCACGTAGTCGTCCGCGCCGAGCTCTAAGCCGAGGACTCGATCGATCTCTCCGTCGCGCGCCGTCAGCATGATGACAGGGACGTCGCTGGTGGCACGCAGACGCCTGCACACCTCGAGCCCGTCGATCTCGCCTGCGAGCCCGACATCGAGGATGACGAGACGCGGCGAGCGGTCCGCGACCGTCCGGAGCCCGGCTTCGCCGTCGCTGGCCTGGTACACGCGGAAACCCGACTGGTCGAAGTACATCGAGACGAGGTCGGCGATGTGGACGTCGTCTTCGACCAACACGACAGGAATGGGCTCGGGCATCGACCACAATGGTCGCACCGACCATGGTGGGCCGATGACATGCACGTGAGGGTTTGATGAAGACGCACTATGAGGTCCTCGGCGTGACCCCCGAGATCGGCCGGTCCGGGCTCCGGCGCGCCTACCTCGACCGCGCCCGCCGTCACCACCCCGATGCGGGCGGTGACGCAGCTGAGATGCTGGCCGTGAACGACGCGTGGTCCGTCCTGTCCGATCCTCGGCGGCGCGCCCTGTACGACCTGTCGATCGGTGCGCGACGCCATGCCGAGAGCGCTTCGACGACGAAGCACGTCAGCTTCGACGAAGTCGACGTGCACGACGAGGGTCGCGATCGCCGCGACCTCGAGAACGATGCCAGCGCCTACCGGCGCGGGCGCAGCTCGCTCGTGGAGACGCTGAGCCTGCTCGCGGTGATGGTGCTCGGCGGGGCCGCCGGCGTGAGCTTGCTCTTCGGAATGGTGCTCACAATGGGCGAGCTCGTCGGGCTCGGCGTGTTCCTCGCATTCCTGACCGGTGTCTCGGTCCTCGCTCGGCTCCTGCTCGCGATGCGCTCGACCGCGCAATGACCACTGGCACGTATCTGGATTCGATCCTCGCAGCGCATCGCGCGGCTGCGGGAGCAGACCTCCGCGCTTTCGAGCCTCTGCTCGAGCGTGCGAGGCACGCCGACGCGACGCGCGGCTTTCGAGCGGCATTGCTTCGCGACGCTGCCGGTGACGGCGCTGTCGCGGTCATCGCCGAGGTCAAGCGTCGGTCGCCATCGAAGGGCGACCTGGCCACCGACGTCGACCCTGCGGCGCTCGCGGCGCAGTACGCGCGCGGCGGCGCGTCGTGCCTCTCGGTTCTCACCGACGCTGAGCACTTCGGAGGCTCGATCGCCGATCTCCAGGCGGCACGGACAGCTGTCTCGCTCCCGGTGCTCCGCAAGGACTTCACCGTCGGACCCCTCGACGTGGTCGATGCCAGGCTGATGGGCGCCGACTGTGTGCTCCTCATCGCGGCAGCCCTCGATGACGTCGAGCTGCGCGAGCTTCACGACCTCGCCCTCGAGGTCGAGCTCGACGCGCTGGTCGAAGTGCACGATGAGCACGAGATCGAGCGCGCCATGGCGGTTGAGGCAACCCTCGTCGGGGTCAACCAGCGCGATCTCGTGACCTTCGAGGTCGACACCGCTCGCGCGGTGCGCGTCGCTTCTCTGTTACCTGTTGGCGTCGTGCGCGTGGCGGAGTCCGGGATCGCCGAGCGCTCCGCTGTGGCCCGGCTCGTCGACGCCGGCTACCAGGCTGTGCTGGTCGGCGAGCACCTCGTCACCAGCGGTGATCCAGCTGCGGCTGTCGCAGCGCTCCGAGGCGGAGGACCGGCCCGCAGAGACGACGAGGCTGGCGAGCCGCTCCCGTAGGCTCGGCGTCATGTTCGTGAAGATCTGCGGGATCACCAGCGAGGAGGACGCTCTACTCGCCGTGGCAATGGGTGCTGATGCCGTCGGCTTCGTGTTCGCGCCCTCGACCCGCCAGATCGCACCTTCCCTCGCTCGCGACATCGCTCGCAGGTTGCCCCCCGAGATCCTCACCGTTGGTGTCTTTCGCGACGAGGCGCCGCAGCGCGTCGTCGAGATCGTCAACACCGCCGGTCTGCGCGCGGCACAACTGCACGGCCACGAGACCATCGAGCAGACCACGTGGGTGCACGAACGGGTCGCGATCGTCATCAAGGCCTTCTCGAGCGGCGATCCCGCCCTCGAGCAGACCGATCTGTTCGGCACCGATGCGATCCTCATCGACTCCAGCACGCCCGGCTCCGGCGAGCTGTTCGACTGGTCGCTCGCGGAGGGCGCGCCCGTCGGGCGGCGCGTGATCCTCGCCGGCGGGCTCACTCCCGACAACGTCGGCGACGCGATCACGAGGGTGCACCCATGGGGCGTTGACGTCGCGACCGGGGTCGAAGCGTCGCCCGGGCACAAGGATCCTCGTTTGGTGCGCGCGTTCGTGCGGAGCGCTCGCGCCGCCGCACCCAAGGGCTACCGCGGCGACGACGATGAGCGTCCGTTCGACTGGCAGCTCGAGGATCTCCCGTGAGTGAGCCCGCAGCGGTGATGGGCGAGCCTGACGCGTCGGGCCGCTTCGGGCGCTTCGGCGGGCGCTTCGTGCCCGAGACATTGATCGCTGCCTGCGCCGAGCTCGAGCAGGAGTTCCGCACCGCCTGGGCCGACCCGGCCTTTCGAACCGAGCTCGACGGACTCTTGCGCGATTACGCCGGGCGACCTTCGCCGATCACCGAGTGCCGGCGCATCTCGGCGCGCCTCGGATTGCGGTTGCTCCTCAAACGCGAAGACCTCAACCACACGGGTAGCCACAAGATCAACAACGTGCTCGGCCAAGCCCAGCTCGCCACGCGCATGGGCAAGCGACGCATCATCGCGGAGACCGGAGCCGGTCAGCACGGCGTGGCGACGGCGACAGCCGCAGCGCTGCTCGGGCTCGACTGCGTCGTGTACATGGGTGAGATCGACATGCAACGCCAGGCGCTCAACGTCTTTCGCATGCGCCTCCTCGGGGCCGAGGTCCGTCCCGCTGTCACGGGTAGCCGCACCCTGAAGGACGCGGTCAACGAGACCATGCGCGACTGGGTGGCCTCGGTCGAGACGACGCACTACTGCATCGGATCCGTCATGGGCCCGCACCCCTACCCGTGGATCGTGCGCGAGCTGCAGCGAGTGATCGGCGACGAGGCGCGCGCCCAGTGCCAGGCGTTGCTCGGTGCGACGCCCGACGTGATCGTCGCGTGCGTCGGCGGCGGCTCGAACGCGGCAGGCATCTTCTCGGGGTTCGCCGAGCTTCCCGATGTCGCGCTCGTCGGCGTCGAGCCGGCTGGCGGCGCTGCGATCGGTGGTGGTGTCCCCGGGGTTGTGCACGGGATGCTGTCGTATCTCAAGCAGGACGAGTGGGGTCAGGTCCTCGAGGCCCAATCGATCTCAGCCGGGCTCGACTACCCGGGCGTCGGGCCCGAGCACAGCCAACTCGCCGACGTCGGGCGCGCCCGCTACGAGGCTGTGACCGACCCCGAGGTCGTCGACGCCTTTCGCCTGCTCTCCGAGACCGAGGGAATCATCCCCGCGCTCGAGCCAGCGCACGCGCTGGCTTGGGTGATCAGGGCCAAGGACGAGCTCGCCGGCAAAACCGTGCTCGTGAACCTCTCGGGGCGCGGTGACAAAGATGTCGCCGAAGTGTCGGACATCCTCGGCGACTTGGCGTGAAGCTCGAGGCCTGCTTGCGCGCACGGCGGGCGAGCGGACGCAAGCTCCTCCTCCCGTACATGACGGGCGGTCTCATGGACGGCTGGACGGATGTCGTGCTGGCCTTCGCCGACGCGGGCGCCGACGCCATCGAGATAGGCATCCCCTTCTCCGATCCGGTCATGGACGGGCCGACCATTCAGGCAGCGTCTCAGGCCGCGCTCGCTCGGGGCGCGACACCAATGTCGATCCTTTCGGAGCTTCACGGGCTCGATTGCGATGTGCCGCTGATCGTCATGACCTACTGCAACATCGCGTTTCGCATGGGCGCGCGTCGCTTCGCTGCAGAGCTCGCATCGGCGGGCATCGATGGAGCGATCCTGCCCGACGTGCCGATGGAGGAGCTCGAGACGTGGGGCCCGGCCGCTGACGAGGCTGGCATCGAGAACGTGCTCCTGGCGTCACCGCTCACGCCCGATGACCGCTTGCGTGTGCTGTGCGCACGGGCACGCGGCTTCGTGTACGGCGTGAACCTCCTCGGGGTGACGGGCGAGCGGGCCACCGTCGCCGAGTCGTCGGCTGTGCTCGCCAAGCGACTGAAGGCTGCGACCGACATGCC
Organism: Acidimicrobiales bacterium; assembly: GCA_051000215.1. Classification (GTDB taxonomy): domain Bacteria; phylum Actinomycetota; class Acidimicrobiia; order Acidimicrobiales; family JACDCH01; genus JBPCON01. Next base: position 98,543 of record JBPCON010000003.1, read on the forward strand.
CGTCGTCATGGGCTTCGGCGTCACCACCCCTGTCCATGCGGTGCAGGCTGCCGCTCCAGCCGATGGTGTCGTGGTGGCTTCGGCGCTCATGCGCATCCTTCTCGACGGGGGCTCGCCAGAAGACGCAGGTGCGTTCACGAGCCAGTTGCGAAAGGCGCTGGATGAAGACGGCTGACCCCTTCGACCCCGCGTGCCCCCTGTGCGAGGCGGCCAAGATCACCGAGTGGTTCCACGACGACGAGCTCTGCTGGATCGCCGAGTGCGAGATCTGCGCGACGCCGATGGTCGTGTGGAAGGTGCACGACAACCTGCCCCCTGCCGCCGTCAAAGCCGAGCTCCACGCCCGCCTCGCTGCTGTCTGGGATCGGCTCTTCGACAGCGCGCACTACGTCGATGACCACATGCGCCAGATCCCCGACCACTACCACGCGCACGCCCGGCCGAAGGGTGGCTTCTTCGGCCACTCACTGGTGCGCAAGGACCTGGGATGACGAACCGGCGCGCCTCGCCATGGGTAGCGCTCGCAGCTTCGTTCGTCCTCGCTGTCGCGACCACCGGCGGCTGCTCGAGCGACGGCCGGCCGGGCGTCGCTGGCAGCCCCGGCACCGCAGAGGCGACGACGACGGTCACCACCGGCGCGTCGAGCGACACGAGCACGACGAGCGGCGGTGTCGCAACGCGGCCGGTCCCGTCGCTCGGCTCGCCAAGCGGGCCAAGTGAGCAGCCGCCAGGCGCCTCACCTGCCGCCGAAGCTGCTCGCGCAACTGTGGCGGCGCCAGCAGGGCCTGGCTCGTACGCGACGCGCTACCTGCGCGGCGACGGCCCGGCGCGGATCACCATCGCTGCGCTCGTGCAGCGCGACGCAGCCCCACAGGCCGGGACGCTCGAGCACATCAAGCAGGCGCTGGCGGAGGCCAGCGGCAAGCAGGTCGACATCAGTACGACGACCCTCGACGACGCAGCTCCGAGGTGGACCGAGGCCTCCTTGGAGTCGGAGGTCGATCGCAGCGCCCCGAAACAAACGGGCGACGTCGCGATCCTCTCGCTGCTGTTCGTCAGCGGCGACTTCCGGGGCGACTCGAGCGTCCTCGGCGTCGCGACGCGAGGCGACTTCGCGGCGATCTTCGTCGACCAGGTTCGCTCTTCGGCTGGGCTGTTCGGCGCCGTCGGCCCGATCGAGCGGTCGGTTTCGACCCACGAGGTCGGTCACATCCTCGGGCTCGTGGATCTGGTGTTGCAGACCGGGCGGGGCGACCCCGCGCATCAAGGGCACTCCACCAACCGGGCCTCGGTCATGTACTGGGCCGTCGAGTCCGACCTCATCGGCCAGCTGTTCGGTTCGCAACCTCCCACCGAGTTCGACGCAGCCGATCAGGCCGACCTCGCGGCTCTTCGCGCGAGGTGACAGCGGCTGCGTCAGGACACCGCTTGTATCGTGGCCGTGTGGCGAGGAGCGTGCTGATCGATCCGCTCTTCGGCGACCGTGGCAAGGCGATGGTGGATCTCGCCGTTGGCGTCGGGCGCTATCGGACCTATGCGGAGCACGAGCGCATCGAGACTGACCTGGGGCGAGGGCTTCCCCAGCGCTACGACAGCGTGCAGAACTTCGTGCGCTCGGGCGGGCGCGCTGCGCGCCGCAGCGAGGCGGCGAGCACGCTCACGGCGCGCACCAGCTACCTGCGCGAGGAGTATGCCTATGGCAGCGAACGCTACGCAGCGGGCATCGACGCGTTCCTGCACCACCCATCGCTCATCGACGGGGCCCGCACAGTGCACGGCTGCGACATCGTCGAACCCGCGATCGCTTATGCCAACGTGATGCTCCCTGGTCAGGAGTTGGCGGTGCACACCGACGTGCCCGAGTTCCGGGGGCTCAACCGCAAGCTCGTGCCGCAATGGCTGCTGGTCGTAATGCACCACGCGGGTTTGTTCGACGCGTGGCGGCTGCGGATCGCGACAGGGATCGGCTGGTTCAGCGATGGGCCGGGCGGCGAGCTGTCCTGGTGGCCAAGCGGAGCGGACGGCCCGGCTCAGGTGCACGACGGGCGGCCCGACACCGCACTCGTGCTCGACACCGACACCGTGTTCCACGGCGTCGACACGGTCGGAGGCATCGATCAGCCCGCGCCTCCCATCGAGGTCGGCTCGACGCTCACCCGTGATCGAGCCGCCGCAGCAGGGGAGTGGATGCTCGCCAACGCGGACGGCTATGAGGTCGCGCGCTACCTGTGGGCGCAACTGCGGCTCTCGGTGTCGTGGAAGGCGTATTGCTTCTCCGATGAGGCCGAGCGAACGGCGTGGCGCATCCACAGCGACGACCTCAGCTACGAAGCCGTTGTCGACGAGCTCGTCGCCGACATGCATGCCCGTGGCGTCGTCGAGGCCGACCCGTGCCATGACCGAGCGCTGGGCCTCGCGATGATCGACACCTACATCCGCTTCCCATCAACCTGAACCGGCAACGCCTCCCTTGAGACCGCCGCCGTCACCAATTCACAGTCCCGCTGGGGCGAGTAGCCGAACGGTGGGAAAGTAGGTGCGGTATCGACGCGTATCGCGGGTGAGTAGCACCAGATCCTCGACTGCCGCGTGCGCGCCGATGAAGAAGTCCGGCAGCGGTGCAGAGGCGGCGCCTCGATTGCGCCGGTAGGAGACGAAGGCCTTCCCGGCCAGGAACGCCGCTGCCCATGGCAGCGCCGCACGGCAGAACTCGCCCGAGGGCAGCGCGTCCTCGAGTTCTTCGACGAGTGAGAACCTGACCGACACTTCGGCGTAGATCACCGGGTTGATATAGAGCGGTCCGGCCTCGGCGGCGGCGCCAAGGGCCTCGTTGGACCACTCGAGCCAGTTGTCGTCCTCGGTGAAGATGTCCAGGAGCACGTTGGAATCGACGAGGGTGCCCGTTGCCATTGATCAATCGGCTCGGGTGAGGGCCATGATCTCATCGGTCGTCATCTCCACATCGCCTCGCCCGCGCAGGCGCCCCGCGAGCCGTGCTCCACGACCCGTGGCGGTCGTCGCTTTGCGGACGACGATGACGTCCTTGCGTCGCTCGAACTCGACCTCGGTTCCTGCGCCGATGCCGAGGGCGTCGCGCAGCGCTTTCGGAATGGTGATCTGGCCTTTCTCGGTGACCCGCATTGTAGGAATCCTACTACTCCTACTCCTATCCAATTGAACGCCGGGTGAGGGGAAGGTCTCGGACCTCAAGGGTCGCAAGGTGCTCATCTACTTCTACCCGTAAAGCGCTCGGCGTATATACGGTAGACCTACCGGTATATACTGCTGACGTGGCGAAGCACTTAGTGGACATCGATGAGCGGGCGCTTCGCGCTGCCAGGGCCGAGCTTGGTACGCAGACGATTCGCGACACCGTGAACGAGGCGCTCGACCGGGCGGGGAGCCAGCGTTCGGCGGAAGTGAAGCGCTCGCTCGATCGTCTTGCTCGTCTCGAGCTCGACGCCCGGAACGACGCGTGGCGCTGACGCATCTGGTCGACACGAGCGTCCTTACCCGGCTCCGGCACGAAGCCGTGCGTGGCGTCGTCGAGGATCTTGCCGCGTCGGCGTCTCTCGCTCGGGCTGGGATCACCGATCTCGAGATCGGCTACTCCGCCCGGAGTGCCAAGGAGTGGGACCAGGCGGTTGGCTCGCTCGATGCCTTCGAGCTCATCGAGACCTCGGCTGAGCACGTTCGCCGCGCAGGTCAGGTGCAACGGCTCCTCGCCGCAAGGCATCAACGCGGGCGCAAGGTGCCGGATCTGCTGATCGCGGCCGCTGCGGAGGCGAACGACCTGACGGTCCTGCACTACGACACAGACTTCGATCGCATCGCCAGGGTCACCGGGCAGCGCGTCGAGTGGGTGGTGTCGGCGGGCTCGGTGGACTGACCCTCAGTCTGCCCTGCGCTCATCGACCTTCGCGAGCCCAGTCTCGCTCGATCGCGCGGCCTATCGTCGAGTCCATGCCCCTCAAGCCCGGTGACAAGGCCCCCGACTTCACGTTGCCGGATCAGAACGGTGAACCCTTCAGTCTTTCCAAGTCACTGAAAGCGCGGAAGGTATGGCATCTGGTCTACTTCTACCCGAAGGCGGACACGCCTGGTTGCACGACCCAGGCCTGCGGCTTGCGCGACGTGCTACCAGATGTCCGCGGCACCGTTGTGCTCGGCATCAGCCCCGACAAGCCTGGCAAGCAGAAGCGCTTCGACGACAAGTACGGGCTCGGCTTCCCGCTGCTCGCCGACGAGGATCACGCCGTTGCCGAAGCGTTCGACGTGTGGACCGAGAAGTCGATGTACGGCAGGAAGTACATGGGCATCCTGCGCTCGGCGTTCCTCGTCGACGAGAAAGGCAAGATCGCCGAAGCCTGGTACAAGATCAGCCCCAAGGACACCGCAACGAACCTGGTCCGCTCGCTCGGGTCCTAGACCGGGAACCTCTCGAACGCATCTCACACCACGATGGTCCGCAGCGTTCAACAGGGGATGGAGCTCCCCCCGTTCCAAGCATGGCTCGACGAACACGCTGCGTCGCTGCACCGCTATCTCGTCGCGTCGCTCGGCGTCCACGACGCCGGCGACTGCTTCCAAGAGACGATGCTCTCGGCCCTCCGTGCGTACCCATCGCTGCGCAACCACGACAACCTCGGCGGCTGGCTCTTCACGATCGCGCACCGCAAGGTGATCGACCAGGCGCGCGGCCGAGCACGGCGGGCGATCCCGATCGCTGAGGTGCCAGAACCGAGCGTGACGACGAGCGGCGAACCGCAGCTGGCCGACGGCGAACTGTGGGCGGCCGTCAGCGCGCTGCCATCCAAGCAAAGAGCCGCTGTGTTGCTGCGCCACGCCGCTGATCGGCCATACGACGAGATCGGCCTCGTGCTCGGCTGCACAGAGGCCGCTGCGCGACAGAACGTACGGGCCGGCTTGGCCCGACTGCGAGAGGAGATTGCGTCATGACTGAAGTCGAGGAGCGCTTGCGAGGAGTAGCCGTGGAAGGCGACGACGCGGTTCCGCTTGTGGTGGCGCAGTTCGTGCGCCGGGCCGACGACGAGGGGCTCGTCGAGGTGGCTACCGCGCCGATCGACACGCCAGTCGGGACGCTGCGTCTCGCGGCAACGCCGATCGGGCTCGTGTTCGTCGCGCTGCACGCCGACGATGGGGTGGACGAGCACTTGGCGAGGACGATCTCGCCACGCGTCGTCGAGCACCCCGCCCGGCTCGATGCTGTGCGCCGGCAGCTCGACGAGTACTTCGCCGGCGATCGCGTCGCTTTCGACGTGCCGATCGACTGGCGCCTGAGCAGCGGCTTTCGACGCACCGTGCTCGAGCGGCTCTACCACGACGTCGGGTTCGGCCATGTCGTGTCGTACCGAGAGCTCGCGGAGCGCGTTGGCAACCCCAAGGCCAGCAGGGCGGTTGGCTCGGCGATGGCCACGAACCCGGTGCCGATCATCGTCCCGTGCCACCGCGTGTTGCGCTCAGGCGGCGCCCTTGGCGGTTACGGCGGCGGTCTCGACATGAAGCGGGCGCTGCTCACCCTCGAGGGTTCCCTCCTGGCTTGACGCACCGAGCCTGCTCGAAGCGCTTCAGGCCGGCGCGAGGACGAGCACGCCGTTGTGGCCGCCGAATCCGAAGCTGTTGGACAAGCTCGGGCCCGGCGTCCAGGAGCGCGGCGCGCCGACCACGAGGTCGATCGCGGGCAGCGCCGGATCGAGCACATCGGTACCAGCTGTCGGTGGCACGAGCTCGTGTTCGAACGACAGCAGCACAGCGGCGGCCTCGAGCGCGCCGGCTGCGCCGAGCGCGTGGCCGGTGACACCCTTTGTCGACGTGACGATCGGCCCGCTGCCGGCGAACACCTTCGCCAGTGCCTCGGCCTCCGCCGCGTCGTTGAGCGGCGTGGAGGTGCCGTGCGCGTTGACGTGCGCGATGTCACCCGGCGACAGGCCGGCATCGGCCAAGGCGATCTCGATGCAGCTCACAGCTCCGGCGCCGCCGGGTGAGGGCGCGGTGATGTGGTGGGCGTCGGCGGTCGAGGCTGCGCCGACGATCTCGCCGAGGATGCGAGCGCCGCGGGCTTCGGCCGCCGACCACTCCTCGAGCACGAGGATGCCAGCGCCCTCGGTCATCACGAAGCCATCGCGCGCCGCATCGAAGGGCCGCGAGACGCCTGAGGTCGACAGCGCGGTCATGTTGGTGAAGCCGGCGACCGCTGTGGCGACCATCGCAGCTTCGCTCCCGCCTGTGAGCATCGCGTCGCAGCGCCCGGAGGAGATCAGGCGCGCCGCGTTGCCGATCGCATGCGTGGCGGCCGCGCAGGCTGTCACCGTCGTCTCGCACGGACCCCGAAACCCGTAGCGCATCGAGAGCGCAGCGGGCGCGGCGTTGGCCATCATCATCGGGATCAGGAACGGCGAGACGCGTCGTGCACCCTTTTCGTGCCCGACGATGATCTGCTCCTCGGTCGTCGTGATACCGCCGATGCCCGTACCGAGGAGCACGCCGACGCGATCAGGGTCGACGCTCGGCATCGCGGACTGCGCGAGAGCTTCACTCGCTGCCGCGTACGCGAACTGCGTGAAGCGGTCGGTGCGCCGCGCTTCTTTCGGGTTGTCGAAGGACGCGGCGGGGTCGAAGTCGTGGATGCGGCGCTCGCCTTCGGACTGCGGCGCGAGCAGCCCGGCCCAGAACGCCTCACGGCCGATCCCACATGCACCGACGACGCCGAGCCCGGTGACCGCGACCCGCCTGCCGCGCCCAGCATCCATCAGCCGAGCTTGCCCTTGATGAGCTCGTAAGCCTGGCTCACTGTCGTGACGCCGTCGAGCTCCTCCTCCTCGACCGTGACGTCGAACTCCTCCTCCAGGTCCATGACCATCTGGACCAGATCGAGGCTGTCGGCGTCGAGGTCATCAGCGAAGTTGGCGTCCATCGTGATCTCCTCGACCGGCTTCGCGAGGCTCTCCGCCGCGGTCTTGGCGAAGCGGTTGAACAGCTCATCGCTCATCGGGGTGCTCTCTCCTTGTTTCGTCGGACCATCAGAATCCCATGCCGAGGCCGCCGTCGACAGGGATCACCGCGCCGGTGATGTACGCAGCGGAGGGCGAGGCGAGGAACGCGACGGCAGAGGCGACCTCCTCGACCGTGCCGAACCTCCCCACCGGGACGGTGGCGCGGAGCGCAGCGCGCTGGGTTTCATCGAGCGCAGCAGTCATGTCGGTCTCGATCGGGCCCGGCGCGACGACGTTTGCGGTGATGCCGCGGCCCCCGTACTCGCGTGCGACGGCCCGCGCGAAGCCGATGACGCCGGCCTTGGTCGCCGCGTAGTTGGCCTGCCCGGCCGGGCCGACATAGGCGCCGACCGAGGAGACGAACACGAGGCGGCCCCAACGCGCCTTCATCATCCCAGCTATCGCCCGGCGTGCGACGTTGAACGAGCCGGTGAGGTTGGTGTCGATCACGGCCTGCCAGTCGGCGGGGCTCATGCGCGCGAGGAGCCCGTCGCGCGTGATGCCGGCGTTGGCGACGACGACTTCGACCCTCCCGAGCTCGGCTTCGACTTTGGCAAAGGCCTCGTCAACGGCACCGTGATCGGCGACGTCGCACGGGAAGCACGCAAACGCGTCGGTGGTGCTCGAACGGGTGAGCACCGCGACGCGGTCACCACCGGCCGCGAATCGCTGTGCACACGCGAGGCCTATGCCGCGGGCACCTCCGGTCACGAGGACGGTTCGGGGCTCGGGAGTCACGGATCCCACCGTAGGACGGCGGAGGCCCAGGTCATGCCAGCACCGAAGCCGGTCAGCAGCACCAGGTCACCAGGCACGAGGCGCCCCGCATCGGCCGCGTCGGCAAGGGCGAGCGGCACCGATGCCGCTGACGTGTTGCCGGTGCGCTCGAGGATCGTGACCGTGCGCTGCGCGGAGATGTCGAGCTTGTCGCGCGCCGATTCGATGATGCGCGTGTTGGCCTGGTGGGGGACGAGCAGCGCGATCTCGTCCGCTCCGACGCCGGCGTTCGCCATGGCTCGGCGGCTGGAGTCGACCATGATCCGAACGGCCTTGCGGAAGACCTCCTTGCCGTCCATCCGCACGAACCCGCCAACATCGGCGTCGAGGATGTGTCGAAGCGACCCATCCGAGCCGAGGTCGTAGCCGAGAAGGCCGGGGTCGTCGCCCTCGTCAGCGTCGACGACAACAGCGCCGGCACCGTCGCCGAAGAGCACAGCCGTGCTCCGGTCGTCCCAGTCCACGATCTTCGACATCGTCTCCGAACCGACGAGGACGACGCGATCCATGCCGCCGACCACCATGTGGTGGGCGAGCACGTAGCCGTAGACGAACCCGGAGCAGGCGGCGTTGATGTCCATGGCACCACAGCTGAGCCCGAGGGCGTGTTGCACCGACGACGCCGAAGCGGGCATCTGCTGATCGGGTGTGCACGTGGCGAGCAGGAGCAGCCCGACCGCACGGTCGGCGCCTGCCATCGTCAGCGCCGCGCGCGCCGCGTCGGTGCCGAGCCCGGATGTGGTTCCACCGACGCGGCGCTCGCGGATGCCGCTGCGTTCGCTGATCCACGAGTCGCTGGTGTCGAGGGAGCCCTCGAGATCGGCGTTGGTGAGCACCTTCTCGGGCAGAGCTGTGCCCCAACCCGAGATGCGACTCCGTCTCATGCCGTGCGCAGCCAGGCGATCGGCTGGCGCGACATGACGCGCTCGCCGAGGTGCGCGAGCACGCCCTCGATGCGCCCGGAGAACGGCGTGCGCACTTCGAGCCCGGCGACGGTGCCGAGCAGGTCGCCGGCTTCGACGGCCTTGCCGGCGCCGAGGTCGCTCGCGGGCTCGAACAACCCGGCGCCGGGACTGACGACGACCCGTTCGGTCATGAACAGATGCTCGCCTTCGTGGTGAACGGCGCCAGCCTCGCCAGCGATGCGCTCGAGGAGGGTGTCGAGGTGCTCTGGCGTCGAGACCGAGATGGCGTTGGCGCCCTCGAGCGTGCGCTTGACGGTGCCGGCGAGGACGGTGCCCGGGCCGAGCTCGACGAAAGTGCGTACCCCCGTGTCGGCGAGGGTCTGCAGGCTCTGGCGCCATCGCACGGGGCTGCACAGCTGCGCCGAGAACAACCCCGGCCACTCCTGGGCCTCTGGGTGCATTTGGGCGTCGACGTTGCCGACGACGGGGATCTCGAGGGTGCGGAGCGCGACCTCGGCTAGTGCCTTCTTCAGCGGATCTCGCGCCGGGGCCATGAACGGTGTGTGGAAGGCGCCACCGACGGTGAGAGGCAAGAGCTTCTTGGCACCGAGCTCCTTGGCGATCGCCCCGGCCGAGACGATGGCTGATGGGTCGCCCGCGATCACGACGTTGCCGGGGGCGTTGAAGTTGGCCGGCCACACGTCGGCCGCAGCGCGCATGCACGCGATGGTCACCTTGTCCTCGTCGAGCCCGAGCACGGCAGCCATCGTGCCTTCGCGCTCCTCGGCGGCGACCTGCATCGCCTCGCCTCGGGCGGTGACGAGGCGCACCCCGTCTTCGAGCTCGAGGCCGCCGGCTGCGGTGACCGCTGTGTACTCGCCCAGGCTGTGCCCGGCCGCGACGGCCGGCTCGATGCCGAGCTGCTCGACGGCGTCGAGCACGACCAGGCTCAAGACATAGGTGGCGAGCTGGCTGTTGCGCGTCTTGGTGAGCTCGTCCGCGTCGGCTTCGAGGAGCAGGTTCGCGACATCACGACCGGCGGCCTCGCTTGCTTCGCCGACCACCTCCCACGACTCGTGCTCCGTCCAGGCGCGCCCCATGCCGGGCTTTTGGGCGCCCTGGCCCGGGAAGAGGAACGCGATCGACATGCCCGTGCTGACCCCTGCTCGACGTCGGAGAACCATTCCGACCGACGCTCGCCACGAAAGGTTTCAATCGTGCGAGGACAGTCGCTGCTCGCCCTTCGCTATGCGCCGGTTGCGGTAGGCCACGAGGCCGCCGAGCATGCCGCCGAGGGCGAGCAGCCTGCGGAGCCGAGAACGGCGGTGGCGCATGCGCTGGAGGTTACGCTCCACGCCTCCGGCCCCGGTACTCCAACCGGCAGAGAGGGCGCACTCAAACTGCGCACAGTGTGGGTTCGAATCCCACCCGGGGCACCTCAGCGTGGCGGCGTCAGCGCACGGCGCGGTGGTTCGTCGCGTCGTGGTAGGCGCTCACCATGGCGTCGGGGCGATCTCGTTGGAGCAGGGCGAGCTCGTTGCCGCTGCGATCGCGTAGCACCAGGCACGGGCCATCGGGGACGCCGACGCGCGTCACGGTCGAAGACCAGCCCGTTGCATGGAGCCACTCGGCGCAGGCTTCGAGGGAGCGCACCGCCCAGATCGGCAACACGCTCGGCACCGGACGGTGGTCGGCGAGCACCACCACAGGGCCCGGACCGATTCGCACCCCAGCGACGTCCGCGCCGAAAGCCTGGAAGCGCCAGAGCAGGTCTGCGCCCATGGCCTCGTCATAGAACGCGAGCTCTGCGTTGAGGTCGTTGGTCGCGATGTAGAGGTAGGCGAGCTCGCCGAGCGGGAAGGGGTCGAGCACCTGGGGAAGGGTAACGACGAACGATCAGCCGAGGTCAGCTCCCCGGCGCGTCCTGGCGATGGCCTCCGCGACGGCCATGATGCCCTCGTCGTCCTCGAGCTCGGAAAGTGACTTCGGGAGCGCCAAGCTCCAGTTGGGGCGCTCGGTGGTGGTGCCTGGGAGGTTGGGCCGTTCGAGCACGCCAAGAGCGTCTTCGAAGGTCGCGAGCGCGAACACCGAAGGGGCGGAACCGATGCGGCCGTACGCTGCGACAGCGGCGCCGACAGCGTCTGTGGCATCAGGCGCCAACGCGTCGAGCTTCGCGCCCATCGCGTCCTGGGCGTCGGTGCGCGACAGGAGACCGGCAACGGTCGGCAGATCGTGCGTTGTCAGCGTCGCGAGGGACTGCGCCGGCCACTCCTCGGGCGGATCGGCTTCGAACCATCCGACGCTGAAGGAGAGCACCGCGCGCTCGTGCAGCACGCTTCTCACGTCGTCCTCGACGGTGCCGAGATCCTCCCCGACGATGGTGACGCCGGCCCGTGCGCTCTCGAGGGCGACGATGTCGAGCAGTTCCGTGCCGCGGTAGCGCACGTAGGCGCCCTCGTCGGGCGACGCGCCATCTGTGAGCCAGAAGAGGCGGAACAGCCCCATCACATGGTCGATCCGCAGGGCGCTGAGTTGGCGCATGGCAGCCCGCACGGTGCGGGCGAAGGGCTCGTAGGCCGCGGCCCGCAGCTTCCACGGCACGTAGGGCGCCAGCCCCCAATCCTGTCCTGCGGTGTTGAACGTGTCGGGTGGTGCGCCGACGGTGGCACCCGCGGCGAGAGTGTCCTGCCAGCGCCAGGCGTCGGCGCCGTCAGGATCGACGCCGACGGCGAGGTCGCCGAGCAGCCCGACACCAGCGGCCGCCCCCTCCGCAGCCGCCCGGGCAAGCTGGTCATCGAGCAGCTCCTGGATCCAACCGTGGAACCGCACCCGCTCGGCGTGTTCGGTCGCGAAGCGTTGGACGCCGGGGTTGTCCGGGCGACGGTGTTCGCCGGGCCAGCCTCGCCAGCCGCACCCGTGGTGTTCTGCCAGGGTGCAGAACACCGCGTAGGTGGCGACGTCGCGATCATCGGCGCCCGAGGCCACCACCGACCCGCGCTCGCCCCCCCTCGAACGTTTGGCCCAGATGTGCGACAGCGCGGCCATCTTGAGGCGGTACACCTCGTCGCGGTCGATGCTGCGAACAGCGTTGAGCGCGCGACCGGCTGCTGCTGCTTCAGCGAGGAGCGGAACCGACGGGTCGAAGCCCGCCGCCTCCTCGATGCGCACGTACAACGGGTTGCGGTAGCGGCGTGACGAGGGGAAGTAGGGGCTCGGTTCCTGGTGCGCGACGGGTAGCGCGGCATGGAGCGGGTTGATGGCGAGCACGCCTGCTCCGTGCTCGCCCGACCATCGAGCGAGGCGGCGCAGGTCGGCCAAGTCGCCCATTCCCCAACTCGCCTCGGATCGGCACGCATAGAGCTGTGCCGACCAGCCCCACATCCGCCGCCGGGCCGGGTGGCACCGATCGGGCGTGACGATCAGCCGCGTGTTCGGCGCACCGCCGTCGGGTTGCAGGTCGTGGTAGCCGAGGGGGAGATCGTGAGGCAGGGCGTCGGCTGCCTCCAACTCGGTGCCGTCCTCGAGCAGGAGCACAGCCCCGCGCTCGATCGCAGGCGCCGAGCCCTGGCGCACGAACCACACGGGTTGGTTCGGCGGTGGCGGATCGCCACGATCGGCGAGATCGCCCATCGCGACGCGCAGGGCCCGTTTCGTCGCCCGAGGTGTCTCGTGCCACTGGCCGTGCGTGTCCTCGTAGCCGTCGTCGACCCCCCAGGCATCAGGCACGGAACATCAGCCACCGCTACCCGGCCCGTGCCCCGAGCGATCCATGGCGAAGCTCGCCAGGGCGGCGGTGTCGACGCTCGAGCAGCGCACCTTGAAGAGCCACGCCGTCGCGACGACCGGTCCGTCGAGCCCTGGGTTCGGAGCGACGACGGTGGTCTCGTTGGCAAGCGTGCGCAAGGCTTCGAGGTCGCCCGCATCGCGATATTGCACGAGTACCCCTCCGCCCTCGAGGATGCCGACCTGGGCTGGGCGGCTGAGGGGTGCGCTGACCACGCCGGCGGGGCTGGCGCCGGGGGAGTGCGGTCCTGATGTCGGCGGGTCGGTCTGGTACTTCGGCTCCGGCGCGCCAGGCAGGACGTGGCTGAGGTTGCTGTCGAGCGCCTCGCGGACCGTCGGGCCACAGCCAGCGTTCGTCGTAGGCGCACTCCCTCCACCGCACCCGACGGCCACGATGAGCGCCAGTGCCAACACCGCTGCCGTCCGTGTGAGCGAGACCATCGAGGCCAGTCAACCAGGGACCTGCCGCGGCCGGGTTGCACTACGCTGACTGCGATGTCCCGGTCCCTGCTCGAGCGTCGCCTCACCGAGCTGTCGGAGCGGTTGAAGGAGCTGCGCGCCGACCTCGTCGTCACCGATGAGCAGCTCGCCCACCTGGCCGACACGGCCGACGATGCCCGCATGCGTGCGCTCATCTCCGAGACCCCGCTCGCCGACCGCGAGCATCACGCGGCCAAGAAGCACGCTGACGCCATGGGCCGTCACCGCGCCGACGTCACGACGCAGATCGACGGCCTCGAGCGCCAGCAGGATGAGCTGCTCGATCGCCTCATGTCCGAATCTCGCTGATCCGCCCTGCGCTGCAGCCCGAACCCTGGAGAGCACGTGTCGATCCGTGTCGTCATCGCCGAAGACGAGGCCATCATCCGCCTCGACCTGAAGGAGACCCTCCAAGAGGAGGGCTATGACGTGGTGGGGGAGACCGGTCGCGGCGACGAAGCCGTCACCCTCGTCGCCGAGCTGAAGCCCGACCTCGCCATCCTCGACGTCAAGATGCCAGGGATGGACGGCTTGCAGGCCGCAGCGCTGATCTCGGCGGACAAGCAGGCTGCCGTGCTGATCCTCACCGCTTTCAGCCAACGCGACCTGATCGAGAAGGCTCGCGACGCCGGCGCGCTCGCGTATCTCGTGAAGCCGTTCCAGAAGAGCGAGCTCATCCCGGCGGTCGAGGTCGCCCTCGGGCGCCATCAGGAGATGAAGGCGCTCGCCGACGAGAACCTCTCGCTCGCGGATCAGCTCGAGACGCGCAAGCTCGTCGATCGCGCCAAGGGCAGGCTCATGGACGAGCACGCCAACTCGGAGCAGGACGCGTTCCGGTTCCTGCAGAAGACAGCTATGGACACTCGCTCGACGCTGAAGCAGGTCGCCCAGGACGTCGTCGACGGCGCCCTGAAGCCATAGCCGTGAAGGTGATGCTGGTCGACGGGAACTCGCTCACCTACCGAGCGTTCTTCGCGCTGCCGACAGACATCACCTTGGCCAGCGGCCAGGTCACCAACGCGGTGTACGGCTTCACGAGCATGCTGCTCAACCTGCTGCGCGATCACCGGCCCGACGCCGTCGCCGTCGCCTTCGACCGGCCCGAGCCCACCTTTCGCCATGAAGCGCTCGCCACCTACAAGGCCAACCGCTCTGCAGCGCCGGACATCCTCCGACAGCAGATGGGTCTCGTGCGGCAGGTGGTCGAGGCGCTGCGGCTCCCGCTCCTCGAGGCGCCGGGCTTCGAGGCCGACGACATCATCGCCACCCTCGCGACCCAGGCGGCCGAGCAGAGCCACGAGGTCCTCGTGGTGACCGGCGACCGCGATAGCTACCAGCTAGTGCAAGACCCGCTCGTCCGGGTCCTCTACAACCGACGCGGCGTGTCCGACTACGCGCTCTACGACGAGGCCGGCATCGAGGAGCGCACGGGTGTGGCCCCGAAGCTGTACCGCCAGTACGCGGCCTTGCGCGGTGACCCTTCCGACAACCTCCTCGGAGTGCCCGGCGTCGGCGAGAAGACGGCGGCGAAGCTCATCAACAAATACGGCGGCATCGACGGGATCTTCGAGCACGTCGATGAGCAGACGCCAAAGCTGCGCCAGGCCTTGATCGACAACGAGGCCCAGGTGCGCCAGAACGCCGACATCATGGTGCTCATCGACGACGTGCCCCTCGACGTCGCCGTCGACGGGCTCGCGCTCGAACCCTTCGACCCGGAGGAGGTCCGCCAGCTCTTCGACTTCCTCGAGTTCCGCACCTTGCACGAGCGCTTGGCCGAGGCCTTCCCCGACGCCGGATCGAACGGCTTCGTCGTGACCGCAGCTGAGGTCCTCGAGGCCGAGGTGCGCACGATCGCCGTCGCGGCCGAGGCAGCGGCTCTGCTGCGCGAGCTTGCCACCGTCCCAGGAGCGCTCGCAGTGGAGGCTGCCTGGGACGGGCCGGAGGGAAGCGCACCGCTCGCCGGGCTCGCCGTCGTCGTGGACGGAACACGCGCAGAAGTTGCGTGGCTCCCTCGTGCTTTGCTCGATGATCCGCCCGTCCGGACCGCCCTGCGCGACCTCGTCGGCCTCGACGGGCGCCCGATCGCAGCCCACGGAGCAAAGCCGCTCATGCGTGCGTTGCTCGGCCAGCTCAACGTCGACCTACGCACGCTCGACCTCGACATCGTGCTCGCCGCGTACCTCCTCGACCCGGCCGAGTCGCGCTACCTGCTCGGAGATCTGCTGGTGCGCTACGCGGGTCTCGAGTTGCCCGTCGGCGGTGTCGGCGTCGGCGGCGGCGAGCTCACGCTCGATCTCGACGGCGACGCCGTGCCCCACGAGATCGAGGCGGCGCGGCGTGCACTGGCGGTCGACCGCCTGATCGAACCGGTGAACGCGGCGCTCGACGCAAAGGGCATGCGCGACCTGCACGACGGCATCGAGGTGCCACTCGTGCGCGTGCTCGCAAAGATGGAAGACGTCGGCGTCGGCGTCGACGCGACGGAGCTCAAGCACCTCAACGACACCCTCGCGGCCGAGTGCAGCGAGCTGACCCAGGCGATGTGGGTCGACGCCGGGGAGGAGTTCAACGTGAACTCCACCGTCAAGCTCCGAGAGATCCTGTTCGAGCGGCTCGGGCTGCAACCCACCAAGAAGACCAAGATGGGCTACTCCACCGACGCGGCATCGCTCGAGAAGCTCGCGGGACAGCATCCCATCGTCGATCACCTCCTGCGCTACCGCGAGATCGAGAAGCTTCGCTCGACCTACGGCGAGGGCCTCCTCAGCGAGGTTCAGCCAGACGGGCGGATCCACGCCACCTTCAACCAGACCGTCGCGCGCACCGGCCGGCTCTCCTCCGACGCCCCGAACCTGCACAACATCCCGGTGCGCAGCGACGAGGGCCGCAAGTTCCGGCGAGCGTTCGTCCCCGCGCAGGGTCACGAGCTGCTCGTAGCGGACTACAACCAGATCGAGCTGCGCTGCATCGCGCACCTCGCGGAGGATCCGGGGCTCATCGACTCCTTCGAGTCAGGGCGCGACATCCACACCGACACCGCGGCGCGCATCTTTGCCGTCGACCCAGCCGACGTCTCCGTCGAGCAACGCTCGAAGTCGAAGATGGTCTCCTACGGCCTCGCGTACGGCATGGAGGCCTACGGCCTCGCGCAGCGGCTCAACATCGCGACGACCGAGGCTCAGGAGATCCTCGACGCGTACTTCATCGCGTTCCCGAACGTGCGCAGCTACATGGATCGCACCGTCGCCGAGGCAAGGGAGCGCGGATACACCGAGACGCTCTTCGGACGACGCCGGCTCATCCCTGAGCTGTCCTCCGGCAACTTCCGCATCCGTCAGGCGGGCGAGCGTCAGGCGATGAACGCCGGCATCCAGGGGCTGGCCGCCGACATCTTCAAGGTGGCCCTCGTGCGCCTCGACGCCGTTCTCGTCGCCGACGAGCTCACCAGCCGGATCATCCTCCAGGTCCATGACGAGGTGATCGTCGAGGTGCCTCCTGTCGAGCGCGACGCGGTGGCGCGGCGCACGATCGAGGCCATGTCGGGTGCAGCCGAGCTCCGCGTGCCGCTCGAGGTCAACCTCGCCTTTGGCTCGACGTGGGCCGACGCGAAAGGTTGAGCTCGGACGCGCCAGCACGCCCGCCGCACTGGTTCGAAGGTGTGGCCGATCACTTGGGCCGCGCGTACTTGCGTTACTCGTTCACGAAGGGCACCGAGCAGGAGGTCGACTTCCTGCTCGAGGTGCTCGGCCTCGAGCCCGGGGCCCGCGTCCTCGACGTCGGCTGCGGTCCCGGTCGTCATGCGCTCGCCATGGCGCGGCGCGGCATCGAGGTCGTCGGCATCGACGTCAGCGCCCGTTTCGTGGCCATCGCGGCAGAGGACACACCGGCCGGCGCGCCAGTGACGTTCCGGCGGCTCGACGCGCGAGAGCTCGACTACACGGCGGAGTTCGACGCCGCGATCTCGTTGTGCCAGGGCGCGTTCGGTCTGGTCGGCCCCGGCGACGACGAACGCGTGCTCGCCGGGATCGCTCGGGCGCTACGGCCAGGCGCACGGCTGGCGCTGAGCGCGTTCTCCTCCTACTTCCAGCTGCGTTACCCACAACCCGGGGGGACCTTCGACGTCGCGACGGGGGTTCACCACGAGCGCACCGTCGTCAAAGACGAGACCGGCGCAGAAGCTGAAGCCGATCTGTGGACGACCTGTTACACCCCGAGGGAGCTGACACTCCTCGTCGAGCGCGCCGGGCTGATCGTGGAAGCGATCTGGTCTGTCGAGCCGGGGCGTTACGAGCGCGCCGTGCCGAGCGCGGAGACGCCTGAGCACCTCGTGGTGGCGAGCGCGACGAGCTGAGGGGTATCGTCACGGGTCCCTTCAACGCATCCGCGCGGTCCCGCGCGTGCGTCACCTCCCCTATCCCGACCCCGAAGGCAGTACCCGTTGTCCGACCAGACCGCCGATCCGATCCCCGCCGACGCTGAAGCAGCACCCGAGCCCGTCACCGAGGCCGAAGACGTCTACGTGCCCCGCCAAGTTGTCGAAGACGACCTGGGCGGCATGTCGCTCGAGGATGCCTACGCCGCTTCGATGGTCGAGGTCGAGGATGGACAGATCGTCGAGGGGACCGTCGTCAAGGTCGATCGCGACGAGGTGCTGCTCGACATCGGCTACAAGTCCGAGGGCGTCATCCCGTCGCGTGAGCTGTCGATCCGCAACGACGTGGATCCGTCGGAGATCGTCGGGCTGGGCGACAAGATCGAGGCCCTCGTCCTGCAGAAGGAGGACAAGGAGGGCCGCCTGGTCCTCTCGAAGAAGCGGGCCCAGTACGAGCGGGCGTGGGGAACGATCGAGAAGATCAAGGAAGAAGAAGGCGTCGTGCGTGGCCCGGTGATCGAGGTGGTCAAGGGCGGGCTCATCATCGACATCGGTCTTCGCGGCTTACTGCCGGCCTCGCTCGTGGAGTTGCGTCGCGTGCGCGACCTGCAGCCCTACGTCGGGCGCACACTCGAGGCGAAGATCATCGAGCTCGACAAGAACCGCAACAACGTCGTGCTCAGCCGGCGGGCTTGGCTCGAGGAGACGCAGAAGGAGCAGCGCGAAGACTTCCTCGCCAACCTCAAGCCGGGCGAGGTGCGTCAGGGCGTCGTCTCGAGCGTGGTCAACTTCGGCGCCTTCGTCGACTTGGGCGGCATGGACGGGCTCATCCACGTGTCGGAGCTCTCCTGGAAGCACGTCGATCATCCCGGCTCGGTGGTCGCCGTCGGCGACGAGGTGAGCGTGCAGGTGCTCGACGTCGACCTCGATCGAGAGCGCATCAGCTTGTCGCTGAAGGCGACGCAGCAGGATCCGTGGCAGGAGTTCGCGACAGGGCACCGCGTCGGCGAGCTCGTCTACGGGCGGGTCACCAAGCTCGTGCCGTTCGGCGCCTTCGTCCAAGTCGGCGACGGCATCGAGGGCCTCGTGCACATCTCCGAGATGTCGGCACACCACGTCGACCTACCGGAACAGGTGGTCACTCCCGGCGAGGAGTTGTGGGTCAAGATCATCGACCTCGACCTCCAGCGCCGCCGGATCAGCCTCTCGATCAAGCAGGCGGCCGAGGGCGGCGAGGTCGCGGAGGAGTACCGCGAGCACTTCGGCGAGCATGCCTACGACGACGACGGCAACTACATCGGCCCCGCGTACGACACGGCTGCCATCGAAGAGGCATGGGCCGAGTACGAGAAGAGCGAGGGCGGCGACACCGAAGGCACCGAAGCCCCGGCATCGGCTGCGCCGGCGGATCCGAGCGTGGAGGCGCCCGAGGCCGAAGCCGAGGTCGCTCTCCCCGGGGTCGACGCAACGACCGAAGCCTGAGCCCGCGCGACGGGCCCAAGCTTGCGTGGCTCCTGGGGGCCGTCGTCGGTTTCGCCGGCTGGCTGATCGGGCTCTCGGGCCTGTCCGACAACAGCTTCCTGACACACCTCGCGACCGGGCGGCTGATCTGGGACAGCCACCACATCCCAAGCAGCGACCCCTACACGTTCACCGCCGCAGGCAGGCCATGGGTCGTGCAGAGCTGGCTCGCGTCGGTGCTCTATGGAGGGGTCGATCGCCTCGGTGGCGCCGGTGCCCTGCTCGTGCTCATGGGCGTCGTCGCCTGCGGGCTCGCGATCCTCGTGTGGTCGCTGACCCGTCCTGCCGGCACCGTCGTCCCGCGGCTCGCGCTGGCGATCGTGCTGCTCGCGATCGGCGTCTCCTACTGGACGGAACGCCCGCTCACCCTTGGGCTGGTCGCGTTGTGCGTCGCGTTGCTGTGCGCCGAGGGTCGCCTGCATCCGCGGTGGCTCGTTGCGATCTTCTGGGTTTGGGTCAACGTCCACGGCTCGTTCCCCCTCGGGCTCCTCGCGCTCGGGGCGCTCGCCTTCGGCCGCCGCCTCGACGGCGAGCGTCCGGCTCGCGAGCTCGAGGCACTGAAGTGGGCGTTGCTCGGTTGCCTGATCGGCGGGCTCAACCCGCTCGGTCCGCGTCTCCTCGTGTTCCCGGTCGAGCTGATCAGCAAGCAAGGCGTGCTGCACAACGTGATCGAGTGGCAGTCACCCGCGTTCACGAGCCAATCAGATCGCGCCTACTTGTTGCTCATCGTGCTCTCGATCGTCGGGCTGGTGCGTCGTCCCTCTTGGCGCGCTGCGGTTCCGCTCGTCGTGTTCGTGCCGCTCTCCCTCCTGAGCACGCGCAACATCGCTGTCGCGAGCATCGTCGTGCTACCGGGGGCCGCAGCCGGTCTCGCGGGCCTCGGTTCGCTCACGGGCGATGTTCGTCGCAGCACCTTCCGGGTAGCGGGCGCGACGCTGGTGGCCCTCGGCGCCATCTTCGGTGTCGGCGCTGTGCGCAGCGGGCCGCTCGACTTGCACGACTACCCGGCGGCCGCAGTCGACTACGCCCGCTCCGCCGGGCTGCTCGCCAAGGGTTCTCGGCTGGTCACCCAAGACTTCGTCGGCAACTACGTCGACCTCGTGCAAGGCCCACAGCACGAGACCTTCATCGATGACCGTTTCGACATGCTGCCGAGCGCTCTCGTCGACGATTACGTCGTGCTCCTCGGAGGCAAGCCGGGATGGCAGCGCATCCTCGATCGCTACGAGGCGAGCGCAGTCCTGTGGAAGCGCGACACGCCTCTCGCGCAGCTTCTCGAAGAGTCGAGCAGCTGGACGATCGTGTACCGCGACGGCGCCTACGTCATCGCGCGGCGGCGTTAGCGGGGAGACCTACTGTGCCCCCATGCTCCTCGTCGGGCTCACCGGTGGGATCGGATCGGGGAAGTCGACCGTCTCAGCGATGCTCGCCGAGCGAGGGGCAGTGATCGTCGACGCCGATGCGATCACACGTCGGCTGCAAGAGCCGGGCACGCCGGTCTTCACACAGATGGTCGAGCGGTTCGGCCCGGGGATCGTCGGCGCCGACGGGCGTCTCGACCGGCCCGCCGTCGCGGCCATGGTCTTCACCGATCCCGAGGCCAAGAAGGCGCTCGAGGCCATCGTGCACCCCGCCGTCGGCGCGGTGATGATCGAGCGGTTGCAGGCTGAGGCCGGGACGAACAACGTCGTCGTCTACGACGTGCCCCTGTTGGTGGAAGCCCGCAAGCTCGACTACGGGGCGGTCGTCGTGATCGACGTCGATCCGGAGGTCGCTGTGGCGCGCCTGGTCTCGCAGCGCGGCATGGACGAAGTGGATGCGCGCAATCGGATCGCGAACCAGGTCTCGCGGGCCGAGCGGCGCGCGGTCGCCGACCGCGTCATCGACAACTCCTCGACGCTCGAGCACCTCGCCGAGCAGGTCGAGCAGTTGTGGTCCTGGCTGACGTCGCTGCCTCAGCAGTGAGCTCTCCGGAGCCTGACGCCGTCCCGGAACACAACAACGACGTCCTCACGCTCTTCGCTGCGCTGTGGGCCACTGCCGCGCTCTTCCACGCTTTCGGCCCGAGCGCGCGCGCGACGGGGATCATCCACGACTTCTCCGCTGCCGGCCTCGGCCACGTGCTCCTCGTCGTCGTGGCGCTCTGGGTGCTCGCCCAGCCCCGCTGGCTGGCACCCCTCGTCGGGCTCGCCGTCCTCGGTCCGGTGACGGCCTGGCAAGAGGCACCCGTGCTCGGCAATCACTGGCTCGTCGTCTCTCTCGTCGACCTCGGGCTGCTCCTCGCGCTCGCCGGGTCTCGCCGAGCGGGGCGGCTCGAGACGCGCGCCCTCGCTGAGGGCTTTTTCCCGGTGGCACGTTGGACGCTCGTTGCGTTCTACGCGTTCGCCGCGTTCGCCAAGCTCAACCATGCCTTCTTCGACACGACCGTCAGCTGTAGCAGCGTCTACTTCGACGAGACAGCGCGCACCCTCGGGCTCTCGACGCCCCTGGCTGTCGGTCACGGCGGGTGGGCTTCGCTCGTCCCGATCGTGGCGGCAGCCATCGAGATGTCGATCCCGATCCTGTTGTGCGTGCGCCGCACCCGCGCGCTGGGCGTCGCTGTCGGGCTGCTGTTCCACGCCGCGATCGCGATCGACCAGGAGCACTTGTTCTCCGACTTCTCAGCCGTGCTGTCCGCGCTCTTCGTGCTCTTCCTCCCGGCCGCCTTCGCGTCGAGCATCGTCGATGTCGTGCGGAGGCGGGGCCGGTTCCTCGTCGGGGCCTGGGCCGCTCTCGCGGCCATGACCGCGATCGCGCAGTGGACGGGCGGCGACGCGACGGCCGAGCGTGCGTTCGTCGACGGGCGGCTGTGGTCGTGGGTGCTCCTCGACGCTGCATTCGTCGTCGCCGTCGGCTGGTGGCTGAGCAACCCACGCGGTGCGACGCTGTCGCGTCCGCTCGCGCTCGAGCGCGGCGCTTGGTGGCTCGCGATCGTTCCGGTGCTGGTCATCGCGAACGGCGTGATGCCATACCTCGAGCTGAAGACAGCGTTCGGGTTCACGATGTACTCGAACCTCCAGGTCGCAGACGCGCGCAGCAACCACCTGCTGGTGCCCGCTCTCGCGCTTGGCAAGCGCGAGGCCGGGCTCGTGCGGATCGAGGCGAGCGACGACCCGGGGCTGGCGCTCTACGTCTCGTCCAACTACCTGCTGCCGCGCGACTCGCTGCGCTCTTACCTGGCGCGCCACCCGGCGGCCAGCATCCGCTACCAGAGCGACGGCGTGGAGCACGACCTTGCTCACGCGTCCGACGACCCCGACCTCACCCGGGCCCCTGCTCTCGCCGTCGAGAAGCTCCTCCCGCTCCGAGCCGTCGACGGCCGCGACCCACCCCGCTGCCAGGAGTCGTTCCTCCCCGCTCTGTAGGCCTCGACTTCGGAGGCTCGGTCACGGCCAGCTCGTAGGATCCCTCGATGCCTGCGTTCAAGGTCGTTACCGATTTCGAGCCGGCTGGAGATCAGCCGAAGGCGATCGCGCAGCTCTCGGAGGGGATCGTTCGCGGCGACCGGTTCCAGACCCTCCTCGGCGTCACCGGGTCGGGGAAGAGCGCGACCATGGCGTGGACGATCGAGCAGGTGCAGCGGCCAACGCTGGTGATCGCTCCCAACAAGTCGCTGGCCGCGCAGCTGGCGAACGAGTTCCGAGAGTTCTTCCCCGAGAACCGAGTCGAGTACTTCGTCAGCTACTACGACTACTACCAGCCAGAGGCCTACATCCCCTCGAGCGACACGTACATCGAGAAGGACTCCTCGGTGAACGACGAGATCGACCGCTTACGCCACGCTGCAACGTCTGCGCTGCTCACACGAAGCGACGTGATCGTCGTCGCTTCGGTCTCGTGCATCTACGGGCTCGGTTCGCCCGAGGAGTACCGCGGCAACCTCTTCGTCGTGAGCGTCGGCGAGGAGCACGACCAGCGCTCGCTGCTGCGCACGCTCGTCGACATGCAGTACGAGCGCAACGACATGAACCTGGTGCGCGGCAAGTTCCGGGTGCGGGGCGACACGATCGAGATCCACCCCGCCTACGAGGAGACCGCTGTGCGCGTGCAGCTCTTCGGCGACGAGGTCGAGTCGATCACCGTGGTCGACCCCTTGACCGGCGAGCGCGTCGGCACCCTCGACGAGCTGATCGTGTTCCCGGCCACGCACTACGTGGCCGGCGAGGAGCGCATGCGCAAAGCCATCGTGCGCATCGAAGCCGAGCTCCAGGAGCGACTCGCGTACTTCGAGGCCGAGGGCAAGCTGCTCGAGGCGCAGCGATTGCGAATGCGCACGCAGTACGACCTCGAGATGATGCAGGAGGTCGGTTACTGCAACGGCATCGAGAACTACTCGGGCCCGATCGACGGCCGGGGCCGGGGCGAGCCCCCCTTCACGCTCCTCGACTACTTCCCGGACGACTACCTCGTGATCATGGATGAGAGCCACCAGAGCGTGCCGCAGCTGCACGGGCAGTACGAGGGCGACCGCAGCCGCAAGGAGATGCTGGTCGAGCACGGGTTCCGTCTGCCGTCAGCGGCCGACAACCGCCCGCTGCAGTTCGAGGAGATCATGGCCCGGGTGAACCAGGTCGTGTTCCTCTCGGCGACGCCGAGCCCCTATGAGCTGCAGGTCTCCCAGCAGGTCGTCGAGCAGGTCGTGCGTCCGACAGGGCTCATCGATCCTGAGGTGATCGTGAAGCCGACGAAGGGGCAGATCGACGACCTGCTGGCCCAGATCAACGACCGAGTGGCGCGTGGCGACCGCGTCCTCGTGACCACCCTCACGAAGAAGATGGCCGAGGACCTCACCGACTACTTGCTCGAGCTCGGTGTGCGCGTGCGCTACCTGCACTCCAACATCGACACGATCCAGCGCATCGAGATCATCCGCGACCTTCGCCTCGGCGAATTCGACGTGCTCGTCGGCATCAACCTGCTCCGCGAGGGGCTCGACCTCCCCGAGGTGTCGCTCGTGGCCATCCTCGACGCCGACAAGGAGGGGTTTCTCCGCTCGCAGACATCGCTCATCCAGACGATCGGGCGCGCCGCTCGCAACGTCGACGGCCAAGTGATCATGTACGCCGACAACGTCACCGACTCGATGCGACGTGCCTTGTCCGAGACGCAGCGCCGCCGCGGCCTCCAGCAGGCCTACAACATCGAGCACGGCATCGATCCTCAGAGCATCCGCAAAGCCGTCACCGACATCCTCGCCCACCTCCGCCCCGCCGAGGGCGCGCCGACGCCCGGCCGCGACAGGCGGCGGGGGAGCGTGGCAAGGGGCCGTGCTGACAAGTGGCGCGACGAGCTGCAGGGGATGCCGCCCTCTGAGCTCGGCCGGCTGATCCTCACCCTCGAGGAGGAGATGAAGGAGGCATCGGGCGACTTGCGCTTCGAGTACGCAGCGCGCCTGCGCGACGAGATCAACGAGCTGCGGCGCGAGCTGCGCGACGCCGGCTGATCCGACCATTCTCGAACGCACGTTCCCCCACTCGCGGATCGCGTTCGGATAGCCTCGTCGCTTCATGGCCGACCGCCTGGTGATACGAGGGGCGCGGGAGCACAACCTCCGCAACATCAGCCTCGAGCTGCCCCGCGACAAGCTCATCGTGCTCACCGGTCTTTCCGGATCGGGCAAGTCGTCGCTCGCGTTCGACACCATCTACGCCGAGGGCCAGCGCCGTTACGTCGAGTCGCTTTCGTCGTACGCGCGGCAGTTCCTCGGCCAGATGGACAAGCCCGATGTCGACTTCATCGAGGGGCTCTCGCCGGCGATCTCGATCGACCAGAAGTCGGCATCACGCAACCCGCGCTCGACGGTCGGGACCATCACCGAGGTCTACGACTACCTCCGGCTGCTCTTCGCTCGCATCGGCGTCGTGCACTGTCCTGAGTGCGGCGCCGAGGTGAGCCGCCAGACGCCTCAACAGATCGTCGACCGCGTGCTGGAGCTGCCCGAGGGCACCCGCTTCCAGGTGCTCGCGCCGGTCGTCCGTGGGCGCAAGGGCACCTACGAGACGCTCCTCGCCGACCTCGCGAACCAGGGTTACGCGCGCGCTCGGGTGGATGGGGAGCTGCACGAGCTCACCGACAAGGTCGAGCTCGCTCGCTACGAGCAGCACACGATCGAGGTCGTCGTCGACCGGCTCGTGCGGCGAGACGGCATCGAGCGTCGGCTCACCGACTCGCTCGAGACAGCGCTTCGCCTC
The DNA here is from genome assembly GCA_051000215.1 of Acidimicrobiales bacterium. GTDB lineage: Bacteria > Actinomycetota > Acidimicrobiia > Acidimicrobiales > JACDCH01 > JBPCON01. The sequence goes on from JBPCON010000003.1 coordinate 123,627, forward strand.
GCTGAGGGTGTGGCCGAGGTCGAGCTCGTCGCCCGCGATGGGGCGGAGCAGGGCGGCGACACCGACGGCACGCGCATGACCTTCAGCCAGCACCTGGCGTGCCCGAACGGTCACGGCTCGTTCGAAGAGCTCGCACCGCGCAGCTTCTCGTTCAACTCGCCGTACGGCGCGTGCGAGGCCTGCGACGGGCTTGGCACTCGCTACGAGGTCGATCCCGAGTTGGTCGTGCCGAACGCCGACCTGTCCGTCGAGGAAGGCGCCATCGCCCCGTGGAGCTCGGGCCACAACATGTACTTCAAGCGCCTGCTCGAGTCGGTGTGCAATGAGCAGCGGATCAACAACAGCACGGCCTGGTCGAAGCTGACAGCGAAGCAGCAGAAGCTGCTGCTCTACGGCGTCAAGGGCGAGAAGGTCATGGTCAAGTTCCGCAACCGCTATGGGCGGGTGCGCACCTACTCCGCGACCTACGAGGGTGTTGTCCCGTATCTACAGCGGCGCCACAGCGAGGCCGAGAGCGACACGATGCGCGAACAGGTCGAGGGCTACATGCGCGAGGTGCCGTGCCCGACATGCGGGGGCGCCAGGCTGCGACCGCTCACCTTGGCGGTGACGATCGGGGGCAAGAACATCGCCGAGGTCTGCAGCCTGGCCATCGGCGAGTCGGCCAAGTTCCTCGAGGGCCTCGAGTTGACCGAGCGCGATCGCATGATCGCCGAGCGCGTCGTCAAGGAGGTCAACGCCCGCATGGGTTTCCTGCTCGACGTCGGCCTCGACTACCTCACCCTGTCTCGCTCGGCCGGCACCCTCGCCGGAGGCGAGGCGCAGCGCATCCGCCTCGCATCGCAGATCGGAAGCGGGCTCGTCGGTGTGCTCTACGTGCTCGACGAGCCCTCGATCGGGCTGCACCAGCGCGACAACCGCCGGCTGATCGAGACGCTCATCCGCTTGCGCGAGCTCGGCAACACCGTGCTCGTCGTCGAGCACGACGAGGAGACGATCCTCGTCGCGGACCACGTCGTCGACATCGGCCCCGGCGCCGGTGAGCACGGGGGCGACGTCGTGTACTCCGGGCCGGTCAAGGGGCTGTTGAAGTCGCGCCGGTCCGTAACCGGCCAGTACCTCTCGGGACGCAAGAAGATCGCCGTGCCTGCCGAGCGGCGCGCCGGCAACGGCACCCAGCTCGTGGTGCACGGCGCCCGGGAGCACAACCTGCTCGACATCGACGTCACCTTCCCCCTCGGCAAGCTCGTCGCCGTCACCGGCGTCTCGGGCTCGGGCAAGTCGACGCTCGTCAACGACATCCTCGAACGCGCGCTCATGCAGAAGGTCTACAAGTCGAAGACACCGCCGGGGCTCCACAAGCGCATCGAGGGCTTCGAGCACCTCGACAAGGTCGTCAACGTCAACCAGTCGCCGATCGGGCGCACACCGCGCTCGAACGCAGCCACGTACACGGGCGTGTGGGACCACGTTCGCAAGCTCATGGCCCAGACGCAGGAGGCGAGGGTGCGCGGCTACCTGCCTGGCCGCTTCAGCTTCAACGTGAAAGGGGGGCGCTGCGAGGCGTGCGCCGGCGACGGCACCATCAAGATCGAGATGCACTTCCTCCCCGACGTCTATGTGCCGTGCGAGGTGTGCAAGGGGGCCCGCTACAACCGCGACACGCTCGACATCGAGTTCCGCGGCAAGAACGTCAGCGACATCCTCGACCTGTCCTGCGAAGAGGCAGCGCAGTTCTTCGCCAACCAACCCGCGATCAGCCGGCACATGCAGACCCTCGTCGATGTCGGTCTCGGCTATGTGCGCCTCGGTCAACCGGCGCCCACGCTGTCGGGCGGCGAGGCCCAGCGCGTGAAGCTCGCGAGCGAGCTGGCCAAGCGATCGACCGGTCACACCATCTACATCCTCGACGAGCCCACCACGGGGCTGCATTTCGAAGACATCCGCAAGCTGCTGATCGTGCTGTCTCGCCTCGTCGACCAGGGCAACTCGGTGCTCGTCATCGAGCACAACCTCGATGTGATCAAGACGGCCGACTGGGTCATCGATCTCGGCCCCGATGGCGGCAGCCGCGGGGGGATGGTGGTCGCGGAGGGCACGCCAGAGGAGATCGCACTGCACCCGACGAGCCACACCGGCCATTTCCTGGCGCCGCTGCTCAGCCGCGCCACAGCCGCAGCGCTCAAGTGATGTCGAGCATGCGCTGCAACGCCACCCGAGCCCACCCCGCCTCGTCAGGGTCCACGGTGATCTGGTTGACGACGTTGCCGGCGACGAGGTTCTCGAGCACCCACGCGAGGTGGGGGCGGTCGATGCGGAACATCGTCGAGCACGGGCAGATGAGCGGGTCGAGCGAGACCACGGCTTTGTCCGGCGTCTCGGCATCGAGGCGGTTGACGAGGTGGATCTCTGTGCCGACAGCGATGACCGATCCCGCTGGCGCCGCTTCGACGGCGCGGATGATCGCGTCCGTCGAACCGACCCCGTCAGCGAGCTCGCAGACGTCGTGTGCGCACTCCGGGTGCGCGAGCACGATGCCATCGGGGTGCTGCGCGCGAAAGGCTGTGATGTGTTCGGGCCGGAAGCGTTGGTGCACCGAGCAGTGGCCCTTCCAGAGCAAGAACGTGGCGTCCTTGCACTCGGCTTCGCTCAGACCGCCGAGCTCGAAGCGGGGGTTCCAAACCCGCATGTCGTCCTCGGTGTAACCCATTGCCATGCCGGTGTTGCGCCCGAGGTGCTGGTCGGGGAAGAACAGCACCTTGTCGCCCCGAGCGAACGCCCACTCGAGCACGGCCCGTGCGTTGGTCGATGTGCAGACGGCGCCCCCGTTGCGCCCGACGAACGCCTTCAGCGCGGCGGAGCTGTTCATGTAGGTGATCGGCACGATCCGCTCGATGTCGATCACCGCTCCCAACGATTCCCATGCCTCCTCGACTTGATCGATGTCGGCCATGTCCGCCATCGAGCAGCCGGCGTTCAGGTCGGGCAGGATGACCTTCTGGTGCTCGGCAGTGAGCACGTCGGCGGATTCCGCCATGAAGTGCACGCCGCAGAAGACGATGTAGTCGGCCTCGGGACGTTGCTGCGCGAGCACCGACAAGCGGTAGGAGTCGCCACGGGCGTCAGCCCAGCGCATCACCTCGTCGCGCTGGTAGTGGTGCCCGAGGATGAAGACACGATCGCCAAGGGCAGTCTTCGCATCGGCGATCCACGCGTCGAGCTGCTCGGCTGTCGCCGCGGTGTAACGGTCGGGGAGCGGCGGTTGGAGTCGCACAGGGGAACCCCCATGAGTCGGTGTTCCGGTTGCGGACGGTGCGGACAGCTTGGTCGCCCTGCACGGGGATGTCGTCCCTGGAACGGATATTTGGCCGGATACCAAGCCGGCACCAGACCAAACCCTAGCCGGGGCGATCGCATTCCGGCGAGGGCCCTACCGCCGTAGCCTGGACCGGCCATGGTGCAGCGCCCGCCCACAGGGACGATCCCGGATCTGCCCGGGTCGTACCAGTTCAAGGACGCCGACGGACGCGTGATCTACGTCGGCAAGGCGAAGTCGTTGCGCTCCCGTTTGAGCAACTACTTCCAGAACCCGGCGAACCTCCCGCCGCGCACTGCGCAGATGGTGTCGACGGCCCAGACGGTCGAGTGGATCCAGGTCCGCAACGACGTCGAGGCGCTGATGCTGGAGTACTCGCTGATCAAGCAGTTCCAGCCCCGGTTCAACGTGCGGCTCCGCGACGACAAGTCGTATCCGTTCCTTGCGGTGACGCTCGATCAGGAGTGGCCTCGCCCGATGGTGATGCGAGGCACCAAGCGAAAGGGCGTTCGCTACTTCGGCCCGTACGGCCACGCCTACGCGATCCGCGAGACCCTCGACCTCCTCCTGCGCACGTTCCCGGTACGGACCTGTAGCGACAACAAGCTCGCGCTGCATCAGAAGCAGGGTCGCCCGTGCCTTCTCTTCCACATCGAGAAGTGCGCTGCGCCGTGCGTCGGCAACATCGACAAGGCCGACTACGACGAGCTGGTCGAGGAGCTCATCGCGTTTCTCGACGGTGACACCGACACCATCGTTCGCAAGCTCGAGACGCGGATGGCCGAGGCGGCCGACGGCCTCGAGTTCGAGCTGGCAGCGCGCCTGCGAGACCGTCTGGTGAGCGTCCGCAAGGCGATCGCCAAGCAGCAGATGGTCGCCGAGCGCAGCGAGGATCTCGACGTCATCGGCATCGCAGACGACGACCTGGAGGCCGCCATCCAGGTGTTCTTCGTGCGCAAGGGCCGCGTCGTGGGCAGGAAGGGTTTCGTGCTCGACAAGGCCGAAGATCTCACACCTGCCGAGCTCGTCTCGAAGATCCTCGAGGGGCTCTACTACGAGGACCACCCGCTCGGGCCACCGAAGCAGGTGCTGGTGCCGCTCGACCCCGACGACCCGGGGCTCTACGAGCGGTGGCTCAGCGAGAAGCGCGGCTCGCACGTCGACATACGGGTCCCCCAACGCGGCGACAAGCGCACCCTGCAGCACACCGTCACCCAGAACGCCAAGGAGGAGCTCGTCCGGCACCGGCTTCGGCGCTCGTCGGATCACAACAGCCGTGCCAGGGCCCTCAATGAGCTGCAGGAGCACCTTGGGCTCCCGATCTCGCCGCTGCGCATCGAGTGCTACGACATGAGCCACATCCAGGGCTCCGACTACGTGGGGTCGATGGTCGTGATGGAAGACGCCCTGCCGAAGAAGTCGGACTATCGGCGCTTCAAGATCAAAGACGTACCGGGCAACGACGACTTCGCGGCCATGGAGGAGGTGCTCACCCGGCGCCTCACCGCATACCTCATCGATCGCCGCAAACCCGTGGCTGAGCGCAGCGGGCGCTTCTCCTACCCGCCCCAGCTGTTGCTCGTCGACGGTGGCAAGGGCCAGCTGTCCGTCGCCGTGCGCGTGCTCGACGAGCTCGGCTTGCGCGACGAGATCCCTGTCGCCTCGCTGGCCAAGCGCTTCGAGGAGGTCTACGTGCCCGGCGATGCCGAGCCGATCCGGCTGCCCCGTTCCTCCGAGGCGCTGTACCTGCTGCAACGCATCCGCGATGAAGCGCATCGCTTCGCGATCACGTTCCATCGCGAGCGTCGCGGCAAGCGGATGACCGCGTCAGTGCTCGACGATGTCACCGGTCTCGGCCCGACGCGGCGCAAACGCCTCCTGCGCGAGCACGGAAGCGTGAAGCAACTCCGTGCGCTGACGATCGACGATCTCAAGGCGCACCCCTGGTTGCCCGACGCAGTGGCCGAAGCCGTCTTCACGAAGCTCCACGAGATCCCTGTCTAGGTGGTGGCCTCCGACGACGATCTCTGGGAGCTCCACGCCGGTTGGTGGCAGGACGGGTTCACCGCGGGGGTCGATCCCGAGTACGAGGAGCAGATACTCCCGCTCGCCACGCAGTGCCTCTCGGGCGCTCGTCGCATCCTCGACGTCGGGTGCGGCGAGGGCCAGGTCGCTCGCCTCGCTGCGCGGCTCGGTGGGGTCGAGCGCGTCGTCGGCGTCGACCCGACGTGGGCGCAACTCGTCGCGGCACGTGTCCGCGGCGAGACGCCGGGCTACGTCCGTGCCGGCGCCGCTGCCCTTCCTGTGCGTTCCGGCTCGTTCGACGCCGCCGTGGCTTGCCTGGTGTTCGAGCACATCCGCAAGGTCGACGTCGCCATCGCGGAGGTGGCCAGGATCCTCGAGCCTGGCGGGCGTTTCGTGTTCTTCTTGAACCATCCGCTGCTCCAGACGCCGAACAGCGGCTGGATCGACGACCAGATCCTCGACCCACCCGAGCAGTACTGGCGCATCGGCCACTACCTGGTCGAAGACGAGACGATCGAGGAGGTCGACAAGGGGGTCTTCATCCCCTTCATCCACCGTCCGCTGTCGCGCTACGTGAACGCGCTCGCGGCCAACGGGCTGCGGATCACGCGCATGGAGGAGCCAGCGCCGCCGCCCGGGTTCCTCCGCCGCGCCTCCGAGTACGCCGAGGCCGTCACCATCCCCCGGCTCCTCCTGCTCGTGACCGAGAAGGCTGACGGCGCGATCCCCGTAGCATCGGCCGCCAATGGGTGAGTTCGTGGTCATCTGCGGGATGTCGGGCGCTGGGCGGTCCCAGGCCGGCGATCACCTGGAGGATCTCGGCTGGTTCGTGATCGACAACGTGCCGGCTGCACTCATCCCCAAGCTCGCAGAGCTGGCGACCGACCCCGGCACCGCGCACGAGCGCGTCGCGCTCGTCATGCGCGCCGGCGACTTCGACGAGGCGATACGCCCCGCGATCGAAGCGTTGCGCACGACAGGGCGCCGAACCCGCATCCTCTTCCTCGAGTGCGCGACCGACGTTCTGGTGCGCCGGTACGAAGGGACGAGGCGCCGTCATCCTTTCGACGGCATGAGCCTCGCCGACGCCATCGAGCGCGAGCGGTCCGTTCTCGAGCCGCTGCGCGGTGAGGCCGACGTGGTCGTCGACACAACCGATCTCAACGTCAACCAGCTCAGGGCTTGGGTGGTCGAGCTGTTCGCCGACGACACCCGCTCAGGCATGCAAGCGAGCGTGGTGTCCTTCGGTTACAAGCACGGCCTCCCTCTCGACGTCGATCTCGTCTTCGACTGCCGGTTCCTGCCCAACCCACACTGGGTCGACGAGCTGCGGCCCCAGACCGGGCTGGATGCTCCCGTGCGCGACTACGTGTTGTCTCAACCGGTTGCGCGGGCGTTCATCGACCAGCTCGCCGGGCTGTTCGACCTCGTGCTGCCCGCCTATGTGAGCGAGGGCAAGAGCTACCTGCGCATCGCGATCGGTTGCACCGGCGGGCGCCACCGATCGGTTGTCATGGCCGAAGAGGTCGCCAGGCTGCTGCGCGACCACGGTCTGGACCCGACCGTCGCGCACCGCGACGTCGAGCGCGCATGAGCGCTCGCAACGTCGTGTGTGTCGGCGGCGGTCACGGTCTGGCGATCACGCTGCGGGCGGCACGCACGTACGCCACAGATCTCACCGCCATCGTCTCGGTCGCCGACGACGGCGGCTCGAGCGGCCGCATACGCGACGCAACGGGGCTCCCCGCGATGGGCGACATCCGTCGGTGCCTGTCAGCGCTCGCCGATCCGGCAGTGCCCCTGAGCACCGTGTTCGAGTACCGCTTCGCTGGCGATGTCGAGGGCCACGCCCTTGGCAATCTTCTCATCGCTGCCCTTGCTGATCGCACCGGCAACTTCACCGAGGCGGTCGGCTCCCTCGCCGAGATGCTGGGCGTGCGGGCCGCGGTGCTGCCCGCGACCGACGGGCTGGTCGTGCTCTGCGCTGAGGCGGCATCGGGCACGGTGCGGGGGCAGGTCGCGGTGCAACAGACGGTCGGGGTCGAACACGTGTGGCTTGACCCGGTGTCGCCGCCTGCGCCGAAGCAGGCGCTCGACGCGCTCGCGGGAGCGCGACAGATCGTGCTGGGCCCTGGGTCGTTGTTCACCAGCGTCCTTGCTGCCCTTGCCGTCCCTGACGTGCGTGACGCTGTCGCCGCGAGCGCAGCGCGCCGCGTCTATGTGTGCAACTTGCGCCCGCAACGGCCCGAGACATCCGACTACGACGTCGCCGCGCACGTGGCCGCCCTGCGCCGCCACGGCGTCGAACCCGACATCGTGGTCTGCCACCCCGGCACGTTGCCGCGCGGGCACCTCGATGTCGAAGTACTCGAAGCTCCGATCGCCGCGTCGAGCTGTCTCGCGCACGATCCTGAGCTGCTCGCGGGGGTGTTGGGCGCGCTTTGTGAGGCCAGCTGAGCGCTTCTGTAGGGTCGACGGCACACGACTAGGGGAGTGGGATCGGATGAGCATCCGCGTCGGGATCAACGGCTTCGGGAGGATCGGGCGCAACTTCTTCCGGGCGCTGAAGCAACAAGGAGCCGATATCGAGGTCGTCGCAGCGAACGACCTGGGCTCGGTGGCCATGATGGGCCATCTCCTGCGCTTCGACTCGGTGCTCGGCCGGTTGCCTTACGACGTCAGCACCGCCGACGACGGGATCACCGTCGACGGCCAGACCATCAAGATCCTCGCGGAGCGAGACCCGAAGGCACTGCCGTGGGCCGATCTCGGCGTCGACATCGTCGTCGAGTCGACGGGCTTCTTCACCGACCGCGATAAAGCCTCGGCCCACATCGAGGCCGGAGCCAAGCTCGTGATCATCTCGGCCCCTGCGACGAACGCCGACGCCACGTTCGTGGTGGGCGTGAACGACGACACCTTCGACATCGCCAAGCACACGGTTGTGTCGAACGCGTCGTGCACGACGAACTGCTTCGTGCCGATGGTGAAGGTGCTCGACGATGCCTTCGGTGTCGAGAAGGGCCTGATGTCGACGGTCCACGCCTACACGGGTGACCAGTCGCTCGTCGATGGTCCTCACAGCGACATGCGCCGAGCTCGTGCTGCTGGCATCAACATCACGCCGAGCTCGACCGGCGCGGCCCGCGCCACAGGGTTGGTGCTGCAATCGATGAAGGGGAAGCTCGACGGCAGCTCGCTGCGCGTGCCCGTGCCCGATGGTTCGATCACCGACTTCGTCGGCGTGCTCGCCCGCGACGTCACCGTCGAAGAGGTGAACGACGCGTTCAAGGCAGCGGCGACGAGCGGTCCGCTCAGCAAGGTGCTCGTCTACTCGACCGACCCGCTCGTCTCCTCAGACATCGTCGGGCAGCGGGCGTCGTGCACGTTCGACTCGGGGCTCACGATGGCCCTCGGCAACCTCGTGAAGGTGCTCGGCTGGTACGACAACGAGTGGGGCTACTCGAACCGGCTCGTCGATCTCGTCTCGATCACCGCCGCGAAGGCCGGTTTCGGCTGACGTGTTGACGAAGGTGCCGGTCCTCGAAGACCTGCCCCCCCTCGACGGCAAACGGGTTCTGCTGCGCGCCGACTTCAACGTCCCGATCAGCGACGGCGCCATCGACGACGACCTCCGCATCCGAGCAGCGCTGCCGACCATCGAGTGGCTGCAGGCCCACGGCGCGCAGGTCACGGTGTGCACGCACCTCGGCCGGCCCAAGGGCGCCGACGACCCGAGATACAGCATCGCCCCCGTTCGCGCCCGCCTGGCTGAGCTGGCGCCAGGCGTGGAGCTGCTCGACAACCTGCGCTTCGATCCCGGCGAGGAGGCCAACGACCCGGTGTTCGCTGCCGAGCTCGTTGCCGGCTTCGACGCGTACGTCAACGACGCGTTCGGCGCGTCGCACCGAGCACACGCTTCGATCGTCGGTCCGCCGCGGGTGCTCCCTTCGGCTGCGGGGCGGCTCCTCGCCCGTGAGGTCGCGGTGCTCGGCGGCATGCGCGAACATCCCGACCGCCCTTTCGTTGCCGTGCTCGGTGGTTCTAAGGTCTCCGACAAGATCGGGGTGATCGACGCGCTCCTCGAGGAGCTCGACGCCCTCGTGATCGGTGGAGGGATGTGCTTCACCTTCCTCGCTGCGCAGGGGTGCAGCGTCGGCGATTCGCTCTTCGAGCCGTATCACGTCGAGGACTGCGCGCGCTTCCTCGCAACCGGCAAGGCGATCCACCTCCCGAGCGACGTCGTTGCGCTCGGCCCGGCCGGCGAGGTTCGTCAGTTCGGCCCGTCGATCCCCGACGGGTGGCGGGGCCTCGACATCGGGCCCGGGACCGCGGCCGCGTTCGGCGACGTCGTCCACGACGCGCGAACCGTGTTCTGGAACGGCCCGATGGGGGTCTTCGAAGACGACCGCTTCGCTGCTGGGACGCGAGCTGTCGCGCAGGCTGTCGTCGAGACCAAGGCCTTCACCGTTGTCGGTGGCGGCGACTCGGCCTCGGCGCTCGCGCAGTTCGGCCTCGACAAGGGGGTCGACTGGATCTCGACGGGCGGCGGCGCGTCGCTCGAGCTGTTGGAGCTGGGCGACCTGCCCGGCCTCGAGGCGCTCAGGGGGGCGCCCAACGCCCATGCCTAGATCGACGCGCAAGCCGCTCATCAGCGGCAACTGGAAGATGCATCACAACCACTTCGAGGCGATCGCGATGGTGCAGAAGCTCGCCTACGTGCTGTCGCGCGACGATTTCGCCGCCGTCGACGTGAGCATCCATCCCCCCTTCACCGACCTGCGGTCGGTGCAGTCGACCCTCCTCGACCAGAAGGCGACCGACATCGCGCTCGGGGCGCAGAGCTGTCATTGGGAGGACAAGGGTGCGTTCACCGGCGAGATCAGCCCAGCGTTCCTCGCCAAGCTCGAGGTGCGCTACGTGCTCGCTGGGCACTCCGAGCGGCGTGAGCTGTTCGGCGAATCAGACGAGGTCGTAGCCAGGAAGCTCAAGGCGATCCTCGACCATGCGATGACGCCGATCTTGTGCGTGGGGGAGACGCTGGCCGAGCGCGAGGCCGAGGCGACCGAAGCGAAGGTGACCGCCCAGGTGCGTGCTGGGATCGCGGGTTTGTCGCCGGAGCAGGTGGGCGGCCTCGTCATCGCGTACGAGCCGATCTGGGCCATCGGCACCGGCCGCACCGCGAGCGCGGACGATGCCCAAGTCGTCTGCTCGCTCGTGCGCTCCACGGTGGCCGGTGTGGCCGGAGCAGAGGCTGCGAGCGCGCTGCGGGTGCAGTACGGGGGCTCGGTCAAGGCCGGCAACGCCGCTGAGCTGATGGCGCAGCCCGACATCGACGGGGCGCTCGTTGGCGGGGCGAGCCTCGACGCCGACGAGTTCGCCAAGATCGTCCAGTACCGCTTGGTGTAGGGCCTCGACGCGCTTCGCCGGGGGTGGGCTAGGGTCGCGTCCGCAACTGATGGCGAGGTGGCGTTCACCTCGTGGTCACCCGGTGGTGGGGGCATCGCTCGGGGTTGCGCACCAGAGGGGGAAGTGACGAGGTTGGTCTCGGTTCGAGCCATGCGCTGCCTCCCCCTGACGATCAATCCAGGAGGACTTTTGTGAGACGACAGCGTCGGGGCTTTGCGCTCCTCGCTCTGCTTTTGGGCTTTGGCCTGTTGGCCACAGCGTGCAGCAGCGACAGCAAGACGACGACGGCAGGCTCGAACTCGGCCGCCACGACCGGCTCATCGAGCCGAGCCGAGGTGCCGACAGGCGGGACGCTGACCATCGGAGCCGAGCAGGAGCCCGACTGCATGGACTGGATCGGTACCTGCAGCGGCTCGAGCTGGGGTTACTGGATGGTCACCGTGCAGACCTTGCCCCGGGCGTTCGACGTCGTGAAGGACAGCGGTGGCAAGTACGACTACAAGCACAGCATCCTGCTGAAGGACGAGCCCAAGCTCGAGACGAGCCCCGTCCAAAAGGTCACGTACAACATCGCGGACGACGCGGTGTGGAGCGACGGCCAGCCGATCACCTCGAGCGACTTCAAGTACACCTGGGACCAGGTAGCCAACGGAACCGACGTGTACGACAAGTCGGGCTACGAGCTCATCGACAAGGTCGACGACACCAACCCCAAGGTTGCCGTCGTCACCTTCAAGTCGGGCTCGACCTACTCGGACTGGAAGGGTCTCTTCACCGGCAACTACGGCGTCTTCCCGAGCCACATCCTGACGGGCAAGGACCGCGATGCCGAGATGAAGGACGGCTACAAGTTCTCCGGTGGCCCGTGGATCCTGGATTCGTGGACCAAGACCGACTCGATCGTGCTCGTCCCGAACCCGAAGTACTGGGGCACCAAGCCGAAGCTCGACAAGGTCATCTTCAAGGTCCAGGCCGACACGTCGGCTGAGTTCACGGCCTTCAAGTCGAACCAGACCTCCGTGATCTACCCGCAGCCCCAGCTCGACGCCGTCGACCAGATCAACGCCGGGCTGCCCGACACCCAGAAGGTCGTCACCACCTCGACAGGCAACTTCGAGGCGCTGTGGCTCAACATGGGCAAGGCGCCGTTCGATGACGCCGCCGTCCGCAAGGCTGTCGGCTACGCCATCGACCGAGCAGCGATCGTCGAGCGCCTCTTCGGCGCCCTGGGCGTGAAAGAGCCTCTGCAGAACCTCAACGCGACCATCTTGTCGAAGTACGGAGACGAGAAGGCCTTCGAGGCCTACAAGCTCGACCTGAAGAAGGTCGATGACCTCCTCAAGGGTGCGGGTTATGCGAAGGGGGCCGACGGCCTCTACGCCAAGGGGGGCACGAAGTTGTCCTTCACCGTGCGCAGCACGGCTGGGAACAAACGCCGTGAGCTCACCGAGCAGGTGCTTCAGCAGCAGATGAAGGATGCCGGCATCGGCATGCAGATCGACAACATCAAGGCTGGCGATCTGTTCGGCTCGGCTCTGCCGACCGGCGACTTCCAGGCGGCCATCTACGCCCAGGTCGTCACCACGTTGGGCCCGAGCACGTGCAACATCTTCTGCAGCAAGAACTCCAAGCCGATCGGGGAGAAGGGCGGGAACAACTACACCCGCACAAACATCCCCGCCCTCGACAAGGTGCTGCTGCAGATGGATGGCGAGCTTGATGACTCCAAGCTGGTGTCGGAGGGCAAGGACGCCAGCAAGCTCGCAGCGGAGAACGCGATCTCCATTCCGATCGACCCGCTGCCGAACATCCTGCTGTGGAGCAACAAGGTCGTCGGTGACCTCGACGACAACGCAGTTCTCGGGCCGTTCTGGAACGTCAACACCTGGGGTGTGACGGGCTGATACCAGCTCAGATGGTTGGAGGGGTCCGACACGGGGGCCCCTCCGACCACTGGCGAGGTGACCCTTGCTGAACTACATCCTCAGGCGGGTCCTCTACTCGATCCCGGTCCTCTTGATCGCGTCGTTCTTGGTCTTCGCCTTTGTGCGCGCGACCTTCGACCCGACAGCGAGGCTCGCCGCCTCGAAGGATCCGCAGGTGCAGGTGCGCGAGCGTGAGCGCCTCGGGCTGAACGACCCGATCGTCGTGCAGTACGGGAGTTGGCTGAAGGACGCAGCCGTTGGCGACTTCGGGCACAGCGAGGTCACCCGTGAGGACGTCTCGACGACAATTCGCCGGGCGATGGGCAACACGCTGCAGCTGATCGTCATCGGCGCTGTGGTCTCGGCGCTGATCGCGCTCGCCATCGGCGTCTATTCAGCGGTGCGCCAGTACTCCGCGCTCGACTACATGTTCACCGGGCTGTCCTACATCGGCGTCGCGATGCCGCCGTTCTGGTTCGGCTTGCTCGTCATCGAGTTCTTCGTCGTCCAGCACAACTGGTTGCTCTCCGTCGGGCTGCACACAGGCGACAGCAACGCCTTCGACCTCGACTACCTGAAGCACCTGCCGCTGCCGATCGCCACGCTCTGTGTCCAGATCGTCGCATCGTGGAGCCGCTACGAACGTGCTTCGATGCTCGACTCGCTCAATGCCGACTACGTGCGTACCGCTCGCGCGAAGGGCGTTCCCCGACGAACCGTCATCTTCAAGCATGCGCTTCGCAACGCGCTGATCCCGTTCATCACCGTGGTGGCGCTCGACTTCGGCGCCCTCTTCGGTGGTCTCATCATCACCGAGCAGATCTTCTCGATCGGCGGCATGGGCCGCGTGTTCTTCAACGCGATCCAAGGCGGCGACGTCTACGTCCTCGAAGCATGGATGATCATCGCCGCCGTCATCATCATCATCTTCAACCTCGCAGCCGACGTGCTGTACGGCTTCCTCGACCCGAGGATCAGGCTCACATGACGATCGGGGACGACATCCACGACGGCACGCCCGGGACATTCGGCGTCCCGACCTTGCCCGAAGACCTCGACGCCGTCCCGGCAGGCGCGCCGGAGCCGGTCGCCCGCTCGCAGTGGCAGCTGATCCGGCGCCGCTTCTTCAAGCACAAGCTCGCCGTCTTCGGCGGGCTCGTGATCATCTTCTTGTTCGTGGTGTGCTTCGGGGCCGATCACCTCGCCTTCTATGACAAGGGCCACCAAGACCTGCTGCTCGGTCCGAGCGCGCCGAGCAAGGAGCACTGGATGGGCACCGACCAGCTCGGTCGCGACCTCCTCACCGAGATCCTCTACGCCGGGCAGGTCTCGCTGCGGATCGGCCTGGCCGTCGCGCTCATCTCCACAGTGATCGGGACGATCATCGGCTCGATCGCCGGCTACTTCGGTCGCGTGTCGGAGCAGTTTCTCATGCGGGCCACCGACCTCTTCCTCGTCGTGCCTCAGATCGCGGTGCTCGCTGTGGCGCTCAAGTACTTCGGCCAGACCGTCAACACGATCATCTTCGTGCTCGCCGGTCTGGGTTGGATGTACGTCGCGCGCGTGGTGCGAGGCCAGGTGCTGTCCGTCAAGGAGAAGGAGTTCGTCGAGGCGGCGCGCGCCTGCGGTGCCTCGAGCAAGCGGATCATCGTGCGCCACATCCTGCCGAACTGCATCGGGCCGATCCTCGTCAACGCGACGCTGGCCATCGCCGGGGCGATCATCACGGAGTCGACGCTGTCGTTCCTCGGCTTCGGCATCCAGCCGCCCGACGAGTCGTGGGGGCACATGCTCTCCTCGGCCGAGGGCAACTACAACCAGAACACCCACTTGCTCTACTACCCCGGCATCATGCTGCTCCTCACCGTGCTGTGCGTGAACTTCCTCGGCGACGGCCTCCGCGACGCGTTCGATCCGCAGTCGCAGCACTGATGGCAGACCGTTCCGAGGGCGTCATCGAGCTGGAGCCCGACAACGGGGGCCCATGGACCGGCCCTGTCCTGTCGGTCACCGATCTCGCTGTCACCTTCAAGACCGATGACGGCGACGTGCACGCCGTCGACCACGTCAGCTTCGACATCATCGAGAACGAGACGCTCGGCATCGTTGGCGAGTCCGGCTCCGGAAAGAGCGTCACCTCGATGGCGATACTCGGCCTACTGCCCCACAACGCCAAGGTCACGGGCAGCGTCAAGCTCCGCGGCCGTGAGCTTCTCGGGCTCCCCGAAAAGCACCTGCAGCCCATCCGGGGCGAGCAGATCGCGATGGTCTTCCAAGATGCGCTGGCTGCGCTGAACCCCGTGCTGAAAGTTGGCGATCAGATCGCCGAGGCGATCTCCGTGCACCACGACCTGCCGGACGACGCCCTCAAGGAGCGGGTGGCCGAGCTCCTCGACGTGGTCGGCATACCGAACCCGGAGCGGCGCGCCGAGCAGTACCCGCACGAGTTCTCGGGTGGGATGCGCCAGCGGGCCATGATCGCCATGTCGATCGCGAACGAGCCCGACGTGCTGATCGCCGACGAGCCCACGACTGCGCTCGACGTGACCATCCAAGCTCAGGTGCTCGAGGTGCTCGAACGCATCCAGGATCGCACGCGATCGTCGATCCTGCTGATCACCCACGACCTCGGGGTCGTGGCAGGAACAGCCGACCGCGTGCTCGTCATGTACGCGGGGCGCCAGGCCGAGGTCGGCACGGTCGACGAGCTCTTCTACAACCCCCGCCACCCCTATACGCGTGGGTTGTTGGCGTCGTTGCCACGCGTCGACGGCACCCGCGGCGACCGCCTCAACCGCATCGTCGGCCAACCGCCATCTCTGATCGTGCTGCCATCGGGCTGCGCGTTCCACCCCCGCTGCAACGACGCTCACGTGCCTGGGCCGTGTGACGCGCAGCGCCCCGAGCTGCACTCGGTCGAAGGCACCCACGCAGCGGCGTGCCACTACGCGGAGGACCTGCCGACCTTGAGCACGACTGACCTGGCGCTCGACGGCGAGGAGGCGAGCGAATGACCACCGTCGAGCCCGAGCAAGCTCCCGCGCCTGCGCCACTTGGTGAGCGCATCCTCGAGGTGGCGGACCTCGTGAAGGAGTTCCCCATCCGTGGCGGGCTCTTGCAACGCGAGGTCGCCACTGTCAGCGCTGTCGCGGGCGTCAGCTTCGGTGTCGCCAAGGGCGCAACGCTCGGCGTCGTCGGCGAATCAGGGTGCGGCAAGTCGACAACAGGACGCGTCGTGCTCGGGCTGATCCCCGCGACGTCCGGTTCGGTGCGTTTCCGTGGTGAGGAGATCGTCGGTCGCTCCACGCGCTCGTTGCGCCCGTTGCGCTCGAAGATGCAGATCGTCTTCCAGGACCCCTACGCGTCGCTCGATCCGCGCATGACGATTCAGGGGATCATCGCCGAGCCGATGCAGATCCACGGCACGTACAAAGCCAAGGGCGGCGCACAACGCGTCAAAGAGCTGATGGAGGTGGTCGGTCTCAAGGCCGAGCACGCCAACCGCTACCCGCACGAGTTCTCTGGTGGGCAGCGCCAACGCATCGGCATCGCGAGGGCCCTCTCGCTCGATCCTGAGCTCCTCGTGCTCGACGAACCGGTCTCTGCCCTCGACGTCTCCATCCAGGCCGGGGTCGTCAACCTGCTCGAAGATCTGCAAGATGAGCTAGGCCTCGCGTACGTCTTCATCGCACATGATCTCTCGGTAGTTCGCCACATCTGCGACGACGTCGCGGTGATGTACCTCGGCAAGGTCGTCGAGATCGGCGACCGCGCGGGTATCTATCACTCGCCTGGGCACCCCTACACCCAAGCGTTGCTCTCCGCGGTGCCCGTGCCCGATCCGCGCAAGGAGCGCCAACGGCAGCGCATCGTGCTCACCGGCGACGTGCCAAGCCCTGTCAACCCGCCGTCGGGATGCCGCTTCCGCACTCGCTGCTGGAAGGCGCAGGACATCTGCGCAACGGAAGAGCCGGCGCTGATCGAACGAGGTCAAGGCCACCCCGTCGCCTGTCATTTCGCGGAGGCGGCTTCGGTCGTCTGAGCTTCGACGCCTACGTCGGGGCCGTTTGGAACGCGTCGGCGAGGTGGTCGACGCGCCGACCGCCGAAGGGGCGCACGACCAGCAGCGTCCCGTCATCCACGAGCACCGAGACCCTGCTCGGACCGACCCTTCGGCCGGCTCGCACGTTCGCGACTCGCGACCGTTCGATCGCCGTGGCGATCTCG
>JBPCON010000018.1:0-59823 GCA_051000215.1 Acidimicrobiales bacterium
GCCCCGAGTCGTGAGTCCGCGGAGAAATTCGGCGAGCGCTGAGCGCCGTTCGCAAGGACGCAGGACGAAGCACTCCACCAGAGAATGCGAGGCCGAGGACGCCGCGAGCGGCGTTCAGAGCCGTCGAGTTCTTCGCATGACTTGCGACTCGGGGCACTAGTGCCCCGCACTAGCTTTTCGCCATCGCCCCCGACGACGACGACGACCGCTCGCTCGTCGATGCTGCACGGGCTGGCGACCGCGCTGCCCTCGACGCGTTGCTGCGGCGACATCACGAGCGCATCCACGCCCTGTGCCGCCGCTTGACGGGTGATCCGACCGACGCCCTCGACGCGACGCAGGAGGCGCTGATCGCGATCGTGCGAGGCCTGCCGCGCTTCGACGGCCGGGCGGCCTTTCGCACCTGGAGCTACCGCGTCGCGACGAACGCATGCCTCGATGAGCTGCGCCGGCGGCGGCGGCGACCGAGCGAGCCGCTCCCTGACGAGGTCCTGCTCGGCGCCGATCGAGGCGCGCCGGGGATCGCCGAGGCCGTCGCCGATCGCGTCGATGTCGACAGCGCGCTGCAGGCCATGGCTCCCGAGTACCGGGCAGCTGTGGTGCTGCGCGACCTCTGTGGCCTCGACTATGCCGAGATCGCGGACGTGCTCGACGTGCCGCCCGGGACGGTGCGATCGCGCATCGCGAGGGGCCGCGCCGTGATCGCAAGGCACCTCGGCGGGAACCAGACCCTGGGGTCCGATCGTCTGAGACGATTGCCATGACCGAGCTGCGATGATCGAACCGCGATGACCGAGCACGACGACGAGCTCGTCTCTGTCGCCATCGACGGCGAGGCGACCCCCGACGAGGCCGCGCAAGTCGCAGCCGACCCACGCCTCGCCGCCCGCCGGGCTGTGATGCAGGCTGCGGCCGAGCTCGGCGCCACCCCGGTCGCGCCCTCGCCCCCCGAAGCCCGTGATGCTGCCATCGCGGCGGCGCTGGCCGCGCACGACGTTCGAGACGGGATCGTCACGTCGCTCGCCGCGCGTCGCCCCGGCCGCTCGATGCGCTGGGTCGGGGCAGCTGCGGCTGCGCTGCTCGTGATCGCTGGCGCGACGCTCCTCCTTCGGGCGCGGGACAGCGACCCGACGAGCACCGTCGCATCGCGCGCTGAACCGTCGAGCACCAGCCCGGGCTTCGCGAACCGCGCTGGGGCGCCAGACGGCACGGCCGCTGGACCGACGGCCGCTGACGCAGCAGGGGCCGAGAGCTTGAGGACAGCGACCGACCTCGGCACGTTCGCGTCCAACGCCGAGCTCACCGATGCGATCCGGCGGCTCGTCTTCGGGGGGCCACTGGGCGCGACGAGTATCCCGTCAACCAGCTCCACCACGGCCGTCGGCTGCCCCGCACCGCTCACCCTGGCCTCTATCGAGTTCGTCGCGACAGCGCTGCTCGAGGGGCGCGAGCTTCTCATCTTCGTCGGGCACATCGAATCTGGCGAGCTCGTCTACCTCGCCCTCGACGCGACGTGCGCGACGAGCTTCACCCAGAGCCTCGGCTGACGAAGGGGGCCGAAACAGGCGCTAGCGAGTCGTTTCGGAAGTGCTGCGCACTCCCGAAGCCGAGCTTCTCGCGGCGGCCTGCGGCCGCCGCTCGCAGAGGAGCGGCTCCGCCGCGCGTCAACACGCTGGTCGGACCGGCAAAGCCGGACCCGACAGGGGTTGGGGGGGGCCGGCGGAGCCGCACCCCCTCAGGCTCCCCCCAACACGCGCAGACCTTCCGCGCGCCAGCACTAGTGAGTCCTACGGCGCGATGGTCCCGTGCGCCAGGTCACAGCGAGCACGCCGAGCGCGATCGCGATCCAACCCGCGATCGGGAACGGCTCGAGTCCCTCGCCCGTCGAGATGCGCACGGCGAGGCCGAGTCCGCCCGCCACGAGCGGTGCCGCGAGCAGCGCGACCGGCCATGAGCGTTGCCGACCGAGCTCAGCGACGAGCTCGCCGATGACGAGTCCGAAGAGCAGCCCGGCGCCATAGGGCAACAAGCCCGAGAACTGGTACTCGCCCAGCATCAACCCGCCGAGGACCGACGCCAGCGCGCCGAGGATCAGCGCGCCGAGCGCGCGGGAGGTCAATGAGCTCGGCGCGAGGCTCGATCCGGGCATGGGCGCCGAGACTACGCTCCGGCCCATGGCGCACAAGGTCGAGCCGATCATCGCCCCGAAGGGCCCAGTGCGCACCGACGACTGGCCGACCCAGGCCACCGACTCGATCGTGAAGGTCGTCGGGACCGCTCACCAGAAGATCACGGGCCCGATCACGACGGTGGCCCGTGCGTTGGCCTACGGGCTGCTCGCGGCAGCGCTCGGTGCCACAGCCCTGGTGGTTGCGATCATCCTCGCCGGGCGACTGCTCGACGCGTACCTCCCCGCCGCCGTCTTCGGCGACGAGCACATGTGGGCCGCACACCTCATCGTCGGCCTCCTGTTCACGCTCGGCGGGATCGTGTGCTTCCGCCGAGCGCACCAGCGCCCACGCCCAGAGCCGGCCTGAGCGGGAACACCCCGTCACCAGCCCGGGTTGAGGGCACCACACGTACGCAGGAGCGATCGATGTCCCCCGACGTCCACAACGTCATCATCATCGGCTCGGGCCCCGCGGGGCTCACCGCCGCCATCTACACCGCACGCGCGAACCTCGTGCCGGTCGTCCTCGAAGGCGAGCCGTCCTCGACGAGCGATCAGCCCGGTGGGCAGCTCATGCTCACGACGGAGGTCGAGAACTATCCCGGCTTCCCGATGGGCGTCATGGGTCCCGAGCTGATGGGCAGCTTCCGGGCCCAGGCGGTGCGCTTCGGTGCTGACCTGCTCACCGTCAAGGCCTCGAGGGTCGACCTGTCATCGCGCCCGTTCGGCATCTGGGCCGACGACCCGGACGCCGCCGAACCGCAGTACCGTGCCAACAGCATCATCGTGTCGACGGGGGCCAAGTCGCTGATGCTCGACCTGCCAAACGAGCAGCGCCTCATCGGCTACGGCGTCTCGACGTGCGCCACGTGCGACGGTTTTTTCTTCCGTGACCACGACATCGTCGTGGTGGGCGGGGGCGACTCGGCCGTCGAGGAGGCAACGTTCCTCACGAAGTTCGCCCGCTCGGTCACCGTCGTGCACCGGCGCGACGGACTGCGAGCGTCCAAGATCATGCAGGAACGGGCGTTCGCGAACCCCAAGATCGCCTTCCGCTGGAACAGCACGGTCACCGACGTGCTCGGCGAGACGAAGGTCGCGGGGGTCGTCGTGCGCGATGTGCTCACCGGTGCGGAGGAGATCCTGCCCGTCACCGGCGTGTTCGTTGCCATCGGCCACCAACCCAACACTGACCTCTTCAAGGGCCAGCTGACCATGGAGGACAGCGGCTACCTCGTGACCGGACTGGGTGTGGGCGAGACCTCGACCAACGTCGAGGGGGTCTTCGCCTGCGGCGATGTGCAGGACCACATATACCGTCAGGCGATCACCGCGGCAGGGTCGGGCTGCATGGCCGCTATCGACGTCGAGCGTTGGCTGGAATCTGCTCACGCGTGAAGCTGTTCATTCCCACACAACCCACGAACACGAGAGAGGACCCCCGATGGCTGAGGGCATCGCAACCCTGACCGACTCCACCTTCGACGAGGAGATCGGCGCGGCAACCGAAACGGTCGTCGTCGACTTCTGGGCCGAGTGGTGCGGCCCGTGCAAGATGATCGCCCCGATCCTCGAGGAGATCGCCGGGGAGCAGGCGGGGAAGGTGAAGATCGCCAAGCTCAACGTCGATGACAACCCCGACGTGGCTCGCCGGTTCGAGGTGATGAGCATCCCCACGCTGATCGTCTTCAAGGATGGCCAACCCGTGCGCCGCATGGTCGGCGCCAAGGGGAAGGGCCAGCTGCTGCAAGAGCTCAGCGAGTACATCGCCTGACCCCGCCAGTTGAGCGTGACCGGTAGTAGGTTCCCGGCGACCCGGACCCGAGTGGGGCCCGGGTCGTCCCGCGGTTGACCTCTCACCTCCCCCTTCTCCCCGGCAGCACCGGCGACGCGGTGCGCGATGTGCAACGGCGCCTGACCGCGCTCGCCTACGACCTCGCTGACGATACCCCCGGGGTGTATGGCCCGGCGACGATAGCTGCTGTGCGGGAGCTCCAGAGACGCCGGGGCCTACGGGAGGACGGCCTGTGCGGGGTTCACACCTGGTCGTCGCTGGTCGAAGCCGGCTACCGCCTCGGCGACCGGCTCCTCTACCTGCACCAGCCCATGCTGCGGGGCGACGACGTCGCAGCCCTGCAGCGCGACCTCGGCGCCCTTGGCTTCGACGCCGGGCGGGTCGACGGCATCTTCGGACCGACCACCTCGGCAGCGTTGGGCTCGTTCCAGCGAAACGCCGGCATCACGACCGACGGCATCGGCGGGCCCGACACGATTGCCGCGCTCCGCCGTTTCGTGCGGGGGGATTCGGCGACAACGGTGGCCAAGGTGCGCGAGGTCGAGACGATGCGAGAGCGGCGCGGCGTCACGGGCCGGCGCTTGGCCGTGGGTGAGACCGGGGGCCTGGCCTCCCTCGCCGATGGCGTCGGGCGAGCGCTCGGCGATGCAGGAGCAGTGGTCGCTGTGCTCCATCACCCCGATGAGTCGGTCCAGGCGAGCGAGGCAAACGGTTTCGCCGCCGAAGCGTTCCTCGGCTTGGCGCTCAGCGACACGCCGGCCTCGCGGGTTGCGTACTACTCGGCGGACGGCTACGTGTCGTTCGGCGGCCAGCGGCTCGCCAACCTCGTCGTGGAGGAGCTCGCAGCGGTGGGCGCTAGCCCCCCGGCGCTGCCCGCCGGCATGCGCCTTGCCGTTCTGCGCGAGACCAGGATGCCAGCGGTCCTCTGCGAGCTCGGTGCGCCAGCCTCGGTGGTCGCGCTGAGCGGTGAGCTCGTCGCTGCGCTCTGCCGTGCGTGCGAGCGTTGGGGCATCGAGCCCGTCGACACCTGAGATCGGCAGTTCCCACGCGGGCGCTACCCACAGCCTTTGCCACAGGATGTGGACAACGTGAAGGGGAGGTTCACTGCCTCGACCCTCACCCCGCGATCGAGACCGAGCTCTCTGTGACCGAGGTCACGCCGTTGCCGGAGGCGGTCGGCCTTCTGCGATGACGCGATAGATGCGCTCGAGATCCTCGAGGCCAGCGAACTCGATGAGGACCTTCCCGCGCTTGGAGCCCATCGTGACGCTCACACGGGTGTCGAGGTGGTTGGAGAACAGCTCCTCCAGCTCGAGCAACCCCGGCGGGCGCAGCCTCCCTCCGACCCCCGTCGACCCATCGTCGCGGTCACGATGCGCACCTCCCTCAGCACCCCCACGCTCGTTGCGCTGCCGCACAGCCTCCTCGAGATCGCGCACCGACAGGTTCTCGGCCGTCGCGCGCTTGGCCAGGTGCTCCTGAAACGCCCGATCGGGCGTCCCAAGCAGGGCCCGGGCGTGTCCCGCCGAGAGCAACTGCTCGACGACGAGCTTCTGGATGCTCGGTGGTAGCTGGAAGAGCCGCAGGGTGTTCGACACCGCAGCCCGACTCTTGCCGACCCGGGTTGCCACCTCATCGTGGGTCAGCCGGAAGTCTTCGATGAGCTGCCGGTACGCTGCCGCCTCCTCGAGGGGGTTCAGATCCTGGCGGTGCAGGTTCTCGACGAGGGCATGCTCGAGGGAGCGCGTGTCATCGATCGAGCGCACGATGACGGGGACCGACGGAAGCCCGGCACGTTTGGCCGCCCGTAGCCGGCGTTCGCCCGCGACGAGCTGGTAGCGGTCGTTGTCGAGCGGGCGCACGAGGAGGGGCTGGAGCACGCCGAGCTCGCGCACCGATGCCGTCAGCGACGCCAGGGTCTCCTCGTCGAACGCCTTGCGAGGCTGGTTCGGGTTGGTGATGACCTGCGCTGTGGGAACGTCGAGGAGCACGGCACGCTCACCGTCGCCGGCCTCGGCCACCTCCGAGGGGATCAGGGCCCCGAGCCCTTTACCCAGCCCGCTGCGGCGTGCCACCGCTCACCTCCTTGGCCAGCTCCCGATAGGCGATCGCGCCACGGGAGGTCGGATCGAACGCGGTGATCGGCTGGCCGAACGACGGCGCCTCGGACAACCGCACCGTGCGCGGGACCACCGTTCGGGCGACCTTCCCGCCGAAATGCGCCTTCACCTCCCGGACGACCTGGTCCGACAGCTTCGTACGGGCGTCGTACATCACGAGTACGATGACCGACAGCTCGAGCGCCTGGTTCAGGTTCTTCTGGACCAGCGTCACGTTGCGCAACAACTGCCCGAGCCCCTCGAGCGCGTAGTACTCGCACTGGATGGGCACCAGCACCTCGGTCGCGGCTGCCAGGCTGTTCACGGTGAGCAGGCCGAGCGATGGCGGGCAGTCGATGAAGACGAAGTCGTACTCGTCATGGACCTCGGCCAACGCTCGCTTCAGCTTCATCTCGCGGCTGAACGCTGGCACCAACTCGATCTCGGCCCCGGCCAGATCGAGGCTCGCCGGGGCGACGAACAGGTTCCGGACGGTGGTCGCCTCGATGCAGTCGTCGATCGGGGTGTCATGGAGGATCACGTCGTACATCGAGGATTGCAGGTCTCGGGTGTTCAGCCCGAGGCCTGTCGTTGCGTTCCCCTGGGGGTCGAGGTCAACGACAAGCACCCGGTAGCCGAGGTCCGCCATCGCGGCGCCGAGGTTCACGGCCGTCGTGGTCTTCCCGACGCCGCCCTTCTGGTTGGCCACGGCGATGATGCGGGGGAGATCCCGCGCAAATCGCGCCGGCTCCGGTGTCGACGACGCAACCGGCTCGGCCCCGTCATGTGAAGCTTCGGCGGCCGCTGCAGCCAGAGGCGACGCTGACTCGAGCGCAGCGGCGACGTCATCCAAGTCGCTCATCTTGGCGTCGGTGCCCGCATCGGGAGCCTCGTCGTCGGTCGGGTCCTCATCCATCGCTGCCGCGACTGCTCCAACGGACTGGCCGGGCGGCGCCTCTGCCGCTGCGGGTTCGTCCTCGTGGCGCATCCGGTCGAAGATCTCCCGCCCCCGCGCAGCAAGGTCGGGCGTCGTATCGCTCACCGGGCGATCTTGCTCGGCGCGCCCCTTCTGGTCAAGGACCGTGGCGTTCCACGTGAAACGGTTCGATGCTCTGTGATGTTCCACGTGGAACATCACCACAAAGGCCGCTTGCCCGGGATGCCGACCCGACGGGCGAACCGCTCCGGGCACAACGTCGCCTGCTCCAAGCGCCTGATGTGCGCTGCCTCGCTCACAGACAGGCCGCGATCGGTCAAGCCGAGGGCACCGACACCGGCCCAGCGCGACGCTGCTGCGGGTGGCTCGCTCACCAACAGGACGCCCCCGAGGCGCAGAAAGGGGGCAGCGCATTCCGCCGTGGGTGCTGGAGGTGCGAAGCTTCGCGCCGTCACGAGATCGAACGTGGCGCGCAAGTAGCCGTGGCGGCCGGCGGACTCCGCCCGTTCTTCCCACACCCGAACCCGCGCTGTCAGTCCAAGCTCCTCGAGCGCTCCCTGCAGGAAGTCGCAAGGCTTGCGGGCTGCGTCGAGGAGCACCCATGTACTCATTGGCCAGAGCAGGGCGAGGATCAGGCCGGGGACCCCGCCACCGCTCCCCAGGTCAAGCGCGCGAGACGGCGCCGGCACGCATGCCGCGGCGAACCCGGCTGCGTTGGTGAGGTGGGCGTCGACCGGCCCCGGCCCGAGCAACCCCAGCCCGCGGGCACGTTCGAGCACCGCTCGCAGCGGCTCCCCATGCGCGCCGAGTGCCCCCGGCTCAGGCTGGGCTGATGACGACACGGCGGCGGGGCTCCTCGCCCTCCGACGTGGTCGCGACACCGTCGATCTCGTTGACGGTGTCGTGCACGATCTTGCGATCGGCGGGGTGCATCGGTTCGAGCGCCTTGGCTGCGCCCGAGGCCGCAACATCGGCCGCAACCTCCTTGGCGAAGCGCTCGAGCGCGACCTGTCGTCGCTGGCGGTACCCCGCGACGTCGATGCGCACGCGCCCGTGGTGGGTGCCGGTGGCCTTGCGTTGCACGATGGTGCGCGACAGCTCGTGGATGGCCTGGAGCGTCTGACCCTTGGGGCCGACGAGCAGCCCGAGCTCGGATCCGTTCACGTGCAGCTCGATCGTGTCGTCGTCGACCCGCACCTCGTCGATGGTTGCCTCGAGTTGGAAGGCCCCGAGCAACCCGTCGAGGAACGTGCGGATGATCGCAGCCTGGTCCTCTACCGTTGCGTCGTCCATACCGTTGCCCCTCTCGTCGGCACCACCCTGTTCACGCGAGCGACCGCCCGCGCTGCGACTCCGACGGCGGCGCTGGGCGCCGTTGCGATCCGCAGGGTCGGAAGGATCCTGGTCCTCGCCGCCCCCGGCAACGTCGGGCGCATCCCCGCTCGGGTCGCCGTCGTCAGGCGTGGCCGTTTTGGCGCTCCCGCCCGCACGCTTGCGCTGCCCCCGGCGCTCGGCCTTCGGCCTCGGGGATGTCGGGCGTACCCGAGCTCGAATCCGAGCCTCCCCACGGGTCCGGCCGAACAGGCCGGTGCGCGGTTCCTCCACGACTTCGAATTCCGCGTCGTCCTCGGCGATGCCGAGCTGATCGAGGGCCGCGTCCTTGGCCTCCTCGATGGTCCTGCCTGTTGTCTCGACCCACTCCACGTCGCTACTTCCTCTTCTTCTTGCGGTTCTGGGACGAACGGCTGCCCTGCGGCGTCGTACGCCCCCCGGTGCGAGCTGCGGGCGGGCGCGTCGGCGCTCCACCCTTCGTCGGTGCGGCCTTGCCCGAACCACGGGCCTTCGCCTTGGCGCCGTTCGACCCGTTGGCCTTGCCGCGGGCGTCATCGAGCCGCGGCGCGGTGTCGCCGAGCATCCGCTGCAGGAAGCCCTTCTGCGGAGCGCCGACCTCTTTGTCCTTCTTGATCGCTGCTTCCTTCGCTTGACGCTCGAGCAGCTCCTTGGCCTCGGGGGTGCCATAGATCGTCCGGGTGATGAGCGCCTGCTGGCCGACGCGGAAGAGGTTCGACACCAGGAAGTAGATGACCAGGCCGCCGGGGGAGATGATCGAGATGAAGGTAATCATGATCGGGCCGATCCGCATCAGCAGCTGCTGCTGGGGGTTCGACGCCACGGCCGGGTTGCGCCCGCTGATCTGCTTCTGCTGGATGAAGCTGGTCGCTGCGACGACGACGATCAAGACGATGTAGGGGAGGGTCTTGACGAAGCCGCCGATGCTCAGCATGTCCTTGGCCGAGGTGGAGAGATCCATCCCCCAGGCCTTCATCTCGGTCTGGCCAAGAAGGGCGTCGTACAGCTTGCCGGAGCTGAGGTGCTCGGGAACGAACCCGAAGGTCTTGCCGATCGCCTTCAGCGCCGGCGAGTCGTGCTGCACGCGGGCGAGGCCGCGGATGATGCGGTACAGAACGATGAACACCGGCATCTGAATGAGCAGCGGCAGGCAGCCGCTCAGCGGGTTGATGTTGTTCTCCTTGTAGAACTTCAACATCTCTTCGTTGAGCTTCTGGCGATCGTCCTTGTACTGCGTTTGCAGCTTCTTGAGCTGCGGTTGGACGGCCTGCATCATCATCATCGAACGCGTGCCCTTGAGGGTCAACGGCGTGAGGATCACCATGACGCACAACGTCAACATCGCGATCGCGAACCCGTAGTCGGGAATCACGCTGTACCAGAACGACAGGATCGACGCGAGGAAGTTGAAGAACGGATCGAAGACGGAAGCGAACATATGTTCTAGACCTTCACCTGACGGGTGGTCGGGACCGGATCCCAGCCCTGGCCGCCCCACGGGTGGCAGCGGGCGAGGCGGCGCACGGTGAGCCTGGTGCCGCGGAGGGCGCCGTGGTGCTCGATGGCGTCAAGCGCGTACGCGGAGCAGGACGGATCGAACCGGCAAGGAGATGGCCGATGCGCCGTGAGGCGGCGATAGAGCCGCACGACGATGAGGAGGCATCGGGTAGCGAGCCCCGGGACCGATTCGATGGGGGTGGTCATGTGGTGGTCGCTGTCAGAGCCGTTGCAAGCGACCCCTTGAGCTCCGGGTACGAGGACGAAGCTGCGGTCGGGCCCGCTGCGATCAGGTAGGCCCCGCACGGGGGAGCGAGCTCACCCATCGCGGCGCGCAGGCGACGACGGACGCGGTTGCGCACCACAGCGGAGCCCACGCTCTTGCCGATGGCGTACGCAACACGCGGCGGGAAGCCATCGTCGACGAGGAGGGCGGTCACCGTGATGGGCCCGCAACGGTGCCGGCGCCCACGGGCCCGGAGATCCGCGAAGGTGCGACGATCGCGGATGCGCCACATAGACATTCCGGAGCGGTCACGCTCTCAAGCCGACAGCCGCTTGCGGCCCTTCAGCCGCCGGGCGCGGATCACAGCCCGACCGGCTCGGTCCGACATCCTGTGGCGAAACCCGTGGCGCTTGGCGCGTTTGCGGTTGTTGGGCTGGTACGTGCGCTTCACAGCGTGCTCCTCGGGCGAACTCGATTCGGGCGGCGTCCGCTCGAGGCCCGGTGGCACGGCACGCCGACCGAGCGCGGGCGAGTCCGCGCCTCGACAGGGTACGGGACGCCGGCCCCGGCGGCAATCCGGGGCGGCGGCGAGGGCCCTACCAGCTCGCCGAATCGGCGAAAATGGGCTCTGAGCTGGCCTGACACGTGACACTTTGCACCCTGTGGACAAGGTGCTACGTTGCGATCTCCGCCAGCGACCGGGCTCGGCGGGCAACGTTGGTGAGCCACCCTCGGGTGTCGTCACGGTGCCCACGCGATGAACCCAGCCGGGGGCGGCAGGGGGCGGCAGCATGCCTCAGCGCGAAACTTGTCCACAGTTCGTGGACAACGTTGTGGACTCGGGACGACCACGGGAGGCGTACAGGCTGGTGGGCGATGCGCAGCTCCTGTGGAACTCCTGTGCGACCCTGTTGCGCGAGCAGGTGTCCGACGCCGTTTGGCAGTCGACCTTCGCCCTCGTCGAGCCGCTCGGCTGCGATGGCGAGCTGTTGCAGCTCGCCGTACCGAGTGCCTGGGTGAAGGAACGCATCGAGACCCGCTACGCCGACCTGGTGCGTCATGCCTTGGTCGACGTGCACGCGGAGGGCACCGATCTCGACGTCGTCGTACGCCCGAACGCTGGGGAGGGCGGGGCCACCGGCGACGACGTGCTGGCGCTACCCGGTTTCGGCGACGACGCCAGCGATGCCGGCGACCAGGTCCCTGCTCCGGCGCCGACACGACGCGTCGCCGCGCCAGCAGGGAGCGAGCCGGCGGCTCGGCCTTTCGGCGACCGTTCGGGAGACACGCTCAACCCGCGCTACACCTTCGAGGCCTTCGTGATCGGGTCTTCGAACCGCTTCGCCCACGCAGCGGCGCTCACCGTCGCTGAACGCCCGGGCATGGCCTACAACCCGCTCTTCGTGTATGGCGACGCGGGCCTCGGCAAGACCCACCTCCTCCAAGCCGTCGGGCACTACGTCCAGGAGAACTACCGGGGCTATCGGGTGCGTTACGTGTCGAGCGAGACCTTTTTGAACGAGTTCGTCGACTCCATCCGTTCCGGTGTGCAGGACTCCTTCAAGCGCCGGTACCGGGGCGTCGACCTGCTCCTCGTCGACGACATCCAGTTCTTCGAAGGCAAAGAAGGTGCCCTCGAGGAGTTCTTCCACACGTTCAACGCGTTGCACGAGTCCGGTCGCCAGGTGGTGCTCTCGAGTGATCGCCGCCCCGACGACCTGCCGACGCTCGAGGACCGGCTTCGCAGCCGCTTCAAATCCGGCTTGGTCACCGACATCCAGCCGCCGGACCTCGAGACCCGCCTCGCCATCCTGCGCAAAAAGGCCTACGGCCAGACGACGATCTTCCCCGACGACGTGCTCGTGTACATCGCAGCCAACATCACCGACTCGGTGCGCGAGCTCGAGGGCGCTCTGACCCGCGTCGCCGCCTTCACCAGCGTCTACAACAAGCCCTTGTCGGTCGAGCTCGCCGAGGAAGTGCTCGGCGATCTCCTCGCTGACCGACAGCCCCGCATGATTACGGCCGACTTGATCCTGCAAGCAGCGTCGAAGCTCTTCGCTCTCCCCATCGACGAGTTGCTCTCGGCAAGCCGCACCCGCCCGCTCGTCCAAGCGCGCCAGACAGCAATGTACGTCTGCCGCGAGCTCACCGACCTCAGCTACCCCCAGATCGCCAAGGCGTTCGGCAAGAGCGACCACACCACCGTCATCCACGCCGTGAACAAGATCGAAAAGCAGATGGTCGAGAAGCGCCAGGTGTACGACCAAGTCAACGACCTCACCCAGATCATCAAGAACGGTGAGCTCTGACGGTGTGGACCGTTCGGGGGGTCAGCGGTGGGCGACGCGTGGATGAGCACGCACGAACGGTGGACGATGAGCACCTTGTCCCCAGCCGGTCCCTCTCGGCCCCGCGACCCTGTGCGACGCTGGGGACGACGGGTCTGTCACGGCGAGGCAACTGACCTGCACCGATGCCGTGTGGTCCACAGTCCACAGGCCCTACTACCACCACCACCTGAGAGCGAACAGGTTCGGAGAAGAGGAAGCAGAAGCCGTTGAAGTTCCGATGCGAGCGAGATGTGCTCGTCGAGGCGCTGGGCAGCGCCGGGCGAGCGGTGTCGAGTCGAGGTGGCGCGCTGCCCGTGCTGTCGGGCATCCGAGCCGAGCTGGTCGGTGACGATCTGCTCCTCACGGGGTCTGACACCGATCTCACCATCCACGTCTCGGTGCAGGTGTCCGGTGAGACCGATGGGGTCACCGTTCTCCCGGGTCGCCTCGCTGGCGAGATCGTGCGTGCCCTCCCCCCTGGAGCCGTCGTCGTCGACATCGGCGAGGAGGAGGCGAACATCACCTCCGGACGCGCCGAGTTCGCGATCCGGGTGCTCCCAGCAGACGAGTACCCGCGGCTCAGCGAAGCCAGCGGCGAGCCGGTCACCCTCGAGGCAGCCGAGCTCGCGACCGCGCTGAAGCAGGTCGTCCCTGCCGCTTCGGCAGACGACGCCCGCCCGATCCTGACCGGTGTGCTCGTCGCCGCCGAGAACGGCGGGCTGCGCCTCGTTGCGACCGACTCGTACCGACTCGCTGTTCGCGACCTGCCTGGCGCCAACGTCTTGGCTGAGGGCCAGCACGTGCTCGTCCCGTCGCGTGCGCTCGCTGAGCTGAGCCGGGCCCTCGGCGGCTCGTCATCTGTCGAGCTACGTCTCGGCGAGCACGACGCGTCGTTCGCCGTGGGCAACCTGCGGCTCACCACAAGGCTGATCGAGGGCGACTTCCCGAACTATCGAGGGCTGATCCCTTCGACGTACCCGAACCTCATGACCGTGGGCCGCGAGGCGCTCCTCGAAGCGCTCCGGCGCGTGAAGCTCATGGCTCGCGAAGCCACCCCGGTGCGCCTCGTCATGAGCCCCGAAGGCCTCGAGCTCGTTGCGATCACCCAAGACGTGGGCCAGGCGCACGAGGCAGTCGACGCCAAGTTCGAAGGCAACGAGCTGACCGTGGCGTTCAACGCCGACTACCTGCTCAACGGCATCGAGGTCACCCCTGGCGACGAGGTGGTCATCGCCACCCTCGATGCCTTGAAGCCCGCGGTGCTCCGCTCGAGCGAAGGCGACGACTTCCTCTACCTCCTGATGCCCGTCCGAGTCTCGTAGTCTTGCTCCTCAGCAAGCTCTGGCTGACCGACTTCCGGTCCTATGGCGAGCTCGAGGTGGGTTTCGCCGATGGCCTGACGGCGGTGCTCGGGCCGAACGGGCATGGCAAGACGAACTTGCTCGAAGCCATCGGCTACCTGGCGACGCTCGACTCGTTCCGGGGTGCTCCGACCGAAGCGCTGATCCGAGACGGGGCGCAACAGGCGGTGATAAGGGCCGAGGGCTCCCGCGATGGGCGTGACCTGCTGCTCGAGGCCGAGATCGTGGCCGGCGGTCGCAACCGCATCTTCCTGAACCGCCAGAAGCTGCCACGGGCGCGCGACTTGCTCGGCGCGTTGCGCGTCACGGTGTTCAGCCCGGACGACCTCGCGCTGGTGAAGGGCGGTCCGGGCGGGCGCCGCCGCTACCTCGACGACGTGTTGATCTCGCTGCACCCGCGATACGACGCCTTGCAGGGCGACGTCGAGCGCATCCTGCGCCAACGCAACGCGCTCCTGAAGCAGTGCGCAAGTGCAAGGCGCCTCGACGAGTCGGCTTCCTCCACCCTGGACGTGTGGGATGCCAAGCTCGCCGAGGCCGGCACCCTGCTGGGCGAAGCGAGACGCGACTTGGTCGCTCGGCTCGAGCCGGCCTTGGCACGCGCGTACGCAGCCGTCGCGTCCTCACCGGCGGGCACAGAACCAGTCGCTCTCCGTTACGACGCACCGTGGATGGCGCACGGCCTCGCGACAGCACTGGCCGACGTCCGCCTCGATGAGCTGCGTCGCGGCGTCACCCTGGCCGGGCCCCACCGCGACGACCTCGTCGTGCACCTCGATGGGCTCCCGGCGCGCACCCATGCGTCGCAGGGCGAGCAGCGCGCGCTCGCTCTGGCCATGCGCCTCGGCGGCCACTCTGTGGTGACGGCCGCGACCGGGACGCCACCGGTGCTGCTCCTCGACGACGTGTTCTCCGAGCTCGACCCCGTACGCAGTGATGCGCTGCTCGACAACCTGCCAGCCGGCCAGGCGATCCTGACGTCTGCCGCTGGCCTGCCGCCGCGGGCGCGGCCAGACGAGGTCGTGCGCATCGAAGCCTCAGTGATGACGCACCCCGCGATCGCGCCATGAGCGGGCGGGAGCCGACGCCCATCGGTGACGCCCTCGACCGCGTCCTGCGGGGCCTCGGCACCCCGGGTGTGCAGGTCTCGGTGACGGTGTTCGGCGCGTGGGAAGAGCTCGTCGGTGACGAGGTCGCGGCACACGCCCGGCCGGTGTCGCTCGACGCTGGCTGCCTGCTCGTCGCGGTCGACGCGCCGGTGTGGGCCACCAAGCTTCGCTACGAACAATCGGGGCTCATCGACCGGTGTGCCGACGCCCTCGGGGAGGGCATCGTGACGCGCATCGAAGTCCGCGTTAGGGGGGGCTGACATGGCTCTCAGCGTCCCAGCCGACTGGTAGAATCTGCCCATCGTGAGTTCGCTGCTCGACGCCAGCAGACGTCGAGCGGGACAGGACCACCTCGCCGGCAAGACCACCTGAAAGGCGCGCGCTGTGGCGCAGCAGACAACGTCGTACGGGGCCAAGGACATGACGATCCTCGAGGGCCTCGCGCACGTCCGCAAACGACCGGGCATGTACATCGGGGGCACTGGTCTGGCCGGGCTCCACCACCTCGTCTGGGAGGTGGTCGACAACTCGGTGGACGAGGCCATGGCCGGGCACGCGACGCTCATCAAGATCACCATCCATGCCGACGGGAGCTGCCGCGTCGAGGACGACGGCCGCGGGATCCCCACCGATGTGCACCCCGAGTTCAAGATGACCGGTGTCGAGATCGCCCTCACCAAGCTCGGCGGCGGCGGCAAGTTCGAAGGCAAGGGCTACCAGGTGTCCGGCGGCCTGCATGGCGTGGGTGTCTCGGTCGTCAACGCGCTGTCGTCGCGGCTGATCGTCGAGGTCGATCGCGACGGCAAGCGCCACCGCATCGAGTACACCGACGGTGGGGCGAAGGGCACGAGGCTCGAGGTCATCGGCGATTCGCCGCGTGGGCGCACCGGCACGACGGTCACCTTCTGGCCCGACGCTGGCATGTTCGAGAGCACCGAGTTGTCTGTGCGCACGATCCACGAGCGTGTGCAGATGATGGCCTTTCTCAACAAGGGCCTCGAGATCCGCGTGAAGGACGATCGCCCTGGACACGACCCCGAGCTCGTCACCTACAAATACGCGGGCGGCATCGTCGACTTCGTGAAGCACGTGAACAAGACGAAGGATCCGCTGTTCGCAAAGGTGGGCTACTTCGAGCAGGGCGAGCCGGGCCGCGCGGTCGAGATCGCCTTCCAGTGGTCGACGGGCTACCAGTCAGACGGCGTGCACTCCTTCGCCAACGGCATCGCAACCATCGAAGGCGGCACGCACGTCGAGGGGTTCAGGGCAGCGCTCACCTCGGTCATCAACCGGTGGGCGAAGGCCAAGAACTTGTTGAAGGAGAAAGACGAGAACCTCGCGGGCGAGGACATCCGCGAGGGCCTGACCGCCATCATCTCGGTGCGGATGCGCGAGCCGCAGTTCGAGGGTCAGACGAAGTCGAAGCTCGGCAACCCCGAGATCAAGACGCTCGTGCAGCGCGGCACCAACGAGCGCCTCGGTGACTGGCTCGAGGAGAACCCGACCGAGGCCAACAAGATCGTCAAGAAGGCCATCGCTGCTTCACAAGCCAGGCTCGCGGCGAAAAAGGCGCGCGACGTGATCCGCTCGAAGACGCTGCTCGACGGCGCTGGGATGCCCGACAAGCTGAAGGATTGCTCTTCGAAGGATCGCGGCGAGCGCGAGCTCTTCATCGTCGAGGGCGACTCGGCTGGCGGTTCCGCTGTCACCGCACGCAACCCGCGCACCCAAGCGATCCTGCCCATCAGGGGCAAGATCCTCAACGTCGAGCGGGCTCGGCTCGACCGCATGCTGAAGAACCTCGAGGTCCAAGCCTTGATCTCTGCGATCGGTGCCGGTGTGGGCGAAGAGTTCGACGGCGACAAGCGCCGCTACGACAAGGTCTGCATCCTGGCCGACGCCGATGTCGACGGTGCGCACATCCGCACGCTCCTGCTCACGTTCTTCTTCCGCCAGATGAAGCCGCTCGTCGAGCTCGGCTGCGTCTACATCTGCCAGCCGCCGCTGTACTCGACCGAGGTCGGTCGCAACAAGATCTATCTCAAGGACGACCACGCGAAAGACGTCTTCCTTCGAGACAACCCCAACCACAAGAAGGACTTCGGGCGCCTGAAGGGGCTCGGGGAGATGGATGCCGAGGAGCTGCGGGTCACGACGATGGAGAGCGATCTGCGCACGCTGCTCCAGGTGACGGTCGAGCAGGCGGCGCTTGCCGACGAGGTGATGTCGATCCTCATGGGCGACGACGTCGACAGCCGCAAACAGTTCATCGTGACGAACGCAAAAGACGTGAGGTTCCTCGATGTCTGATCTGCCCCCCGACGGCTCGGGCGACGGCACGACGGCTCTCGGGGGCATCGAGCCGATCGAAATCCAAGAGGAGATGGAGCGGTCCTTCCTCGACTACGCGATGTCGGTCATCACGGCACGAGCGCTGCCCGATGCCCGCGACGGGCTCAAGCCGGTCCATCGACGGATCCTCTACGGCATGGAAGTCCTCGGCGCGCGACCTGATCGGGCCCACATGAAGTGCGCTCGCATCGTCGGGGAGGTGATGGGCAAGTTCCACCCCCACGGGGACAGCTCGATCTACTTGGCGCTGGTGCGCATGGCGCAGGACTTCACGTTGCGCCACCTCCTCGTCGACGGCCACGGCAACTTCGGGTCACCCGACTTCGGGCCCGCAGCTTCGCGTTACACCGAGTGCCGGCTCGCGCCCCTGGCGATGTCGCTGCTCGACGGCATCCGCGAGGACACCGTCGATTTCGTCGACAACTACTCGGGCGACGACAGCGAGCCCGACGTGCTCCCCGCGCGTTTCCCGAACCTCCTCGTCAACGGCAGCCAGGGCATCGCCGTCGGCATGGCGACCAACATCCCGCCGCACAACCTCGGCGAGGTCATCGACGCCACGGTGCACCTCATCGACAACCCCCAGGCCACGCCAGACGACCTCATGCAGTTCGTGAAGGGGCCCGACTTCCCCACCGGTGCGCTGCTCATGGGTCGCCAAGGCATCATCGACGCGTACCGCACGGGCAAGGGCTCCATTCGGCTCAGGGCGGTAGCAGAGATCGAGGAGTCTTCGGGTCGCGGTGGCGACCAGATCGTGGTGAGCGAGATGCCATATCAGGTGTCGATCTCCGAGACGGCCGGGCGCATCGCCGAGCTGGTGCAGAGCCGACAGCTCGAGGGTGTGGCCGACGTCAACGACGAGTCCGCCCAAGGCAAGACCCGGCTCGTGATCAAGTTGAAGCGCGACGCGCCAGGCCTCGTCATCCTCAACAACCTCTACAAGCACACGCCGCTGCAGACGAGCTTCGCTGTCAACACCGTCGCTCTCGTCGACGGCGTGCCTCGCACGCTCAACCTCGTGCAGGCGCTGCAGGCCTACATCGACCACCAGATCGAAGTCATCAGGCGACGCTCGGAGTTCCGCCTCAAGAAGGCGCAGGATCGCCTCCACATCCAAGAGGGCCTCCTCAAGGCCATCAACGTCATCGACGAGGTCATCGCGACGATCCGCGGCTCGGAGAACCGCACCGACGCCAAGGACAAGTTGATGGCGACGCCCTTCGAGTTCTCCGAGGTGCAGGCCGAGCACATCCTCGACATGCCCCTCGGTCGCCTCACGCGCCTCGCTCGCATCGACCTCGAATCCGAGATCGGCGATCTCCGGGCTGAGATCACCGAGCTCGAGGCGATCCTGGCCGACGAGGCCCGCGTGCGTCAGGTCATCAAAGACGAGCTCGGCGAGATCCGCGACAAGTTCGCGACGGCCCGACGCTCGAAGATCACCCTCGATGCGGGGGATATGAACATCGAGGATCTCATCGACGACGAGGAGCTCGTGGTCACCTTGTCGGCCAAGGGCTACACGAAGACCGTCGCCGCCGACACCTTCCGCGCGCAGGGCCGCGGTGGGCGAGGTGTCGCCGGGACCAAGCTGCGCGACGACGACTACGTCACCCACCTCATCACCACGACCGCGCACGCGTACCTGTTGTTCTTCTCCAACCTCGGGCGCGTGTATCGGCTCAAGGCGCACGAGATCCCGAAGAAGGAGCGCACCGCTCGCGGCACAGCCATGCCGAACCTGCTGCAGCTCCAGCCCAGCGAGCACATCCAGGCGATCATCGACACGCGCGACTACGAGACCAGCCGCTTCCTGTTCTTCGCAACCAAGAAGGGCCAGGTCAAGAAGACGACGTTCAACGCGTACGACTCCTCGCTGCGCTCGGGCATCATCGCGATCAACTTGCGCGACGGCGACGAGCTCGTGAAGGTCATCCCGACCAACGGGGGCGACGACATCCTCATGCTGTCGAAGTTGGGTCAGGCGATCCGCTTCAACGAGGACGACGTGCGCCCGATGGGCCGGGCCGCGGCTGGGGTGCGGGGCATGCGGATGCGTGCGGCCGACGAGGTCGTGTCACTCGACACGTGCCGCGACGAGGTGGCGATGCTCATGGTGACCGATGCTGGCTACGGAAAGCGCACCCAGCTCGAGCACTTCAACCGGCAAGGCCGCGGCGGTCAGGGCGTGCGCGGCATCAAGCTCACGGCGAAGAAGGGCCACGTCGTGGCCGCCTTCATGGTCGCACTCGACGACGAGATCTTCGTGATCAACTCGGTGGGCACGGTCATCCGCATGCCGGTTCGCGAGATCTCCTCACAGGGTCGCGATGCCACCGGCGTGCGAGTGATGAACGTCGGCGAGGGCGAGACCGTCGCCGCGGTCGCACCCGTGCTGCAAACCGACGACTGATTCGTCGTCAACTCGGTCCCCCCCTCCCCCTCCCCTCCCCCTCAACCGGAACGAACTTCGGAGATGTCATGGGGCGCGAGCGCGCAGAGCAGGGGCAGGTGCTGCCCATCGTGGCAGTGATCGTCTTGGTCGCTGTGGGGGCCGCGTTGGTGCTGGTCCGACTCGGGGTGCGCGCGAGCGATCAGGCGAAGGCGCAGACAGCAGCCGACGCCGCAGCGCTCGCTGGCGCGGTGGAGGGCCGCGCCGCAGCGCAGCAGCTGGCGGCGGCCAACGGCTCGACCCTCGTGTCCTTCGAGGATGTCGCGGGCGGCGTGCGGGTGACGGTGCGAGTCGGCGACGCTGTCGCCTCGGCTCGGGCCGATCGCACCGGCCAACAACCGAGCACCGCGTACAGTGGCGCGGATGCCCTCGGACCAACCGGGCGTGGTCACCACGCCGGGCGATCCCCCTGATCTCGTGGAACTCGGCGAACGCACGGGCAACGGCGCCCCGAGCGCACGGCGGCGCGTCCGCCGAGACAGCGCCGCGGCACAAGCACCCCCGCCAGGCCCCAAGCGGCTCAGCTGGCGAGAACGCAAGCAGATGGGTCGTCTACGCGCGCGCAAGGTGGGGCGCATCATCCGCCACGTCGACCCCTGGGCTGCGCTGAAGATCTCGCTTCTCTTCTACTTCTGCGTCGGCATCGTCGTGCTCGTCGCGGGAACGATCCTCTGGACAATCGCGGCGCGCACCGGCACCATCGGCTCCTTCGAAGGCGCTGTCGGCGAGTCGTTCGCCTTCAAGAAGGGCACGTTCCACTTCCAGGGCGGCAGGATCTTCGAGGCGAGCGTGCTCGTGACGCTGATCGGCGTGCTCGCTGGCGCGGCGTTGAACGTGTTGCTGTGTGTGCTGTTCAACTTGATCAGCGACCTCATCGGCGGTGTGCGCGTTGAGGTCATCGAAGAGGAAACCGCCCGCCCCGTCGCGTAGATCTCGCGCCGATCCCCCCGAGAGTCGGTCGGCGACCGTCGTGTAGCGTCGGCGCCTGCTCACGGGCTCGAATGCGCTCCGTGTGCACAACTTGAAGACAGCACGGGGCTATAGCTCAGTCGGTTAGAGCGCATCCCTGATAAGGATGAGGTCGCAAGTTCGATTCTTGCTAGCCCCACCGTGAAGCTCGTGCGCCGAACGCTCATCGCCCTGGGAGTCGCTGGTGTCGTCGCGGCCGTGTTGCGCCTCCGCGGATCGGGCGGGGTGGCGCCCCAAGGCGGTGGCTGGCGCGAGCTGTCCGGCGACGAGCTGCGATGAGGGTCGCCGTAGTCGGCGCTGGCGCGGTGGGAGCCAGAGCTGCCCGCCAGCTCGCGTCGTTCGACGGCGTCGACAGGGTCCTGGTCGACGAGCCCGATGAGCATCGCCGTGAGGATCTTCTGAACAGCCTCACCGACGAGCGTGCGGAGCGCTGCACTGGGCCGTTGCCTGGTGCCAGCGGACTGCGCGTCGCTGTCCTTGCCGCAACCTGTGGGCAGCACGCCCCCCGAGCGGCTGCGCTCGTTGCTGCCGGCGTGCATGTCGTGTCGGTGAGCGACGACATCGATGACGTGCGCGGCCTGCTCGCCCTCGACGCCGAGGCGCGAAAGCGGGGGGTGAGCGTGGTGGTGGGTGCCGCGTTCGCGCCGGGCCTCACCTGCGTCTTGGCGCGGCATGCGGCCTCGCTTTTCGAC
Source organism: Acidimicrobiales bacterium (assembly GCA_051000215.1). Taxonomy (GTDB): domain Bacteria; phylum Actinomycetota; class Acidimicrobiia; order Acidimicrobiales; family JACDCH01; genus JBPCON01. Next base: position 21,346 of record JBPCON010000018.1, read on the forward strand.
GAGGTCGACGAGATCCATGTCGCCAAGGCGGGCACTGGGGGTCCAGAGTGCGCTCGCCAGCATCACAGGGCGTTGGCGCGTCCAGCGCATGATTGGCGCGACGGGGCTTGGCTTGATCGGCCCGGCGGCTCAGGTCGCGAGTTGTGTTGGTTCCCTGAGCCGATCGGCGGTGTCGACTGCTACCGCGGCGAGCTGCCCGACTCGCTCTTGCTGCAGCCGGCATTTCCTGCGGCGTCGCGCATCACGGCGCGCATGGGAGCGAACCGACGAGACAGGTTGACCGCGCGTCTGCCGATGCTGCGACGGCCTCACCCCGAGGGCGTGATCGGAGCCGTCCGCGTCGAGCTGCGCGGCACCCGCGAGGGCGCTCGGGCGATCGAGGTCATCGGCGTGCTCGACCGCCCGGCCGTCGCAGCCGGCGCGGTGGCAGCGGTCGCGGCCGTGGCCGCCGGTCAAGGTCGTCTGGCTCGTCACGGCGCCGGGGGTCTCGCTGAGCTCGTCGATTCCCTCGCGTTCCTGCGCGAGCTTCACCAACGCGGCATCAAAGCCGCCACCTTCACAGGCACCACATGACAACGCGCTCGCGCTGCTCGTCGGACGGAGCGAAGCGAGCGACGACGAACTAGCCCGCGAGGCGGTCGCGCCACGTGCTGTGCTCGCCGATCGCTTCGGCGTACGCGGCGCGGCGCCGTGCGGCACGTCCGGGAGCAGCCTCGGCGTCGGGGCGGTATTGGGCCTCGATGCCAGCGCGTAGCATCTGCAGGGCTTCGGTGCGGACTTGGGAGATGCGCGACTCCGTGACGCCCAGCAGCCCGGCGAGCTCGACGGACGTCCGTGACTCCAGGAAGTAGCCCATGATCACAACGCGATGACGCTCAGGGAGCAGCCCGACCGCGTCGCGGAGGTAGCCGAGGAGCTCACGGGTCTCGAGCTCCTCGTCGGGCTCGGGCACGGTGCGATCGGCGAGGATGTCGAGCAGGGTGAGATCGTCGTCGGGGGTCGAGATCACGTAGTCGAGTGCGAGGACGACGGAGCGAACAACCCTGTCGCGAAGCCGAAAGAGCTCCTCGGCCGAGAGGCCGAGTGCGTCGGCCACGACGTCCGAGCTGGTGTCGACGCCTTCGGCGGCGAGATCGTGCTCGACTTCGATGAGGCGGCGAGCCAGGCTGCGCACTGAGCGCGGAGCCCAGTCGTTGGCCCGTACCGAGTCGAGGATCGCGCCGCGTATGCGCCCGGCGGCGAAGCGGTGGAAGGGAACGCCTCGGTTGGGGTCGAAGCGTTGCGCAGCTTCCACGAGGCCGAGGGCTCCGGCCCGGGCGAGGTCGCGCCGGTCGACGTGTCGGGGAAAGTTGTTCGCGACGCGCAACACGACATGCTGTACGAGCGGGAGGTTCGCTTCGATCAGCGCACCGGTCGTCTGATCCTCCATGGTGCGTCCCCTCGCCCGCCCGTGTGGCGGCTTCTCAGCGTGAGGTCATCCTCTCCCCGGCCGCCGATCGTCACCAGAGCCGGCCTGCCCATTTCGTCGCGCCCAACCGGGTGGTTTTCGCACCACCCGAATGGGCCATGGACGCCCGCGCGGGTGACTAGTCCGCTGCGCGCAGCGAGTCAGCCGACCCTGATCGACGCGAGCAGGCGCTCGAGCAAAGCGCGGTCACCGATCACGTCCATGGCACTCGTCGGCACGCGTCCCCACGTCATGAGCAGAAGCTCAGATGCTCCACCGCGGGCGGCGACGTCGCCCTTTGCGTGGATGCGCTCGATCGACGGCTTCTCATCATCAAAGCGAAGGAACCACTCGCCGTCGACATCGGTGCAATGGATGTGGACGGTGCCCGCGACGTCACCGAGGCGTCCTTGGAACCGAGGCAGGAACGTCGTGAGGAACTCATCGATGCCGTCGCTCGCAAGCTCGGCTTCGATGGGCACAGCCACCGAGTGGGCGCGCTGGGCGTCCCATCGGTGCACCGCTGTCTCGTGGGCTTGGCGCCGCATCCACCAGGCCGCTGGCTGGGGGCCGACGAACGTGGCAACAGTGCTGTGCGGACCGACTGTTGCGAAGCGATCGAGCAGCTCGGCGGCACGCGCCTCGTACCAGCCGGCAACGTCGTTGCCCGGGGCCGGATCGTCGTCGAGGATGTAGGGCACGCGCTCGGTGCTCTCGGCAGCGAGCGAACGCAGGACCCACCGGTGGATCCTTCCGAGGTGCTCGACGAGGTCGGCGACGTCCCAACCCGGACACGATGGCACCGGGGCTTGCGTCCCGAGACGGCATGCGGCCGCGAGGGCGGCGGCGTCGGAGCGGAACTGAGCGAGATGCGCGGAGGGTTCCATCAGGCGTCATCATTGCTGCATGTCGCCGATCACGTCGCCGGTTTCGCCGGGGCTGTTGAGCGCGGAGCGGGCGGTGCCTGCCGGCATCCCGCGGCCGGGCTACATCGCGAACGGAGGGGTGCCTGTCGGGCGCGACCTTGCGCCGCTGAGCGACGCCGGTGACATCGCGCGCCTGCGCCGCTCTTGCCGCGCCGCGCGACGGGTGCTCGAGCGCATGGGCCCTGCGGTGCGGCCCGGCGTGACGACCGACGAGCTCGACGCCATCGCCCACGAGGCCTACGTCATCGAGGGTGGCTACCCGAGCCCGCTCGGCTACCGAGGGTTCCCGAAGTCGATCTGCACCTCGGTGAACGAGGTCGTGGCGCACGGCATACCCGACAGTCGCGCCCTGTGCGATGGCGACATCGTCAACTGCGACATCACGATCTTCCTCGACGGGATGCATGGCGATTGCTCTGCCACGTTCGAGGTCGGGCAGGTGACACCCGACGTGCAGCATCTGGTCGAGACGACGAGCGCCGCGCTCGATGCCGGCGTCGGCGCTGTGCGACCGGGGGGGCGTTTGCGTGACGTCGGCCGCGCGATCCAGGGAGTCGCCCACGGCAACGGCTACGGGATCGTCCGCGAGCTCGTCGGCCATGGGATCGGCGAGGAGTTCCACTCGGCCCCGTATGTGCACCACTACGACGAGCCGCGCGATCGCACCCGGTTGCAGCCGGGGATGGTGTTCACCATCGAGCCGATGCTCACCCTCGGCGAGCCCGACGTCGTGCAGTGGGACGATGGCTGGACGATCGTCACGCTCGACGGCCGAGCATCGGCACAGTTCGAGCACACGGTGATCGTCACGCCAGCTGGTGTCGAGGTGCTGACGATCCTTGATTGAGGCGGTTCCCGCTGTTCTCGAGGCAATAGGTGGCGCCACGCGCCACCTATTGCCTCGAGTTCGCCTTTAGGAGCTCGAGCAGCTGGTCGTGGAGGTGCCCGTTGGTGGCGAGCCCGGTGCCCCCGTCGATGCGCTCGACCCCGGCGTGGTCGGAGAAGCGCCCACCCGCCTCGCTGAGGATGACCGGCATGGCGGCCACGTCATAGGGGGCCACGACGGTGTCGACCATCGCCTCAGCTCGGCCGGTCGCGACGAGGGCGTAGCCGTAGCCGTCACCCCAGGTGCGAAGCGCCATGCCGGAGCGACGCGCAGCCAACAAGAGATCCTCTGGCCAGTGGTCGTAACCCGACGTCGTGAGGTACGACCCGGCAGCGGTCGTGCGCTCGCTCACGCGTACGGGTTCGCCGTTGCAGAAGCAACCGAGCCCGCGGCCCGCATAGATGGTCTCGCTCAGAGCTGGGAGCTCGATCACACCGACAGCCGGCCCATGCTCGTCGTCGACGGCCAACAGCGACGAGTAAAGCGGCACGCCGTGGGTGAAGGCCTTCGTACCATCGATCGGGTCGATCACCCATCGCCGCCCGCTTGTGCCTGCCGTCGGCGCTTCCTCCTCGCCGAGGATCGCGTCGTTGGGATGGGCGGCCGCGAGGTGCTCGCGGATCAGACGCTCTGCGCCGCGGTCGGCCTCCGTCACCGGCGTGCCGTCGCCTTTGCGATCGACGACGAGGTCGCTCGAGCGGAACCAGCGCGCCGTCGAGGCTCCAGCAGCACGCGCGAGCTCGACCGCTTCGTCGAGGAGAGCACGATCGACGGGAGGGCCGCGCATCGCTTGATCCTCGCACGGTGAGTTGGGAGCGGTCGTCACCGGCGGATAGAACGTGCGGCGACCGCGCGACGAGGGAGTTGACGATGTCGACATCGATCGGGGGCTCGGTCGAGCCCGGCTTCGAGGGAGTGCGAGACGCCTTCGCGCGCAACTTCGCGGACCACGGTGACGTCGGCGCCGGTGTCGCAGTCCACGTCGAGGGGCACAAGGTCGTCGACCTATGGGGCGGCGTGGCCGACGTCGGCACCGGCGCGCCGTACACCGAGGACACCCTGCAGCTCGTCTTCTCCACGACGAAGGGGGCAACGGCGATCTGCGCCAACATGCTTGCGCAGCGCGGTCTGCTCGACGTCGACGAGCCCGTCGCGACCTACTGGCCGGAGTTCGCGCAAGCCGGAAAAGAGGGCATCCCCGTGCGCTGGCTGCTGTGCCACAAGGCCGGTCTCGCCACGGTCGACAAGGCGCTGTCGCCAGCGGAAGTGCTCGCCTGGGAGCCGATCATCGGGGCGCTCGAGGTGCAGGAGCCGCTGTGGGCGCCTGGCGTAGGTCACGGCTACCACGCCGTGACCTCTGGCTACCTCGTCGGTGAGGTCGTGCGCCGAATCAGCGGCAAGAGCCTCGGTGCGTTCTTCGCCGACGAGGTGGCGGGCCCACTCGGCCTCGAGTTCTGGATCGGCCTGCCGGAGGCGCAGGAGCATCGCGTCGCCCCGCTCGTTGGCTCGCTGGTCCCGAGCGGTGAAGGCGTCGACCCGAAGCTCAAAGAGCTTCTCGAGCAGTTCATCGGCCCGAACACCTTGCTCGGCCGTGCCCTTTCGCTGAACGGGGCGTTCGCCGAGCCGGGCATCTTCAACACGAGAGCGGTCCATGCGGCGGAGATTCCGGCGGCCAACGGCATCACCAACGCTCGGTCGCTCTCGCGGATGTACGCCGCGGTCGTCGGCGCAATCGAAGGATCCGACGCAGCGCCGCTCCTGAGCAAGGAGCAGATCGACGAGGCTCGCGCCTGTCAGACCGAGGGCAGCGACAAGTGCTTGTTCTTCGAGACGACGTTCGGCCTCGGCTTCTTCACGTCGTCTCCTTTTTCGCCCTACGGCGTCGAGGGCAGCTTCGGGCACTCCGGCGCGGGCGGCTCGGTCGGCTTCGCTGATCCGACGAACGAGGTCGGGTTCGGCTATGTCATGAACAAGATGAACCAGAACCTCGCAGCCGATCCGCGCACGAGTGGGCTGATCAGGGCTACCTACGAGGCCATCGGCGTCACCCCGACCATCGTCTGAGGCGGCAACTGGTCGCGCTGAGCACGACCTGGGAGCCTGTCGGCTCATGGCAGCGCATCCCGATCCGACCGCCGAGGCCCAGCGCCGTCGCACCTTCGCCATCATCAGCCATCCCGACGCGGGCAAGACGACGCTCACCGAGAAGTTCCTGCTCTACGGCGGCGCCTTACAGGAGGCGGGAGCTGTCAAGGCCAGAGGCGAGCGGCGCCGGGTCACGTCGGACTGGATGGAGCTCGAGCAGAAGCGGGGCATCTCGATCACCTCGACGGTGCTGCAGTTCCCGTATCGCGATCACATCCTCAACCTGCTCGACACGCCGGGGCACCGTGACTTCTCCGAGGACACGTACCGCGTCCTCGCCGCCGCTGACGCCGCGATCATGGTCCTCGACGTCGCGAAGGGGATCGAGCCCCAAACCCGCAAGCTGTTCGAGGTCGCCCGCGACCGGGGCATCCCCGTGATCACCTTCATCAACAAGTACGACCGGCCCGGACGCAGCCCGCTCGAGCTGCTCGACGAGGTGGAGCAGCAGATCGGGCTCATCCCAACGCCGATCACGTGGCCGGTCGGCATCCCCGGCGACTTCAGGGGTGTGCTCGATCGACGTTCGGATGCGTTCGTCCGCTTCACGCGATCAGCTCGGGGCGCCACCGAGGCCGCCGAGGAGGTCATGTCCGTCGAGCAGGCAGCGGCGAGCGAGGGAGCGTCCTGGGAGGCGGCGCTCGAGGAGCTGTCGCTGCTCGAAGCCGTCGGTGCCGACTTCGAGCTCGACTCGTTCCTCGGCGGGATCTCGACGCCCGTGTTCTTCGGTTCGGCCCTCACCAACTTCGGGGTGCGCATCCTCCTTGACGCCGTGCTCGACCTTGCCCCCCCGCCGTCGGCACGCGACGACGAGTCGGGCAAGCCTCGGCCGCTCGACGCGCCGTTCTCCGGCTTCGTGTTCAAGGTGCAAGCCAACATGGACCCATCGCACCGCGACAGGATCGCGTTCCTGCGGGTGTGCAGCGGGCGTTTCGAGCGCGGGATGGTCGTGGTTCACGATCCCACCGGCAGGCCGTTCGCGACCAAGTACGCACACTCCGTGTTCGGCCAGGAGCGCGTCACCATCGATGAGGGCTACCCGGGCGACGTCATCGGTCTCGTCAACGCCACGGACGTGCGCGTCGGCGACACGCTCTGGGCCGACGTGCCGGTGACGTTCCCGACGATCCCGAGCTTCGCCCCAGAGCATTTCGCCAACGTCCGCGCTCGCGACGCTGGGCGCTTCAAGCAGTTCCGCAAGGGAATCGGCCAGCTCGATGAGGAGGGCGTCGTGCAGGTGCTGCGCGACCCTGACCTCGGCGATCAGGCCCCGATGCTGGCGGCAGTCGGCCCCATGCAGTTCGAGGTCGCCGTGCATCGGCTCGAGAACGAGTTCGGTGCGCCCGTCGTGCTCAGCCCCACGTCCTACACGGTCGCGCGCCGAACCGACGAACCTTCTGCCCCCGCACTGCGAGCCATGAGCGGGGTGCGCGTGCTCGAGCGCAGCGACGGCGTGCTGCTCGCTCTCTTCGAGAGCCCGTACTGGCTGGCGAGGGTCGAGTCGGAGCAGCCGGAGTTGGCGCTCGAGCGTTTGGTCGCCGAGGGTGGTTGAGCTCCCCATCTCCGCGTGACGGATCGCCCACAGCGGTCGTGCTGCAGCGGCTTGCAAATAGCATGGCGGCATGACGACCGACGCACCTGCCGATCGGCTCTACTTCCGCCAACTCCTCGCAGGGCGAGACTTCGCCGTCGCTGATCCCATCGCGCGCCAGATGGTGAACTTCGTCTACCTGATCGGCGATCGCGAGAACGGCGACGCCATCATCGTCGACCCGGCCTACGGAATCGCCGAGCTCCTCGAAGTCCTCGGAGCCGACGGCATGCGCCTCGCTGGTGCGCTCGTCACGCACTACCACCCCGACCACGTCGGCGGCTCGATGATGGGCTACCAGATCGATGGCGTCGCGGAGCTGCTCGCACAGAACCCGGTGCCGATCCACGTGCAACGCGACGAGGCCCAGTGGGTGCAACGCGTGACCGGCGCGTCGGAAAGCGACCTCGTGCGGCACGACTCCGGCGACGTGGTCGACGTCGGCGGCGTGCCGATCGAGCTCATCCACACACCCGGGCACACACCTGGTAGCCAGTGCTTCCTCGTCGACGGTCGACTCGTCGCCGGCGACACGCTCTTCCTCGAGGGGTGCGGGCGCACCGACCTACCTGGCGGCGACCCCGCTGCGCTCTACGAGAGCCTCACGCAGAAGCTCGCGAAGGTGCCCGACGAGACGGTGCTCTACCCCGGTCACCTCTATTCAGCCCAACCATCAGCGAGCATGGGCGACACGCGTCAGCACAACTTCGTGTTCCGGCCGGCCAGCCTCGAACAGTGGCTCGCGATGTTCGGATGACGGTGGACGCGACGCCCTGAGCGTGATCACGACGTTCGCCCGGCGATGAGCTTCGGCAGCCGATCGGTGACCGTCGTCCACGATGGGTGGGTCGGGTCGATCATCGCGAAGTGGTCCGTCCGCGGGAACGTCACGACCGCCACGTCGTCGCCGGCCGTAGCCGCCTTGGCTGCGTAGTCGATCGACTGCGACACCGGGACGTTGCCGTCGGCCTCGCCGTGCACGAGCAGCTGCGCGACGCCGAGCGGCAACAGCGCGGCAGGATCGCCTGCGGCGTAGCGATCGGGAAGCGCTGCGGGCGACCCGCCCATGAGGGCGGCGACGGCTTCGCCTCCGAGCGCATCGCTCCAGCCTCTCGCCAAGTCAGCGACACCGGCCTGCGAGACGGCTGCCGCGACCCGCACTGGCGGGTTCGCGCCAGGGCCACCCGCCGCAATTCGCGACCGCGCCGCGATCCACAGCGCAAGGTGCCCACCGGCTGAGTGACCGCAGCTCACGACCCTGTCGTGGTCGACGGCAGCTTCTTCGGCGAGGGCGTCGACCGCAGCCGCGACGTCGAGGAAGGTGCCGGGCCAGCCCCCACCGGCCTCGCCGATGCGCCGGTACTCGATGTTCCAGGCTGCGTAGCCCTTGGCGACGAGGTCGACAGCGAGCGGCGCCATGAGCGACCGGTCGTACTCCGCGCGCCAGAACCCGCCATGAACCAGCACGACCACAGGACGGGCACCGGGACCGACCGGAACGTACAGGTCTGCCACCTGCGACGGGTGCGCGCCGTACGCCACGGTGCGCAGACCCGGCGCTTGTGCGCCTGACGACGAGGAACCGGAGCCGCCGCCCGAGCAAGCAGCGACGGCAGCGGATGCCGCGGAGGCAGCGAGGAAGCTCCTTCGACTAAGCGAGCGCACCGCCAGAGCTTGCCCGCTCGGCGCTCACACGCGGGAGACGCGAGCCATGGGAGTTCGCCCCGCTGAGCTCAGCGGGTGAGAAAGGCCTCGATGCCTGCAGCGATCCCTTCTGCGATGCGCTGGCGAAAGCCGCCGTCGACGAGGAGCCCGCCGTCCACGGCGTTGCGCATGTTGCCCGTCTCGATGAACACCTTGGGCACCGTCGAGAGGTTGAGCCCGCCCAGGTCGCTTCGAGTCGAGATGCCCTCCACGCCGAGGTAGGTCGAGCGGGGCAGCCCAGTGGCCTGCTCGTAGGTGGCGCGCAGCGCCAAGGCGAGCTCGTGCGAAGGCGCCACGATCGCCTCGTTGTGTCCTGACACCGCCGCGGGCTCGATCACGTGGAAGCCTCGCCCTGTCGCGGGGCCGCCGTCGGCGTGGATCGACACAGCGGCATCGGCGTGGGCGTCGTTGCCGATGCGTGCTCGCTCGTCGATGCACGGCCCCCAGGGCGTCGAAGCATCGCGGGTCATCACAACCGTCGCGCCGTCGGCCACGAGGACGGCGCGCACGCGAGCCGCGACGTCGGTGGTGAACGCGGCCTCGGTGGAGCCATCGTCGGTGGCCGTGCCGGTGGTGTCGCAGCTCTTGGTGCCGTTGCCGACGTCGACTTGCCGGTTGATCTCGGCAGTGTGTGCGCTGTTGCGCTCGTTGTGGCCCGGATCGAGCGCGACGACCGCGCCTGCGACGCCAGCGCGCGGTTCGGGCCGTGCGGCCGGGGCTGCCGTCGTGCTGGAGCTGCTTGGTGCGGCGCTGGTCACGACGACACTGGTCGTCGTCGTACGCACCGCGGTCACAGTCGTGGTCGTGGCCGGCGCTGTGGTCGTCGCAGCGGTCGATGACGGGGCAGTCGTCGTGACGCGCTTCGAGGCGCTCGAGCGCCACAACGCTGCACCCGCGGTCGCGGAAGCGACGAGCACGATGGCGCTCACCATTACGACGGATCGATGGGTCACGTCCGAGATTCTGGCGTCACCGAGGCCCGCTCGACAGGCTTCGGCGTTGTCTGGGCCGAATCGCTACGAAGTCGCGACGCCGCCACGGTCGACTCCGGCGACATCACGCCAGGCCGAAGGAACGCGGCCGCGGCGCAGAATGCCGGCGTCGAGCAACACGGCGACGATGGGGCGGATGGCTTGGTGGCGGATGGCGACGCGCTGCGCGCTGCGGTTTGCCGCCTTCCAGGTCTTCCACCCCGGGAGGCCCACCGTCTCGTAGACGCCGGGGTGGATCAGCGTCTCGAACATCCCCTTGATGACCATGGGCGCGACGAACTTCACCGCGATGCGCTCGATGATGTTCGCGTCGGCCCAGACCTCGGGCAGCACCGTGCGAGCGAAGGAGAGGTGGCGGGCCTCCTCTTGGCGGTGGTAGCGGTTGACCGCGCGCAGGAAGGGGTCGGTGTCGGGGTGCTCACCGGCGAGCTTCTGGAACAGATCGGGGATCTCCTCACCGCCGAGCACCAAGACGTAGAGCAGCGCTGGGAGGTTGATGATCATGTTCGTGCCCCGGGCCATGAGCCACAGCAGCGGCCGGCGGCTCAGGGGGTTCTTGGCCTTCGCGTCGAGTTGGTTGAGCAGGCGCACGAACAGGCGTTGATGGCGGGTCTCCTCGCCGACCTCGTGCAGCAGGTAGGTGATGCGAGGATCGACCAGCGAGGGAGCTCGTGTGATCTGCAGGGCGAACCCCGCCTCGAGCACAGCTTCGAAGCGGATGCCGGCTTCGGTGATGGACGCAACCTCCTCGCGAGAGAGCGTGGCGCGCTGCGCTGGGGTGAGAACGAGACCGAGCCCGGCGATCGAGAGGAGCTCGTCAGCCAGCAGTTGCCCCTCACCGAGAGCGCCGGCGACGTCGACGTCGGGATCGATGACGCGTTTGGCCGAGACGTCGTTCAACCGGCGGACTTTTGTGTCGACCGTCGTGGCTTCGCCGTTCGTGACCGTCGCCGTCATGGTGCTCCCTAATGAGTCGCAGTGTGGTTACCGAGAGTGACCCTTGGAGGTGGTCGGCGCAAGGTTCCTGCTATGGCGACCCGAGGGGCCAACTTGGCAGTCAGAGACCTGCAAGAGCCAGCGTTGAGTGGAGAGAGCAGCTGTCGGACTCCCAGCAGCCGATGATGTGCTCGGCGACACGCCGCTCGAGGTGCATGAGCGCAGCAGCGCCGAAGAGCAGATCAGGACCCAGCGACGGATCCGCCTCGAGGAGACCGGGCACGAGCTCGTTGATCGCGATTCGCTGGTGCTCGGCGTCGGCGAGCACGTGCACGTCGTAGAACTCGGCACCCCTCTCGCTCCCGACGACCCGGCGCATGGCCCGCGAGTAGCGACCCATCGGCACCACGGAGGTCATCTCGAACACAGCGAGGTGCCCGATGCACGCGCCGACGTGCTCACGGTGCAGGCCGAACAGGGAGACGAGGTTCACCGTGGCCAGCACCACCCCAGGGACGACATCGAGGTAGTGGCCGTACGTGGGGTCGAGGTCGAGTGCGCGCATCGTCTCCGCGAAGAGCTCCGCATGGCTCCGCCCGGGCACCGCGTCGCCGTACTCGTCGAACTGCAGCCCCAGCATCGCGCTCTTCGCGCGACCTGCAGGCAGCCGCGGGATCGCCCACGTATGCGGGTCTGCTTCTTTGAGCTGGTACGGCGAGCGGTGGATCGCGAGCTCACGGAGTTGCTCGATGGTGGCGTGCTCCTCGGCATAGCGCGACACCGACGGCGCGCCGCCGGTGGCGACGAGATCGCGTAGCGCGACGACCGTGGCAGCAGGGCTAGCCGTAGGCGTCGGCTCGAGCGCAGCACGGAGACGGAAGAGAAAGGCATCCTCGAGCTCCGCTCGACGAGCTAGCAGGCCAGCGTCCCATTCCCACGCGGGATCGACGCCTGCCCAGCCCCGGTAGTGCAGCTCGTAGCAGACGTAGAGCGCGAGCTGTAGGTCCTCTTCGTCGAGCGTGTCGCCGTTGAGGAAGGGAGCCGACGGCACGAGACTCGGCGAGCGGCGAAGCACCTCGATGATGTCCTCGGAGACCGGTCCGCGTGGGAGCGGCAGTTCGGGGGCGTCGAGCACGCCGTCACCTTTCCCGGGGCAGCCAGGTTCGATACAGATGCCGCGGGGGGTCAGCGCCCGATCGCTGTTTCGACGAGGCTGACCATGAGGCGCCCGAGCGTTTCCATGGCAGCGGCGTCCTTGGCGACGCGACTGAGCCAGGAAGCCGCCTTCGAGTGCGGCGACGAACGTCGTTGCCAACGAGCGTGGTTCAGCGACTCGTTCATCAGCGCGACTGGGGTGAGCCGGCTGTCGTGGGCAGCGGCATCCTTCGAGGTCGTGCTGCCCTCGCTCTCGGCCTCGCCGGCCTACAGGTCCTCCGCAGCCGAGGCGGCCTGGTCTCCGCGACGCAGCTGGCGTAGGCGTTTCAGCCGTCGTCGCGGTCAGCCTCGAGCACCTTGTCGGCCTTGCGATTGATCCGCTCGAGCTCCTCGTTGGTGAGGTTCCCGGCCTTGCGTTGCTTCTTCGCGAGCCGCTTGGCGCTCACGGCGTGCCCAGCATCGGGAATCGGGTAGTTGCCCGTCTGCTTCTTCGCTGCGTCCGACAGCGCCTTTTCGGGCAGCCCGAACTCTCGCGAGGGGAGCTTGGCTCGTTGCTTTGGCGTGAGCTTGGCCACGAGGTGTCCTTCCTGGGATTCGTAAGTCGGGGGACCGTGTAGGGGAAACGGTCAGAGGCTCGCCGAAGACCGAGGCTTGTCAGAGCGGCTTCGGACTCCTACGTTCGTCCATCGTGGCGCTTTCCCGAACCGCGAACAACGACCGCGTCGCGTGAGCGAGATCGAGCCGCAGGTTCGCCGGCTCCGCGGGGAGGGCGTGACCCTCGCGGCTCTGCTGTGGCCAGGGCGGGGGATCCCGATCGTCGCCGTGCACGGCGTGTCGTCGAACGCGATGTTCTACGTTGGCGTGGCCGAGCGTCTCGCGGGTCGGCGCCCGTTGCTGTCGTTGGACCTTCGCGGCCGGGGAGATTCTGACAAGCCCGACAACGACTACGGCATGGCTCGCCACGCCGACGATGTCGCCGCTGCGATGACCGAAGCCGGCATCGAGCGAGCGGTCATCGTTGGTCACTCGATGGGTGCCTCGGTGGCGTGGGCCGTCTCGCAACGACACCCTGCTCGCTGTGCGGGGATCGTGCTCTACGACGGCGGCCCACACGCGTTCGCCGACTACTTCGGCGACGCCGCCCTCGTCCGGGAGTTCGCGGAGAGCTCGCGGTCCATCGAGGACCGGCTTCGGCGCACCTTCGCAAGCGACGCCGACTATCGAACCTACTGGGAAGGCCTCGGCATCTTCGCGCCAGGGCCGTTGCCACCCTGGGCGCAGCGTTACATCGAGTACGACCTTTCAGCCGGGGCCGGGGATCGCCCGGTGAAATGCGATCCAAATGCCGTCGCCGCCGACGCCGCGGACCTCTTGCAGCACGCGGGCGATCTCGCTGATGCCCGCTCGGCGGTCCCGGTCATGGCTATCCGCGCGAGCGACGGCATGGTCGACGGCACAACGCAACTCGTCTCCGACGCGAGCTGCGCGCGCACCTCCGCGGCGTGCCCCGCGTTCGAGGAGCATCTCATTCCTCACGCGAACCACTACACGGTCTCTTTGACCGACCCGCCAGCGTCGACCGTGGCCGATCTCTTGGTCGACTTCGCCGATAGGTGCGGTTGCTGAGCGTGGATCAGGATGCGGGAGCGCCGAGCAGCGCGGCCATCATGAGCCGTGTCGCCTCGTCGGTGATGCGCATGACCTGCTTCGACCGATCGTCGACCCCGGACCAGGTCTCGACGAGCGCGGTGAGCGCTCCGACAACTGCAGTAGCGGTGAGCGAGTAGTCGCGCCGCTCGATCGTGCCGAGCGCCGCCAACCGATTGGCTTCTCCTTCGAGCAGCTCGCCGAACCGAGCGAGCGCGACTCGGCGCGCCGCGTGCGCGACGGGAGTCGAGCCGACCATCTCGACGAAGGCGATGCGTGCCCATCGCGGATCGGTGGTCATGACGTCGAGGTACGTGCCGAACCCGGCGCGAACCCGTTGTTCGACGTCGGCGGGATCGACGGATTCGAGGGTCGCGAGCACCGCGGTCAGCGCCCGTCGGTTCACGTCATCGTGCAGCTCGATGAGCACAGCCTCGCGGCTTTCGAACTCCTCGTAGAAGCTGCGCGTCGCCACTTTGGCTTCGCCGCAGAGCTGTTCGATGGTCGAGGTCCGAAACCCGCTCGTGCCGAAGACTTCGAGACCGGCCGCCAGCAACCGGGCATGCCGGTCGGCTCGCCGCTCGTGCGTGGTGCGGCCGCCATAGCGCCGCTCGCGCTCGGTCCTCGTCGCGTCGCGGCTCACGCCCTTGACGCTAACGCGCGGCCCTGCGCAGCTGTCAGAGCAACAGGCCAACGGCGGGCGAACATCAACATTTCGCCCGCCGTTGGCCTGCGGGTCATCGCGTTGTTGTCGGCGCTGGCGTCTCCGCCGGTACCGTCGACGGTTGAGACGACGGATGGGAGCTCTGCTGGTGCGCGTGCTGGTCACCAACGACGACGGTGTGGAGGCTCCTGGACTCCACGTCCTGGCCAGGGAGATCGCGAAGAGTGGCTGTGAGGTGACGGTGGTCTCGCCGTCATCGGATCACAGCGGCTTCGGCGCGGCGCTTGGTCCTCTGCACATCAGCGGGCGCGTTGCCTTCGAGCGCAGGAGCGTCGCGGCCCTCGCCGACCTCGAGGTCATCGCTGTCGAAGGACCACCGGCTCTCTGTGTCTTCTCGGCCTGTCTTGGCGGGTTCGGCGAGCGACCCGATCTCGTTGTCTCGGGGATCAACGCGGGGGCCAACACGGGTCGCGCCGTGCTGCATTCGGGCACCGTCGGCGCCGCACTAACCGCCAACAGCTTCGGCGTCCCATCGATCGCGGTCAGCGAAGCGTTCGGTGAGAGCTTCGACTGGCGGACGGCTGCGCTGGTCGCCGCGAGCCTCACGTCCTGGATGACCGGGCACGAGAAGGTGTTCACCCTCAACGTCAACGTCCCGAACAACCCTGCTCGCGGGATCCCGGCCCACATCGCGACGCTGGACGTGGGCGGCGAGGTCCAGACAGCGATGTTCGAGGCCGACGAGGGCACGCTCGAGCTTCGCTTCACGCCGACGAGCGCTCGGCCGGGAACCGATTCGTCGATCCTCGCCGAGGGCGCCATCGCCATCACGCCGCTCACGGCGCTCGCAACGAGCGAGATCGTGTTGCACGGCGCGCTTGGCCGCATCGATCGCGCGCTCGCAACCGAGGACAGGCAGCGAATCGCGTAGCGAGCTCATCTCTTCATCAGCAGCAGCGGGCTTGCGCCTCCGGAGTCGATGCGCAATACAGCGAGTCGCTGGTGTGATCGTCGAGCTTCGCGGAGCTCTGGCCGAAGTCCTCACGAGGCGGGCAAGGAGGTCAACCCCGCGCGTCCCTCGGCGTTCCCGCGGCCTGACGCTCACTGCTCCTGCGCGGTGCGGCCGCCTTCGGGGATCCAGCGACCGGAATCGCGCCAGTCGACCGCAGCGTGGAAGCCCTCGTCGGCGGCGAGCTGCTGGAACCAGCGGCCCTCTGGTGAGTGGCGTGTGATGCCGTCGAAGACGGTGGCGAGGATCTGGGTGCCGTGCAGGCCCATGTTGTCGTAGGCCTGGTTGACCATCATCTTCTGCATCACGAGCTGGTTGATCGGAACGCCCGCCATGCGGTCGGCGAGCTCCTCGACGCGAGCGTCGAGGGCCTCGGCGGGCACCGACTCGAGGACGAGGCCCCAGTCGGCGGCTGGACGCCCGTCGATCGTGTCGCCGGTGAGCAGCATTCGCTTCGCCTTCTCGGCGCCGAGTCGGTACACCCACATGGCAGTGGTCGGGCAGCCCCACACACGGGCCGGCATGTAGCCGATGCGAGCGTCGTCGGCCATGACGACGAGGTCGCAACACAAGGCGATGTCGCTGCCGCCGGCGACTGCATGGCCCTGCACCTTGCAGATGGTCGGCTTGAGCGACCGGAACAGGCTTGTGAAGTCGTCGGTGTTGCGCTTCATGGCGCGGAAGTCCTTGATCGGATCCCAGACGCCGCCTTGAGTTCCGACCCCCGCCTCGGCGAAGGCTTTGAGGTCGTAGCCCGCGCAGAACGAGCGGCCCTCGCCGCGCAACACGATGACGTGCACTTCTGGGTCGTCGTTGGCGAGCTCGACCGCCTGGTGGATCTCGCTGGGCATGTTCGCATCGATGGCGTTGAGCCGTTCGGGGCGGTTCAGCGTGATGTACGCCTTGCGCGCTTCGGTTTCGTATCGCAGCGAGGTGAACCGCGTGTCGGCCACGCTCAGCTGGCGGTCTTGAGCTTGCCGTTCAGGGTGCCGCTCGCGCCGAAGAGCCGGCTGCGCCACTCTGCGAGGAGGGTGGTGGCGTCGTGGTCGTCGGGGTGAAAGTCGCGGCGGTTGTAGTCGCGGATTCGGCGCACCACATCACGGCGGAGCCACGGTGAGTGCCGCAGCCGCCCCACGCTTCGCAAGGTGTGGATGGGGTGGCGGTAGGTGTGGGTGTCGAGCAGGAGCGACAGCGCGGTGCCGGCGATGACGCTGAGCAGGAATCCGATGGTGACGCCGTCCATGGTGGCGGCGCGTATGCGGTGCCTGCCACTGACGCTCTGGAACACGTCGAAGGCCACCGACTTGTGCTCGGACTCCTCGATGGCGTGCCACAGCAGCAACGTCAGCGCGTTGTCGCTGGCGAGGTCTTGGTCGCCGAACTCGGCGCGGGCTTCGCTGTCGCCGAGCAGGAGCTCGGCCAGGGTGGCGGTGTAGTGCTCGAGCGCGGCCGTGACCGCCAGCTGATGCGTTTTCGGCAGGATGCGCCCGCCGTAGCCGAAGCAGTACTTCACGAGCCGGTCGATGAGCCGAGTCGGGTACCCCATCGCCTGGAGACGATTGTTGAAGGTGCGGTGCTCTCGGCCGTGGATCGCCTCTTGGCCGATGAAGCCACCGACCTGCTTCTTCAGCTCCGGGTCGGTGATGCGGTCGCGGTAGTTGCGCACGCTGCGCACGAAGAAGTCCTCGCCCTCGGGGAACAGCGCCGACAGCACGGCGACGACGTGGCTCATCGCCGGGTCGCCGTTCATGAAGTGCTGCTGCTGGCCCTCCGCGAAGGAGAACTCGATGCGCCGGGTGGTGATCCTGCGGGCGGGGATGGCGGGCGCGCTGGCGTCGATGCTCATGCAGAGATTCTTGTCGCGCCGCGGCGCGGTCGGCCTAGATGGGGATCCCGAAGCTGCACGTCACCGGGGAGGCGTTGGCAGGGTCGAGCGCGTTGGTGATCATCTGCAGCACGCCCGAGTCGAAGGCGAGACCGATGTGGCCGACCGGGTCGGTCGGGCAGATGTCTTGGATCACGACGTTGCTGACGCCGGTCTCACGAACGAACGAGGTCTCTGTGGGTGTCACGATGACGTCGGCTCGTGACGCGAGGATCGTGTAGCTGATGCCGGCGACGGCGATGGGGCCATCGTTGAGACGGTGGATGAAGTCCTGGCTGATAGCGATCTCATCGCAGGCGGTGCATCCGAACAGGTCGGTGAGGGGTTTCACCAGCGGGGGAAGGCCGAGGGACCGGGCGAGGGTCAAGAACCCGGAGCCGTCGGTGCCGTGCGTCGGCGGGGCAAGGGCGACCACGCGGCCGACCTCGTCGCCAAGTCCGAACCGCTTGGGGACGTACAGCGAGTGCAGCGCCCCCTCCGAGTGCCCGACGATGTCCACCTTGCTCGCGCCCGTGAAGCCCCGCACCTCGGAGATGAAGGCGCGGATGGCCGTGGCCGAGTCGTCCATCGCGGCGAACCCGCCGGGGTAGGACAGCGGAGGAGTGCTGCCGTAGTTGAACGCGAACGCGCAGTATCCCGCTGCTGCGAGCTGCGGGCCGATGTAGCCGAAATCGCCGTCGGGAGACGCGCCAAGGCCATGCAGCAGCACGACAGGGTCTGGATGCGCCGCCGAGGGGACGCAGCCCCGGTCGTTGTACGCCCCTGCGCCAGCGGCTCGCGACGTCGCAGTCCCCACGATCGACAACGCGACGGCCATGCCGGCAACGACGGCAACACGAGCGGCACGGCTCAACACGAGGGGCTCCCTGGCGACGGCGAGAGCATGAGTGAAGCACAGTTCCAGAGCATCTGACAAGCCGCATTTTCGGATTGACGTTCACCCCTCGAGACAACGACCGCTCAGCTGCGGTGGGCGAGGGGGGACTCACCAACCACTCGTGGGGTGACCGCCCCGCTGCCAGATCAGGCATCGGGACAACCTCCTGAGGACATGTTGCCAGGAGGATGCATCAGTGATCAATCGGACCTCGTTCTGGGCAGCGCCCGGCAGAGGTTTCGGATTCAGCCCGCCGCGACCCGACGACCGCACGGATCTGGTTCCGACCGCTCACCCTGCGATGATCGACGCTCATGAGTGACGATCTCGATGTCCTTGCGCGGCAGCTCGTCGCGATGGCGGAGCTCGACGACGGCATCCTGACCGACTCGCTCCGGTTCCTCGTATCGAAGACCGACGGCACGCTGGCTGGCCTCGATCACCGGATCAAGTCAGTCGACTCGCTCAAGCGCAAGCTCACCGACATGCTCGCTTTGGACCCCGACCTCGAGCTGAGCGGTGCGGCCCTGCGCGTCTACGACGTGCTCCGGTTCACCGTGGTTGCGGAGGTCGAGCACTACATGGCCGTGTACGAAGCGCTACTCGCCGAGCTTCAACGGCAAGGCACGACAGTGGTCGAGGCGCGGAACCGGTGGGCCGGGCCCGGGTACCGAGGGATCAACGTCCGCCTGCGGATGGGAGCGAACCAGCGATTCGAGATCCAGTTCCACACCCGAGACAGCTACGCCGCGGCGAAGGCGACGCGCGGGCAGTACGAAGAGCTCAGGCTCTCGACGTCGCCGGAGCGCGTTGCAGAGCTGGCAGCGTCGATCGGCGAAGTGTTCGCGAGGGTTCCGGTCCCTGCTGGGGCGGTACCATGACGTCCATGTCGGTCGTGTTCTGCGTCTCCAACCTCGGTGGGCCAGAGCCGCGCGTACTCGCTCGATTCGTCACAGACAGTCGTGGTCTCCACCCGGAGCGGTTCGACCGGCGCGAGGGTCGCTGGGTACAGGATGCCCTGGTGTCGGGCTTCCTGACCGGGCAGGACGACTGGTCTGAACGGATCACGCCGGCTGCCGCTGGAGGGCTCATCGAAGCCTGGGGCCACGGCGCGGAGATGTTGAAAGCTCCCGTCGCCGAGGTTGCGTCGACCTGACCCGACCCACCTCGGCGGCCAGTTGCCGAGCGCCAGTCAGAACGGCTTCGGTGCGCGCTCTCGACTGGGTGGGCACACAAGCCCATCGAAACGGGTCAAGCACGGTCGATCTCGAGGAGATCCTCGAGACGATCGACCGACATGGCGAAGCCACCCTCGGGCGGTGTCATGGCCCGCATCTCACGCAGCAGGCTGAACAGGTCTTCCCGGCGTGTCGGATCGTCGAGCGCCTGTCGGGGGGTCAGGCCGCTGAGCGCTGGGACGGGCTCGTCAACCCATCGATGCTCGTAGACGGCCAGCTGCGCCTCCACGGCGGCTCGGACGTCGTCGGGGACCTCCCCGGCGTCGAACGAACTGCCCGCGGTGTCGAGATCACCGAAGTCGAACCCGTCGAAGTCGTCGTCCTCGTCGTCGATGATGACGGCATCGATCAGGTCGAGGATCGTGTCCAGCAGCCGTTCTTGTCGCTCCACGGAGTTGGACTCGACGGTCAGCTCGTCGCCGTCGAGGCGGATCACGCCGCGGATCACTTCCTCGTCGCCGTCGACGGTGGTCGTCTCGTGCCACGCCAGCTCGTCGCCGTCGCGCCCATAGGTCTCGTCGAGCGCTTCGACGACGATGTCGCGATCGTCGACCACGCCGAGCGTCGTACGCCGTAGGGAGAGGTCCTCGCCCTCCCGATTGCGGAGCAACGGCGCTCGGAACAACGACCCGAACCAGGTGGCGAGCGTGTCCGCGTCGAGCCACCCATCCAACAGCCCCACGATGCGCTCGCGCTCTCGGAGTGGGACGACAACTGGCACCCCGAAGAGCATCGGCATGCCAGCGACGGTTACGGCCCGAGCGAGCAGCAACTCGCCAGGTGACCGTCCCTGGCTCCCACTGCGCTCCACCACCTCGATCACGTCGCCGGTGCGAGTGTCGCGCAGCTCGACAGCTACGCCCTCGTCCACTCGGAGGATCTCCCACAGCCGGCGAGGCTCGTCGAGCACCTCCCGCAGAAGCTCGATCTCATCAACAGGAAGCAAGGGCGCGCGTTCGTCGAGGTACGCCTCGCCGCAGCCTCCCTCGTGGATGGCGACATCGACGAGGAACGGATCCCCAAGGAATCGACGGATGGCCGTCGGCAGATCGGAGTCTGCGGATCCGGCGGCAGAGATCGCCAACCCGAACAGCGACACCTGCTGCTCGGCGCTCGTGGCGAAGTGCGCCATCCGCTGCAGGATGAGCGGCACCCGGTCGGCGAGCGACAGGGGATCGCCCGAGGCGCAGCACTTCTTGAACTTCTTGCCCGAGCCGCACGGACAAGGGTCGTTGCGACCGGCCTTGGGCCGGAGTGCGTCCTGCCGGGCCCGCTCGTTGCCGATCCACTCAGCCATGCCCCGCTCGAGGTCCTCGTGGAGCGCGAGGGCGTAGGCGCGGGCCAGATCGCCACGATCGAGCTTGAGCGTGGCCAACTCGCCCGCCGCGACTCCGAGATCCGGGTCGAGTCGAACCGCTGTCTCGTAGGCCCGCTCAGCGGCCAGGACATCACCCCGCCAACGCTCGGCAACTCCAGCCAACGCGTGGGCCGCCGCCGCGTGCCGCCCACCAGTCACGGCGACGACCTCAGCGAAGGCAACCACCGAGTCAGGGACCGACGCGTGCGACTCGGCGAAGGCAGTCGCGACGGCCGAGTGGCCGAGGTCCGCGGCGACCGCACGGGCGTCGATGTCCCGGTCAAGGAGGTAGCGGTCCCATGCCTCCTCGACGCGATCGAGGGCCGCGTCGCAGCAGCGGCCCAGCCCGTGCCGACGACGGACCGACTGATCGTGATTGGCAAAGCGTTGCTGACGAGTGCGCCACTCCTCCGCGGCCCAACCCCACTCCACGCCGCAACGCTCGAGACCGGCGGCTTCCATCAGCTCACCGACCGGCAGCACCGGCGAACGGAACAGCGAGCCATCCCGGGCCATCGCCTCCATCAGGACGGGGACCTCCTCCTCGCCTTGCCCGCCACCGATCCACCGGACGGCCGCGTCACCGAGCGCGGCGGCCTCCGGAGCACCGTCGCTCACCTCATCGACCGTGCTCAGGGTCAGTCGGCCCTCCGCGCGTGAGAACGCCACGACGTCCCCGGTTTCGAAGCCATCGAGCCAACCTGGGGGACCAACCAGGACCGTCGGCGTCGACAGGTCGCGGTAGTCCACCCGGACCCGACCACCACCGTTGAGCTCGAGCCCGTCCCGAGCGTTCCACTCCAGGACGGTGAGGTCAGGTGCGAACACCACCGCCTCGTCGCCGAGCTCGGCCTCGGTGATCCGGTGGGTGAAGGTCATCCCGGTATCGACGTAAGACGCGGTGAGCACGACCAGGTCATCGCCTGTCACCCAGGTCTCGTCCGTAGCACTGATCAGATCATCGATGACCTGCTCGGCCCCGACCGGGTCGTCGGCCTCGACCAGACCAGCCTTCAATGCCTCCTCGGCCAACTCGGCAATCGTGCGCGGACGGAGCGCCAACCAGCCCTCCACAGCCTGCTTCAGGTCCTCGTCGTCCATCAGAGCGAGCGTAACGACGGGCCGGCATGCAGCGACCACCCTCCGACTCCGTCGGGACCCTTCGATGGCGCCGCCCTTCACCTGCCGGTCGCACCGGGCCTTCGACCGCAGCGACGGCGGTGGCCGGCCAGAAGACCCGGGACCACAGCTGGGCCGGACGATGTGACCAGAACGCTCTGGCGCTCTCACCAGCGGCCGCATCGGGATCTCACCGCCGTGCTCGAGCCACGACGCAGCTCGTTGGCGAGGGATGCGGTTCGCCGGTGAGTGTCGCCACCGCGGTGGCGACCTCGGCGAGGCTGGCGCGGAGGTAGCGGCCGGTCACCGTGGGCGGGGCGTGGCCGGCGAAGGCCTGGGCGACGGGGTAACCGGCGAGGCGGCCGACCGCGGTGATGGCGGTGTGGCGCAGGACGTGGGCCGAGACGGGGGTGCGGTCGGCCCAGTCCAGACAGGTCCGGGCCCGGTCGAAAATCGTGCTGTAACGGCGCGCCGACAACGCAACCCCATTCGCGGTGCGGAAGACCGTGGCATCGAGGTGCGAGGGACCTCGTTCATCGGCATGTCGTTGGAGGAGAGCCAGCAGCGACGGCGAGACAGGCTGTTCGCGTTCGCTGCCGCCCTTCTCCCGCAACCAGACCGTGGCCCGTCTGGAGTCGAGATCGCGGCGGCGAAGGTTGAGGGCGCCTTCGCGCCGGGCGCCGGACTCGAGGTGGAACCGCACGACGAGGAGGTCGATGTCGGGGTCGTTGCTGGTGGTGCGCACGGCGTCGATTACCTCGGTCAGCTCCCCGTCATCGAGGGCCCGGCGTCGGCTGCGGGTCCGCCGGGGCTTGGACAGCGAGGCAGCGGGGTTGGCGGTGATCAGCCCGGAGTCACGAGCGCGGCCGAAGAGTGCCCGCAACGCGGCGACGCAGGTCTCCCGGGAGGCTCGGCCGGAGCTGGCGGGCCGACGACGCTGGGCCCGCGTTGCTGCGTCGTCGACCACCGCCACGAGATCAACGACGGTGACGTCGGTCAGACGACGATCACCCAGGTGGACGACTGCCAGCCGCCAGTAGGGCCGGTAGGTGCGGGCGGTCGCGGCCGTGAAGGTCGGTTCGATCGTCGCGAGGTACGACGCCACCGTCGGGAGCTGCCCGGCCGCGGTCGAGTCGGCTGCGAGGAGATCGACCAGCTCCAGGCCCAAGGCCCGGGCTTCCTCCAGGAGCATCCGGGCACGGAGCTGCCGGCCGGTCATCGGCCCGCCGCCAGCTGCTCGCCGAGACCGTCGAGCACCGAGATCGGCGCCACCACCACGATCGAGTCGGCCACGTTGGCTCCGACGAGCAGCCAGGGCACCGGCCCTCGCCGCAGCAGCATCGGGACGTACAGCCGGCCCCGACCATCGATGCTGAGCCGTCGCCCAGAAGCCTCCTTCCCGAGCACGAGCGTCGCGTCGCGACACCGCCCCCACACGTCGACCCGATGATCGAACAGAGCGCCAAGAACGGCCCGGGCCGAAACCGAGAGAAGGATCCGACCGGACGGCTCCAACCGGGTGACGGCCCAGTCCCACACCGGCGGGTCGGGCTCGTGGCCAAGGTCGGCGAGCTGTCGCAGGGCGGTGCTGTTCCTGAGGTTGGGCATCGCCCCAGGCTTCGCCCCGGAGCCCATCGGTGACCGCGGGGCGACCGGGTCGACTACTTCCGGGGCAATCGCCCCATGAGTGGTGGGCGAGGGGGGACTCACCAACCACTCGGTGGGCAAGATCCCACGCCCTGATACGGGACATGGGATGACCTCCGGGTCCCATCGTGGCGGCCAGCTGGCCGACGCGCAAGTGATCGTCTCGAGGCCGTCGCGACACCGACCACGGAAAGTGCCCACCAATCACGGCAGCACGACTTTGTCGCGGGCTTCAGGTGCGAGGTCGGCATCGTGTGGCCAGGCCCTTGAGCTCCTCGGCCCTCGCTCGGCGCGACTGGGGGTCCGAATCGCGGCGATCGGAGTGCTACGCGGCAGCGTGAACGGCCGTCAGCTCGCGCTCCCAGCCTCGCACGATGCGGCGGACGATGGGCTTGAACGCGACGAGCATCGTGACCAGGAACACACCGCCCAGGACACCTGGGCGTGGGACGAGTTCGAAGTCCATGCTGACCGTGGATCGGTCGCCGTCGGGCTCGACTGCCCAGCGTCCTCGCATCTCCTGTAGTGGATAGGGATAGTCGGAGGTGTCGACGTCGACCGCGAACTGGCGGCCTTCGTCCCAGAGCGTGCACGTCTCGTTCCAGCCCCGTCCGAGCGTGTCGTAGCAGCGGCGTTGCATCCCGGCGCCCTCCCCGCCGAGCACGTCAACCCGTGAGAGATTGGGAGCGAGCCGCGCGTACAGGTCATGGTCGGTAAGCAGGGGCCACACGTCTGACGCGGCCGCGGCGAGACGGCGTTCGACGTGCACGCGTTCGGGCACCGGCGAGTCCAGGTCGGTCAGACGGCTCGCAGCGGTGCGTAACCGCAGTTGCGCGACCGCGAAGCCGGCGACGACCATGGCGACACCGCCGAGGAGTGGCGGCGCCGCTTGGTCGAGGTCCGCGGTTGCGAGGACGACGGCGGTTGTGGCGACCCACGAGAGGTCGGCGATCGATACGGCGAGCGTGTCGCGGAGCAACCGCCGCGGCACGAACGCGGCGACGGCGACGACGAGCCCGGCGAAGGCGAGCAGCCCGGCGCCGGTCGCGGCCACCACCAGTCGGTTACCGACGCCGAGAGCACTGTCGATCGGCGCGAAGCCGACAAGGGCGACCAGACCGCCGGTGGCCGAGAACGCGGCATTGGCGCGCAGCGTCCCGCGGAGGTGGTGAAAGGCTGCAGCCGGATCCATGCCGTCACCATGGCCGTACGATCGTTCGTTGTCAAGCACATGATCGTTCGCTATGGTCCGGGCATGCCGACACGACCCAGCGCTCGCGCCGATGTCCTCGCTGTCGCCGCCGACCGCGCGTCGATCGAAGGACTCGAAGGACTCACCCTCGGTCGCCTCGCGGCCCATCTGGGCATGTCGAAGAGCGGGGTCGTCGGACTCTTCGGATCGAAGACCGACCTCCAGGTGGCGACGCTGCGCGCCGCGTCCGAGCGCTTCCAACGCGACGTCATCGTCGCGGTGCACGCCGAGCCCGGTATCGAGCGGCTCCGACAGCTCGCTCACCGGTGGCTCGACCACGTCGCCACCACCTACGCCGGCGGATGCTTCTTCATCGCCGCCGCCGCCGACCTCGACGGACGGCCCGGCCCAGCCCGAGACCTCCTCGTCGCACTCGAGACCTCCTGGATCTCCACGCTGTCAGCCGAGGCGAAGCTCGCGGTGCGGCTCGGCGAGCTCCCCAGCGACACCGACCCCGAACAGCTCGCGTTCGAGCTGTTCGCCACGCTCCTCGCCGCCAACTTCTGGAACCAACTGCTCGACGACACCGTCGGCCTCGACCGCGCTCGCGTCGCCATCGACCGCCTGACCGAGCCCGCTTCGTGAGCCCGATGGACATTGGACTGCTCAGCTTCGTCACCGACGAGTCCATGCCCATCGTCGACCTCGCGACCGAGGTCGAGGCCCGCGGGTTCGAGTCGCTCTTCGTTCCGGAGAAGACCCACCTGCCCGTGAGCCGGCGAACGCCGTGGCCGGGCGGCACACTGCCGGACACCTACAAGCGCACCTTCGACCCGTTCGTCGCCCTCGCTGCGGCCGCGGCCGTGACCAGGCGGATCCGGCTCGGGACCGGGATCTGCATGGCCGTCGCCCGCGACCCGATCATCACCGCCAAGGAGGTGGCGTCGCTCGACGCCCTCTCGAACGGTCGGTTCGTGTTCGGCATCGGCTACGGATGGAACGCCGAGGAGATCGAGGACCACGGCGTCCCGTTCGCCGACCGCGCCGCCGTCCTGCGGGAGAAGGTGCTCGCCATGAAGGCCATCTGGAGCGACGACGAGGCCGGCTTCCAGGGAGAGCACGTTTCGTTCGAATCGACCTGGTCATGGCCCAAGCCACACCAGCAGCCGCACCCACCGATCGTGATGGGGTCCAGGGCGAGCGCCGCGAACTTCCGGGACATCGCCGAGTACTGCGACGGCTGGATGCCCATCGAGCACTTCGGCGAGACGATCGGCAAGCTCCCTGCGCTACGCACCGCTTTCGAGCACGCCGGGCGCGACCCCGACGCGGTGGACGTATCGGTGATGCTCCCCTTCGTCGACGAAAGCGCGCTCGACTGCTACGCGGACGCCGGCGTGCGCCGCCTCGTGCTTTCGGTGCCGAGCGGCGCCGCCGACGAGGTGCTGCCCGCACTCGACGCATACGTCCCGCTCATCGAGCGATACGCGGGCTGACGGGTGGGCCTCGCGCTCGTCGGTGCGTGCTGAGACATCCGCCCGGCGCGGGGGTCGTCGTCGAGTTGATCGCCTTCCACGTCGGAGTCAACTTTGTGTCTGACGTCGCCGCTGAGGATCGCGGCGGCGATTACCCCAAGGCTGGGAGTCTGCTCGGGCTCCTTTAGAGGAGCGCTCCGTGCCCGCGATGTCGCTGCGTTGGTCTCGTGATTGGAGTGCCGTTCGATCCTTGACTACGCCGTGAACCAACAGGGGCGCGGATCACGACGTCAAGCCACCCAGACCGACGAGGGCGCGGGCGTGTTCGAGTTCGCCGAGGTGGCGGATGCCGTGCTGGTAGATCCAGCATTCGATGGCGTCGACCATGAGCACCGTGTCGTCGCGGACCACCCGGTGGATGTAGGCGTTCTGGATGAACGACGGGAAGCTTCCGCCGAAGAGGACTTCGGTCAGGCGTTCGGGTGGAAGCTCGTCAAGCCATGTCTCGGTGTCGGCGTAGACCAGATGGGCATAGTCGCAGAACGCTCCGTAGTCACCGATGCGTTGGAGCTCCATCTCGGCGACGGTGGTGTCCTTGCCGATGTTGTCGACGGTCACGTTGGTCTGGTTCGCCCAATCGCCGGTGTTCCAGCGCGCCGCTCGGCCGGCAAGGATTCCGCACGATGCGTCCTCGAGGCGAACCTGGTGATTCACGGTGAAGGCGATGGGGAGGACGCCGGAGCGTTCGGAGTGGTTGACATGGTCGGCGTTCATCGTGGCGAGCGCCTCGAGCCAGAGCGCGTGCATGCCGCGCATGCGGCGTTGCAGCCCATCCTTGAGCAGCCCGGCAGGCGTGGTGAGGTCGTCGGCGGGTGGTTGTGCGGGGTACCAGCGGTTGGCGGCGGTGGCGGTGTCGACGGCGGTCATGGTGTGGGTCCTCCGAGAGATAGGATAATGGGAGAGAGACTCTTGATAGTTCTGGAGCGTGTCGTGGGCCGAGCGATGGTCGTGGTGGAAGGTGGCGAGCCGATCGACGGTCGCTCGTTGCGGGCGGTGCGAACCCGGCAGCTGATCGTGGAGAGCTGCCTGGATCTGGTCGACGAAGGAGAGACGCAACCGACGGCGTTGCAGGTGTCGGAGCGGTCTGGGGTGTCGATGAGCACGGTGTTCCGGCTGTTCTCCGATGTGGAGGCGTTGCACGCGAGTGCGATCGCGACCCAGCTCGAGCGCGTGACGCCCCTGATCGTCGACCTACCTGCGGATGGTTCGGTGGAGGAGCGGGTGAGGCGGTTGGTCGATTCTCGGGCGAAGCTGTTCGAGGCCATCACCCCGGTGCGCCGGCTGGCGATTCGCCTGGCGGTGTCCTCGCGCCCCATCCGCGAGGACCTCGAGTTCGCGAACCGGTTCTTCCGTGCGCAGGTCGTCGATCTGTTGTCCACCGAGCTCGGCTCGGGCGACGCGGGCCGTGACGTGCTCGACGCCGTGGATGCGATGACGAGCTGGGACGTGTGGGAACGGTTCCGTGGTGGGCAGGGTCTGTCGGTACGTCGGACGAAGGCGACGGTCACGATGCTGGTGCTGGGCGTCGTCGTCGATTGATGGCCCGTGGTCGCGTGTGCGAGCCGCGGCCGGGGCCGTGAGGTCGGTGGGCGGTCTTGTGCCCGGTAATCGAGGAGCCTGATCACGGCACTCACGATCCGTGGTCGGGCGATCCAGACGAGCCGCTCGGAGTGCTCAGACTGCGAACCAGGTTTGCATGCTCTGGGCGAACATCATGTCGCCGGCCAGCTTGAGCTTGCCGGTCATGAAGGCCTGCATGCCTTCGAGCTGTCCGGCGATGAAGCGCAGGAAGTCCGGGAGCGCGAGGCCGAGGGTGACGCGGGGGGCTTCGCCTGGGCCGGGGGTGGCGGTGCAGGTTCCGTCTTTGACGGTGAGGTGGAAGGTGTGGACGCCGTCGGGGGCGGTGATGTCCCATTGGATGACGGCATCCTGGCCGGCGGCCTTGTCGGCTTGGAAGCGTTCGACCATGGCGTTGGAGATCTGGCCGAGTACGTCATCGACGCCGGCGCCGACGACAACTTCGTTGACCTCGTCGTCGGTGCGGCCGTCGAGGATGGCAGCGAGGTCTTCAGGTGAGCTGATCGATCCGAGGTCCGGGGTGGTGTCAGACATGGGTGTTCCGTTCTGGAGTTGGGTTGAGGTTGAGTGAGCGGCAGCCCGTTGGTTCAGCTGGCGGCCGGAGTGCGCGCTGTCGCCTCGGCGTGGTGGTCGGTGATGGCTTTGCCGATGGCGTTCATCATCGCCCCGGCGAACTCGGCCCGGTTGTCAGCTGCGAACCGTTCGGCGGTGACGAGGCTGTCGGCGGTGTGGCTGACACGGGGGTAGACGTCGCGCATCAACAGCTCGTAGGAGCGGAGGGTGGCTTCGCGGTCGGCCCAGTCGTGGGCCATGAACAGGTACGTGCCGAAGCCGCCGCTCTTGGCTCGGAGCCGATCGATCTGGGCGACGGCCATCTCCGGGGTGCCGATGACGGCGAAGCCCCCCTTGTTCAACGCGTCGACGAGCTCGTCGCCGTCGACGCCTTCGGGGGCGAGGGGTAGGGCGGCGACTTCGCGGAAGTAGCGGACCCAGTCGGCGAGGCCGTGGGCGACATCGCGCCGTGCTTGTTCTTCGGTCTCGGCGATGTGCATCGGGCCGACGAGGCGCCATTGGTTGCGGTCGACGGTGGTGCCGAACTCCGCGGCGCGTTCTTCCATGACTTGCCAGTGGCTGCCCAGCACGTCGAACCCGCCGGTGGTGGTGGCACCGATGGAGATGAGCGATCCGCCGAACCGGCCGGCGGCGCGCGGGCCGGTGGGTGACACGGTGGCGGCCACGGCGATCTCGAAGCACGGCTTGGTGTAGGGCCGTAGCTGGAGGCGGGCGTCGCGCAGCTCGAACCAGTCGGTCTTGCGGGTCACCGGTTCGGATCCGTGCAGGAGCGCGACGATCGCTTCGAGGGATTCCTCCATGCGCTCACGCTGGGTCATCGGGTCGATCCCCATCATGAATGCGTCCGACGGCAGCGACCCGGGGCCGACGCCGAGCATGATCCGACCGCGAGTGAGGTGGTCGAGCAGCACGATGCGGTCGGCGACCATCATCGGGTGGTGGTACGGCAAGGACACCACCCCGGTCCCGAGGCGGATGCTTCGGGTGCGGCCAGCGGCCGCCATGATGAAGATCTCCGGGCAGGCGATGATCTCCCAGCCGGCGGAGTGGTGCTCGCCGATCCACGCTTCGTGGTAGCCAAGCTGGTCGAGGCGCTCGACGAGTTCGAGGTCCCGTTCGAGCGCCAAGGTGGGATTTTGGCCGGCGGTGTGCCAGGGCCCGAGGAAGATGCCGAAGCGCATGCCTACGATATTGACACATCGTATGTTGTTAGTGCAAGATGTTTCGGGACACCGTATGTCACTAATGGGAGGCTGGCCTGATGCGGACGCTGCGAACCCCTGACGAGCGATTCGTCGACCTCCCTGGCTTCGGCTTCGACCCCCACTACGCGGATATCGACGATCTTGACGGCGGTGAGCTGCGCGTCCACTACCTCGACGAGGGTCCCGCCGGCGCGGCCCCGGTGGTTCTGTTCCATGGCGACCCGTCGTGGTGCTACCTGTACCGCAAGATGATCCCCGTCCTCGTCGACGCCGGCCATCGCGTCATCGCCCCCGACCTGGTGGGATTCGGCCGATCGGACAAGCCGGCGAATCGCGGCGACTACAGCTACGCCCGCCACGTCGAATGGATGCGCCTGCTGCTCTTCGACCGGCTCGACCTCGCCGAGATCACCGTGTTCGGTCAGGACTGGGGTGGGATGGTCGGCTTGCGGCTGCTCGCCGAGCATCCCGATCGTTTCGCCCGGGTAGTGATGGGTAACACCGGGCTGCCGACCGGGGATCATCCGATGCCTGACGCGTTCATGGCGTGGCAGAAGTTCAGCCAGGAGGTACCCGAGTTCACCGTCGGCGCGTTCCTCCAAGCCGCCACCGTCTCGCAGCTGTCACCGGAGGTCGTCGCGGCCTATGAGGCACCGTTCCCCGACGAGACCTACAAGGAAGGCGCACGGATCTTCCCGACGTTCGTGCCCGCGCATCCCGATGCCCCGGAGGCGCCGGCCCAGCGCGCGGCATGGGAGTCGCTCGCCCAGTGGACCAAGCCGTTCCTCACTGCGTTCAGCGACGGCGACCCCCTCACGCGGGGCGCCGACGGGCTGTTCCAGCTCCTCATCCCCGGCGCCAACGGGCAAGCCCACGCGACCATCACCGACGCCGGGCACTTCCTCCAGGAAGACAAGGGCGAAGCGCTCGCCGCGGTGATCGTCGAATTCATCGCCGCCAACCCCATCCCGACCCCCACGACCGGAGCCCCCTCGTGAGCATCACCCCGAACCCCGACCAGTTCCTGGACTACGTCAACTCCGACCTCGACGGTGAGGTCGTGATGGTGAACCTGTTGAAGTTCAAGCCCGCGGCAGAGTCCGGCGACGGCTCCGGCGCCGACGCGTACGGCCGGTACGGCGACGAGGTCGTGAAGATGATCGAGGAGCGGGGCGGCACCGTGCAGTGGCTCGGCCAGGCCCGCCACGTGTTCATCGGCGATCCCCTCGCGGACGACTGGGACGCGGTGGCGCTCATCTCGTACCCGAACCGCCAGGCGTTCATCGACATGGTGTCGACCCCCGAGTACAGCACGGCGCACGAACACCGCGAGGACGGCCTGGAACGCACCGTCGTCATCGCTTGTGCGCCCGCGGCGCGCAACGCGAAGGGCTGACGTATGGCGCACCGGATCACCAAGCTCGGCAAGATCAACTTCGTCGTCGCCGATCTGGACGACAGCATCGGGTTCTGGCGTGACGTCTTCGGTGCCAAAGAGCTGCGCCGCCGGGGCAACACCACGATCGGACGAACCGGCGAGGATCAGGCCGAGTTCGGGGGCGCCAACATCGAGCTGGGCGGCCTCGTCGTTGATCTCGCACAACCCAACACCGACCAAGGCATCCTCGGAGAGATCCTCACCGAGCGCGGCGAGGGCTTCCTGTCGATCTGTCTCGAGGTGGAGGACTTCTGGGATTCGGTCGACTGGTTCGCCAGTCAGGGGCTGACGGTGGCGAACACGGTGCAGATGATGGACAACCGGGTCGGGTTCATCCCGCCCGACCAGTGTCACGGCATCCTCGTCGAGATCATCCAACGGCCGTGGTGGTGGACCTGGGACGACGCACAGCTCACCAACGACGCGTTGCACGAGATCACCCGGCTCGTCCAGGACGGCCAGGGCTACCCGCAACCCCTCGAACGCCCCACCCCGACCGGATCCGAGGAGTCGCCGTGAGCGCTGACAGCGAACTTCGCGACCTCGTCGCCGACATGCCCGTCCCCGGCTACGAGGACGAACCCTGGACGACTCCTCCGCCGCTCGAGCAGGCCCGGGTCGCGCTGGTGACGACCGCGGGCCTGTACCGGCCCGGCGAGGATCCGTTCGACCTGTTCGACCAGTCCTACCGAGTGCTGCCCGGCAACGAACGGAACCTGATCGTCGGGCACAACAGCTTGAACTTCGACCGCACCGGTGTCCTCGCCGACCTCAACGTCGTCTACCCGATCGACCGCCTCGCCGAACTGGCCGCCGACGGGCTCATCGGGTCGGTTGCACCGAGGCACGTCGCGTTCATGGGCGCCCAGATGGACACCCTTTCGACCATCACCCTGGACACCGGACCCGCCGCGGCTGCGGCGTTGCGCGCCGACGGAGTTGACGTCGCCGTGATCACGACGGTGTGCCCGTTCTGCCCCCGCACCGCGTGCGCGATCGCGCGAGCGCTGGAAGCGAACGGGATCGCGACGGTGGTTTTGAACTCGATCCGCAGCTTCGCCGAGCGCATGCACCCACCACGGGCTCTGTACTGCGAGTTCCCCATCGGGCGACCCCTCGGCCGACCCAACGACGCGCCGTTCCAACGCCGCGTCCTGGTCGCCGCACTCGACCTGTTGAGCCGACCGTCGGGACCGGTGCTCGAAGACTTCGGCGAGACCATCACCGACCATGTTCACGACGCCCTCACCTGCACCATCCCGCCCGGCGTCGACCCGTCGCTCCCCCGCGCCGTCGACGAAGCTCGGGGCCTGCGGCCCGCGTTCGAACGCGGCGCGGCCGGCGGCATGACCTCGGTCGAAGATCCCGAAGCTGTCTACGACGCGCTGGCCGGGTTCGATCGCATCGCCACCGGCACGCCGTGGACCGACGCGAGCATCCAGCCGAACCCGATGCGCGCCGCCGGGCTCATCGCCGCCTACTACCAACAGGTTGCCGTCGGGCTCTCCGGGCATGTGCCCCTCGCCCGCCAAGCCGAGAGCTGGTACGGCCAGCACACCGCGGCCGCCGACACCATCCGCCAGGCCCAACAGGCCATGCAGGACCAGGGAGCGCCGGAGATGGTGTGGTTCTACCTCCTGCCCGTCACCCAACAGGGCACGATCCCACCTTCGATGAGGAAGCCGTGACGAGCCCCACGCCGACCATCCGGCCGTATCCGACGGTCACCGCGTTCGAGCACCACGACAGCGAACGCACCCACCGCTTCCCCACCCCGGCACTGCCCGACGGCGCGCTGCGGGTCACCACCCGCACCGCCCCCGACCGGTATCCGGGTCCGTACAACCTCGTGACCCGAGATCCCGGCGAGCTGTTCGTCCTGTTCGGGGTGTACGCCGAGGTCGACGGCTGCGACGGCGCCCAAGTGGCCCGCCTCGACGCGGACACCCTGGAACAGCTGTGGTGCACCCGGCTGGTCGACACCAAGGCACTCGAGCGGTGGAACTACATGGGCGTCCTCGGGGTGCTCCCCGACGGCGACCTCATCGCCATCGCCAGCGACCGCATCTTCCGCCTCGCCCCCGACAACGGCGAGATCATCGCCGAGACCGCCCTGCCCGTCGCCGGGCCCGTTCGCGACGCCGCCTACAACGGCTACACGATGCTCTCTGACGGGATGATCGCGGCGAAAACCGTCCACCGGCACGGCACCGACGTGGACGGGTTCGCCGCGTTCATGGCCGGTAACCCCTTCGCCGCCCCTGGTTCGACCGTCACCATCGTCGACCCGGCCAGGTGGTCGGTGGTCACGAGCCTTCAGGCCCCCGAACACATCGGTGGGCGCATCACGTCAACCCGGCTCGGCGACCACGACGTCATCTACCTCGTCGGCTTCAACACCTTGCACCGGTGGCGCTGGGATGGGACCACCCTGACCGTCGACTCGGACTGGGAACCGGCCGAGGTACGCCGCGACGCGCAGACCCCCGCTCCGGCCAACGCCATCCTCGGCCGCTACACCGTGTTGCAGACCAACGCCGTCCCGTCGCCCGATCCGATGTCGGTGCATTGCATCGACCAGAGCGACTCGAGCCACCGTCACGAGGTACGACCCTTCGCCGACGCCGGCATGGCCATCTCGTTCCTGCCGTCCATGCTGTCCGCCGACCCCGAGAACCAACGGCTCTACACCCACGACGCCGCGGCCGGACTTCTCGCTGGCTACGACGTCGCTGACGACGGATCGCTCTCGCTCGCGTGGCGGGTCGCGCAGCGCTCACTCAGCTTCACCACCCTGGTCGGTCCCGATGATCAGCGGGTGATCATCGGCACCGACATCGTGGGCCTCGACGGTCCCGAAGGCCTCCTCACCGCGCCGACAGAACAGGTGGTGTGGCGCGACGCCGCCACCGGCACCGAACGTGCTCGGAGTGCCGACCTGCCGCGCATGTCCCACGGCATCCTGGTCACCCCCGTGTTCGACGGGCGGTTCTTCGAGCTCGGCCACCAAGGCACCGTCACCGAGCTCACTGTCGAGGCCTCGTGACCATCTACCCGCCGTCGGTAACGGGGCTCGCCCCCGCCGAGCGGGCCCGCCTCGACGGCGAAGCCCGACAGCTCGCCGAGATGGCCGCGTTGATGTCGGCGGTCGTCCCGGACCTGGCGACCCTCGACGGCCTTGCCGTCGCCCGTGCCGGCCAGGAAGGCATGGCCGGCCCCGCCGCCGAGAACGTCGAACTGATCGAGATCGCCGGGCCGACAGGACCACTCGTGGCGCGAGTCATCCGCCCTGATCGCATCGAGGGCGTTTGCCTCGACGTGCACGGCGGAGGTTGGTGCCTCGGCTCGGCCCGCCAGCAAGACCCGTTCCTCGTCGCGCTCGGCACGAGGCTCGGCGTCGCCACCGTCAGCGTCGACTATCGGCTCGCCCCCGAACATCCCTTCCCGGCCGGCGTCGATGACGTCGAAGCCGCCGTACGCGGGTTCCTGGACTTCGCCCCCTCGCACTTCGGCACCGACCGCCTGGTCGTGCAAGGCGCTTCGGCTGGCGCGCACCTGCTCACCCTCGCACTGTTGCGGATACGCGACTCTGATGGGGCCGAAGCACTGCAGCCGATCCGCGGCGCCCACTTGCTCTTCGGTGGCTACGACCTCAGCGCCACGCCGAGCGCCGCCAACGCGCTCGGTGCCCCGATCATCCCCACCCGCACAATCGATGCGTTCGTCGATCACTTCGTACCCGGCCGCGATGTCCGAGCCCGCCGCCAGCCTGACTGCTCCCCGCTCTATGCCGACCTGCGCGACCTCCCGCCGGCGCGGTTCACCGTCGGCGGCGACGATCCGCTGCTCGACGACAGCCTGTTCATGGCGGGGCGGTGGGAAGCCGCCGGGAACCACGCCGAGCTGGGGGTGTACCCGGCGTCGATCCACGGGTTCATCGCCTTCCCGCTCGGCTACGGCCCGCTCGCCGCGGCGGACTCGGCGGACTTCCTCGGCCGCGCCCTTGACCGCCACCTGCCACGCCACACCTGAAACGAGAGAGCTTCCATGGGACGCAACATCCTGCTCATCACCACCGACCAGCAGCGCTTCGACTCGCTGGGCTGCAACGGCGGCACGATCGCTCGCACGCCGGTCGCTGATCGGCTGGCGGCTGAGGGCATCAACTACACGCGGGCCTACAACCAGAACACGGTGTGCATGCCGGCCCGGTCCTCGATCCTGACGGGCCAGTACGTCCGCACCCACGGTGTGGTCGCCAACGGCGTCCCCCTGCCGCAGGACGCGCCATCGATCGCCGCGCACCTGCACGACCACGCCGGATATCGAACCGCCCTGCTCGGCAAAGCCCACTTCGAACCGGCCTTCGACCCGGCCCAGCGGTGGGAGGAGAACCGGCGGCCGGCCCGCGGTGACACCGGGCCGTGGCGCGGCTTCGAGCGGTCCATCCAGGCCATGCACGCCGCCGCCTTCGGCGACCATCCCATCTCGCACTACGGGCGCTGGCTCAAGGAGCACCACCCCGAGCACCTCCACAGCTTCGCGGCGCTCCTCGGCGCCGAGCCCGGCGGCGACACCGGCGCTCCGGAGACCAAGAACAACCCGATCCCGCGCGAGTGGTACCACACCGACTGGGTCGCCGATCTCACCGTCACCCAACTCGGCGAGTACGGCGACGAGGACGACTGGTTCGTGTGGATGAGCTTCCCCGACCCGCACCACCCGTGGGACCCGCCCGTGTCGGAGATGCACCGGGTGCCGTGGCAGGACCTCGACCTGCCCGATGGTCATCCCGGTTCCGAGAACGCGATCCGCAAGGTCCTCGCCGAGAAGCCGCAACACTGGCTCGACTACTACGACGGGCGCTGGATCAACATCGAAGGCGGCCCCGGAGCGTTCTCGCCGGGCCGGCTCACCGACGACATGATCCGCGAGATCAACGCCAAGACCCATGTCATGAACGAGCTCATCGACGAGGCCTGCGGCCGGGTGATCGACACCATCGCCCAGCGGGGATGGCTCGAGGACACCGACATCTTCTTCACCACCGACCACGGCGAGCTGCAAGGCGACTTCGGACTCATCTACAAGGGCCCCTTCCACGTCGACGCCCTCATGCGGCTGCCGTTCATCTGGCGTCCAGCACCCTCGACGGGGCCGGCGACGGGCACCGTGGTCACCGACCCCGTAGGACAGGTCGACCTGGCCGCCACGTTCTGCGCCATCGCCGGTGTCGACGCACCGGATTGGATCCAGGGCCACGTCCTTCCCACCAACGACGGCACCCCGGGCCGGGAACGCATGGTGTGTGAGTGGGACAGCCAGTTCCCCAGCTACGGCATGCACCTGCGCTCGGTGTACCGCGACGGCTGGGTGTGCACCGTCTATGAGCCCTCCACCGGTGGCCAACCCAACGGCCTCGAAGCCGTCATGGGCGACGCCGTGCTCACCCCGAGCGGCGTGCAGTACGACGGCACCGAAGGCGAGCTCTACAACCTCGCCGACGACCCCCACCAGTGGCACAACCTGTGGGCCGACCCGGCGCACGCCGCCACCCGAGCCGATCTCACCGCCGACCTCCACGACACCCTGGCCGACCTCCCGGTCCGCTCGCTGTCGGTCGACGCCCCGGCATGACCAAGAACGCCTCACCGGGCAACGTCCTGCTCATCACCACCGACCAGCACCGCGCCGACACCCTCGGTGCCTACGGCAACCCGGTGTGCCAGACACCGAACCTCGACCGCTTCGCTGCCCAAGGGACGAGGTTCGACGCCGCCCGCACCACCAACCCGTTCTGCCAGCCCGTGCGCGCCACGATCCTCACCGGCCAATACCCCAGCAGCCACGGCGTCACCTTCAACGGCATCGACCTCCCGGCCGACGCCGCGGACCGAGCCGTATCCACCGAGCTGGCCCGGGCCGGCGCCAAGACCGCCTTCTTCGGCAAGGCCCACTTCGGCTCGACGTTTCCTTTCTACCCCACCGGGCACATCGAGTCCGTCGCCGGTTCCGCGCTCATGCCCGAGGACTGGACCGGCCCCTACTACGGGTTCGAGCACGTCGAGCTCGTCCTGTTCGGCCACAGCCTGCGCACAGCGCCTCTCATGGGCGACTTCACCTGGTGCTGGGGCCCACCACCCATGGGTCTGCACTATGGCCGCTGGCTCTTCCGGGACGGCCCGAAGCGGGGCACCGAACGGCTCCGCCTCATGCAACCCGAAGCCGCCGGCGAATCGTGGGGGCCGACCCAGACCTGGCGCAACCAGCTTCCCGAAGAGGACCACCCCACCACCTGGGTCACCGACCGCGCCATCGCCTGGCTGGAGGAGACGACACGCGCCGACGACAACTTCTTCGCGTGGGTCAGCTTCCCCGACCCGCACCACCCGATGGACCCCCCGTCCCCGTGGTGCGACCTGTACGACCCCGCCGACGTGGCCCAGATGCTCCCCGAACCTCACCCTGAGGAGTTCGACACCAAGCCGCCGCTGCACAAGATGTGGACCCTCGGCAACCGGGGCACACCCTTCGAGTGGGCCAACCCGGGCGGTGCCACCCTGTCAGACCGCGACCTGGCGACGATGGTCGCCGCGTACTACGGGATGGTCAGCCAGCTCGACCACAACATCGGCCGGATCCTCGACCGCCTCGACACCCTCGGCCTCACCGGCGACACGACCGTGATCATCACCACCGATCACGGCGAGATGCTCGGCGACCACCAGATGGTCTTCAAGGGCCCCGTGCACTACGACGAACTGCTGCGCATCCCGCTCCTCGCCCGCGGCCCCGGCGTCGACCCCGGCGCCGTCGTGACCACCCCCGTCGGATCGGTCGACCTTGCCCCCACCCTCCTCGAAGCCGCCGGCGTTCCCGCCCCCGAGCACTACGAAGGCCGGTCGATCTTCGGCGACGCCCAGTGCCAGCACCTGTGCGAGGACGACTTCGACGCCGTCGTACGGGTCCCCCTGCGAACGCTCACCACCGAGGGGCACAAACTCACCCGCTGGCTCGACGCACCCGGGGTCGGGGAGCTCTACGACCTCGTCGAGGACCCCGGCGAGATCACGAACCGCTGGAGCGACCCCGCCTACGCGGCCGTGCGAGACGACCTGCTCGCCGAGCTGACCACGGCCAGCCGCCCCGTGACCCGACACCTCGACAAGGTCGGTCTGGTCGGATGACCCGCCCCGATCTCGGGGGCTACTGGCCCAGCCCGTGGCCCTGCGAGGACGGCGGGCCCACCCGGCAACAGACCCTGCCCGCTGCGGGCCTCGCGTTCACCGGCGCCTCCCCGACGGTCACCAGCCGCACCGTGTTCGGTGCCAACATGACGGTGCTCCGCGACCCGGGCGAGGTGTTCCTGCAAGGCAACACCCTCGGCGGCCCCGACACCACCGCCTGGGTCGAGCGCATCGATCCCACCACCCTCGAACCCAACCTGCGCTCACCGGACCTGGCCGGTGGCCCGTTCTGGGCGGGCGGGATCGCCGCCCACCGCAACGGCTCGCTCTACGTCACCTACGGGCGCTGGTGCCACCGCCTCGACGCCGACACGCTCGCACCGATCGCATCGACCGAGCTGCCTCGCTCCCGGCCATACAAGGCGGACTCAATCGGCCGTCGCAACACCTCGATCATGGAGGTGTTGATGGGCACGATGAAGGAGCGGCAGCGGGAGGTCCAGCTGTATCGGGGACAGATCCCCTCACCAGGCCGGCCGACGGTC
>JBPCON010000040.1:0-10432 GCA_051000215.1 Acidimicrobiales bacterium
GGTGACAACACTGTCATGACCGTCGAGCTCATCGCACCCATCGCGATGGACGAAGGGCTGCGCTTCGCGATCCGCGAAGGCGGCCGCACCGTCGGCTCAGGCCGAGTCACCAAAATCATCAAGTAACCAGGAGTCGAGCCATGGCCAAGGCCAGCGAGAAGCGCATCGCCGTCACCCTCGAGTGCACGGTGTGCAGGCGGCGCAACTACATCACCCAGAAGAACAAGGTCAACGACCGCGAGCGCATCGAGATGAAGAAGTACTGCCGTTGGGATCGCTCCCACACGCTCCACAAGGAGACCCGCTAGCGGCACCGGCAGGTAACTAAGCCCCCAACCCCGAGGTCCGATCCTCCGTCATGCCACGAGACGTGGAGCTGGAGGCTCTGGTCGACGCAGCACGCGACGGCGACCAGCAGGCCTTCGAACAGCTGGTGCGAGCGACGTACGCCGACACCTACACGCTCGCGCACCGCCTGACCGGAGACGAGGAGGACGCTCGCGACGTGGTGCAGGAGTCCTATCTTCGAGCCTTCAAGGGCCTGCGGCGCTTCCGGGGAGACGCGCAGTTCACGACATGGCTGTACCGCATCACCGCCAACTGCGCTTCGACGCACCTCGGGCGACGCGCCAAGCATCGCCACGACGAGCTCTTCGACGACGCCCCTGTCGTCGACGCGAGCTCGGCGCGCGATCCCCAGGCGCGGGCCGAGGCCTCAGCGACGCGCCTGCGCCTCGACGCAGCCCTGCGGTCATTGCCGCCACGCCTTCGCGCCGTCGTGGTGCTCCGCGACGTCTACGACCTGCCCCACGAAGCCATCGCCGCCGAGCTCGGCATCTCCGAGTCCGCGGCCAAGGTGCGTCTGCACCGGGCTCGCAAGAAGTTGCGCGAGCAGCTGTTCCCGCTCCGCGGCGAATCCGACTACGAGGAGGGCGACGCCCGTGCCGTCTGACGTGCTGAGCTGTGATGCCGTGGCCGACCTGCTGGCCGAGGCCGCGGACGGGAGCGCCGCGCTCGACACCGTGTCGCGGCGCCACGTCGAGCAGTGCCTGCGGTGCCAGGCCGAAGTGGTGCAGTACCGCAAGCTGCTGCGGGCCTTGCACACGATGCGCCTCGAGGTGCTCGAGCCTGCGCCGGGGCTGCTCGCCGACATCCTGGCGGGTCTCGCCGGCGAGGGTGAGCGCCGTGCCGTGCGCTCGATGCTCAGGGGTCGGCGCATCGCCTATGTCGGGGGGATCGCAGCCGCGGCGACAGCAGCCGGCGCGGGGGCGATCCTCATCGCGGCGAAGTCGCGCAAAGGCAAGGTCAGTCTCGCCGGTTGAGCTGGAGACTGCCGCTGGTGGCCATGCGGGGACCCCCTGCTAACGTTCCCGCTCCGTAGGAACCCCCCTAGGGCAGTAGCTCAACTGGCAGAGCAGCGGTCTCCAAAACCGCAGGTTGGGGGTTCGAGTCCCTCCTGCCCTGCTCGTTCCGTCCGTCCGCACCGAAGGTCGACTGCCATGGCGATGAACCGAGAGACCAAGCGCATGCTGCAGCGCCAGGGGCAGGTCGACGCCGAGGGCAACCCGAAGGCGCAGCGGCGCCAGGCCCCGCAGCCGACCCCGGCCCAGCGCGAGAAGCGCCTGAGCCCGGCCGAGTACGTGCGCGAGGTGCGCGCCGAGCTCCGCAAGGTGGCCTGGCCGACGCGGCCCGAGGTCATCAACTATTCGATCATCGTCTTCGTCGCCGTCGTGGTGCTCACCACCTTCGTTGGGTTCCTCGACTACGGCTTCGGCGAGTTCGTCCTCCGACTGTTCGACGACAAGTAGGCGACGATGAGCGAAACCATGAGCGATCTGGACGACGACCAGCCCAAGACCGAGGCGCAAGGGGTCGAGCGCGACGAAGCGGCCGCGCCGGTCGAGGAGACACCGGCCGAAGTCGCTGTGCTCGACGAGGACGAGATGCTCGAGGAGGCCGCAGCGGCCCCGATCGAGAGTCCCTACGACCGACCAGGGCGCTGGTACGTCGTGCACACGCAGTCCGGCTATGAGAAGAAGGTCAAGCAGAACCTCGAAGCGCGCACGTCGTCGATGAACATGGAGGAGCGGATCCACGAGGTCGTCATCCCCATGGAAGACGTCGTCGAGTTCAAGAACGGCAAGAAGGTCGTCGTGCAGAAGAAGGTCTTCCCCGGCTACCTGCTCGTGCGCTGCGGCCTCGACGACGACTCGTGGTACGTCATCCGCAACACACCGGGCGTCACCGGCTTCGTCGGCCAGGGGGCAAAGCCCTCGCCGCTCCCGCGCCGCGACGTCGAGATGTTCCTGCAGGTCAAGGCCGGCGACGAGGTCATCGACACGAAGAGCCGCCGCCCCCGCCTCGAGTACGAGGAGGGCGAGACGGTACGGGTGAAGGAGGGACCATTCGCCGACTTCTCGGGCGAGATCATCGAGCTCAACGAGGAGCAGCTCAAGGTGAAGGTGCTCGTCAACATCTTCGGTCGCGAGACCCCCGTCGAGCTCGACTTCGCTCAGGTCGCGAAGCTCTGAACGACGCCAGCTGACTGGCGTCGAGACGAGGTTGCCCCGTACGCTCCCCCGTCCCCCTGCAACGAGGTTGAGGTAGCTCCATGGCCAAGAAGAAGGTCGCGGCCGTCGTCAAGATCCAGATACCCGCGGGCCAGGCCACGCCTGCGCCTCCGGTCGGCACCGCCCTCGGTCCCCACGGCGTGGCGATCATGGACTTCTGCAAGGCCTACAACGCCGCGACGGAATCGCAGCGAGGCACGATCGTGCCGGTCGACATCACCGTCTTCGAGGATCGCTCGTTCACCTTCGTCCTCAAGACGCCGCCGACGCCGGTGCTGCTGCGCCAGGCAGCGGGGCTCGACAAGGGCTCCCAGACGCCGGGCAAGGCCGTCGCCGGTTCGGTCACCGAGGCCCAGGTCGCCGACATCGCGCAGACCAAGATGCCCGACCTCAACGCGAACGACATCGAAGCCGCCAAGGCCCAGGTGCGGGGCACAGCCCGGTCCATGGGCCTGACCGTCAACTAACCGAGCACGAGCCCCCCGCCGGAGCACCTCGCCGGCGGAGCAGCGGGTCAGATCGAGGGAGCACCGCAGAGGAGCGCACATGACCCACGGCAAGAAGTTCACGGATGCCACCCGCAAGTTCGACCGCGAGCAGCAGTTCTCGGCCGTCGAGGCTCTCGGGTTGGCCAAGTCGCTGGCGCCGGCCAAGTTCGACGAGAGCGTCGAGCTCGTCGTGCGCCTCGGCGTCGACCCTCGCAAGGCCGACCAGATGGTCCGTGGCACCGTCGCGCTCCCGTCGGGATCGGGCAAGGACGTCCGCGTCGCGGTCTTCGCAGCAGGCGACGCTGCCGCAGCAGCTCGCGCGGCTGGGGCCGATCACGTCGGAGCCGATGATCTCGCAGCGCAAGTTGAGGGCGGGATGCTCGACTTCGATGTCGCCATCGCCACCCCCGACCTGATGCCGATGGTGGGCAAGCTCGGTCGGGTTCTCGGGCCGCGTGGTCTCATGCCCAACCCGAAGACGGGCACCGTGACGACCGACGTCGCGAAGGCCGTCGAGGAGTTCAAGGGCGGCAAGGTCGAGTACCGCACTGACCGCTACGGCAACGTGCACGTGCCAATCGGCAAGGTGAGCTTCGAGCCCGACAAGTTGATCGACAACCTACGGGCGGTGTTCGAGGAGCTGCAGCGCGCGAGGCCGGCCTCGGCCAAGGGCAAGTACCTGCGGCGCGTGTCGCTCAGCACGACCATGGGCCCGGGCATCAACGTCGATCCGAATCGCATCAAGGCGCTCGAAGAGGTTTGACCTTCGGCGGGGCGCGTTGGCGAAGCCGCTGATCGGGCCGCTACCCTCGCTCCCTCGCAGCACCAACAGCAATCGCTCGCCGTAGACATCCGGTGCGCCCTCGGGCGCTGAAAGGCCGTGAGGCCGCCTGACGAGGCGGACACCTCCGAAGCCTCACTCGGTGTGCCCGCGCCCGACCCGCGAGCATCGAGACAAACGAGAGGAGGTGCCAATGGACGAACCCCGTGCAGAGAAGGTTGCGGTGGTCGATGAGGTCCGCGAGAAGCTGTCAGCGGCCGAGGCCGCTGTGCTGACGGAGTACCGCGGTCTCGACGTTGGCGCCGTCAGCGAGCTGCGCCGTGCGCTGCGCGAGGTCGGTGGCGAGTACAAGATCTACAAGAACACGCTCGTGCGGTTTGCCGCTCGCGACCTCGGTCTCGAGATCGATGACCTACTGACCGGTCCCACGGCCATCGCGTTCGTCAACGGTGACGCCGCGGCCGTCGCCAAGGCGCTGCGCGACTACGCGAGGACGAATCCCACCCTCGTCGTGAAGGGCGCCCTGCTCGGGTCGAAGCTGATCGACGCAGCCGGCGTCAACGCCCTCGCCGAGCTGCCGAGCCGCGACCAGTTGCTCAGCGAGCTCGCCGGGCTCTTCGCCGCGCCGGCGCAGCAGTTCGCCGGCCTCCTCGATGCCGTGCCTCGCACCTTCACGTACGCGCTGCAAGCGCTCATCGACAGCGGCGGCAACCCCGGCGTCGCCGAAGCCCCGGTGGCCGAAGCCCCAGCGGTTGAGGAAGCGCCCGTGGCCGAGACCGAGCAAGCCGCCGAGACCGAGCAAGCCGCCGAGACCGCCACATCCG
Source organism: Acidimicrobiales bacterium (assembly GCA_051000215.1). GTDB lineage: Bacteria > Actinomycetota > Acidimicrobiia > Acidimicrobiales > JACDCH01 > JBPCON01. The sequence continues at coordinate 4,664 of JBPCON010000040.1, forward strand.
ACACCGCCGCATCGAACACCGACGCAACCGACGCGCCGAGCCCTGAGGCCGACGCCCCCGCTGAGGAGAGCTGACCCATGCCCACCCTGACCGCAGACGACATCCTCGACGCCATCGCTGGTATGACCGTGCTCGAGCTGAGCGAGCTCAAGAAGGCGTTCGAGGAGAAGTTCGACGTGACCGCGGCAGCGCCCGTGGCCGCAGCAGCAGCCCCCGGTTCTGGCGGCGGCGCCGCAGCCGAGGCCGAGGAGGAGAAAGACGAGTTCGACGTCGTGCTCACCGCGGCCGGTGGGCAGAAGATCGCCGTCATCAAAGAAGTGCGCGCCCTCACGAACCTCGGTCTCAAAGAGGCCAAGGACCTCGTCGACTCCGCGCCCAAGCCGGTGCTCGAGAAGGCGACGAAGGAAGACGCCGAGAAGGCGAAGGCTGCCCTCGAGGGTGCCGGCGCCAGCGTCGAGCTCAAGTAGCAACCCTGCGCAATCCTTGACGATCCGAGGCTTGCGTCCTACTGTCCTCGCAGCTGACGCCCGTCGGCGCGTGCTTGACACCACCGGCGGGTTGCTCTTCTACGCGGGTTTCCCCTAGGCTCGTTCGTTGCCGTGCCGCTCCGCGTTTGCTTCCCCGGTTGTCTCGGGGACCCTGCGCGCTCGAGCGGCCAAGGCATCCGGCCGGCACTTCAGCACGGGAGCTAGGTCTTGCCCTCACGTACCGCAGCGCGCACGCGCTACAGCTTCGCCAACCTCGACGAGGCGCTCGCACTCCCCGACCTCATCGCAATCCAGAGGGAGTCGTTCAACTGGTTCTTGATGAACGGCCTCGCGGAGACCTTCCGCGACATCAGCCCGATCAAGGACTTCACCGAGACCCTGCAGCTCGAGCTGGAGTTCGATCCGAACGACGAAGATCTCCGGCCCCCGCCCAAGTTCTCGGTCGAGGAGTGCAAGGAGAAGGACATGACCTTCTCCGCTCCGATCTTCGTGCGGGCTCGCTTCATGAACGCGAGCACAGGCGAGATCAAGGAGCAGACGGTCTTCATGGGCGACTTCCCCATGATGACCGACAAGGGCACGTTCGTGATCAACGGCACCGAGCGCGTCGTGGTGTCTCAGCTCGTGCGCAGCCCCGGTGTCATCTTCCAGCCAGGCGAGCGCTTCCGGCTCCGCAACTTGACCAAGCACCAGCTCGTCACCGGCACGGTGCACCCCTACCGCGGTGAGTGGATCGAGTTCGACGTCGAGCAGAAGCCAGGCAAGGACGTCACGGCCGGCACCCGCGTGGCACGCAAGCGTCGCCTGAGCCTCTTCATCCTCCTGCGCGCGCTCGGCTACGACGAAGCCAACGCGCCGGGCTTCCTCGAGGCGTTCGTGCGCCACTTCGACTTCCTCGAGGGCCAATGGGAAAAGGACCGCGACCTCGCGCCGACCCAGGACGAGGCGCTGGTGGAGATCTACAAGCGCGCCCGCCCCGGCGAGCCGCCGTCGGTCGAGTCCGCACGGGCCTACTTCCGCAACGCGTTCTTCGAGAGCCGTCGCTACGACCTCAGCCGCGTCGGTCGCTACAAGCTCAACCGCAAGCTCGGCCCCGAGGTCGCCAAGCTGTCGCAGCTGTTCCCGATGCTCAAGGGCAAGAACCTCGCGGACGAGCCCCTGTCGGACAAGCCGCCCGTCGATCACCCCGTGCTCAGCCGCATCGAGGTCCTCGCAGCGACCACCTACATGCTGAACCTTGCGAAGGGCGAGCCCGGCTACCGCCTCGACGACCAGGACCACTTCGCCAACCGCCGCATCCGCTCGGTGGGCGAGCTCATCCAGAACCAGGTGCGCATCGGGCTGTCGCGGATGGAACGCGTCGTCAAGGAGCGCATGACGACCCAGGACGTCGAGGCGATCACGCCCCAGACGCTCATCAACATCCGCCCGGTCGTTGCCGCCATCAAGGAGTTCTTCGGCACCAGCCAGCTGTCGCAGTTCATGGACCAGGTCAACCCGCTCTCGGGGCTCACCCACCGCCGTCGCCTCTCGGCGCTGGGCCCGGGTGGGCTGTCGCGCGAACGAGCGGGCTTCGAGGTCCGCGACGTCCACTTCTCCCACTACGGGCGCATGTGCCCCATCGAGACGCCCGAAGGCCCGAACATCGGGCTCATCGGCGCCCTCGCCACCTTCGCTCGGGTCAACGAGTTCGGCTTCATCGAGTCCCCGTACCGCAAGGTCATCAACGGCAAGGTCACCGACAAGGTCGAGTACCTCGCGGCCGACGAGGAAGAGCTCTACATCGTCGCCCAGGCCAACACGCCGCTGAAGGACGACGGCACCTTCAAAGACGAGCGCGTGCTCGTGCGCCGCTCACCCCAGGGCGCGTCGCTTTCGGACCTGAAGCTGCAGCTCGAGCGCGATATCTACTTCGCGGCGACCACCGAAATCTCCTCGGTCGTGCCGAGCGACGTGCAGCTGATGGACGTCTCGCCGAAGCAGATCGTGTCGGTGGGTGCGGCGCTCATCCCGTTCCTCGAACACGACGACGCGAACCGCGCGCTCATGGGCGCCAACATGCAGAAGCAAGCGGTCCCGCTCGTGAAGGCCGAGGCGCCATACATCGGCACCGGTATCGAAGCCCGGGCCGCTCGCGACGCTGCCGACATGATCCTCGCCGAGGACGACGGCACCGTCGCCGCGATCGACGGTGACCACATCCTGGTGGAGTACAAGGACGGCAAGAAGCGCCATCACCGCCTCTTGAAGTTCGAGCGTTCGAACCAGGACACGTGCATCAACCAGCGCCCGCTCGTGCGCGAAGGCGACAAGGTGAAGAAGGGCGACGTGCTCGCCGACGGTCCGTCGACCGACGCCGGTGAGCTCGCGCTCGGCAAGAACCTCCTCGTCGCCTTCATGCCATGGGAGGGCTACAACTTCGAGGACGCGATCATCCTCAGCCAGCGTCTGGTGAAAGACGACGTGCTCACGTCGATCCACATCCACGAGCACGAGATCGACGCCCGAGACACCAAGCTCGGCCCCGAAGAGATCACCCGGGACATCCCGAACCTCTCCGAGGAGATCCTGAAGGACCTCGACGAGCGCGGCATCATCCGCGTCGGCGCCGAGGTCGGCCCCGGCGACGTGCTCGTGGGCAAGGTGACGCCGAAGGGCGAGACCGAGCTGACCCCTGAGGAGCGCTTGCTGCGCGCGATCTTCGGCGAGAAGGCGCGCGAGGTGCGAGACACGAGCCTCAAGGTGCCCCACGGCGAAGAGGGCAAGGTCATCGACGTCAAGGTGTTCAGCCGCGACGAGCACCACGAGCTGCCCCCCGGCGTGAACCAGCTCGTGCGCGTCTACGTGGCGCAGAAGCGCAAGATCAGCGTCGGCGACAAGCTCGCCGGACGACACGGCAACAAGGGTGTCATCTCGCGGATCCTTCCGATCGAGGACATGCCGTTCATGGCCGATGGCACCGCCGTCGACATCATCCTCAACCCCCTCGGCGTCCCGTCGCGCATGAACGTTGGCCAGGTCCTCGAGGCCCACCTCGGCTACGCGGCCCGGTGGGGCTGGGACGACAACACGCCGAAGTCGGGCTCGGTCGGTGACGAGCCGGTGCGCGGCACCGAGGCCAAGACCCGCACCCGGACACCGCCGGCCACCTTCATCACCACGCCCGTGTTCGACGGCGCCCACTGGGATGAGGAAGAGGAGGCCGGGAAGCATCCGACCATCCAGCAGATCTTCCAGAACCTGAAGCCTGAGTCCGTCGACAGCCGCTACGGCGACGACGGGCGGCTCATCCAAGACGACGGCAAGCTCACCCTCTACAACGGGCGCACCGGCGAGGCGTACGACAACCCGATCACTGTCGGCTTCGTCTACATCCTGAAGCTCGCCCACCTCGTCGACGACAAGATCCACGCCCGTTCGACAGGGCCGTACTCGATGATCACCCAGCAGCCCCTCGGCGGGAAGGCCCAGTTCGGCGGCCAGCGCTTCGGAGAGATGGAGGTGTGGGCCCTCGAGGCCTACGGCTCCGCTTACTGCTTGCAGGAGCTGTTGACGATCAAGTCCGACGACGTGCTCGGCCGCGTGAAGGTCTACGAGGCGATCGTCAAGGGCGAGAACATCCCCGAGCCGGGCATCCCCGAGAGCTTCAAGGTGCTCATCAAGGAGATGCAGGCGTTGTGCTTGAACGTCGAGGTCCTCTCCGTCGCCGGTGAGCAGATCGAGATGCGCGAGCTCGACGAAGACGTGTTCCAGGCAGCCGAGGCCCTCGGCATCGACATCTCCCGCCCTGAGCGGGGGAGCGATGAAGAAGACGAGCGGCGCCGCGAGAGGAGCTACTGATGTTGGACGTCAACAACTTCGACCAGCTGCGGATCGGCCTTGCCACCGCGGAGTCGATCCGCATGTGGTCCAACGGCGAGGTCAAGAAGCCCGAGACCATCAACTACCGCACCCTCAAGCCGGAGAAGGACGGGCTCTTCTGCGAGAAGATCTTCGGTCCGACGAAGGACTGGGAGTGCTACTGCGGCAAGTACAAGCGCGTCAGGTTCAAGGGCATCATCTGCGAGCGCTGCGGCGTCGAGGTCACCCGCTCGAAGGTCAGGCGCGAGCGCATGGGCCACATCGAGCTCGCAGCCCCTGTCGTGCACATCTGGTACCTCCGCGGCACGCGCTCGTGGCTTGCCTATCTGCTCATGGGCACCGAGGTTCGTGAGGAGCTCAAGGCCAAGCAGCTCGAGAAGGTCATCTACTTCGCGGCCAACCTCGTCGTCTCGGTAGACGACGACAAGCGCCACGAAGATCTCCCGAACCTCGAAGCCGAGCTGATCGGCGAGAAGGAGGCCGTCGAGAACGAGCGCGAGCTCGAGCTGGCACGCCGCCAGGAGGAGCTCGAGAAGGAGCTCGAGGCCCTCGAGAAGGAAGGCGCGAAGGACGCGGATCTGCGCGCCCGCCAGCGCGCTGCTGAGAAGGACCTCACCGGCATCCGCGAGCGCTACGACGCCGAGCTCGACATCGTGCAGCGCGCGTTCGACGAGTTCCGCGACCTGTTCCCCCGCAAGATCATCGAAGACGAGCTGCTGTGGCGCGAGCTGCAGGACCGCTACGGCGAATACTTCACCGGCGGCATGGGTGCCGACGCGATCAAGCAGCTCATCGACCGCCTCGACTTCGACGTCGAAGAGGTGAAGCTGCGCGGCGCCATCGACCCGCAGGAGGGCCAGCGGCCCCTCTCGGCGCAGCGCAAGCAGAAGGCCATCAAGCGGCTGAAGATCGTGACGGCGTTCAACCGCCGCAACGATCACGGCAAGAGGGTCAACGACCCGCGGGCGATGATCCTCGACGTCGTGCCCGTCATCCCGCCCGAGCTGCGCCCGATGGTGCAGCTCGACGGTGGTCGCTTCGCGACGTCAGACCTCAACGACCTCTACCGCCGCGTCATCAACCGCAACAACCGCCTGAAGCGCCTCCTCGACCTCGGCGCTCCCGAGATCATCGTCAACAACGAGAAGCGCATGCTCCAGGAGGCCGTCGACGCGCTGTTCGACAACGGCCGCAGGGGCCGGCCTGTCACGGGCCCGGGCAACCGCCCGCTCAAGTCACTGTCCGACATGTTGAAGGGCAAGCAGGGCCGGTTCCGCCAGAACCTGCTCGGCAAGCGCGTCGACTACTCGGGCCGCTCGGTCATCGTCGTCGGCCCGACGTTGAAGCTGCACCAGTGCGGTCTTCCCAAGCTGATGGCGCTCGAGCTGTTCAAGCCGTTCGTCATGAAGCGCCTCGTCGA
>JBPCON010000036.1:0-26135 GCA_051000215.1 Acidimicrobiales bacterium
TAGCAACCACGCACCCCGGAACAGAGAGAGCCGGCCCTCTCGGGCCGGCTCTGACCTGCGGAAAAGTTGGTCGGGCTGACAGGAGTTGGACCTGCGACCCCTTGACCCCCAGCCAAGTGTGCTACCAAACTGCGCTACAGCCCGGCGGAGCGGCACACCTTAGCCGCGGCCCTTCTGGCCCCGAATGGGGATCAGAGCAGCCAGGTCGCCAACTGGACGAACCGCCACGTCAGATAGACGACGGCCATGGCGACCATGAGCTTGAAGTGCCAGGGCGCCTTGTAGTCGTTCTCGCCGTCCGTACGCAGATGGTCGTCGGTGTCGCCAGCTGCGCCGACGGTCGCGACCGCAGATGCGGCGTGCAGGATGCGTCCGCATGTAGGGCACGCTCCCGTCACTGGCACCGAGTTCGGGCTCCAGAACTTCGAGCACTCGTCGCACCAGGGCATCAGACGGGGGGAACGCCGTGGCGGCGCTGCGTGAACGAGCGATTCTTGCCCTCGGCTCGCGCCAAGCGGATCGTGATCTCGGCCCGCAGGGCCTCTGGCTCGATGACCGCGTCGAGCACCAGCTCCGAGGCCAGGCGCATCAAATCGACGTCTTCCTCGTAGAGACGGCGCTGCTCTGCCACGAAGGCCTCGCGCTCGCCCGGGTCGTCGATCGCCGCGATCTTGTTCGCGAACACCGCGTTGATGGCGGCCTCCGGGCCCATCACCGCGATCTTGGCTGTCGTCAACGCGATGGTGGCTTCGGGCTCGAATGCTGGGCCCGCCATCGCGTACAACCCTGCGCCATATGCCTTGCGCACGACGACGGATATCTTCGCCACCGTCGCCTCGGAGACGGCCGTGATCATCTTCGCACCGTGACGGATGATGCCCTCGCGCTCGACCTTGGTGCCCACCATGAACCCCGGCACGTCGGCGAGGAACACGAGAGGGATGTTGAACGCGTCGCACAGCCAGATGAAGCGCGCTGCCTTGTCGGCCGAGTTGGTGAACAGCACCCCGCCGAGTTGCGCGGGGTTGTTGGCGACGATCCCAACCGGCTTGCCGTCCAGCAGGCCGAGCCCGACGACGAGCTCAGGGGCATAGAGCGGCTTCTGCTCGAAGAACGAGTCGCCATCGACGAGCGCATCGATGAGCTCGTGGATGTCGAATGGCACGTGTTCGTCGACCGGCACGATGGTGGAGTCGAGCAGTCGAGCCGGCGCGACGGGTGCATAGCGCGGGGGGTCTTCGCGCCAGCACCGCGGGAAGTAGGTGAGCCAGGCTCGCGCTTGGTCGATCGCGTCCTCGTCGTCGGCTGCCAGGTTGTCGCCGCAGCCCGACACGCTCGCGTGCATGCGGGCGCCGCCCATCTCCTCGAGCGTCGCTGTCTCCCCTATCACCATCTCGGCCATGCGCGGCGAGCCCAGATACATCGAAGCATTGCCCTCGACCATGATCACGATGTCGCAGAAGCTCGGGATGTAGGCACCCCCCGCGGCCGAGGGGCCGAACAGGCAGCACACCTGGGGCACACGGCCCGAAAGCCGCACTTGGTTGTAGAAGATGCGACCCGCGCCCCGGCGACCGGGGAACAGCTCGACCTGATCCGTGATGCGAGCGCCCGCGGAGTCGACAAGCCAGACGATCGGCAGCTCGTCGCGCAGCGCGTCCTCGGTGAGGCGCACGATCTTCTCAACCGTGCGCGCACCCCACGAGCCGGCCTTCACCGTCGGGTCGTTGGCCATCACGCACACAGGGCGACCGTCGACGGTTCCGACTCCGGTCACGACACCGTCGGCGGGCAGGTGTTCGGCGGCATTGTTGGCGAGGAGGCCGTTCTCGACGAACGAGCCCTCGTCGCACAGAAGGGCGATTCGCTCTCGCACGAAGAGCTTCCCTTGCGCTGCCAGCTTCTCGCGGCCACGGTCGAGGTTTCCAGCAAGCGCGCGTTCGGTGGCCTTGCGCAGCCGCTCGGCTTCCACTGCCCGGTGACCTAGCTGCGACGAATGGCGAGGATCGCCACGTCGTCGCTCAATGGCTGCGAGGCGAAGTCGCGGGCCGCGTCGAGCAGCGTCTTGCACAGCACGCCGGGGTCGACGCCCGGATCGCGGCGCAAGAAGCCAGCGACGCGCTCCTCGCCGAACATCTGCTCACCATCGCGTGCCTCGGCGAGGCCGTCGGTGTAAGTGAGGAGCATGTCGCCGATGTCGAGGCGGATCTCGCGGCTGTGGAAGGTGCCCGCGGGATCGAGGAGCAGGAGCGGCCCGGTCGCGCGCAGCGGTTGCACCTCGCGGTCGTGCCACAACCAGGCCGCAGGGTGCCCGGCGGAAGCGAAGCGCAGCGTGCCGGCGTCGGTGTCGAAGACGAAGACCACGAGTGAGATGAACTCCTCAGCACGCGCGTGCACCGCCATCTGCGCGTTGAGCTCCTCGAGAGCCTGCGCTGGGTCACGGTACTCGCGCAGGAACACCCGCAGCAGGTACTTGGCCTGGAACGCTGTGATCGAGGGCTCGATGCCATGGCCGGTCACGTCGCCGATGACGGCGACGACGCGGGTCGGGGCGACACGGAACAGGTCGTAGAAGTCGCCAGCCATGAGCCCGCTACCGGGCTGATAGACACGGCCGACCTCGAATCCGGCCATCTCGGGCAGGTCGTCGGGCGCGAGCCGCTCGGCCCAGCGCCTCGGCGCGAGCTCCTCCTGGGAGAGCACCTCTTCGGCGCGTCGCTCGAGGGTCGTGCGCTGTTCGAACAGGCGGGCCTCGCGGATGAAGTCACGACCGTAGAAGAGCGAGATGGCGATCGGTATGAGGATGAACGCGTAGAGAAGCGTGGCGTTGGTGTTCGAGGAGATCCCGGCGACGAGCGACGCGAGGGCAAGCACGCCGTAGAGGACCGCCGTGTGCAGCTCCTTGCGGAACTGGGCGCGGGCGAGCACCGTCGGCTCGTCGTCGGGACCCAGTTCCGCCTCGACCCGAGTCTGCAACTTGCGCAGGTAGCGCGCGCTTCGACCCCAGACCGCTGCTGCGGCGACGGCAGCCACGGCGACCACGACCAGGATTGGGGTGTGCATGGCGCCGGTGATGCTACCGGGCGAGGGCCCGGGCCTCGGCTGATCAGCTGTCCCCGGGCACTGCGGAGCGCTCACCCGTCCACGCGGACACGTCAGCGCCCAACAGCTTCATCCCCTTGATCACTGCAGCGGGGTTCATCGTCGCCGGCGGCCAGTCGTAGTCCCACATCCGTTCGTCGGCCGTGGCCTTCACGAACATCGCGGTCTGCTCGAGCGTCAAGAGCACGCCTCTGCGGCTGACCATGCGCTCGTAACGCTCCGCGTGCGCACCGTCCAAGACGAAGTTCATCGAGTCGCACTGATGAACGATGTCGTCGTTGTTCCAATCCCACGGCGTCGTGCTGATGTGCACCATCGCACCGTCGGGCGGTGTCACGACCCCTTCGCTCGCGAGCAGCTCGATCGGCGCGAGGCAACACGAGCAGTAGCTCCGCAAGGTGAGCGACTTGCCCGCGAACGGCGGCATCCTCGAGATTGCGATCGACTCGAGGGCGCAACCCGCAAAAGCGTGGAAGGCGCCGTCGATCCACACCTCGACCTGGCTCGGGAAGCTCGAGAACGGCTGGAACTTGAGCAGGTTGCAGTTCTGGCTGTCGAGATCGGCGACGCAGATGATGCCGAGCTGCAGCTCCTTGTAGCCCTGCACGATGGCGCGTCGATCGAGCCCGGTGCCCTCGTGCACGGCTCGCAGGTTCGGGCCTCGCCCGTGTGCACACCAGAACTCGTAGACGAACTGGCGCAGCTGCTTGGCACGGTCGGAGAACTCGAAGGCTGGGACGTCCTGGGCCATCGTCGGGTTCTACTCGCCTCGCTTGCGCACGCGGAGCTTGATCGGTGTTGCTCCCATGTCGAATGCTTCGCGCAGCGAGCGTTCGAGGTAGCGCAGGTACGTCGGCGGTAGCTCCTTGTTGGCGAACAAGGTGAAGGTCGGCGGGTCGACGGCGCCCTGTGTTGCGTAGAGCACCCGGGCACCATGAGGCGCAGGCTGGTGCAGTTGCGCGGCGCGCAGCACGTCGTTGACCTTCCGGGTCGGCACCCGCCGGTGGTACGCGTCGATGGCATCGCCCAGAGCAGGCAAGAGCTTGTTCACGCCCTTGCCGGTGAGCGCGCTGATCTTGAGCACGACGGCCTCGCCGATGAAGTGCAGCTTGCGCGCCATCTGTCCGGAGATCTCGAGGCGTTGCTCGGCGTCGAGCAGCTCCCACTTGTTGAGCAGCACGACCACAGGGCACCCGGCAGCATCGACGCGTTCTGCGAGGCGCTGGTCCTGAGCTGTGACGCCATCGGTTGCGTCGATCACGAGGAGGGCCACATCGCTGCGATCGACTGACTGCAGGGCGCGCACCAGCGAGTAGTACTCGGTGTTCTCGTCGATCCGGCTCCGCCGACGCATGCCCGCCGTGTCGACGAAGCGGATCGGGCCCTCCTCGGTCTCGACCACGGTGTCGATCGAGTCGCGCGTCGTGCCCGGCAGGTCGTGCACCACCGCTCGTTCGTCGCCGATCACGCGGTTGAACAGCGTCGACTTGCCGACGTTGGGACGCCCGACGATCGCGACGGAGAACACGCGCTCGCCCGTCTCGGCGTCGTCGTCGACCGGCAACGCTTCGGCATCGTCGTCGGGCTCCGGAAGCACCGCGAGCAGTCGGTCGAGCAGGTCGCCCGTGCCCCGACCGTGCAGCGCTGAGATCGCTGAGGGTTCCCCAAGCCCCAAGGCCATGAACTCCCAGATCGCAGCTTCGCGGTTCTTGTCGTCCACCTTGTTCGCTGCGACGAGCACGCGACGACCGGTGCCGCGCAGGACTTCGGCCACCTGCGCGTCGTCTTCGGTCACGCCGACGGTGGCGTCGACGACCACGAGCACGACGGCTGCCTCGGCCATCGCCTTCTCGCTCTGGCGGCTGACCTTCTCGTCGAGCGAGTCGCCTCCCGGCAGCCACCCACCCGTGTCGACGAGGCGGAAGCGGCGGCCCTGCCACTCGGCCTCGACCTCCTTGCGGTCACGCGTCACGCCTGGCCGCTCCTCGACGATCGCCTCACGGCGACCGACGATGCGGTTCAACAAGGTCGACTTGCCGACGTTTGGGCGGCCGACGATCGCCACCATCGGCAATGCAGACATGGCTGTCAACGCTACTGGCGGCCACCTGTGCACAGGGCATCTCGCAGCGCGATGCCATCCGTTGCGACGACCTCGACGCGACGCGGCAGCTGATCGGGTGATGTGGCATCGAGGAACAGCCCACCAGACAGGCACACATCGGGCAGCAGGTAGCGGTGGCCCTCGGGTTCGCGCGCGAGAGTCCTGGCGATGTCTTCCCCCACGAGCAACCCGGCGACGCCGATGTTGCCGCCGAAGAAGCGGTTTTCGACCTCGACGATTCGCACGTCGTCGCGCCCCAGCTCGCCGAGGAGTGGCTCGAGCACGCGGCGGCCGTAGGCGCCTGTGAGGAGGCCGACCGGCGCACCCGGTCGAGGGCGCAGCGCGACCGTCGTCGATCTGCCGCGCGGCCCACGGTAGGGCTCGTACTCGGTGTCGCCATGACCGGCGTCTGCCCACGCGAAGAAGCCGGCATGGGTTCCCGTCGATGCAGCGGAGGCCCCGGTGAGCTCGAGCTCCAGCGTGCGGGCCATGCCGATGCCGTCCTCGTGCATCGGGAAGCCTTCGTAGGCCGCGGCAGATGGGAACGCGCGCCCTGCAAGCAGGTAGTACTCGTCGGCCGCGAAGACGAGACGCCGGCCGAGCACCTCCAGGAACGTGTTCTGCCAGCGCTCGACGATGTCGACGACGCCGGAAGCCTCCGCCATGGTGTGCGCGCGCATGCGTGGCTCGTTCGACCAGCGGCTCACGCCGAGGGGAACGACGGCCATCGAAGCGAGATCCGGGTAGCGGTCGAGCACGCCGGCCAGGGTGTCGTCGAGCACCACGCCGTCGTTCACCCCGGGGCACACGACGACTTGGCCGTGCACCTCGATCCCGTGATCGAGCAAGGCGCGCAGCCAGCGAAGGCTCGTTGCACCACGTCGGTTTCGCAGCAGGTCCGCGCGCACGTCGGGGTCGGTGGCGTGGATGCTCACGTTGAGCGGCGAGAGCCGTTCGGTCACTACCCGCTCCAGGTCGGCCTCGGTGAAACGGGTCAGCGTGGTGAAGTTGCCGTAGAGGAACGAGAGCCGGTAGTCGTCGTCTTTGAGGTAGAGGCTCGAACGCAGCCCGGGCGGCAGTTGGTAGATGAAACAGAACTCGCAGTGGTTGTCGCAGGTGCGCACCTGATCGAACAGCGCAGAGTGCACCTCGACACCGAGCGGCTCGCCCGCCGTCTTGGCGAGCTCGACGGTGAGCTCGAGCCCACCGCGCAACACGTCGAGCTCGAGCGCAGCCTCGTCGGTGAGCATGCGATAGCGGATGATGTCGCGCGGCGTCTCACCGTTGAGACGCAGCAGCTCGTCACCGATCTCGAGCCCGGCACGCGCCGCGGCAGAGCCGGGCGCGACGGCAACGACTCGGGGCGCAGGCATGATGCTCGAGGCTACGGGGGTCATCGACCGCGCCGGTAGCCTGCAGGTCCGATGGCAGTCGACAAGGTCCTCCTCGCGGCTCCCCGGGGCTTCTGCGCCGGTGTGGAGATGGCGATCAAGGCACTCGTCGGGATGGTGCGGGCCTTCCCCCCACCCGTGTACTGCTACCACGAGATCGTCCACAACCAGCTCGTCGTCAAACGCTTCGAGGACCTGGGCGTCGTCTTCGTCGACGACATCGCGGACGTGCCGCCGGGCCGACCGATCATGCTGTCGGCGCACGGCTCCGCACCCGAGGTCGTGCAAGCTGCTCGGGACAGCGGCGGCGTGGTCGTCAACGCTGTGTGCCCACTCGTGACCAAGGTGCACCACGAGGTGAAGACGAGGGCCGGCAAGGGCTTCCAGATCGTCTACGTCGGGCACGAGGGCCACGAGGAGGCCGTCGGCACCATGGCAGTCGCCCCTGACTCGATTCACCTCGTGGAGACGACGGCCGACGTCGCAGGCCTGCCAGCGTTCGAAGGCCCCGTCGCGCTGCTGGCCCAGACGACCCTGTCGCACCGTGAGTGGTCAGACGTGCTCGACGCGACGGCCGATCGCTTCCCGACCATGTGGCGTCCAGGTCGCAGCGACCTGTGCTTCGCAACCACGAACCGCCAGTCCGCGCTCACCGAGATCGCCTCGCGCTGCGATGCCGTCGTGGTGATCGGCTCGGCGAACTCGTCGAACACCCGCGCCCTCGAACGGTTGGCCGCCGAATCTGGCTGCTCTCGCGTGCTGCGCGTCAACGGGCCCGAAGAGATTCCCGAAGATCTCACAGGAGTTGTCGGGGTCACAGCCGGGGCTTCTGCGCCCGAGGAGCTCGTCGACTCGATCATCGCGAAGCTCTCACCGAGCGACGGCGTCGAGGAGGTCCGCATCACGACCGAGGAGGAGTACTTCCCGCCCCCGCGCGAGTTGCGCGAGCTCCTCGCGAGCATCGACGTGATCGCTACCCTGACCCTCGGTGGCAGCGTGCCTGCCCGCCCGGCTGCCAACGATCGCGAGAACCTCGCGTCGGCCGTCCTCGCCCGGCTGACATGACCCGCCGCGTTCGCAGCTCGGTGCTGGCACACTGAGGGGATGACCGCAGCCAGCTTCACCCGCATGGACGAATCCACGGCCGAGCAGTGGGCCGTCATCGGCGCCGAGACCGCTCAGAACCAAGCGAGGGTCGCCGACCGGGTGCTCGGCCTACTGCAATCGTTGGCCGACATCACCGACGGGTTCGCGACCGATCAGCTGACGCACTGCCTGCAGACCGCGACCCTGGCCGAGCGGGCCGGGGCCGACGACGAGGTCGTCGTCGCCGCGCTGTGCCACGACATCGGCAAGGCGATCTCCGTGCCGAACCATCCCAAGATCGCCGCAGAGATCCTGCATCCCTACGTGCGTGACGAGGTCTACAAGATGATCCTCGTGCACCAGGACTTCCAGGGCCGCCACTACTACGCCCACTTCGGTGCGGACCCCGACGCCCGCGAGAAGCACCGTGATGCGCTCAGCGCCGATGAGTTCACGCTCGCTGAGCGTTTCGCCGACGAGTGGGATCAGGTCGCGTTCGACCCCGAAGGCCCCACCGAACCGCTCGAGCACTTCGAGTCGAAGCTCCGAGCGGTCTTCGGTCAAGCGAAGATGTTCTGAGCTCGGCTGTTCTTGCGGCGGTGCTCTCAGCTCGTCTTGTCGGGAGCTGCGTTCGGATGGCCTGTCATCGCTTGGGCGAGGTCGAACACACCCTGAATGTCCGTGAGCAACTCCTCGGTCGTGTTTCGTATCGCTTTGCGCCCAACGCGGCCGCCGTCGGTCGGAGGTGGTGGAGCGATCGGCTCGCCGACCACGAGCACGAGCTTCGCCGGGTGCAACATCCTGGCCCCCTTCGGCATCACCCGCTCCGACCCACCGATGCCCACCGGGACGATGGGGACTTGGGTCTTGCCTGCGACGTAGACCGTCCCGTCGAAGAGCTCCTCGACCACTGGGCCCGACTGGCGCGTCCCTTCCGGGAACATCACAAGGGGCTGTCCCGAGTCGATGACCTCGATGCAAACCCGCAAGGCTTCGCGATCCGCGCTTCCTCGATGCACGGGGAAGGCACCGAGTGCGATGACGAGCTTCGATGGGATCTGCCATCGAAAGATCGAGTCCTTGCCCATGTAACGCATACGCCGCTTCGTGACGAGGGCCACGAGCGCGAAGTCGATGTTGGAGCGATGCACCGGAGCGAGGACGAAGGACCCGTGGGTGGGGATGTTCTCCGCGCCCACAACCGTGATGCGCCCAAGGAGCTTCGCTGCCACCCAGATCGCGCGCCGCGTGACGCGATAGAACGCGATCTCCCAACGCCGACCGGGTCGGCCGACGCCGGTGTGCGACGTGGCGACCGTCATCTCAAACGCCCCATGACCTCGTCGACGACCTCGTCGACCGACTTCGATGTCGTGTCGACCACGACGGCGTCGGGAGCCTCGACCAGCGGGTTGTGCTCGCGCTCCTGGTCGAGCGCGTCGCGCCGCGCGATGTCGGTGGCGACCTTCTCGTAGGAGAGGTTGCTCACTTCCTTCGCCCGACGGGCGGCGCGGGCGTCGGGTTCGGCCGTCAGGTACACCTTGAGCTCGGCGTCCGGGAACACCACAGAGCCGATGTCGCGGCCCTCGATGACCCCACCGCCGTTGCTGTCTGCCCAGGCTTGCTGGCGGGTCCGCATCTCCATGCGCACGATCGGGTTGGCGGCCACGGCGCTCACCGCGCGCGTGACCTCAGGGCCCCGGATCTCCACGGTCGCATCGATGCCGTCAACGGTGACGCGCTCGCCGACGTCGATGGCGGTGTTCCGCGCGAGCGCGCCCACAAGGTCGGCATCGTCCGGATCGACATCCGCGCGCAAGGCCGCAAAGGCAACGGCCCGGTACATGGCCCCGGTGTCGAGGTACCGCAACCCGAGTCGCTCGGCAAGCGCCCGGGCGACGGTCGACTTCCCCGAACCAGCAGGCCCGTCGATGGCGATCACGCGCAT
Organism: Acidimicrobiales bacterium; assembly: GCA_051000215.1. Lineage (GTDB taxonomy): Bacteria > Actinomycetota > Acidimicrobiia > Acidimicrobiales > JACDCH01 > JBPCON01. The sequence goes on from JBPCON010000036.1 coordinate 9,632, forward strand.
GGATTCGACCTTAGGACTCGCGCACCGTCCTGCAGCTCTTCTGGCGTCAACCAAGCGTGTAGAGCGCGCGTCAGCGACGCCAGAAGCCGATGAGGGGTCCGGCCGAGCGCGGCTCAACGAAGCTGGGCGACGACGTCGTAGAACTTCGGGAACGTCTTGGCGACGCACCCTGGGTCCTCGATCGAGATGCCACCGGTGCGCAGCCCGAGCACCGTGAACGCCATCGCCATCCTGTGGTCGCCGTACGTCGAGACGATCGCGGATCGAGGATCGCCTGGCACGATCGTGAACCCGTCATCGTGCTCGTGGGCCTCGATCCCAAGTCGACGCAGCTCGTTGACGACCGCTCTGATGCGGTCGGTCTCGTGGCCTCGGATGATCTGAACCCCGCGCACGCGCGTCGGTCCGTCACCGAACACCGCTATCACGGCCAGGGTTGGGGCCATGTCTGGCATCGAGCCAAGGTCGATGTCGATGCCATGCAGCGTCCGCGCTTCGGGACCGCGCACCGTGGTCGAACTCGCGTCCTGAACGACCGTGCATCCCATGCGAGGCAACACGTCGGTCGCGAACCTCACGTCGCCCTGCTGCGATCCGTTCCCGAGGTCGCGCAAGGTGATGGACCCGCCTGTCACCGCCGCGACGCCGAAGAAGTACGACGCGGCAGAGGCGTCCGGCTCGATGGGATAGCGCCCGGGCGACACGTAGCTCGCTGACGGCACCCGCAGCCCGTCGACGACAACACCAAAGGCGGCCATGACGTGACGCGTCATCGCGACGTAGGGTGCCGAAGCCATCGTCCCATCGACGACGACGTCGAGACCGTCACGCAGCAGCGGCCCCGCGAGCAGCAATGCCGACACGAACTGGCTCGTGACGTCGCCCGCCACGCTGACCGCACCCCCCGCGAGCGCCGCGCCCACGACTTCGAGCGGCAGGGACCGCGGCTCGCCGCGCTCGTGCACCTCGGCGCCGAGCTGGCGCACGGCATCGACGAGCGGTCCGAAGGGTCGAGCGCGCAACGCGGCGTCGCCGTCGAGCACCCACGTCCCTGGGCTGACGGCGAGAACGGGAAGCAAGAAGCGAGACGTGGTGCCCGACAGCTGAGCGTCGAGTGGTCCGCCCGCAGCGCCGAGGCGCCCGCTGCTCGAGACCACGACCCCGTCATCGCCCCAGGTCACGTCGATGCCGGCGCGGCGAAGGCAGTCGGCCATCGCCTCGGTGTCGTCGGCGCGCAGCGCGCCCGGGAGCACCGTGGTGCCATCGCTCAACGCTGCGCACAGCAGCGCGCGGTTGGTCAGCGACTTCGAGCCCGGCACGCGCAACGCCGCGTGCGGAGGCGCGGCGAGTCGCTCGATGAGCATCGGCATGCTCATCCCAACGCGCGGGTCGATGGCCGGTACCCGCGTGCGACGAGCGCTGCCTGGAGTCGCTCGACGAGCGCCGAGGCCACGACCACGATGAGCACCCCGCTGTCGCCTTCGGCGGAGTGCGCTACCTCGACGTCGAAGAGGTTCACGTCGAGCTCGGTGGCGAGCGTTGCCACTTCGGCGATCACCCCGGGACGGTCAGGGACGGGGATGCGCACCTCGGACAGCTCAGCGGGGAGCTGGCTGCGCCCGGGCAGGTTTACCCTGGCCTCTCGCGCCTGTTCGAGTAAGCCCAGCAGGCCGGCGCGATCCTCCTCGGCGACAACGGCGCGCATGCCTTGCAATCCCGCGATCAATCGATCGAGCGTGTCGAGGATTGCTGGCGCGTTCTCGGCGCAGATGTCCGGCCAGATCCCCGGGTGGCCAGCGGCGATGCGGGTCATGTCGCGGAACCCGCCGGCTGCAAGGCGCAACACCGCGCGGTGCTCCTCGGCTCGCTCGCCCGCCAACGCCATCAGTGTCGCGGCAGTCAGGTGGGGCACGTGGGAGACGACCGCGACGAGAGCGTCGTGGCGATCTGGCGCGAGCGCCACCACGTCGGCGCCGAGCGAGGACACGATCGCGCGCACGGCGGTGAACGCGTCGTCGCCTGTCGCGGCGGTGGGGGTGAGCACCCACACCGCGCCGGTGAAGATCGTCGCGTCAGCCCCGTCGACCCCCTCCTGCTCGGAACCGGCCATGGGATGGCCACCGATGAAACGGTCATCGGCCACAGCCGCCACCACCGAAGCCTTCACGCTCCCCACATCGGTGACCAGACCCGTGGTTTGCGCGAGTGCGACCTTGGCGGCGTCGGCCACGGCGCGCACGGGAACAGCGACGAAGGTGATCTCGGCTTCGCTGTCGACTCCTACGGTGTCGAACGCGCCGAGGGCGACGGCGCGCAGAGCGCGCCGCTCCTCGACGTCAGTGCCGCTGACGTGCCAGCCCTGCACACGAAGCGCGAGCCCGATCGACCCGCCCATGAGCCCGCTACCGATGATGTTCGCGCGGCGCGACGCCGAGGGAGACGTCATGCGGGCAAGTCGTCGCGCAACGCTGCCGCGCCCTCCAGGTACACATGGTGAAGCTCGTCGCGCGCTCGCTGTGTGGCCAGATGCATGAGCACCCGGATGCAGAGCGGCTGGCCGCCTTCGATGTCGAGCTCACGCGCGCAGATGAGTGGCACATCGCCCAAACCAGCCTTGCGGGCAGCTGTTGCGGGGAACATCGAATGGATGTCATCCGTCGCGGTGAACCAGACGCTGATGACGTCGTCGTGCGCGACACCGTTGCGCTCGAGCATCGCTTCGATCAAGGCGATGGTGCGCTCGGTGACGTCCTCGACCGTGTCCGCGTCAATGGTTGTCGCGCCACGAAGCGCTCGCACTGCCGGGCCCATGGGCGCCGAGGCTACTTGGCCCCCGACGGCCGGCTGGAGCTGTTGTCCGTTGCGCGCTCGAGCGCACGTACCTCCTCGACGGCGAGCTCGCGCCAATCGCCCGGCGCGAGGTTCCGATCGGTCAGCGGGCCGATTCGAGTGCGCACGAGGCGCACCACGGGATGACCGATGGCTTCGCACATTCGTCGAACCTGGCGGTTGCGGCCCTCGTGGATGACTAGACGCAGCAAGCCATCACTGCCGAGCGCTGCTGATGCCGGCGCGGTGACCCCGTCTTCCAGCACGACGCCGTCGCGCAAGCTCCGCAAGGCGCCACGCGACGGTGTGCCCTCGAGCTGCGCGAGGTACTCCTTTTCGACGCCGAAGCTCGGATGTGTGAGTCGATGGGTGAGGTGACCGTCGTTCGTGAGCAAGAGCAGCCCCTCGGTGTCCAGGTCGAGACGCCCGACAGGGAACACGCGTGGCTCGAGGGGGACGAGGTCGACGACGGTCGCTCGCCCGTGCGTGTCCGAGGCAGTCGCAACCACGCCCGCTGGCTTGTTCAACAGGTAGTAGACGAGGCCAGGCGCGACTCCGACGCGTGTTCCGTCGACGCCAACCTCGTCGCTCGCGACGTCGACGCGGTTGCCAAGCTCCGCGACGCGTCCGTTGATCGTGACGCGGCGCTCGGCGATCAGCTCCTCGCACTGGCGGCGGCTCCCGATGCCGGCACGGGCCAGGACCTTCTGGAGCCGCTCAGGCTCCGCCATCAGGTGTCGTCGGCTGCATCCGGGCGCAACCCGAGCTCGAGTGCCTCGACGACCTCCGCCCCCGGCACGAATTGCGCGAGCGGCGGCAGCGCGGCGAGCGAGTCGATGCCGAGACGCTCGAGAAACTGTCGCGTCGTGCCGTAGAGCGAAGCCTGACCAGGACCGGGGTCGCGTGCGACTTCCTCGATGAAGCCGCGCTGCACGAGCGTGCGCACGACACCATCGACGTTCACACCTCGTATTGCCGCCACCTGAGCTCGGCTCACGGGCTGCTTGTACGCCACAATCGCGAGCGTCTCAAGTGCTGCGTTCGACAAGCGAGCCGCCTGGCCTTCGAGCACGAACCGCTCGACGTACGCGGCGAGGTCGGCATGGCTCTGGAACCGGTAGCCGCCGGCGACGCGAACGAGCACGAAGCCACGATCCTCGGCCTCGTACGCCGCTGCCAGCTCGCCGCACAGCTCTTCGATCCGCTGGGGGGCGACCTCGAGCAATTGCGCCAGCAACTGTGGCTCGACGGGATCCTCGGTCACCATCAGGATCGCCTCGATCGCTCGAGTCTCCTCAGATGCCACGGGCTCGCCGATCAGCCCTCATAGGCGTCGACCACCGCAAGAGAGCTCATCCAGCCGCCGTCTTCCATGGCCCGCGCGTCGCCGCCGATCCAGATGATGGTGAGATCACCGAATGACTCGGTCTGGGTCACCTCGACCAGGCCCTGCTTGTAGAGCTCGAGGACGGCGAGGAACCGCACGACAACCTCGAGCCGCTCCAGGAGGGCTGAGGTGAGGCGACGGAACGTGATGCGTCCGGCCCGCGGAAGCTCGTCGAGTAGCTCCTCGACCGCGTCGGTCACGCTTGCACGCACGGGCGCGACATGATCGAGGTCGACGCGCGCCACGAGCCGCGGCGCGGTTGCTCGCAGGAACGCAGCTCGCAGATCAGCCGGACTGACCCCGGCGAGCACATCGGGGACGAGGGCGAGGAAGCGATCCTCGAGCCCGGCGGTGCGTGGGTGCGACCGACCGGCAGCGATCGAGAGGCGATGGATCGCGCTGGCCGCGTCCTTGAACGTCTTGCATTCGAGCAGACGGGCGAGCAGCAGGTCGCGCTCCTCCCACAGCTCGAGCTCGTCGTCGAGGTCGATGTCGCTGTCGCCGGGCAGGAGGCGCTTGGACTTCAGCTCGACCAACGTCGCCGCGATCAACAGGAACTCGGTGGCGACGTCGAGATCCATGATCTCAACGCGGTCGAGCTCAGCGACGAACGCGTCGACGATCCCGGAGAGGCGCACCTCGTAGAGATCGACCTGCTCACGCAGGATCAGGTGCAGCAGGAGGTCGAACGGCCCTTCAAAGACCGTCGTTTGCACCTCGTAAGGCATCGCCGGAGCGTACAACTTCCACGCGTGTCATTTGAGCCTGTGCCTACGATCCCCCGCATGGCACGCGTGTTCTCCGGCATCCAGCCGACCGGCGAGTTGCATCTGGGCAACTACCTCGGGGCGGTGCGTCGTTGGGTCCCAGAGCAGCGCGAGCACGACTCGATCTTCTGCATCGTCGACCTCCACGCGCTCACCATCCCCAAGGATCCAGCCGAGCTGCGGAGCAACACCACCGAGCTCGTCGCGCTGCTGATGGCCTCGGGCCTCGACCCCGAGGCATGCACCCTGTTCGCGCAGAGCCACGTGCACGAGCATGCCGAGCTCGGTTGGATCATGGAGTGCACCGCATCCTTCGGCGAGCTCAACCGCATGACGCAGTTCAAGGAGAAGGGCGCGCAGAGCCGGTTCACCTCGGCGGGGCTTTTCGCCTACCCGGCGCTCCAGGCAGCCGACATCCTCCTCTACGACACCGACGAGGTGCCCGTCGGAGACGACCAGCGCCAGCACATCGAGCTCGCGCGCGACCTTGCTGAGCGGTTCAACACCCGCTACGGCGCGGGCTGCCTCGTCGTCCCGAAGCACACCATCGCTCCCTTCGGCGCGCGAGTCATGGACCTGCAGACGCCGACCAGCAAGATGTCGAAGTCGCTCGCTTCGCCACAAGGCACCATCCTCGTGCTCGACTCGCCGGAAGTGATCTCGCGCAAGCTCAAGCGCGCCGTCACCGACAACGAGGGCGACGTGCGCTACGACCCCGAGACGAAGCCGGGCGTTGCCAACCTTCTCTCGATCCTTGCTGCCGCGAGCGGCGCGGACCCGATGCGCGTCGCCGAGCGCTACACCCAGTACGGCCCGCTCAAGGCAGATGCCGCCGAGGCAGTCATCGAGGTGCTGCGCCCGCTGCAGTCGCGCTACGTCGAGCTCGTCGCCGACCCGAGCGTCGTGACGAAGGCGCTCGTTGTCGGCGCAGAGAAGGCACAGTCGATCGCTGCGGGCACCCTTGCCCGGGTCAAGGAAGCCGTCGGGCTGCTCCCCCGCCGGTGAGCTGCGCCTTTGCTGGCTGTTACGAGGAGGCGTGCTCGATGCAGTAGGGGGTGGCCGGCATCGCTTCGAGCCGCGCTGCGGTGATATCGCCGCCGCACACCTCGCAGCGGCCGTAGCCACCTTCGGTGAGCTTCGCGAGCGCTCGTTCCACCTCGTCGAGCTGTTCGGCGAGCGAAGCCGAGAGGACCCGTGTCTCACCCTGCTCCGCCGCGACCTGGCCTGAGTCGGCAAAGCCGTCGTCGAAGCTCAGTGACCCGTCGCCCGTGACGCCGAGCTCCTCGAGCTGGCGACGCAGGCCCTCGCGCTCGGCCTCGAGCTCCGTCCGACGTCCCTCGAGGTTGCTCTGCTGCACCATTCGGGACAGGTTAGAGGGCGCGCCGCCCGGAGCGGGGGTGCGCAGCGTCATAAGCCCGCCACAGCCGCTCAGTCGAGACCTTCGTATACACCTGCGTCGTCGAGATCGAGGCATGGCCCAGCAGCTCCTGCACCGCTCGGATGTCGGCCCCGTGGTCGAGCATGTGGGTGGCGCAGGAGTGACGCAGCACGTGCGGGGAGAGCTTGGCGCCGAGCCCGACCCTCTCGCCGTGTGCCTTGACCACGAGCCAGGCGCCCTGGCGCGTGATGCGCCGCCCCCGCGCCGAGAGGAAGATGGCCTCCGCGTCGCCACGGCGGGCCCACCGCTCAGGCGTTACCGCACCGCGCCCGGGGTCGTCGAGCCACTCGGCCATCGCCCGGCTCGCAGGCCTACCGAGCGGGACGATGCGCTCCTTGGCTCCTTTGCCGAACGCTCGGACCAGGCCCGCATCGAGGTCGACATCGCTCAGCGAGAGCCCGACGAGCTCGCTGACGCGGATGCCTGTCCCGTACAGCAGTTCCAGCATCGCCCTGTCTCGCAAAGGGAGCGGGCCGGCGCCGACGACCGAATCGAGGAGCCGCTCGACCTCTTCTTCGGTGAGCGCCTTCGGGATGCTTGCGGGGACTCGGGGCGCGTCGAGGTCGGCTGTCGGGTCGAGCTCGGCCATGCCCTCGTCGACCATGAAGCGGTGCAACGAGCGCACCACGACGATGGCCCGAGCGACCGACGACGCGGCCTTGCCGTCGGCGCGCAGCGCAGCGACGTAGTGGGCGACGTCGGCTGGGGCGACATCGCCGACGGTGCACCGGCGTTCGCCCAGCCAACTGCCGTAGGCGAGGAGGTCGCGACGGTATGCGCTGAGCGTGTTGGGTGACCGCCCGCGCTCGATGGCGAGCCAGGTGAGCAGCGCCTCGGCCTCCCGGGGCAGCACGGCCTCGTCAGCTCGCGCCGCTGTCACCGGCGGAGCTTCTCTCGGGCGAGGGTGAGGCCGATGATCGTCTTCGCGTCGCGCAGCTCGCCCGACTCGATGAGGCTCGGCACGTCGACGAGATCGATGCGCTCGATTGTCATGGCCTGCTCCTCGACGCCGTCGCGCCGCATGGGCACCTCGGTGAGCTCCGTGGCGAGGAACACGTGGAGCAGCTCGTCGCAGAAGCCTGGAGAGTTGTGGAAGCGCGCCAGGAGCTCGAGCGAGCCGGCATGCAGCCCGATCTCCTCCTCGAGCTCGCGCTGCGCCGTGATCTCGAGCGCTTCGCCGTCGACGTCGCGCTTGCCAGCGACGACCTCGAGCAGCGAGTCGTCGATCGCGACGCGGTATTGGCGAACGAGCACGGCTTGGTCGCCCTCGACCGCAACCACCGCAACGGCGCCCGGGTGGTGGACGATGTCGCGCTCGAAGCTGTGGCCGTCCGGGGCCTCGACCGTGGCGATCGCGAGCGAGATGACGTACCCATCGTGGACGACGCGTTCGCCAACAATGCGGAACCCGGACGAGCTCAGAGCGAGGCCGGCACCGCGACCGAGGCCGGGTCGCCTCCAGCCGGGCGGGTCGCGACTTCGAACAAGTGCGGGTTGCGGCCCTCGGCTCGAGCGAGCGCTGCGCCGATGAGCTCGCGAAACAGCGGCGCCGGGCGGTCGGGCCGGCTCTTGAACTCGGGGTGCGCCTGCGTGCCGACCCAGAACGGGTGCCCGTCGAGCTCGACGAACTCGACCAGCCGCCCGTCGGGCGACAACCCCGAGCAGCGCAGGCCTGCGGCCTCGAAGCGCGACTTGTACCGCGAGTTGAACTCGTAGCGGTGGCGGTGTCGTTCGGACACGACGGTGTTGTCGTAGGCCCTTGCGACGATCGAGCCCGGCTCGAGCTCTGCGATGTAGGCGCCGAGCCGCATCGTCCCGCCTTTGGTGGTGACCTCGCGCTGGTCGTCCATCAGATCGATGACGGGGTGTGGCGACTGGCTGTCGACCTCGCTCGAGTTCGCGCCCGTCAGGCCGAGCACGTTGCGCGCGAAGTCGATCACCATCATCTGCAGCCCGAGGCACAACCCGAGACAGGGGATGCCTTGCTCGCGAGCGAACGTTGCTGCAGCGATCTTGCCCTCGATGCCACGCTCGCCGAATCCTCCGGGGATCACGATCCCGTCGAGGTCGCGCAAGCGGCCCGACGCGAGAAGGCCCTCGACCTCCTCCGCTTGGATCCAGTCGATCTCGACCCTGGCGCCATGGTGGAAGCCGCCGTGCTTGAGCGCCTCGACGACCGAGAGGTAGGCGTCGAGGAGGCTGACGTACTTGCCGATGAGCCCGATGCGCACCGGCTTGCCGGCCGCGTCGACGCGGTCGACGAGGGCCTCCCATGCGCTGAGGTCGGGCTTGACGTCGGGGGCGATGTGCAACAGCTGGCACACGTAGTCGTCCAGCCCCTCCTCGTGCAGTACAAGGGGGATCTCATAGAGGTTGCGCGCGTCGGCAGCGTTGACCACCGCTGAGGGCGGCACGTCGCAGAGGTTGGAGATCTTGCGCTTCAGCGCGTCGGACACGGGCCGTTCGCTGCGACAGACGATCGCGTCGGGTTGGATGCCCCGGGCGCGCAACTCGGTGACGGAGTGCTGCGTCGGCTTGGTCTTCTGCTCGCCGGACGGTCCGATGAACGGCACGAGCGTGACGTGCACGTAGCACACGTTCTCACGACCGACGTCGAGACGGAACTGGCGGATGGCCTCGAGGAACGGGAGGATCTCGATATCGCCGACGGTGCCGCCGATCTCGGTGATCACGACGTCGACGTCGTCGTAGGCGAGCCGGGTGATGCGGCGCTTGATCTCGTCGGTGATGTGTGGGATCACCTGGACGGTCTTGCCGAGGTAGTCGCCGCGCCGCTCCGCCGCGAGCACGGCCGAGTAGATCGACCCCGTCGTGGCGTTGGAGTCGCGGGTGAGACGCTCGTCGATGAAGCGCTCGTAGTGACCGAGGTCGAGGTCGGTCTCGCCACCGTCGTCGGTGACGAAGACCTCGCCGTGCTCGAAGGGGTTCATCGTGCCCGGATCGACGTTGATGTACGGGTCGAGCTTCTGCATCGTGACGCGCAGCCCTCGGCACTTCAGCAGTCGACCGAGCGACGAGGCCGTGAGGCCTTTGCCGAGCGAGGATGCAACACCGCCCGTGACGAACAGGTGCTTGGTCACGGGAGCCCACCCTATCCCGCTCCGACCCCCGCCTCGCGGACACCGGATCGATCCGATCGGTGTGAAGGTGCTTCTCAGCATCGCTGTAGGCGCTGCTCTCTGACGACGCACACGCGAACGTGCAGGCGATCGTCCATCAGGCCACGATGGGCGGGTGGCGCTGGGTGCGGGAGAGATCGTTCACGTTCGCTCGGCTGACGGGTCGATGATCGGGTTCGAGCGGTTCGGATCAGGTCCGCCGATGGTGTTGGTGCACGGCGGCACGGGCGATCGGACGCGTTGGGCTCCGGTGTCCGGGGCCCTCGCAGAGCGGTTCACCGTGCACGCAATGGACCGGCGAGGCCGGGGCATCAGCGCCGACGAAGCGGACGACTATGCGATCGAGCGAGAAGGTGAGGACGTCGCATCCGTCGTGGAAGCCGCCGGGCGCGACGTGTACTTGGTCGGCCATTCCTACGGCGCGATCTGCTGCCTGGAGGCGGCTCCGTTCCACTCTGCTGTCGGTCGCATGGTCCTCTACGAGCCACCAATTCCTACTCCTGGGCATCGGGTGTTCCCACCGGGCGCGCAGGAGCGACTTCGCGCTGCTGCCGAGTCGGGTGATGCCGAGGCGATCCTGCAAGTCTTCTTCAGCGAGGTCATCGAGCTTCCTCAGGAGCGGATCGATGCGATGAAGGCGACCCCAATGTGGCGAGCCCGCGTCGCGGCCGCGCCGACATTGGTCCGCGAGGGCGACGCTGTTGAGGCTTACCGCCTGTCGAAGGACCTCTCGTCGATCGCAGTGCCGGTTCGATTGTTCCTGGGGACCGAGAGCCCTCACTACTACCGGCCGGCCGTCGAGGCAGTCGCGCAGAGGCTGCCCAATGCAGACGTCGTGGCGATGACGAACCAAGCCCACCTCGCGATCGACCAAGACCCTGGACAGTTCGTTGCAGCGGTCGTGGCCTTCGCTGGCTCGCCCTGAGATCGCCAGCGGCTCGTACGAAATCGTCACGGGCGCGTGGTTCGGGCTTCGGCAAGGAGCTCGGCTGCATGCTCGCGCGCGGTCGCCGAGGCGGGAGAGCCCGACAGCATGCGAGACAACTCGACGACGCGGTCATCGCCGTCGACTGGGGCGGCACTGGCCCTCGTCGTACGCCCGTCATCGTCTTTCGCCACCACGATCTGGTGATCGGCGAAAGCCGCGACCTGCGGGAGGTGGGTGACGACGAACACTTGACGCCCACTGGCCAGAAGCGAGAGCGCCCGGCCGACCGCCGTCGCCGCTGCACCACCGATGCCGGCGTCGACCTCGTCGAACACCAATGTCGGCGGAGCAGTGTCGTCGTCGCCTGCCGCACCGGAGAGCACGAGGCGCAGAGCGAGCATCGCGCGTGCGAGCTCGCCGCCCGAGGCCACCTTGGCGAGCGGCAGCGGCGGTGCGCCCGGGTTCGCCGAGAGCAGAAAGGCGACGTCGTCGCCCGGGTCGGCTGTTCCGACTTCGACGACCACAGTGGCCTTGGCCATCGCCAAGCCGGCGAGACGGGCCTGTACCGCAGCTGCAAGGCCGGGTGCCGCGGCTCTGCGAGCGGTGCCGACAACGGCTGCGGCGCGTGTCGCAGCATCCAGGGCAGCGACGTGCCGGCGGTCGAGCGCCGCCGCTCGTTCGCCGCGGGTCTCGAGCTCGAGAAGCCGTGCCCTCGCTTCCTCGGCGTAGCTCAGCACCTCCGCCAACGTGTCGCCGTACTTGCGACTGAGGTCATGCAGGAGCTGGCGGCGTTCGGTGATCTCCTCGAGGCGTCTCGGGTCGTCGTCGATCGACTCCCCGACACCGCGCAGCTCGGTTGCGATGTCGGTGACCTCCGACGAAAGCGCCCGCAACCGCGTCTCGAGGGCAGCGAACGGCCCACGGCCGGCGACCGCCGCGATCGCCGCGCCGATGCCGTCGCTCGCGCCGCGCTCGTCGCTCAACGCGCCGACGGCGAAGCTGGAGGCGACGCGGTGGGCCTGTGCGTCGGAGAGGAGGTCCTGTTGCGCCGCGAGCCGGTCGTCCTCGTCGGGGCCCCTGACGGCCGCCGCCTCCAGCTCATCGACCTGGAAGCGCAGCAAGTCGATCTCGCGCGCCCGTGCCCGCTCGTCGCCGCCGAGCTCGGCGCGCGCAGCGTCGATGCTCGCGAGCTCGCGCCGAGCCTCGCGAAGCGGCCCGAGGTCGACAGCGCCGAACCGGTCGAGCGCCGCCCGCTGCGTCGCGGCCGCGAGCAACGATTGGTGCGCGTGCTGACCGTGGAGGTCGACGAGGCGCGCTCCCCACTCGCCAAGCGCGGACACAGGTGCGATTCGCCCATTGACATACGCGCGAGAGCGCCCAACAGCAGGAATGATCCGCGCGAGCACGACCTCTTCGTCGTCGGCCAGCGCGAAGCGGCCCTCGACGGAGGCCTCGTCGGTGCCCGGCCGCACCAGCATCGGGTCGGCCTTGCCCCCCATGAGCAGCTCGACAGCCTCGACGACCATCGTCTTGCCTGCGCCCGTCTCGCCGGTCAGCGCGGTCAACCCCTCCTCGAGCACGAGCCGCAGGTCGGCGATCACCCCCAAGTTCGCCACCGCGAGCTCCGCCAGCATCAGCGATCGCTCAGCCCGAACTTCGACTTGAGCACCTGGTGAAAGCTGGTCGGGCCGAAGCGAACGAGACGCGCCGAGACCTCGGCAGCCGCGCACTCGATCGCGTCGCCCTCGGCCAGCACGCCCAGGTTCTGCCCATCGACCGACAACGAGGCGGGACGGTGGCCGTCGACTTCGAGCACGAGCGTCGAGGCCGCGCTGAACAACATCGATCGGTCGAAAAGCATGTGAGGCGAGACCGGGGTGAGCACCAGCGCTCGGAGGTCGGGCGCGACGATCGGGCCGCGTGCGGAGAGGGAGTAGGCGGTCGACCCGGTCGGCGTCGCGACGATGAGCCCGTCGGCCGCGTACGTCGTCCATGGCTGACCGTCGATGGTCACCCCGAGGCGCACCGTATGACCGGTTGCCGTCTTCTCGAGCACGGCCTCGTTGAGGGCGAGCGCCGTCACCCCGCTCGATCTCACCCGAACCGTGAGAAGCATCCGCTCTTCGATCGTGTGCTCCCCCGCGACGAAGCGCTCGAGCGCTGTCTCGGCGTCGAGCGGCTCGATCTCGGTCAGGTAGCCGAGCTGACCCACGTTGACGCCGAGCACGGGGACCCGGGACGTCCCGACGAGGTGGATCGCGCGCAGCATGGTGCCGTCGCCACCGAGGCTCACGACGAGGTCGACCCCCGCCGGCAGGTGGTCTTCGTCGAACGTCTTGCCACTGAGCCCTGCAACTTCGGCGTCACCGGCAGGGAGCACCACGTCGAAGCCATGGGCTTCGAGCCACGCTGTGATGTCGCGGCCGAGCGAGTGGGCCTGGACGCGTTCTCGGTGCAACACGAGAGCCGCGACGCGGCCACGCCCGGGCGTCACCGCGGTGCCCGCGCGTGGAGGAGCACCTCGACGTTGCCGTCGGCTCCGGTGATGGGCGACTCCACGGTCCCCATGATGGCCGCGCCGCGGGCACGAAACGCGGCTGCGACCTCCTCGACGACCCGCACCCGTATCGCCGGGTCGCGGATGACGCCCTTGCCCTTCGCCGCCTCAGAGCGCCCGGCCTCGTACTGGGGCTTCACGAGCAGGATCAGATCTGCTTGCGGACCCGCGCACTCCAGGAGGGCGCCGGCCACGGTGCGTAGGGAGATGAAGGACAGGTCCGCGACAACCACATCGACGGTCCCGCCGATCATCGCCGCATCGAGCGCTCTTGCGTTCACCCGCTCGTGGACCTGGACGCGCTGGTCGGCGCGGATGCGCTCATGGAGCTGGCCGTAGCCGACATCGACAGCCACCACTTCGCGTGCGCCGTGCTGCAGAAGGCAGTCCGTGAAGCCTCCGGTCGAGGCGCCGGCGTCGAGGCAGCGCCGCGCGGCGACATCGACGGGGAACACCTCGAGCGCGTGGTCGAGCTTCTGTCCACCGCGGCTGACGAAGCGCGGCGGCGGCCCTGCCACGACGATGGACTCGCCCGAACCGACGAGACGGGCGGGTTTGTCGGCCGGCGCGCCAGCGACGCTGACGCGCCCTGCTGCGATGTCGGCCTGAGCCCGCTCCCTGCTCGGAGCGAGGCCTCGACGGACGAGCTCAGCGTCGAGCCGGCGGCGACCAGGGGCCGTGCTGGGCCTCGGTCAGGACCGCGAAGCTGTGGACTTCTTGGCCGGCGCCTTGTTGGCGACCGACTTTCGCGCTGAGGAGGCTTTTGCCGCCACCTTCTTCGTCGCGCGCTTCGCTGTCGCACGCTTGGCGACTGCCTTCTTCTTCGCCGCAGTCTTCTTCGCGGCCACGTTCTTGGTCGCGGCCTTCTTCGCCGTCGCCGCCTTCGCTGTCGTCTTCCTCGCCGTGCCCTTCACCGTCGATGAGGTCTTGGCGACACCTCGCTTGGCCGCCCGGGCGCCGGGCAGTTGCGCTCGGAGGTCATCGATCTGGGTCTGAAGCCTGTTGACGACATCCTTGGTGACGAACTCGGCCACCGCTACCTGCTTCTGCACCTCGCCGCGGACCTGGTCGAGCAGCCGCTCTGTGTTCGCGCGGCTGCGGTCGACGATCTCCGTCACCGCCGATTGCGCGGCCTCTGCCTGGACCTCGCCGGCCTTCACGAGGTCGCGCACGATCGCCTCAGCGCGCTGCTGGGTCATCGCCGTGAACTGCATCCCGGCATCGAGGTAGCGCTTGAGCAGCTGGTTCTGAGCCATCCGTGCAGCCTACGACGCCCGCTGCCGCGCTTGCAATAGTTCGCACTAGCCTGCGCCGCGATGGTGCCGCTGCGCGATCGCAACCCGACGCGCCGCACCGCATGGGTGACCCTCGCTCTCATCGTGATCAACGTCGCAGTGTTCGCGTTCGCGCAGCAAGCCGGCTCGACCAGCGACCACCAGACCGAGCTCATCTACGAGCGCGCCGCGATCCCCTGCGAGATCCTGCATCAGCGGCCGATCACGTTCTCCGAGCTACGCACCGACACGTGCGATGACACTGTCGGGAGGCGCACCACGACGCCGTTCCCCGACAAGCAGGTCGACCTCGCCATCCTCGTGTCGCTCTTCCTGCACGCTTCGTGGTTGCATCTCGGCGGCAACATGCTCTTTCTGTGGATCTTCGGGAACAACGTCGAAGACGCACTCGGTCCGCTGCGCTATCTCGCCTTCTACGTCATGGCCGGACTCGTCGCCACCCTTGCCCAACTCGCGCTCGACCCGGGATCGACGGCCCCGCTCATCGGCGCCTCGGGGGCCATCGCCGGCGTGATGGGCGCATACCTAGTGTGGTTCCCGCGAGCACGCATCCTCACCTGGCTGAGCTTCTTGCTCATCGTCGTGACGTACGTGCCGGCGTGGCTCGTGCTCGGGTTCTGGTTCGTCAGCCAGTTCTTCACGGCGGAGTCGAGCGGGGTGGCGTGGATGGCCCACGTCGGCGGCTTCGCCTTCGGCGCGCTGGTCGCCGCTCAGCTCCGCAACACGGAGTGGTTCCGCCGTCGGCTCGCGGCTGCGCTCCCCCACGGCTTCGTCTCGTTCTGACAGCTTCGAGCGACTCGCTCCAAAAGCCGCCCTCAGCGCGCATCCGTTGTTGCGATCAACGTCGCGAGGTCCTTGGCGATGACGTCGGGTCGCGGATCGGCGCCAGCGGCATCGATGGTCACGCCGCTGAGCACGAGCGCAAACCGCCAACCGAGCGCTCGCGCGAAGCGCCCGTCTGTGTCAGGGCGGTCGCCGACCACCGTCCCCTCAGCACCGAAGCTGGCGCGCACGAGCGCGACGATGGCCGGGTACGGCTTGCCCGCGACGACCGCCTTCGCGCCTGAAGCGCGCTCGACGGCAGCGAGTATGGCGCCGGCACCGGGTACCAGGCCATCTGCCGTCGGGTACGTCGCGTCGTCGTTCGTCGCCACCAGCCGCGCCCCGCTTCGCACGGCGGCCGCAGCGCGTCGCAACCTCTCATAGTCGAACGCGCGGTGCAGTCCAACGATGACCGCGTCGAGCGCTTCGTGATCGCCGTCGTCGCCGAGCGCTGTCGCCCCGCGACGCTCGAGCGCCTCGGCGATCCCCGCCCCTCCGCACACCAGCACCCGCTCCCCGGGCGCGATCAACGTCGCCGCGGCCATCGCCGAGGTGACCAGCTCGGCTTCTCGCGGCAGACCCAGGAGAGCGAGCTTGGCGCGGTACTCCCGGATCGTCGCAGCCGAGTTGTTCGAGACGAGCACCACCCGATCGCCGCGCTCGACGAGCCCGAGCACCCCCGCCACCGATCCCGCGATGGGTTGCTCGCCGCGCCACACGACACCGTCGAGATCGAGCGCCCAGACCGTCACGGTCGGTGATCGTGGCATGCGAAGATCACCGCCGTGCCCCGCTTCGCTCCCTTCCCCGGGATTCGCTATGCCAACGACGACCTCGAACTGGTCACCGCGCCGCCATACGACGTCGTCGACGCCGAACAGCGCGCCTCGCTCGCAGCCCAACACGAGCACAACGTGGTGCACATCGACATCCCGATCGGCGGCGAGGACCCCTACGGCGAAGCTGGCGCCCTCTTCGAGCGCTGGGGCGTCGATGGCGTCACCGTCACCGATCAGCCCGCGCTCTACCTGTACCGCATGGCCTTCGCGGACGAAGCGGGGCGCAGCCACGAGACGCTCGGCGTCATAGGCGCCCTCGGCATCGAAGGGCCCGAGGAAGGTGACGTCCTCCCGCACGAGCACACGACCCTCAAGGCCGCGAGCGACCGGCTCCACCTCCTGCGCGCCACCGCCGCGAACCTCTCCCCTGTGTGGGGGCTGTCGCTGGCCCCCGGCCTCTCGGCGCTGCTCGACGTCGAGCACGCAACAGGCCCCGGATCATGGCGGAACGGCGGAGGCGTCAAGCACGGCCTCTGGTGCGTTGCAGAGGGGAGAGCCATCG
>JBPCON010000019.1:0-13832 GCA_051000215.1 Acidimicrobiales bacterium
GGGCTCCCATCTCCCTGCTTCGAGGAACTCGAGGCAGTGGGTGGCGCGATGCGCCACCCGTTGCCTCGAGAAGGACAGGTCCACGCCACCACGGTGCCGAGCAACGCCAGCGCGACGGCGGGCCAGTCGCCGAAGCGCACGGCCCACGTCAGCCCCGCCCGGCGGGTGACGTCGCCCGTGAGCACCCCGCGCTCGCCGATCGACGACCTCGTCACGACCCGACCGCTCGGCGTCACGATCGCCGAATAGCCCGTCGGGGCGGCTTGCATCGCCCAGCGGTCGGTCTCGATGGCCCGGAGACGGGTGAGCGCGAGCTGCTGGCTCTGCACGATCGAGCCGTGGAACGACGCGCCGTTCGTCGGGTTGAGCAGCACCTCGCCCCCGTCGCGCACCGCAGCCCGAGCGCGGTCGGCGAAGAAGATCTCCCATGAGGTCGAGACGCCGAACGTGCCGACGGGGGTGCTGAGCGTTGCCGGATCAGCCCCCGGGAGGGCGTCCGACGCCCGCACGGCCCCACCTCCGACCGCCTCGAGCAACGCCCGCAGCGGGGTGAACTCGCCGAAGGGAACCCGTCGCACCTTCTCATAGCGGTCGAGGAACGAGCCATCAGCGCCAAAGGCCATCTGCACGTTGTGGAACCGCGTCGGCCCCGCGTCCTCGATGGCACCGACGAGCACGACGGCGTGCAACCGGCGCGCGAGCGCTGCCACCTCAGCTCCGTCGCGCGATTGATCGAACGGCCCGTCGACCTCCGCCACGTCCTCGGGCAGCAACACCATGTCGAGACCAGTCGGCAGCGCTGCGGCCGCGTCGAGGTGTCGCCGGAAGACCACGCTCGGCAACACGTCGCTGACCGAGGTCCCCTGCTGGCCGCCCCCCTGCACGATGCCCACCCGCAGGGTGCCGCCGTCGTGCGCCCGCGGCGCGATCGCCGCGAGCGCCAGCAACACCGCCACGACAGCGCCGGCTGCCGCGACGGCGCGCAACGATCGCCGGGCCAGAGCCGCAAGACCCACGCCGAGCGCCCCCACCGCGAGGCCGAGCAGCAGCGGGCCGCCGACGCGAGCGATGCCCACGAGGGGCGAGTCGACCTGACCAACTGCCAGCCCGGAGATCGGGACCCCACCGAAGGGCCAGCGCCCGCGCACGGCATCCCACAGCACGAGCGCGCCCGGCAGCGCTGCAAGGCGCCACTGCGATGTGCGCGGCACGACGACGAGCGCAGCGCCGAGCATCGCCGCGTAGAAGAGGACGGCGAGCACGTAGCCCGGCGGGGTGAACGCTGCCATCCACGAGTACGTCGGGCCGAGCAACGCGACGCCGACGAGGAAGCCCCGGCGAACGCGTGACCAGGCCGGCTGGTCGTCGATGAGGCGCTCGAGCACCGCGACGCCGACGAACGCGAGCGGCCACCACCCCCACGGCGGCAGCGCCGCTGCGAGGAGGAGCCCCGCGAGAGCAGCGATGCCGACGGTGCGCGCGGCGTCGCCCATCCCCTTCGGCGACTCCGACCGTGCCGGCACCGGCGCTCGGGTCGGTGCGCCAGCAGCGTCCGTCACGCCGAGGGCAGCGTGGCCGGGTCGGGCTGGCCGGGAGCCGGTGCGCTCACCAACCGCCAATGGGCCACGATCCGGTACCGGAGCGAGCCGGGAGGGTGGCAGGCGAAGAAGGTGGCCGTGTAGGCGGTCGTCTGATCGGCGATCTCGACTTGTTCGGGCGTGACGATGTCCTGGCCAGCGAAGGTGTAGGTGAAGGCGCCCTCCGCAGTGCTCAGGATCGCCAGGTCGCCCTCCACCAGGTCGTCGAGGTGGCGGAAGGGGTGCGAGTGCGTGATGCGGTGCCCGGCGACCACCACGTTGCCGACGTGGCCGGGCATCGCCGTGCCCGGCCAGTGGCTCGGACCGTGGTCGATCGTTGGCAGCGTGATGCCCTCGTACAGGGTGGCTTCGAGGTCGAGCGCAGGAATCGCCAGGGTGCCGAGCTCGACGAGCGGCTCGCTGACCTCAGCATCGGGGGTGTCCTCGGGGACGGGCAAGGGGGCAAGCGCCGTCGTGGTCGTCGTCGTGCTCGAAGGAATCGTGATCGGCGCCTGTGCGACGAGGGGGCGCTCGGCCCGATCACCTGCGACGACCCTCGTCGTTCCGGCCGCGAGGTCGAGTACGACCAGCGCGATGACCACCAGCGGGAGCTGGCGTCGCCAACGGGTTGTCACCGACGTGCGCACGTCACTGACAGTGCCACATCAACCCCCGGTCGCGGTCAGCAGGAGTGCGGTTGCGGCTTCGCGACCTGAGCGTATGCACGCTGGCACGCCGATGCCGCGGTAGGTCGCGCCGGCGAGGCGGACGTTGGGAAGCGAGCTCGCGATGTCGGCTTCGATCGCCGCGACACGCACGAGGTGGCCTGGTTCGTACTGCGGGAACCCGTCAGCCCAGCGGCTGATGCGCAACTCCGTTGCCGCACCGCCGAGCCCGATCAGCGCGTCGAGGTCGCCGAGCACAGCACGTTCGAGTGCGTCGTCGTCCATGCCGATGGCGCGATCGTCGCCGTAACGACCGGCCGACGCGCGCAGCACGATCGTGTCGGCGTCGGTGGCGAGCTGCTGCCACTTCGTCGTCGCGAACGAGCACGCGGTGAGCAGCCGCCCTTCGCTGCGCGGCACGAGGAACCCGCTGGCGTCGAGAGGGTGACGCACGTCGTCGCGGCGCATGGCGATCGTCACGATCACAGGCGACGAGTGGCCGATCGCGCGCAGCAAGCGCGCAGCGTCGTGTGCCCCGCCGCCGCCCGGGCTCACCAGGCCCGCTGCGGCCCCTGCGGGCGTCGCGATGACCACCCCTGCGGCTTCGATGTCGCCAAGGCTGTCGACCGCTGCGTGCTCGAAGTGCACGCCGGCATCGCCGAGGGCAGTGCTCAGCCGATCGACGATCGCGCCCATGCCCCGCGGGTGGGCCCAGAACACGGGGCCAGGCGGCGCAGGCGCGGCGAGACGAAGACCCTCCACCAGCGAGGCCGAGCGCGAGGCAGCGTCGGCGATCTGGGCGACCGAGGCGCGCACCGAGAGCCTGTCGCTGTCTCCGGCGTTGATGCCGCCGATGAGCGGGTCGACGAGACGCTCGAGCACCTCGTCGCCGAACCTGGCGCGTATGAGCGCGCCGACGCTCAGGTCTTCGTCCGGCGCCAGCGGCGTGCCCGCCAACGCGGGCTCAGCTGCCACGCGCTCGACCGCGTCGGCCGACAGGAGCGACGAGCCTCGTAGCGCCTCGACATCGGTGGGCACACCCAGCACGAGCCCACCGGGAAGGCGGTGCAGCTGCGAGCCGGCCGCGACGTACGCCGACCCGTCGGCCGGCGAGACCAGCTCCTCACCGAGGCCGAGCTCGTCGCACAGCGCGCGTCCCCACGGCACCCGCGCGAGGAAGGCATCTGCGCCCTCGTCGACGAGCCGGCCAGCGAACGGCGACGTCTGCAGCTTCCCCCCGACGCGCCCCGGCTCGAACACGGTGATCTCGGCTGCCGGGTCGCGCCGCGCGAGCTCCCACGCCGCGGCGAGCCCTGCGATCCCCGCCCCGACGACCGCGTAGCGCGTCATCAGAAACTGGCTGAGATGCGACGAGCGATGGCGGCGAAGACGGTGCCGTCGGCGTTGAGGCTGCGCGTGCGCTCGAAGCGCAGGTCGAGCTCGGTGGCGACGGCGCGAGCTTCGACGTCGAGGTCGTACAGCACCTCGAGGTGATCGGCCGTGAAACCCTGTGGGCACACGAGCACCCCATCCGCACGACGGGTCGCGGCCAGGTCGCGGAGCACGGCGCGGATGTCGGGGCCGCGCCAAGCATCGGGGGTGCGCCCGGCCGACTGCCACGCGAGCCCCCACCCGCTCCAGCGCGACAGGCCAGCGGCCGCTGCGATGGCCGCAGCCGATTCGTGGAGCTGGTCGGGGTAGGGGTCGCCGACGAGCACCTTCTCCGGCAGCGAGTGCGCACTGAAGATGACCTTCGTGCGCTCGGGCAGCGAAGCCATCCCCTCGCGCACCGCGGCTGCCTGGAACGCCCGCCATTCGGGAAGGTCGTGCCAGCGTTCGATGGTCACCGCTCGCAGGCCGGCCGCTTCAGCGGCAACCGACAGGCGCGATGCGTACTCGCCAACCGAGCCGCGCGAGTGGTGCGGCGCGAGCACGACGCCGACCAGCCGCTCGGCACCGGCAGCGGCCATCGTCGCAACCGCATCCTCGATGAACGGCGGCGCGTGCTTCTGGCCGACAGCGACGCTGAAACCTTGACCGAGGGCGCGCTCGATCGCGCGTGCCTGCTCCGCGGTGCGCTCCCACAGCGGCGAGGCACCGCCGATCGCGGCGTAGCGGGCGCGCAGATCCTCGAGCAGCTCCGGTGTCGGCGCGCGCCCTCTGCGGATGTGGGTGTAATACGCCTCCACGTCCTCGGGCGCTCGGGGCGTGCCGTACGCCATGACGACGACACCGAGGGTCACCTGACCGTGCCCACCTCGTGCACCAGCGCGACGACTTTCTCGAGGATGCAGGGATCCGTTTCGGGCAGCACTCCGTGGCCGAGGTTGAAGACGTACGCGGGGTTGCCGGCGTTCTCGGCCAGGATCTCGCGCACCTTGTCGGCCACCTCCGGCCACGACCCGAGCACGACGGAGGGGTCGAGGTTGCCCTGCAAGGCGAGCCCGACACGCACGGCGTCGACGCGCGCTCGGGCCACCGACAGCGGTGTGCGCCAGTCGACGCCGACCACGTCGGCGCCGGCCTCGGCGAACAGCCCGAGCAACTCCGCGGTGTCTACCCCGAAATGGATGCGAGGCACGCCCAGATCGGCGACGCCCGCGAGCACCTTGGTCGACGCCGGCAGCACGAAGCGGCGGTAGTCGGCGGGCGTGAGCGCCCCGGCCCACGAGTCGAAGAGCTGCACCGCCCGCGCGCCGTGGTCGACTTGGGAGCGGAGCGAGGCGATGGCGAGATCGGCCAGGCGATCGAGCAGCTCGTGCCACAAGCCTTCGTCGCCGTGCATCAGGGCCTTCGTCTTGGTGTACGTCCGCGTCGGCCTGCCCTCGACGAGGTACGACGCCACGGTGAAGGGCGCTCCCGCGAAGCCGATGAGTGGCACGTCGGGCGCCAGCTCGGCGACGACCCGGTCGACGGTCTCGAGCACGTATGGCGTGTCGATCTCAGCATCGAGCGAGCGGAGCCGGTCGAGGTCGGCTTTCGCTGTGAAAGGCTCCGCGATGACAGGGCCCGTGCCGGGCGCGACGTCGACACCGAAGCCGATCGCGAACGCGGGCACCACGATGTCGCTGTAGAGGATGGCGGCGTCGACGCCGTATCGGCGCACCGGCTGCAGCGTGATCTCGGCCGCCAGCTCGGGCCGCTGGATCGCGTCGAGGATCGACCCCTCGCCGCGCAACGCGCGGTACTCCGGCAGCGAGCGCCCGGCCTGGCGCATGAACCACACTGGCACCCGGTCGTGAGCCTCTCCCCTGCAAGCGGCGAGGAACGGGGGGGTCGCCATCGATCGCGAAGCTACGCGCGGCCTGCTACGAACGCGGCATGCGCCGCAGCATCGACGATCACCCGCAGGCCCAAGCCGACATCCCGCCCGGCGTCGACGAAGCCATGGCCATGTCGTGGGCCGTCGCGGTCAGCGACGACTACGACGATGCCGAGCCGCGGGTGGTGCTCACGGTCGAAACGGTCGGACGAGCAGGGGCAGGACTGGCAGTGCATCTGGTCCCGGCTTCTGCCAGACGGCTGCGCGTCGCCTTGCGCGACGCGTTGCGCGAGGTCGGGGAAGACCCCGGGGTGTAAGGCCTCTCAGGACTCGCGCTGATAGGTGAGCGTCCCCCGCTCAAGGTCAAACCGGTTACTCCACTCTTGCCGGCTTCGCCGGCGGGCCGTTCGGGCCCCGGCCTCGCCCATCCGCTCGGCCTCTCAGCCGGCGAGGCGACCGACGAGCTCGCCGGCGGCGGGGTGCTCCAGGCGTTGCGCCGTGGTCGCGCGTGCCTGCTCGGCAACGGTGGCGCGGCGCGTCGCATCCATCGAGGAGTAGCCCATGACCCGCAGGTCGTCGGCGCTCGGCTGCAGCACGAGCACCTCGGTGCCCGCTGCGCGGATGGCCCTGACCTCACGCTCGAGCACCCACGAAGCGAGCGCTCGGCTCCCGATCGAAGGCACGGGCCGCAGCGCGGTCCATGGCGCGCTCATGGTCGAGATGACGACGACGATGTCGTAACCGAGCTCGGCGAGGAGGTCGGCGTTGGTCGGTGAGTGGGCGCCGCCGTCGACGTAACAGTCCTCGCCGACCTTGACCGGGGCGAGGTAGCCCGGGATCGCGCTCGAGGCCTCAACGGCGACGCCGACATCGGGCGTCGTGATGTCGTCGCGACCGAAGACCACCCGGTTGCCGTCGCTCAGGCGCAAGGTGCAGATCCACAGCGGCGCG
Organism: Acidimicrobiales bacterium; assembly: GCA_051000215.1. GTDB lineage: Bacteria > Actinomycetota > Acidimicrobiia > Acidimicrobiales > JACDCH01 > JBPCON01. Next base: position 6,456 of record JBPCON010000019.1, read on the forward strand.
CTCGGCCAGGTGTCGCCGAGCATCGCTCGCACCCGATCGCCGATCATCGCTGTCGGCACCGAACCCGCTGGCAACAACCCGGCGAGCGCTGCTCCCGGCCTCGCGTTCCACGGCGGTAGCAGGGCCGTGGCTGCCAGCGCGGCAGAAGCCGGGATCGGGATGCGCCGAAGGTTCGGCCGCGACGGGAACGAATCAGCGACCGGGACGAGGCCACCGACGAGACGATCGCCGGCCTTGGACATCTTGCGCTCGGTCATGCGGGCGAACTGATCGGCAGGCGAGAGCCCGGCGCGCAACGCAGCGCCGATGAGCGAACCGGCAGACGTGCCGACGATGACGTCGGCCCCGCGCCCGTCCCAGCCGGCTTGCGCGAGCGCGGCGAGCGCACCCGCGTGGTACGCACCTCCGACGATCCCCCCGGCCCCGAGAACGAGGCCAACTGTTGCCACTCGCCAATCGTGACGGCTCGTGCTCGCCCGGGGGAAATCGGCCGCGCGGCCCGGGTCACACCCGGTGTGGTGTTCGCCGTTATCCTGGTCGATCCCCCGGATCGATCCCTGAGGACAGAGTTGGCCCTCCATCCCGACCTCGAAGCCGAGCAGGCCTACCTCGACTTCGCCTACCAGTGTCTCGAAGACGCCCGGAGCCGGGCGTCGAGCCTCGAGTCGATGGTCGAGGTCGGCGCCGGCGGTACCGAACAGGCCCGCTTCGAGCGCGACGTCATCTGGGACACGATCCTCACGCGCCTGCGCGAGCTCGACCTGGGCGACGCGTCGCTGGTCTTCGGACGCATCGACACCGAGGCCAACGGGAGCCACTCCGACGACACCTTCTACATCGGCCGCCTCGCCGTCGCCGACCCGTCGCAGGAGCCGGTTGTCGTCGACTGGCGAGCGCCGGTTGCCGAAGCGTTCTACCGCGCCACGGGACGTGAGGCGATGGGCCTCGCCCGCCGACGCCACTTCGCGACCCGCGGCCGCCAGTTGCTCGGCATCGAAGACGAGCTCTTCGGCGCGGCCGCCGCCCGCCTGGGCGCGGATCCCGACGGCACGGGTGGGCTGTCGGGCGACGGCTCGTTCACCTTCCAAGGCCAAGGTGCGTTGTTCGCCGCCCTCGAGTCGAACCGCACCGGGCACCTCGGCGACATCGTCGCCACCATCCAAGGCGAGCAGGACGAGATCATCAGAGCCGAGCTGCCCGGCGTGCTCGTCGTGCAGGGCGGCCCTGGTACGGGCAAGACCGTCGTTGCCCTGCACCGGGCCGCGTACCTCCTCTACACGCACCGCTTCCCGCTCGAGGGGCAGGGCGTGCTCTTCGTCGGCCCCAACCGGCTCTTCCTCGGCTACATCGAGCTCGTGCTGCCATCGCTCGGCGAGGCCGGCGTGCAGCTGGCCGTGCTGCCGGACCTGCTGGCCGAGCAGGTCGGCGTGCGCGGCCTCGACCCGCCGACCACGGCCCATGTGAAGGGCGACCTGCGCATGGCGAAGGTGATCGCGCGGGCTGTGCGCGACCGCAAGCGCCCGCTGCGCGAAGAGGCCCGGTTCCCGTACGGGATCGAGACGCTGCGCCTCACCCCGCAAGCCTCCGAGCAGGTCGTCGCCGACGCTCGGCGCCGGGCCCGCACGCACAACAGCGGCCGCCGATACGTCGAGGCTGCGTTCTACGACGCGCTCGCCGCGAGCAGTCGCCACGAAGCCACAGCCGAGGAGGTCAAGGCGCGCCTGCGCCACACCATCGATGTGCGCGTCGCGCTCGATCGCATGTGGCCGGTGCTCACGCCGGCGCAGCTGCTCCACGACCTCTACGGCTCGAGAGCCTTGCTGCGCTCGGCCGGTCGGCGCGTGCTCGATGACCGTGAGCTCGAGCTGCTGTACCGGCCGCGCTCCGACTCGGTCGACGACATCGTGTGGAGCGCCGACGACGTGCCCCTGCTCGACGAAGCGCGCTCGTTGCTCGGGTCGAGGCCGAAGGGCAGAGGTCGTTCGAACGACGACGACGAGGTCCGCACGTTCGGGCACATCGTCGTCGACGAGGCGCAGGATCTCGCACCCATGCAGTTACGCATGCTGACCCGGCGCTCGCTGAGTGGGTCGATGACGATCGTCGGCGACATCGCGCAGGCCACGGGCGCATGGCCGCACGAGTCGTGGGAGGAGATCCTCGCCCACCTCCCCAACCGGCGCGTCCCGCGTCGAGCCGAGCTCACGGTCGGCTACCGCATCCCCGGTCACAACATGGAGCTGGCCGCCCGGGTGCTGCGCGTTGCAGCGCCCGACCTCGCGCCGCCGCGCTCGATCCGCCAGACAGGCGAGCGCCCGAACCTGGTGCGCGCTCGGCCCGGCGAGCTCGCTGCGACGCTCGCCGACGTCGTGCGGTCCGAGCTCGAAGCGGTCGGCAACGGCAGCTTGGCGGTGATCACACCGACGGCGATGGCAGAGGAGATAGACGACGCGCTGTTCGCCGCGGGCATCGCGCACGGCGCTGCGTCGCGCAACGGCCTCGACGAACAGGTCACGGTCGTCCCCGTCGGGTGGGTGAAGGGCCTCGAGCTCGACGCGTCCGTGGTCATCGAGCCGGCGCGGATCGTCGACGAGGAGCCCCAGGGCCTGCGCGCCCTCTACGTCGCGCTGACCCGAGCCACACAGCGCCTGGCGCTGGTGCACGAGTCGCCGCTGCCGGAGTGCCTCGCCGAATAGGTGCTCAGGCGCCCGACATCACGAGGATGCGGGCACTGGCGAAGGCGCCGATGCCGACGTGGTTCCCGTCGATTTGCACCGTCGTCGTGCCGTCGGGGCTCGAAGCGGTGATGGTGCCGTGCCGCCCGGGCAGCACATCGGCCTCTTCGAGGAACTCGAGCAGGCCGGGGGCGAACTCGAGCTCCTCGGGGATGCGACTCACGGTGAACGCGTCGCCGACCGCGAGCTCGACCAGCGGCACCGACGACGGCACGACGTAGCTCGACCCCGGGATCGGGTTGCCGTGCGGGCACGTGGTGGGGTCGCCCAACGCCTTGACGATGGCGCGCTCGACGCGCTCGGAGATGACGTGCTCCCACTTGCCGGCTTCCTTGTGCGCCTCAGCCCACGACAGCCCGAGCATGTCGGTGAGGAAGCACTCGGCGAGGCGGTGCCGGCGCACCACCCGCTCGGCCAGGCGGACCCCGGCCTCGGTCAACACGATGGCCTTGCCGACCTCGACGAGCCCCTCGCCTTCGAGACGGCGGATCATCTCCGACACCGCCGGGCGCGAGACACCCATGCGCTCCGCGACACGGGCCTGGATGACGTCGACATCGTCCTCACGGAGCTCGAAGATGGTCTCGCAGTACTCCTCGAAGGCGGGATGCCACTCGGGGGTCTGGAACTCGGCCATCCGCCGGAGTGTACGGCCGCCCGAGCAGCGCGGGCGGGGTGATGTCACGGCTCGGCCGTATCGTCACCACGTGCCCGAAGCCCTGTCGCTGTTCTCGGAGCCGGTGCGGGCCTGGTTCTCGACCACGTTCGCCGCGCCGACGCCGGCGCAGGCGAAGGGGTGGCCGGCGATCGCGGCAGGCGAGCACACGTTGGTCCTCGCTCCGACGGGTTCGGGCAAGACGCTGAGCGCCTTCTTGTGGGGCATCGACCGGCTGATGACCGAGCCCGTCCCCGACGACAAGCAGCGTCGCACGCGGCTTCTCTACATCTCGCCGCTGCGCGCGCTCGCCGTCGACGTCGAGAAGAACCTGCGCGCACCGTTGGCCGGCATCCGCCTGGCAGCTGAGCGCCTGGGCTTCGACGTGCACGAACCGACGGTCGGCATGCGCACGGGCGACACCGCAGCCGACCAGCGTCGCCAGCTCATCCGCAACCCGCCAGACCTGCTCATCACGACGCCCGAGTCGCTCTACCTCATGCTCACCTCCCAGGCGCGCGACACGCTGCGCAACGTCGAGGCCGTGATCATCGACGAGATCCACGCCGTCGCCGCCACCAAGCGCGGCTCGCACCTGTCGCTCACCCTCGAGCGGCTCGAACACGTGACCGAGCGGGCACCGCAGCGCATCGGCCTGTCGGCCACACAGCGCCCGCTCGATGAGATCGCACGTTTCCTCGGCGGGTTCGACGAGCGCGGTGGCACCCCCGCGCCGCGCCCCGTCACCATCGTCGACGCCGGGGTGCGCAAGGAGCTCGACGTCGAGATCGTCGTCCCGGTCGACGACATGGGCGCGCTGGGCGAGATCGTCGAGGAGCCGATGTCCGGGCCCACCGCAGCAGGCCCGCAGCGGCGCTCGATCTGGCCGGCCATGCACCCGATGCTGCTCGACCTCGTCGAATCGCACCGCTCGACGCTCATCTTCGTCAACGCTCGCCGGCTGGCCGAGCGGCTCGCGACACGACTCAACGAATTGAAGCTCGAACGCGACTCCAGCGACGACAACGATCACGGAGCCGGCGGCAACGGTGCTTCCACCAGGAGCGATGGCAACTCTGGCGGCGACCTCGGGGGAGCGAACGTCGGCTTCGGGTTGCCGGAGGGAGCTGCGCCCGAGCTGGTCAAGGCTCACCACGGCTCGCTGTCGCGCGAGCGACGTTTGCAGATCGAAGACGAGCTGAAGTCGGGCCGGCTCAAGGGGCTCGTGTGCACATCGTCGCTCGAGCTCGGCATCGACATGGGCGCCGTCGACCTCGTCGTGCAGGTCGAGTCGCCCCGGTCGGTGGCAGCCGGCATGCAGCGCATCGGCCGGTCGGGCCACCAGGTCGGCCAGCCGAGCAAGGGCAAGCTGTTCCCGAAGCACCGGTCCGACCTCGTCGAGGCGGCAACGGTCGTGCAGCGCATGCAAGCGGGGCTGATCGAACACACCCGCTACCCGCGCAACCCCCTCGACGTGCTCGCGCAGCAGATCGTTGCCATGGCGGCCATGGACGAGTGGAAGCTGCCCGAGCTCGCAGCACTCGTGCGCCGTGCTGCGCCGTTCGCCGAGCTGTCGGACGAGGTGCTGCACTCGGTGCTCGACCTCCTCGCAGGGCGCTACCCGTCCGACGAGTTCGCGGAGCTGCGGCCGCGCATCGTGTGGGACCGCGTCGGCGAGACCATCCGGGGGCGCGGCGGCGCGCAACGTCTCGCTGTCACGAGCGGCGGCACGATCCCCGACAGGGGGCTGTTCGGCGTGTTCCTGCCCGACGGGGCGCGCGTCGGCGAGCTCGACGAGGAGATGGTCTACGAGTCGCGCCCGGGCGAGACGTTCCTCCTCGGCGCGTCGACGTGGCGCATCGAGGACATCACCCACGAGCGCGTCGTCGTCACGCCCGCGCCGGGGATGCCGGGCAAGATGCCGTTCTGGCACGGCGACGGGCCGGGGCGCCCGCTCGAGCTCGGGCGCGCTGTCGGCGAGCTCGTGCGCACGGTGCGAGCGCAGGGCGCTGAGGCCTCGATGACATGGCTGAGAGCTGAGGCGGGGCTCGACGCGCGAGCTGCGACGAACCTCGTGCAGTACCTCGACGACCAGGCCGAAGCCACGGGCGCCGTCCCCGACGACCGCACCATCGTCATCGAGCGCTTCCGCGACGAGATCGGCGACTGGCGTGTGTGCGTGCTGTCGCCGTTCGGCGCCCGCGTCCACGCTCCGTGGGCCATGGCCTTGCAGTCACGGCTCGGCGATCGGTGGGGCGCAGATGTCGAGGTGTTGTGGAGCGACGACGGCATCGTGCTGCGCCTGCCAGAGGCCGCTGACGAGTTGCCGCTCGACGACCTGCTCATTGATCCGGACGACATCGACGACCTCGTCCTCGACGTGCTGCCTGGAACCGCGCTGTTCGCTTCGCGGTTCCGCGAGTGCGCTGCTCGCGCGTTGCTGCTCCCCCGGCGACGACCCGATCGCCGTACGCCGCTTTGGCAGCAACGTCAGCGCGCGGCCGATCTGCTGACGGTGGCGGCGAAGCACCCCCAGTTCCCGATCCTGCTCGAGACGACGCGCGAGTGCATCAACGACGTGTTCGATCTGCCCGCGTTGCGAGAGGTGCTCGCCAGGCTGCGCTCGCGAGAGATCCGCGCCGTCCCCGTCGAGACCCGCACTGCGTCGCCGATGGCGTCGTCGTTGCTGTTCGCTTGGATCGCCGTCTACATGTACGAAGGCGACGCGCCCCTCGCTGAAAGGCGCGCCGCAGCCCTCTCGCTCGACCGCGACCTGCTGCGCGACCTGCTCGGCGCGGAGGAGCTGCGCGAGCTCCTCGACCCCGGCGTCCTCGCCGACATCGAGCTCGAGCTGCAACGCTTGGTCGAGGGGCGCAGGGCGCGCGACGCCGACGAGGTCCACGACCTGTTGCGCACGCTCGGCCCGTTGTCGATCGATGAGGTCTCCGTGCGCACCGTCGACGGGCTGAACATCCCCGACATCGCGGAGAAGCTCGTTGCCGAGCGCCGCGCCATGCTCGTCGCGGTCGGTGCGAGCCAGCGACTCGCGGCAGTCGAGGATGCCGCCCGATTGCGCGATGCGCTCGGCGTCGCGCTGCCCATGGGCCTGCCGGCGGTGTTCACCGATCCCGTCGAGCGCCCGCTCGTCGAGTTGGTGGCCCGCTTCGCTCGCACCCACGGCCCCTTCACCACGGCGCAGGTCGCGCACGCCCTCGGCGTGCCCACGGGCCGAGCCCGTCCTGCGCTCGAGCTCCTCGAGGCCGAAGGCCGGGTCGTGCTCGGCGAGTTCCGCCCTTCCGGGGTCGAGCGCGAGTGGTGCGACGACGACGTGCTGCGCCAGCTCCGGCGCCGCTCGCTCGCGTCGTTGCGCCACGAGGTAGAGCCGGTCGACGCAGCGGCCCTCGCTCGCTTCCTGCCGCAATGGCAGGGAGTCGGGTCGAAGCGCCGTGGGGTCGACGGCTTGGTCGAGGCGCTCGGCATCCTGGCCGGCGCGGCGCTGCCCGCATCGGTGCTCGAGCCCGACATCCTCTCGGCCCGGGTCGAGGACTACCGGGGCGCCGATCTCGACGCGCTGTGCACCGCAGGCGACGTCGTCTGGGTGGGGGCCGGCGCGCTCGGGTCGAGCGATGGCCGCATCAGGCTCGTCTTCCGCGACCAAGCCCACCTGTTGATCCCTGTGGCCGAGGATTCGCCCGAAGGTGACGCCCGCCACGACGCGATCTTGGCCGGCCTTGCCGAGCGCGGCGCGTCGTTCTGGACCGACCTCGTCGCGTCGTGCCGCAGCGCCGACGCCGCGTACGGCGAAGCCGACGTGCTCGTCGCACTGTGGGATCTCGTGTGGGCCGGTCTCGTCACGAACGACTCGCTCGCCCCGGTGCGCGCCCTCGTCGCTGGTGGCGCCGGTCGCCGCGGCGCCGCGCCCAGATCCCCGACGCGGCGCAGTCCGCGACCCGGGCGCATCAGCCGATCGGGACCGCCGGCCGGTGT
>JBPCON010000028.1:0-15443 GCA_051000215.1 Acidimicrobiales bacterium
GTTCGGGCTCACCCACGCGCTCGACCTGGCCACGTGCGCCCGCCTCGGCGCGCTCGCTGCAGGCGAGGTCATCAGCCACATCTGCCCCCGACCGCACCAGCCCCTCACCGAGCTCGCCGCTGAGGTGCTCCACACCTGAATGCGCGCCGGGGTTCTTGCCAGCGGCGGTAATAACGGTCATTATCACGGGATGGCAAACGTCGCTCCCTCCGACGATCCGCGCGATCACACGCGCGACAGGCTCGTCGCGGCTGCTGCTGAGGTCTTCGCCGAGAAGGGCTACGACCGAGCGGGAGTGCAGGAGATCGCCAGACGGGCGGGGCTCACGACCGGTGCCATCTACGGGCGCTTCACCGGCAAGGCCGAGCTGCTCCTTGCCGCCATCGAGGACAACACCACCGACGAGCTCGATGAGTTGTTCAACGAGCACCGCTTCGACGGCCAAGCGAGCACCATCTTGCGCACGGTCGGCTCGCACCTCGTCACCCCGACGCCGGACGATCCCGACGAGGGCGCGCTGCTGCTCGAAGCGTTCGTCGCCGCCCGACGCGACGACGACGTGCGCCAGCTCCTGTCCCACATCCTCGCGAGCCGAGGCTCGCTTCTCGCAGAGCTCGTCGAGGTCGCCAAGGTCGAAGCCAGCGTCGACCCCGCGTTCGACACCGACTCGCTGGTCACGTTCTGCCACGCGCTCGGTCTCGGCTTCCTCCTCTTCGACGCCATCTCGCTCCCGCTGCCCGCTGCGGCGCCGTGGGAGCACCTCATCACCCGGCTGGTCGCCGCTCTGGCCCCGGCCCCATCGACCACAACACAGGAGTGCCTGCCATGTCCTTGACCAACGAAGAGATCCTCGGTCGCGCCGACGCCAACGACCTCGAGGCGATCCTCGCGATCACGAACGACAACGTCGACGAGGCCATCCATGCCGTCGCGGACAACGCTGACGCGATCTTCACGTGGGACTATGAGAAGGGCGCGCGCCCGGCGCTCAGCAAGCTCTACGAGAAGGCGAAGACGTCGCAGTGGAACGGCGAGACCGATCTGCCGTGGGACCTCGATGTCGACCTCGAGAAGGTCGTCGCGAACGTGCCCATGGACCCCGACACCGACCCGGTCCTCATCGCAGCCGTCGCCCCGGGTGGGCCCTTGCACAACTGGTCGGACAAGGAGTGGGGCGAGCTGAAGATCGAGATGCAGAACTGGACCCTGTCGCAGTTCATGCACGGCGAGCAGGGTGCGCTCGTGTGCACGGCCAAGATCGTCGAGACCGTGCCGTGGATCGACGCGAAGTACTACGCGTCGACGCAGGTGATGGACGAGGCCCGCCACGTCGAGGTGTTCGCCAAGTACCTCGACACCAAGCTCACCGGCCACTACCCGATCAACGCGCACCTGCGCATGCTGCTCGACGACATCATCGCCGACAGCCGGTGGGACATGACCTACCTCGGCATGCAGATCATGGTCGAGGGCCTCGCGCTCGCAGCTTTCGGCTTCTTGCACATGCTCACCGAGGAGCCGCTGCTCAAGCAGCTTCTCCGCTACGTGATGAGCGACGAGGCCCGTCACGTCGCGTTCGGCGTGCTCTCGTTGAAGGAGTACTACGGCGATCTCACCGATGCCGAGATGCTCGAGCGCCAGCAGTTCACGTTCGAGGCCGCGGTGCGCATGCGCGACAGGTTCCTGCAGCAGGAGGTGTGGGAGCGCATGGGGGTCGACGTCCGCACCATGGTGCGCCTGCAGCTGGAGCACGAGGGCAACAAGAACGACGACCCGTTCCAGCAGCTCCTCTTCTCCAAGATCGTGCCGAACTGCAAGAAGCTCGGGCTGCTCGACCGCAACGGCGGATGGCTGCGCAAGAAGTTCTCCGAGATCAACGTCATCCAGTTCGAGGACTGGACCGACACCGGCGAGGAGTACGAGCTGCTCGACGAGCTCGGCAAGGACCGCGCCGCCGCTGCGGCGAGCTGACGAAGGCGTTCTCTAGGAGGTCTGGGTGCGGCCTCGGTCGACGATGGCTTGGCGGCGGCGCTCGACCTCCTCGGGCCGGCCGCCGCCGTGGCGGAGCCAGTCCGACGCGGCGCGAGCCTCGACCCCCCACGCCTCACCGGCGCTCACCTCGGAGCCCTCGGCATAGGTCTGCAGGACGCGCCGCACACCGGGCTGGTCGTTCGACACGATGTCGGCTGCCAGCGAGCGGCAGAACGCGAGCAGTTCGTCGTGTGCGACGACATGGTTCACGAGTCCCCATGCCAACGCTGTCGGCGCATCGAGGAAGTTGCCCGTCGCGCTCATCTCGCGGGCGCGGCGCAGGCCGATGGCCTGGGGGAGCAACACGGTGAGGCCCCATCCGGGCTGCACGCCGACACGGGCATGGGTGTCGGCGAAGCGCGCCCGCTCCGACGCGACGAGCAGGTCGCAGGCGAGCGCAAGCTCGAACCCGCCGGTGACGGCAACGCCGTTGATGGCACCGATGACCGGCTTGGTGTGCTGTGGCAACGGTCCTTGTCGGGTGCGCTCGTCGCCGATCGACCGGGCGAGGTCGTGCTCGCCGCTCCCGAGCTCCTTGAGGTCGAGCCCAGCGCAGAACGCGGGGTCGGCACCCGTGAGGATCAGCACGTCGACGCCGTCGTCGTCCTCGAGCTGTCGCAGCGCGTCGGGGATCGCCCGCCGCAGCTCGCGGTTCAAGGCGTTGCGCGCGCCGGGGCGGTTGAGCGTCATGGTCGCGACCCTGTCGCTCACCTCGACCAGCACCACATCGTCGGCCATGTGTTCAGTCCTCCTCGTCGGCTTCGGGGGCTCGGTACTCGAACTTCAGATCGCCCAGCTTGACGAGGGTCGACGCGATCCAGCCGCCCATCGCGCCGAAGTTGGTGTCGAGCGTCGAGCCGTCCTTGAGCGTGGCCTCGTCGAGCTCATAGCTGCCCTCGTAGGAGACTTCGACCGCGTATTCGGCATCGGTGAGGTCGGCGCCGAAGATGGTCTCGATGGTCGGCCCGGTGCGCTCGAGCAATTCGATGCCGATGAGTGGGCTCTGCTCGGGCAGCACGGCGAGCACGATCGCGGGATCGGGCTGGGCGACGAGGCGCTGAAGCCGCAGCACGATCTCGATCTCGATGCGGGGCCCTTCGTCGAGGGGCTCACCGATGTACCACGACCGGTACGCCGACTGCGCCCAAGTCGGCCACTCGAGCGTGATGTCTGCCCGCACCCGAGGCGGGCTGCCCTCACCCGGCAACCCGTAACTCGTCTCCCACGTCAAGTCGCCGAGGAGCACGTCGGCTTGGAAGCGCTCCTCGAATGCCTGACGCTCGAGCAGCGCGTTCTCGAAGGTGTCGCGCAGCGCCCCGATCGCATCGGTGAAGACGTGGTCGAGCATGAGCGCCAGACCCTACGCGGGGTCGGGCGACATGAAGGCGGTTGCGACCGACACGTCGACGTCTTTGTGGCGCAGGGTCGCGATGCGCCGCCCCGGTTGCACGGCGTCCTTGACGTTCGGAAGCAGCGCGCCGAGCGCCGATGCTGTCGCGTCGATGTCGGCGACCGTGTGCGCGAGGCCGAAGAAGCGCGCGGGGCCGTCGTCGGTCGGCGTGTCGGGCCCGATGAGCTCGAGGACGACGTCTGCGAGCTTGAAGAAGACCTGTCGGGCCTCGAACCCGTACTGCGCGGCCTCGACGTGACGGGTCCGACGCTGGCTCACACCGACGTCTGCGAGCGCAGCGCTGGTGCGATCGACGTCGGGGCTCATGATGACGACGTGGTCGATGGCGACGGCGCCGTTCGTGTGCGCGGCGGGCGCCCCCGGCTCCCGATCGCTGGCGGTCGTCGCCAGCCCGTCGATGCTCTCGACCGGGGGGATGTCGCGCAGACGCCAAGAGAGGATGCGCTTGCCGTGCTCGCGCCCGACGAGCTCGATCCGCACGGATCCGATGCGACACGAACCGTCGGCGTCGACGGTGAAGCCCGCATCGTTCCACGCCTCGGGCCGGTCTGCGACGACGATGGCGTCGATCGACGGGCAGGGCATGGCGTGACGGTAGCCTCGCCGCAAAAAGGAGGAAGCGTGTCGACGGAGGTCGCCGAACACTACGAGGCGACGCGCGAGCGGCTCATCGCACTCGCACGGGAGCTCGACGACGACGATGCGGCGACCCCGGTCCCGACGTGCCCGGGGTGGACGGTGTTCGACGTCTACGCACACCTCACCGGCCTGTGCGCCGACGTGCTCGTCGGACGGCTCGAGGGCGTCGCCACCGATCCGTGGACCGCGATCCAGGTCGAAGCACGCCGAGGCCGCCCTTTCAATGACGTCATCGACGAGTGGGAAGCCGACGGTCCTCCCTTCGAAGCTGCGATGCGCAGCTTCGGCGACAAGGCAGATCCTCGGGTCGTGATCGACGCCTTGACGCACGAGCAGGATGTCCGCGGCTCCCTCGGACGTCCAGGTGGCCGCGAGGTCGCGGCCGTGGGGTTCGCGGTCTCGCGGATGGTGCCGGGCTTCGGCCGCGGCTGGGAGGGGCGCGGGCTCGCACCGGTGCGCATCATCGGCTCGAGCGGCTCATGGGTTCTGGGCGAGGGTGACCCGGTGGCGACGATGCAGGCTCCCGACATCGAGCTCTTGCGGGTTCTCGTCGGACGCCGTAGCCGGGCGCAGGCGCTGGCCCTGTGGGATGGGGACGGGGAGCCGTTCGTCGACCACCTCGTCGCGTTCAGCTTCGCCGAGCGAGACATCATCGAGTAAGCCGTTCTCGCCGATGGCCATCCGCGTGCTGCTCGCCGAAGACAACGCGCTCTTGCGCGAAGGCGTGGCGCGACTGATCGACGCGAACGCCGACCTCGAGCTCATCGGCTCGGTGTGCGATCTCCCCAGCTTGCTCGACGCCATCGCGGTCGAGACCCCCGACGTCGTCGTGACCGACATTCGCATGCCGCCGACGGGTACTGACGAAGGCATCAAGGCTGCCAACCAGCTGCGAGCCGACCACCCCGATGTGGGCGTCGTCGTGCTCTCGCAGTACGCGAACCCGGCCTACGCGCTCGCGTTGCTCTCGGAGGGATCAGCAGGCCGGGCGTATTTGTTGAAGGAGCGGGTCGGGAGCGTCGACGATCTTGTGCATGCGATCCGTGAGGTCGCGGCCGGCGGGTCGATCATCGACCCTGCCGTGGTCGAGGCGCTCGTCGCTGCCAACGCCCGAGTCCCGCGGACCGACCTCGAGCGCTTGACCCCGCGCGAGCGCGAGATCCTGGGTGAGATGGCGCAGGGGAAGTCGAACGCTGCGATCGCCGAGACCCTGGTGCTGTCCGAGCGGGCGGTCGAGAAGCACACGAACTCGATCTTCTCGAAGCTCGGCCTCTCCGAGGAGCGTGATCTGAACCGCCGCGTCAAGGCCGTGCTGGTCTACCTCAAAGATGGTGCTCCGTGAGCGCATCGTGGAGGGTGGTGGTAGCACCCTTCCGGTCAGGGTAGGAGCAGGTCACTATCTCTGCGTGGTCAGCGTCCTTGCCGTCGACGATCAAGCACCGTTTCGTCTCGCCGCGCGCGCTGTTGTGCGGCGAGTTGAAGGCTTCGAGCTCGTCGGCGAAGCCTCGAGCGGCGAGGAGGCGGTGGTGCTCGCTGGCGAGCTCAGGCCCGACCTCGTGTTGATGGACATCAACATGCCGGGCATCAACGGCATCGAGGCGACGCGCCAGATCGTCGCAGCGGTACCGACGACGACCGTGTTCCTCTGCTCGACCTACCAATTGTCCGATTTGCCCGCCGACGCGGCGACCAGCGGCGCACGCGCGTACGTGAACAAAGAGGAGCTCGGACCCGACGTCCTCAGGGACCTGTGGGCACAGCGCGACACGCCCTTTCCGTGAACAACTAGAGCGGGATCGTGCCGGCCACCGTCGAGCCTTGGCCGGGGGTCGAGTCCCAGCGGACGGTACCCCCGATGGCACCGATCCGGTCGGACATGTTCACGAACCCGTGGCCACGACGAGCGACCTCGGCGTCGTAGCCGGGACCGTCGTCGACGACCTCGAAGATGAGCCCACCCTCCGATTGCCGCAGATGGACCTCGACGTTGGCTGCGGGTGCGTGCTTGGCGGCGTTCTGGAGCGCCTCGAGGCAGCAGAAGTAGACCGCTGCCTCGACCTCGGTGTCGTAGCGGCCGAGGCCATCGTCGGTGACACCGACATCGAGGGGGCTGCGCGACGCTGCTGCGCGCAACGCCTCGACGAGCCCACTGTCGAGGAGGAGCGGCGGGTAGATGCCGTGCGCGAGATCGCGCAGCTCTTGGATCGTGCTCTTCACGTCGAGCGCGAGTGCATCGAGCATCTCGTTCGCAGCCTCGGGGTCGTCGCCGATCATGTCCTTGATCAGGCGCAGGTTGACCGCGAGGGCGACGAGGTGCTGCTGGGCTCCGTCGTGGAGGTTGCGTTCGATCTTGCGACGCTCAGCGTCGGCGGTCGCCACGATGCGCGACCGTGACGCTCGCAACTCCTCGGCCTGGCGCCTCACCTCATCGAGCGAAGCCTGGAGCGCGGAGTCGAGCTGCACGTTGTGCAGCGCCAGACCGATCTGGCGCGCCAACTCGACGAGGACTCGGTCGTCTTCCTCCGAGAAGTGGTCCCCGTCGCGAGGACGCTCGACCACGATGAGCCCTAGCAGCTCACCGGAGTGGGCGATCGACGCGACGCGGATCTGCGAGTTGGGGCGCCCCTCGAGCAGAGCCGGGAGCCACACTGCGGCCCATGCCTGTCCAGACACGGTCGCGCGGGCGACGACGGGGCGCTCTTTCTCGCCGACGGCAATGGTGCCAGGGCCTCGGTCAGGGACCGAGGCGACCCGCTCGAGCACGCCCTCGCGGCCCGTGTAGGCCTCGGCGCTCGTCAGGCTCAAGGTCTTGCGCAGCGACTCGACGAGCTGTAGCAGCAGCTCGTCCATGGGGATCGACCGCGTCAGGCGGCTCCCGAAGGTCCGCAGCACCTCGTCTGGCGCGCGCCGCTCGCCGTAGACGAGGCGGTTGGCCACATCGGTGAGGCGCACGCGAGCTGGCAGGTAGCTCAGGGCTGCGATCGCGGCTGCTGCCATCGAAAGGCCGAGCACCTGGCGGTCGGCTTCCTCTGGCGGACGGCCGAGGCCGATGACGACGAGCACGAACACGCTCACGACGACGACCGTGAGCCCCGTGATCGACACGGTGTGCACGAGCAGTCGGTCGACGCGCCCGACGAGCGAGGAGTGCGTCGAGGCCGCGAGCGCGAGGGGGATGAGGCCGGTCGCTGCAGCGGCAGCGGCGCCGGTGCCGTCGGGCCAGCCGACGAAGACGTGCAGCGCGCCGAGCACCAGGGCGATCTCGGCTGCGATGGCGGCACCGCAGCCGAGCCACTGGAGGCGCTGTCGATCGAGGCCTGTCGCCGCGAGGTAGCGCTTGTGCCCAGCAGGCATCGCGACGGCCACGGCGAGTGCCCAGCCGACGGCGCCCGCGGGCACGGAGAGGTCGCCGGGGCCGAGCCACAGCCCCAGCGCGGCCGCGACGGCGACTGCGTAGAGCATCGTTGCCCCGGTGCTTCGCGCGCGGGTGCCGAGCGCCCCTGTCGGGAGCGCGAGGAGCGCGTGGGCGGAGAGCGCCATGAGGATCGGGGGCGCGAAGGTTGCAACGGCCCGCCACATGTCCTGCGTGCTCCCGGTCGCGGCGTCGCCCCGACGCGCCGCCAGGAACGCGAGCGCGCCCACGGCCGCACCGAAGACGACGACGCGACCGAGCTTCCTCGTTGCTTCGTGCCTGGCCGCAGACCACCCGGCGAAGGCCCACAGCACCACGAGACCGAGACGTACCCAGTCCGCAGCGCGGAGCCGGTCGTCCGCAGCCGACAAGACTCCAGAGGCTGCGATGCCAACGGCGGCCACCGCGATCATGGCGTCGAGCGGGGCCGGCCGGGGCCGCGCAGCTGGCGTGTTCGCAACGGAGACCGAGTCGAGCGTGGCCTCGACGGCGCTCAGCATCCTCAGTCGCCTCGAAGCACGAGTGCTGGCCGCACGGCGCGCGCGACGCGGGCTGGGATGGTGGCGACCAGGTTCGCGAGCACGATGGCTGCGATCACGAGCGCAGCGATGGCGAGGAGCGGTATCCGCGGCCGTGGCACCACGTCGAGCTGTTGGGCGAACACGATCCAGGTCCAGCGGCCGAGCAAGATGCCTGCCGGCACCCCGACGATGACTGCGACGACGGCCGTTGCGGTGGCTTGCCACGCGACGGCGGCGCCCACTTGGCGGCGCGTGAAGCCGAGCGACTTCAACAAGGCGAGGTCGCGGCGGCGGCGCCGCACCGATGACACGAGCGCGAGCGTGAGCGAGATCGCGGCTGCGAGGACGAGCGCTCCGGCGAGCAATGCCGGCGACGAGCTGGCGTCGCTGGCGTTCACGATCTCGGCCGGGCGCTCCACAGCAGCGACGGTGATGTCCTGGAAGCCCCCGCCGATCTGCTCCTGCTGTGCCTGGAGTGCCGCGATCTCGGCCTCGGCATCGGTGCCTGGCTTCAACTTCACGAAGACGGTGTTGCCGCCGGCATTGTTGACCGCGTTGATGTTGCGACTCGAACCGGGCACCAGTGCTGGAACGACAACGGCGCCGACACCCAGCGAGGTGTGCTCCCCGTGCACCACCCCGATCGTCGGGAGCACAGCGGTGCCGACGATGGTGAGCTGCTTGTCGTCGGGTGCCGTGCCGATGGTGACGGTGTCGCCGATGTGCTTGTGCAGCGCCTCGATCGTGGCCGTGCCCAGCACGACCTCATC
Organism: Acidimicrobiales bacterium; assembly: GCA_051000215.1. Classification (GTDB taxonomy): domain Bacteria; phylum Actinomycetota; class Acidimicrobiia; order Acidimicrobiales; family JACDCH01; genus JBPCON01. The sequence continues at coordinate 8,785 of JBPCON010000028.1, forward strand.
GGGAGAGTGCGTCTGGCGGCCCTTCACGATCGGTGGCACCACCTTGCTCGACGGGTCCATCCCGAGGAGCGGCAGGTTGCGCTGGTCGACGATCGCGGAGCCGAACCACACCTGCGACCACGCCTCCACGTTCGGATCAGCGCCGAGAACCTTTGCGGTCCCCTCGGTGTCGATGTTGCCGTAACCGCCGTTGGCCCAGATGGTCGCCCCCCAGTCCCAGCCGTACAACGCTGGTCGCGACACGAGAGCGTCGATGCTCGACGAGAACGTGAGGGCTGCGACGAGGGCGGCGACGGCCACTGCGACGCTCACGATGACCGAACGGACGGGCACGGCGGTGGGTCCTTGCCCGGGCTCGAACGCGAGGCGCAGACCGGCGACGGCCGAAGGCGACATGCCCGACTGCGCAGCCAAGCCCACGACCCGCGAGCGCTGGGCCCGTTCGCCTCGAGCAGCGACGCGTTGAGGCGCCTCGCGCCACGCCACGAAGGCTGCGACGCTTGCCAGGCCACCGACGAGCACGAGGGCGCCGAAGCCGAGGACCGCCCAGTCGGCATCGATGCCGGGGTTGATCTCGACACGTCCGACCGCGCCGATCGGCATCGCCGGCGATGCGAGGACAGCGAGGACGCCGGCGAGCAGCGCTCCGATCAGGACCGTGAGCACGAGCGGAAGGAGCGCGGTGAGCACAGCTGCCCCCGGCGGCGCGCCGAGCGCGCGCCAGGCGTCGCGCTCGTTGCGCTCGAAGCGCAGTTGGCGGGCGATCGCCTGGCCGCCGAGCAGCAATGCGGCGAAGAGCGCTATGAGCCCGAAGATGGCGAGCGCGATCGAAGTGGGTCGCATGGATTGCAGGGCGTGGAACTCGTCGATCGACGTGGTGCGGAAGAACTGCGGGGAGCCTGGGTCGAGCTTGCCGACGTAGGCCGTCTTGATGGCGTCGATGTCGGCGTCGCCGTTGCGCAGGATCAGCCCCTGCCACGTGTAGGTGCCGTACTCGATGTGCGCGGCGGTGAAGGCAGGCGTGAACAACACGAGGTTCGAGCGGTCGTAGTCGTCTTGCACTACCTCCTCGAGGAAGAGCCCGATGCCCACGATCGTGACGTCGTCGCTGAGCTTCGGCGGCGAGGGGTTGTCGAAGAAGTTCGGGTCTTGCACCTGCTCGTCGGAGTACGTGCCGACGTGGAGCACCTGGCCGATGGTGTACCCGTACATCTCAGCGGCGTGCTCGTTGACGGCGATCTCGTCGTGGCGCGCCGGGTCAGGGAGCCGGCCGCTCGTCGGCGTGAAACGGTCCTGGTCGAAGTAGCGCCCGTCGATGCTGGCCAGCGCTTCGAAGCCGTGGTCGACGTTGGGCTTGCCATCGACGACCTCCCCGAGGTTGAACGACACGTAGGTGCGCGTCTGCACCACCTCGGGCCGCTTGGCGACCTCCTCGAGTACGGCGTTGGCAGATTCGAGGCTGAGCCCGCCGGGGTCGATGGCGAGCGTCGATGCGTTGACCGATCGCAGGAAGCGCGGGTAGGCCGATTGCGTGCGGCGGGCGCCCGCGACAGCGAAGAGTCCGATGCCGCCGACGACGCCGATGAGCGCGGCGATGCCGAGGTAGGACCGCCACCGATGGCGTGCCACCGTGCGAAGGCGGTAGGTGGCGAGCGACACGTCAGGCGGTCGGCATCGCCGGCGCGGTGCTGGTTGTGCCTGCCATGCCGGCGTCGGCCTCGACGACCCTGCCGTCCTTCATGCGCACCACGCGCCCGGCCGCAGCGGCCACCTCATCGTCGTGGGTGACGAGCACGATGGTCTGGCCGTTCTTGTGCAGGCGGGTGAACAGCTCCATCACCTCGTGGCCGCCCTCGCTGTCGAGCGCTCCGGTCGGCTCGTCTGCCAACACCAGGGTCGGCTCGTTCGCGAGAGCGCGGGCGATGGCGAGACGTTGGCGCTGACCGCCGGAGAGCACCCCTGGAGCGGCCTTGAGCTTGTCGCCGAGCCCGAGCAGGTCGAGCAAGTCGCGTGCGCGGCTCTCGGCAGCGCGGCGCTTCGAACCGGCGACGATGGCTGGGAGCGCCACGTTCTCGAGCACGCTCATGCCTTCGAGCAAGTTGAAGAACTGGAACACGATGCCGATGTGGCGGCGTCGCATGCGGGCGAGGTCGTCCTCGTTCAACCCGGTCACCGTCTCGCCCGCGACCGTGATCGTCCCCTCGTCAGCGCTGTCGAGCCCGGCGACGAGGTTGAGCAGCGTCGACTTGCCGCAACCCGATGGCCCCATGACCGCGGCGAACTCTCCGTTCTTGACCGTCAAGTCCGCGCCACGGAGGGCCCGCACCGGCGCGTTCTCTGCCTCGAACGTCTTGCGCACGCCTTGCACGACCAGCGCGTCATCGATCACGTCGTCCATCACGTCTCCGCCTTTGCGATCTTGAACGCCATGACCGGCGTCTCTCGTCCCTTGACCAGCTGTGCTGGCATCGCCTCTGCCGTCACCTGAGCGCCCACCACATCCATCGTCGCATCGCTCAGCACCGTCTCGCCGGCCTCGGCGAGTTGTTGCAGCCGTTGCGAGAGGTTCACCGTGTCGCCGATGAGCGTGTACTCCAAGCGTTCCTCCGACCCGAGCAGCGCGGCAGCGGCCTCACCCGTCGACAGCCCGATGCCCAGGCCGAACGCGGGCAGGCCCTCGTCGGCCCAACGCTTGTTGATCGCCGCCTGGTTGTGGTGCATCGCCGCTGCGGCGACGACCGAGCGCTCGCAGTGGTCGGCCTGGGGGAACGGCGCACCGAACACGGCCATCACCGCGTCGCCGACGAACTGCATGACGGTGCCGCCCTCGCCGAGGATGGCGTCGTTCATCGCGGCGCGGTGGGTGTTGAGCTGCCCGGCGAGCTGCGTCGGGTCGGCGTGCTCGGCGATGGTCGAGTACGCGCGGATGTCGGACATGAGCACCGTGACGACCATGCGCTCGGTCTGACCGATCTCGTGGCCGTCTCGCCGCAGCTTCTCCGCCAACCTGCCGGGCAGCAGGCGCGAGAGCGTCTCGCCCTGCTCCTCGCGGTCGACGATGGCCTGGTGCAGCGAGCGCAAGCGCTTCAGCGCGCCGGATGCACCAGACGACACGCCTTCGGCGAGACGCACGAAGAGGGTGTCGACCTCGGAGGCGATGGCCTCGGGGGTCGTGTTCCGCGCCGCGGCGATGGCTTTGATCGGCTTGCCTTCTGCGACGAACGTAAGCAGCTCCTCTTCGTGCGGCGACAGGTCGCCGTGCGAGACAGGGCGAACGAGCGCGTCGACGATGGACGGGTCGAGCGCGGTGCCCCCTGTTGCGACGGCGCGTACCGCGTCTACGAGCTGATCGCCTTCCGCGATGCGGTCCTTGAGCAGGTAGCCGTACCCGGCCGACCCCTCGGACAGGAGCGCAACGGCGTATTCGGGGTCGTCGTACTGGCTGAGGATCACCACGCCCGTGCCCGGGTGGCGCTTGCGCACCTCTTTGGCGGCCTCGATGCCTTCGCGCTGGAACGTGGGCGGCATGCGGATGTCGGTCACGAGCACTTGGGGAGCTGACTCCATGGTTCCAGCGACGAGCTCGTCGTAGTCCGCAGCGACGCCGATCACGTCGATGTCGGGTTGGCGTTGGAGCAGGGCGCGCACCCCCTCACGAACGATCAGGTTGTCGTCCGCGAGGAACACGCTGATCGTGTGCTCGGCCATCCGCTCCTCCCTCGCCTTGGTTCCCACTGACCTACTTGACCGTGAACTCACCCTTCATGCCCTTCTCCTTGCCCGAGTTGGTCAGCGCTATCGCGTAGGTGCTCTCGTTCATGGCTTGCATCTTCGGCCTTCGCTTCACGGTTGTCGGGAGGGTGAGCAGGCGGACCCGTGGGGGTGCCAGCACCCCTTCGACCATGCCAGGTGGCGCGGTTCTCCGCGGCGCCGAGTCGGCGCAGGGTGTGCCCATGAGGATCGTGCAGTCGGTCACGTCGGTGTCGTGGATCCCATCGGAGGCGATCGGCGGGGTGATGCGCATGCCCTTCGACAAGGGGTTCACGCATTACGACGAGCCCCCGCCGGAGTCGATCGGCGCCGGTGGGTCCGGCCTCGAAGCGCTGCAGGAGGCCGACCGGTTCCGCTTCGCGAACCACCTGCGTGCGTGGATCGAGGTCGAAGGCGGCGCGATCACGGGCTACGGCTACGCGGGCGGTGGGTCGATGGGTTCGACCACCGTGCGCCTGCCAGGGGTGGCTCATGCGTTCCAGGCGGTCGGGCTGCCAGATGTGCAACAACCGGCCGAGGTCGGCGACGGCTGGGTGCGCTTCACGCAGACAGCTGGTGGCCGCACAGGGTTGCCGGCGCCGCGGAGGGTCCGGCGCAAGCCGTTCATCCAGTGGCAAGCACCGCTGGTGTGGACGACGCTGGCATTGACCATGCGCGCCGACGGCTCGTCGAGCTTCGAGGTTGCGGGTGCCAGCCACTTCCCTCGCCATTGGATCTACAACGACGGCGGGGATCTCACAGCGAAGGTCGGTCTCACCGATTTCAAGGACTGGTACCGCCGCTCGTTCGGCAAGCACACGCCGTGGGGCGATGAGGAGTCGCCGGCGCTGGTGACAGCGGTCGAGTCTGCTCTCGAGCGGGCGCTGTCGACGCGTGTCATGCGCGGCGGGGTCAAGCCAAAGGTGCGCAAGCTCAAGGCCGGAGCCTTGCTCGCACAAGAGGGCGCGCGGGGCGAGGAGCTCTACCTCGTCCTCGACGGGGTGGTGCGCGTCGAGAAGGGCGGCGAGCGCCTCGCCGAGTACGGCCCGGGAGCGTTGCTCGGTGAGCGTGCGGTGCTCGAGGGCGGCATCCGCACCTCGACGATGGTGGCGGTGACGGCGTGTCGTGTCGCGGTTGCCGCAGCGGACGACATCGACAGAGAAGCGCTCGTCGAGCTGTCGGCCGACCACCGTCGCGAAGACGCGCCCGGCTGACACGGTCCTGGCCTCGACGTCGAGGTGGTCATCGTAGCGTTCGGTCGCTGACGGGGGTCAGAAGGCGAGTTGGTCGCGGAGAAAGGCGAGCACGTCGGCTGCTTCCTCGGCTTGGCGACCTGCGGGCTTGCCTTGACCGTGCCCAGCCAGCGCTTCGATGCGCACCAGGATCGGCCGGTCCTCGCCTGATGCCGTCGCGGCCTGCAAGCGTGCTGCGAGCTTGCGGGCGTGGCAGGGGTCGACGCGGCTGTCTTGCTCCCCGGTCTCCAACAGCACCGCGGGGTACCGGGTGCCGTCGACGACGTGGTGGTACGGCGAGTACGCGTGAAGCCACGCGAACTCCTCGGCGATATCGGGGTCGCCGTACTCGGGGATCCACAAACGGGCGATGAGAAAGCGAGGGAATCGCACCATGTCGGTGAGCGGGACTGCGCACACCACTGCGCGGCACAGATCCGGGCGTTGGGTGACAGCGGCCGCAACGAGCAACCCCCCGTTCGAGCCTCCCCGCAACGCGAGGAGCTCGCGGCTCGTGTGCCCGGTCGAGACCAGCCAGTCGGCGGCGGCGTGGAAGTCGTCGAACACCTGCTGCTTGTGCTCGCGCATCCCGGCGCGGTGCCACGCCTCGCCTTCCTCCGAGCCACCGCGGATGCACGCCACGGCGAAGCGCCCGCCGAGCTCGACCCAGGCCGCTGCGAGGGGGCTGTATGTGGGCGACTCGCTGATGGCGAAACCGCCATAGCCGTTGAGCAACGTCGGCAGCTCAGTGCCAGCGGGAACACTCGAGGGACCGACGAGGAACATCGCGACCGGGGTGCCGTCGCTCGACGGGTAGGTGACGTGCTCAACGACGAAGCCACCGGTGTCTGGGGCACCGGGCAGTGCGCTGAGCGGTGACAGCTCGCCGTCGTCGAGCGCGACGCGCCACAGAGCGCTCGGGCGGGTGAAGGAGGTGAACCCGACCACAGCAGCGCGCGAGCCCGGTGCTGCCGCGAGCCCACTCAGCGAGCCGACGTCGGGGAGCTCGACCGCGGCGACGAAGACCCCGTCGTGGTCATGGCGCGCGAGCGACGTGACAGCGCGCCTTGCCGTCGCCACGAGCATCCCGACGTCGGTGACGACGACGGCTTCGAGCACGCCTTCGCCCTCGGGTACGAGCGTCGCCCAGGTCGTTGGATCGAGCCGGCCGGTGAGGGGCACGGCGATCGCCCTACCTCGGTCGGCACCGAGCGTGGTGTGCCCGACGAGGCGATCACGCTCGAGGTCGAAGGAGAGCCACGTCGACGCCTCCGCGCCTTGAACGACCGTACGCCGCCCCCGCGTCGCGAGGTCGATCAGGTGGATGTCGGTGCGGCTCCACCCCAGCTCGACGTGCACGAGCGCCAACCGGCCGTCGCGGCTGACGCTGACCTCGGGCCACGCCGTTTGATCTGGCAACGCGTCGAAGAGGACCTCGTCATCCTGCCAGTCGCCACCGAGCACGTGAGCGAACACGTGGCGGTCGTAGTCCCCGCCCGCCGCGTAGCGCGTATACGCGAAGCCAGAGCCGTCGGGCAGCCAGCCGACCGACGCTGCGCGGGTGTGCGGGATCTGCTCGGCGAGGTGGCTGCCGTCCGCGATGCGGAGCACCCGGAGCGTCGAGCGCTCGTCGCCGCCCTTCGACGTGCCGTAGGCCACGAGCGTGGGGGGGGGGGG
>JBPCON010000047.1:0-80126 GCA_051000215.1 Acidimicrobiales bacterium
TCCCCTTCCTCTGCTCGGGCCCCGGGGTGCAGCGCCGCCTTCACGGCGACCTCGATGTGCTCGGCTATGACGCGTGGTTGACAGGTCTCGAGCTCGGGATCGCCGCGCACCACGCCGGGCTCGTCCCGCCGTTCAAAGAGGCGGTCGAGGAGCTCTTCGTCGCGGGTCTGGCAAAGGTGGTCTTCGCCACCGAGACGTTGGCGCTCGGGATCAACATGCCGGCGCGCACGGTCGTGATCGAGAAGCTGTCGAAGTTCACCGGCGAGCGCCACGAGTCCTTGACGCCCGGGGAGTACACGCAGCTGACCGGGCGCGCCGGGCGCCGAGGTCTCGACGCGGTGGGCTACGCCGTCGTGCTGTGGTCGCCGTTCGTGCCGTTCGACCAGGTCGCCGCGTTGGCTTCGAGCCGCTCGTTCACGCTCACCTCTGCATTTCGCCCCACCTACAACATGGCGGCCAACCTCGTGCGGCGCTACGAGCCGGGCGAAGCGCACCACCTGCTCAACTTGTCCTTCGCGCAGTACCAGGCTGACCGGTCAGTCGTGCGCCTCGAGACGCGCGTGGACAAGCGCACGGCCGAGGCAGCAGAGCTCGATGCACTGGCGCGGTGCGAGCGTGGGGACGTTGGCGAGTACGCACGCCTGCTGGCTTTGGCCCGAGACCGAGCGGGCGGGCGGGATGCAGCCGAAGCGGCTGTCATCGTGCACCCCGTGCGACGTTGCCCGGATCTCGACGCGCACCTGCTCGCCCGGCGCAAGGCCGAGCGCATCCGCACCGAGCTCGCAGAGCTGCGCCGATCGGTGCATGGGGACAGCGAATCTCTCGCCCGACGCTTCGATCGGGTGCTGCGAGTGCTCGAGGCCTGGGGCTGTCTCGACGGGTGGGCTCTGACGTCCAAGGGTGAGCGGCTCGGGTGCCTCTACCACGAGGCCGACCTGCTCATCGCCGAGTGCCTCGTCACCGGCGTCCTCGACGATCTCGAACCGGCGACGCTGGCCGGGCTGTGCTCGACGTTCACCTACGAGCACCGCTCGAAGGCCCCGCCTCCCGCCCCATGGTTCCCGTCGGCAGGGGCCGCTGCTCGCTATGGCGCGATCGAGCGACTGGCGCGGGAGCTCAACGCAGACGAGCGCGACGCGGGGCTGGCGCTCACACGGATGCCTGACCCCGGGTTCATCGCCCTCGCTCACGCGTGGGCGGGCGGGGGCGATCTCGACGACGTGCTCGCTGGCGAGGTCATGTCAGGGGGCGACTTCGTGCGAAACGTGAAGCAACTCCTCGATCTCCTCCGCCAGGTCGCGGACGCAGCGCCCCGCCAGGACACCGCCCGTTCGGCGCGCGAAGCAGCCGACGCCCTCTTCCGCGGAGTCGTCGCAGCCTCGTCCGCCCTCCCGGTCGACAGCGCAGCCACCGACCGCGCGTCTCGGTGACGATTCGCAGAGGCGAGGCGTGGGGTGAGCATCGGGCGCTGCCCGACGACGGGGTGGTGGTGCGTTCCGATGCGGAGGCTCGCCACGTCGTCGAGCGCGCTCGCCGAGCGGGCGAGGCCGTCCCAACTCTCGGCCTCCTCGGCGGCGATCTGTGCCGCACCCTCGGCGGCACCGGAGACGCCGACCGGCTGCGGACTGCCGACGCGCTCGCGGTTGCGGTCGACGTTGGCGCGGTGCTGATCGACGGGCGACTGCACTGGTTCGTCGCGCACATGGTGGCGCGCCACGGTTGGCTGCGCGGACCCATCCACGCCGCGATGAACGCTCAGTTCCTCGGTTCCTGGGACGTGGCCCCTCGCAGCCATCCCAACGACGGCGTGCTCGACACCCTGGTCGTCACCATGGGGATGGGGGAGCGCCTCAAAGCGCGCCGGCGAGTGAGAACAGGAACGCACGTGCCTCACCCAGGCATAGAGGAGCGGCGTCCGGCCGCCGTGCAGTGGGACCTGGGCGGCGCCGGGGTCTGGCTCGACGGCGAGCGGGTTGGTCGCGCCAAGTCCGTGTCGGTGCGCATCGAGCCCGACGCGATCACCTGCGTGGTGTGAGGCCGAGCGTCGAGAGGCGGTGGCCCGAGCCGCGAGCCAAGGCGGAGGGTAGCGTCGACGCATGCCGGATCTCGCCGCCGTCAAGGATCGGCTCGCCGCTGAGGTCACCGCTCGCGCCGAGGATCTCGTCGCAGCATCCCACCGCATCCATGAGCGCCCCGAGCTGAACTTCGAGGAGCACTTCGCGCACGATCAGCTCACGGCGCTGCTCGAGGCCGGCGGCATGCAGGTCGAGCGCAGCGCCTTCGGTCTCGAGACAGCGTTCGTCGCTCGCGCTGGCACCGAGGGGCCGACCGTCGCCGTGCTCTGCGAGTACGACGCCCTGCCCGAGATCGGCCATGCCTGCGGGCACAACATCATCGGGACCGCCGGTGTCGGCGCCGGCTTGGCCCTGGCGGCCCTGGCCGACGAGCTCGGGGGTCAGGTCGTCGTGCTCGGAACCCCCGCCGAGGAGGGCGGGGGCGGCAAGATTCTGATGGCGGAGCAAGGCGCATACGACGGCGTCGATGCCGCGATGATGGTCCACCCGGCGGGCGTCGATCTGTTGCGCATGGACGTGATCGCTGTCGATCAGTTCAAGGTCGCATACGAGGGTGAGGCAGCGCACGCTGCAGCCTTCCCGTGGAAGGGCCGCAACGCGCTCGATGCCGCTGTCCTCGGCTACATGAACGTTGCCGCCTTGCGCCAGCACATCCACCCGAGCGAACGCATCCACGGCATCTTCACCCACGGCGGCGACAAGCCGAACATCGTGCCGAAATACGCCGAGACGCTCTGGTACGTGCGGTCGCGCACCATCGAGAGCCTCGAGCACCTCACTCCCCGGGTCGTCGCCGCGCTCGAGGCAGGAGCAGCGGCTTCCGGTTGCACATGCGAACGCACCCGCACAGCACCCGTCTACGCCGACATGCTCGACAACGGCCCGATGACCGAGCTGTACCGCGCAAACGCCCGACGCACGGGGCGCGAGCCCCTCGACCCGTCGAGCTCCGGCACCCCCGTCGTTGGCAGCACCGACATGGGAAACGTGAGCTACCTGGTGCCGTCGATCCACCCCATGATCAAGGTGGCGCCCCCCCAGATCTCGATCCACACCCCCGAGTTCGCCGGCTATGCCGCCGGGCCAGCGGGCGACAAGGCTGTCGTCGACGGGGCCATCGCCATGGCCCTCACCGCCGCCGACCTCTGGTGCGAACCTGCCTCGCTCAGCGCCGCGCAGCGCGCGTTCCAAGGCGCGAAGGCGCAGGCCGCAAGGGCCTGAGGGGCGCGCGCGAGCGGTCCCCGGGGCGCAGCTCGCAACCCGGTACCGTGAGCGATCCATGACCGAGCGAACCGAGGTCGGCGGAGCGACGAGCGGATGACCGTGTACGTCGCCGAGGACTTCACCAGCGACGAGGGCGACGTCCTGCGCCGCTATTTCACGAACCTCGACGGCCCCGTCTTCGCGCTCGTCAACTTGCCGGAAGTGGTCAAGGGTGCCCTCTTCGCCCGCTACAGCCGGTCGTCGAAGAGCTTGCGCCGTCTCTTCCTCGATGAGTTCGTCGGCGAGCTCGACATCTCCGGCGACCAAGGCATCGACGCGACAGTCGGGCTGCGCCGCGCCGAAGAGCTCTACGACAAGGTCTTCTTCGAGTACGGCGACGACTCCGTCGCCCAGCTCGGGGGCGTCCACTTGGCCTGCGAGCAGGCCTCGAACCTCTTGACCAAGGTGCTCGAGTGGGGTCGGCTCATGAGCTACCTCGAGCAGTCGACGCGCTACATCGCGTACGACAGCCGCATCGGCGGGCGCTACCGCTTCCATCGCGACCCTGAGGTGCTCGGCTCGCCCTACGGCACCCGCTATGTCGGCGACATGGACCGCCTCTTCGACACCTACGCCGCGCTGGTACCGACCCTGGCCGATTTCTTTCGCGACAGGTTCCCGAAGCACCCAGACGACAGCGACTTCGTCTACCGCCAGGCCATCCGGGCGAAGTCCTTCGACTCGCTCCGCGGCATCCTCCCTGCAGCCTCGCTGTCGACCGTCGGCATCTACGGCACCGGCCAGGGCTATGAGCAGCTACTGCTGCGCATGCGGGCTCATCCTCTCCCCGAAGCGCGCGCCTACGCCGATCTGATGCTCACCGAGTTGCGCAAGGTGATCCCGAGCTTTCTGAAGCGCGTCGATCTCTCCGACCGTGGAGTCGCCTGGTCGACGTACCTCGCGACCAGCCGCAGCGAGATGGACGAAGTCGCGGCCAGGCTGATCGGCGACGCCGCGCCGGAACCCGCCCCGATCGTTCGCCTCGTCGACTTCGATCCCGAGGCCGAGGTGAAGCTTGTTGCCTCGATGCTCTACCCGCACGCCCACCTGCCCGAGGAGCAGATCGAGCGCCGGGTGCATGCGATGTCGAGCGACGATCGCCTCGCGGTCGTGCGGGCCTACGTCGGGGAGCGCTCCAACCGTCGCCACAAGCCAGGTCGGGCGCTCGAGCGCGCCGTCTACCGCTTCGACGTTCTCGCCGACTACGGCGCCTTTCGCGACCTCCAACGCCACCGCATGATGACGATCGAGTGGCAAGCCCTCTCGCCCCGCCACGGCTACACCCGGCCCGAAGCGGTCGACCTCGCTGGGCAGGCAGCCAACTTCGACGATGCGATGGCTCGCTCGGCTGAGCTCTACGACACCCTCGCCGATCGGTTTCCCAACCAGGCCGCGTATGCCGTGTGCCTCGCGTACAAGGTGCGGTTCTCGATGCACCTCAACGCCCGCGAGGCGATGCATCTCATCGAGCTGCGCTCGGCACCCCAGGGGCACCCCGCCTACCGGGTCGTGGCCCAGGAGATGCACCGGCTCATCGCCGAGGAGGCCGGCCATCACGCGGTCGCGGAGATGATGCGCTTCGTCGACACCACGCCCGAGCCGTCGCTCGAGCGCCTCGAGGCCGAACGCCGCGCCGAGTCCCGCCGCCAGACCCGCTGACCTGACGCTGCGGACGGTCGTCCCACGTGCCGCGTGATATCCGTCACGACCCCAATTGGTGCCATGATGACCCTTCGACCGAGGCACGTGACGAGGAGGGGGCGCACCGGTGGACGAACCGATCATCTCCCTGAGGGGCGTGACGAAGAGCTTCGGATCGCACACCGTGCTCCAGGACATCTCCTTCGATCTGCCGCGCGGCAAGATCAGCGCCATCATGGGGCCCTCCGGCACCGGCAAATCTGTCCTGCTCAAGAACATCATCGGCCTGCTGACCCCTGATTCCGGCGAGATCTGGGTCGACGGCGAGGAGACCGTGCGGATGGGGGAGCGCGACCGCTACCGCGTCCGTCGCAAGTTCGGGGTGCTCTTCCAGGACGGCGCCCTCTTCGGGTCGATGAACATGTACGACAACACCGCGTTCCCCTTGCGCGAGCACACCCGCAAGACCGAGAAGGAGATCCGCGAGATCACCCTCGAGAAGCTCTCGCTCGTCGGGATGCTCGATCACCTCAAGAAGTTCCCGGCCGAGGTCTCCGGCGGGATGCGCAAGCGCGCTGGGCTGGCCCGTGCGCTCGTCATGGAACCCGAGATCGTCCTCTTCGACGAGCCCGACTCGGGGCTCGACCCTGTGCGGGTGTCCTACCTCGACGAGCTGAACCGAAAGATCCAAGCCGAGACCGGCATGACCTTCTTCATCATCACGCACAACATCCCGTCGGTGATGCGAACGGCCGACTACATCGGCGTGCTCTTCCGCTCCGGGCTGGTGAACTTCGCGTCGAAGGAGGACATGCTCGTATTCGACAACCCGATCATCAAGCAGTTCCTGGCCGGACGCGCGAAGGGCCCCATCGGCATGGACGAGATGGGCGAGGAGAAGACCGAGATCGAACAAGCGCTCATCGACCAGGAGGACAAGCGCCTCGATGGCGTCCGCGGGGCCGACGACATCATGACGGTCTGATGCTCGGCAAGGTCCAGTTCATGATCCGCGAGACCGGGAACATGTTCGCGATCAGCCTCGAGGGCGTCCGCCGCTCCTGGGACGTGAAGCACTGGTGGAAGGAGTACCTCCGCCAGTGCTGGTTCATCGCGAAGGTCTGCAGCATCCCAGTCGTGCTCATCTCGATTCCGTTCGGCGCGGTGATCGCGCTCCACGTCGGCACCTTCTCGCGCCAGCTCGGTGCCGAGGCCACAACCGGGGCAGCGATGGTGCTGGCCATCGTCCGCGAGGCCTCACCTGTCGCAACGGCACTGCTCATCGCAGGAGCAGGTGGCTCGGCGATGACCGCCGACCTCGGCAGCCGCAAGATCCGCGATGAGATCGCTGCCATGGAGGTCATGGCCGTCAACCCGGTGCACCGCCTCGTCACACCTCGGCTGTTCGCGGCATCGACCGTCGCCGTCTTCCTCGTGTCGCTGGTGTCGGTGGCGGGGATCGCAGGCGGCTTCTTCTTCAACGTCGTCATCCAGGGTGTCACGCCGGGCGCTTACTTCCAGGGCTTCACCGCTCTCGTGCAGCTCCCCGACCTTTGGTCTTCGCTCGCAAAGGCATGGCTGTTCGGCTTCGCCGCCGCGATGGTCTCTTGCTACAAGGGCCTGTACGCGAAGGGCGGCCCGAAGGGCGTGGGCGACGCGGTCAACCAGGCCGTCGTCATCACGTTCATCCTCGTGTTCTTCATCAACTTCATCATGACGTCGCTCTACTTCGCCCTCATCCCCCAGAAGTTCTGATGGCAACCTCCTTCATCACCAAAGCGCCCAAGCGCGCCGTCGTCGGGATCGGCACCGGGCTCGCGGGCATCGGCGAGCAGCTGACCTTCTACGCCAAGGTCATGGCCGACGTCCTCTTCAACTGGAAGATCAAGTGGAAGTACCGCAGCGTCGTGTTCAACCTCGTCTCCGACATAACGATCGGGGCCGGTGCGCTCATCGTCGGTGGCGGCATGGTCTTCGTGATCTTCTCGATGTCGTTCTTCACGGGCACCGAAGTCGGGCTCCAAGGCTTCAAGGGCCTGCAGCAGATCGGCGCCGAGGCATTCACGGGGTTGATCGGCTCGTTCGCGAACACGCGAGAGGTCACTCCGCTCATCGCCGGGGTGGCGTTCGCTGCGCAGGTGGGCGCCGGGTTCACCGCCGAGCTCGGGGCGATGCGCATCTCCGACGAGATCGACGCGCTCGAGGTCATGTCGGTCCCGTCCCTGCCCTACCTCGTCGCCACCCGCGTCACCGCAGCCGTCATCGCGATCGTCCCGCTCTATCTGATCTCGCTGTTCGCGAGCTTCTTCGCGACGAAGATCGTGAGCACCCAGTTCTTCGGGCTCTCACCGGGCATCTACGACTACTACTTCCGGCTCTACCTGCCTCCAATCGACATCCTCTACAGCGTCATCAAAGCGATCATCTTCGCGATGGTCGTCGCGCTCATCCACTGCTATTACGGCTACAACGCGTCAGGCGGCCCTGCCGGAGTCGGCGTCGCGGTCGGCCGCGCGATCCGGCTCTCGATCGTCGCAGTGGTGCTCATCAACTTGGTTCTGTCGTTGATCTTCTGGGGCGGCGGCAACACCGTCAGCCTCACCGGTTGAGGTCGATGCTCGCGATCACCGAACGGCGCAGGAACATCATCAGCGGGCTCATCGCCCTCGTTCTGCTCATCGGCGCCGTCTCGATCGGCATCTCGGCCTCCTTCGGGCGCTTCGACGACACCTACGAGGTGAAGGCGAGCTTCGACGCTGCCGGTCAGGGCCTCCAACACGGCTCCGACGTCAAGATTCGCGGCGTCAACATCGGCAAAGTCTCCTCGGTCAAGCTCGTCGATGGCCGCGCCGCGGTCTTCATGGACGTCAACTCGGGCCAGCGCATCCCGATGCGCGCCGAGGCTGTCGTGCGGCCCAAGACGCTCTTCGGCGAGAAGTTCGTCGACATCGTGCCGTGCCCGGACGCCAGCGACCCGTCGTTCACCTCGACCAAGACCGGGACATGCGCCGAGGAGGGCGACGGACCGTTCTACGGGCGCGACGGCAAGGCCCAGTTCGCGAACGACAAGACCCTTGGCGGCTTCGAGCTCGAGCGGGTGCTCTCCAACGCCTACCCCCTGCTGCAACAGATCGACCCGGCCGAGCTGGGCAGCGTGCTCAGCACGCTGGCCGACTCGGGAAAGGGCCTCGGCGACGAGGTGAACCGCACGATCGTCAACGGTCAGAAGCTTGCCGACATCTTCGCCGCTCACGACGCCGACCAGCGGCAGTTCTTCTCCGACCTCTCCAAGCTGTCCACCCAGCTCGGTGCGCGCTCCGACGACCTCGTCGCGCTGGCCAACAGCCTCAACGTCGCCCTCCCGCCCCTCAACAGCAGGAGCGACCAGCTCAACGCGCTGCTCGTGCAGCTCGGGCGCCTCTCGAACGACACCGCCGATCTGCTGGCGGCGAACAAGCCCTTCATCGACGCCGCCCTCGGCCCGGGCGACGCGGTCATCCAGCTGCTCTATGACCGTCGAGGCGATGTCATCCCCCTCGTGCAAGGTCTGCGCACCTACATCCAGACGCTCGCCGAAGTCGTGCGCATCCCTCTCGGCGACGGCACCTACATGGCGGCGGTGAAGGGTCTGCTCGGCGGTGCAGCGTGCGCGCTCCTCCCGTGTGCCGGTGTCGCAGCCGCCGGAGCGGGCCCTGCTGCGGTGAGCGCAGGCGCAGGGCCGGTGAGCGCGGGCGGCACAGCGGCGCCCGCGACCCCCGGCACCACCGACCCGATCGGTGACCTGTTCGCGATCCTGCAGGGCCTCGGCGGCGCTCAGTGACCAGAACGGCGATCAAGTTCGGCATCTTCGTGCTCGTGTGCCTCTTCTTCACGGGCTACCTGGCGTTCACCATCGGCAACATCGACATCGGCGACCCGCTCGGTCGCGACACCTACACGGTCACCGCGACCTTCGACGACGTGACCGGGCTGTTGCCGCTCGACAACGTCAAGGTTGCCGGTGTCGTC
This sequence comes from Acidimicrobiales bacterium, assembly GCA_051000215.1. Lineage (GTDB taxonomy): Bacteria > Actinomycetota > Acidimicrobiia > Acidimicrobiales > JACDCH01 > JBPCON01. Next base: position 8,988 of record JBPCON010000047.1, read on the forward strand.
GTCGGGAAGGTGAAGACGATCAAGGTCGACGAAGGTCGGGCCAAGGTCACGTTCGAGGTCAAGAACGACTTCAAGCTGCCGAGCGACTCGAGCATGCAGATCCGGTGGCGCAACCTGATCGGCCAGCGCTACCTGTACATCAACCCGGGCAAAGCCACGACGGCGTTGAAGAGCGGCGACTCGATCACCGCGGCATGCACGGGCGGCGTCACGACGAGCTGTACCACGTCGGTCGTCGATCTCGGCGAGCTGTTCAACAAGCTCGGACCGATCGTGCAGAACATCGACCCGAAGCAAGTCAACGACTTCATCGACACGGTGAGCCAGGCTCTCGACGGCAACACCGACAAGCTCAGCAAGGCGATCGACGACCTGGCCGTGCTTGCAAAGGCATTGGGCGATCGCGACCAGACCATCGGTCGGCTCGTCGACAACCTCAACACCGTTGCCGGCACCGTCGCGAACCGCGACCAGCAGATCCGCGTGATGCTCGACAACCTCGTTCTCATCTCCCAGACCTTCAGCGCCAACACCGACACGCTCGACGCGGCCCTCACCGAGACCGCCCGGTTCAACACCAACCTTCGCTCTGTGCTCGACGGCAACGCGTCCGAGCTCGACCGGATCATCAGCAACTTGGCCCTCGTGAGCACCGAGACGATCTCGCCGCATCTGCAGACATTGAGCAGCGCGCTCGCTGGCGTCGACATCACGGCCGAGAAGATCTTCGGGTCATCGGACCTCGGCGAGTGGCTGAACCAGGACATCCTCTGCGCTGGCGTGGGCCCGCCCAACGCTGCGCTGCCGGGGAGCTGCTCCGGGCTCGGGCCGATCCTCGGCGGCCCCGGTTCGCCCGGGATCCTCGGCGCTTCAGGCGCTTCGAGCACCGCCAGCACATCGGCAGCCGCGCGAACGCCCGCCAACATCGGCTCGTCGGCCGCCTCGAACACGGCCGGCGCCGACGCGCTCACCCAGATCGTGAAGGGCCTGCTGCAATGAGGTCGTTCCGCGACAGGAACCCCTACGCCGTCGGCATCATCTCGGTGCTGCTGATCGGGGCCATCACCGGGTTCGCGTTCGCCGCGGGTCTCCTGCACCTCCTCGAGCACACCTACGAGCTGCGTTCGCAGTTCCGCGACGCTGCGGGGCTGCGAGAGGGCGACTCGGTGCGGGTCGCTGGCGTCAAGGTCGGCCGTGTCACCGGCATCAGCGCCGATCGCCAAAAGGGCCTCGTGGAGGTCAGCTTCGTCGTGAACCAAGGCCTCGAGGTGCACGACGGCGTCCAGGCAGATGTCGCCCTCGAGACCCTGCTCGGGGCGAAGTACATCCGCTTGCGCGACGTGATGAAGTCCGACAAGTCGACCGAGCGGCTCGAGTCGCTCAAGTCCGACGATCCGCTGCGCACGATCCCGGTCGAGCGCACCACGACGCCATACGACGTCTTCGAGCTCGCCCGACGAGCCACCGAGGGCATCAGCAACCTCGACACCAAGTCGCTGAACTCGGTCATCAACCAGCTTGCGGTCGTGACCGACGACAAGCAGCAATCGATCAGCGACCTCATCACCGGGCTCAACAAGGTGTCGTCGGCGATCAACCAGCGCGACGGCCAGTTGACGCAGCTGCTCGACCGCGCCGACACGGTCTCCAAGACACTCGCCGACAAAGACCAAACCCTTGTCGCCCTCATCGACCAGTCCAAGCAGATCCTCGACCTGTTGGCGACGCGTCGCGACTCCTTGACAGCCGCGCTGGGCGAGGGGAGCCTCGCAGTGCAGCGTCTCTCGCAGCTCATCGGCGACCACCAAAAGGAGCTCGACGACATCCTGTCGACGTTGCATCCCACCTTGGCCGTGATCGCCGCGAACCAGGGGCACATCGACAACGCGCTCACGTGGCTCGGCCCCGGGTTCTACAACCAGTCGCTGGCCGGCACACACGGCGACTTCCTCGACATCTTCATCCGCTCGCTCGGCGCCACCCCGGGCCCCTTCCTGTGCGACCTGCTCCAGGTCCCTGCCCCGTGTCCGTCATGAGATCGGGCGTGCTGAAGCTCGCCGCGCTCGTCGCGTTCTGCAGCCTGGCCGCTGGTGGCTGCTCCCTCGTCGGGGGTGGCGGCGACGCGGGCTACCAAGTCACGGCCTACTTCGACCGAGCCGTGTCGCTGTACCCGTCGTCACAGGTGCGCGTGCTCGGCCTTCCTGCTGGGAAGATCAACAAGGTCGAGGTGGTCGGCAACCAAGTCAAGGTCACGATGACCATCGAGAGCAAGGTGCCACTTCCCAAGGGGGTCAAAGCGCAGATCGTCCCTCAGTCGCTCATCGGTGAGCGCTACGTGCAGCTGGCGCCGGCGTGGCGCGAGGGCGACGAGAAGGTCGGGTCGAACTATGAGATCCAAAAGAGAGACACGATCACCCCGGTCGAGCCAGACGAGGCCTTCGCCGCTGTCAAGAAGTTCCTCGACTCTCTCGACCCGAAGGGCCTCGGGCGGCTCATCAACAACGCCGACGACGCCCTGCACGGCAACGGTGCCGACCTCAACACTGCGATCGACCAAGTGAGCCGGCTCGTCGGCACATTCGCCGAGAAAGACGAGACCCTCGTCTCGATCGTCGACAACTTCGATCAGCTCACCACCACGCTGCGCACGAGGGAGTCCCAGCTCGGGACGATCCTGACCACGTTCTCCGAGGCCACCCAGGTGCTTGCCGACGAGCGGACGAACATCCAGTCGCTGCTGTCGAGCTTGGCGAGCCTCTCCACCAACGGCCTCGAGCTGGTGTCGAAGCACTCGGTCGCGTTGCGGACCGATCTCGACACGCTGGCTCGCTTTGCAGCATCCATCGATACGAACCTCGACTCGCTGGCGAGGTTGCTCGATTCCGGGCCCAAGCTCGTCAGTGGCCTCAACAACGCCTACAACCCCGATCTGCGCGCCCTCAACCTGCGCACCAGCTTCTCGCCCCTCCTCCAACAGTTCCTGAACCCTGTGCTCGCCAAGGTCGCCAGCATCCTCGGCATCCCCTTCGGCGGCGTCCCCTGCATACCCATCGACGTGATCTGCAGCGCCCTGACCAGCAGTGCGAGCGCGCCAGCAGCCCGCGCCGACATCGCGCCGGCCACGACCCCGATCGACGATCTCGTGAGCCTTCTCGGCGCGCCCACCGTGGCGCCACAGCCACCGGCGACAGCAGCCGACCGTGTCTCGAGCACGGTCTCGAGCGCCGGCGCCTTCCTCGATGACGCCGGCCGAGCCTTGGCCGGGGCATCGTGAGGCGCCGCATGCGACGAGGCGGGATCATCCTGGTCGCGCTCGGTTTGACGGCGACCGGTTGCTCGTTGCCCGGTGCGGTCAAAGGGCCGGTCAAGGTGACTGCAGAGTTCTCCGATGTCGGTGACCTCGTCGTCAACCACTCCGTGCAGGTCGCTGACGTGCGGGTCGGTTCGGTCACCAAGATCGAGCTCACCGACCACTACACGGCCCGCGTCACGATGGAGATGAAAGAAGTCGCGCTCCCGCAGGACGCCGTGGCTGAGCTGCGCACGACATCGCTGCTCGGTGAGAAGTTCATCAGCCTGCGCCCGTGCGCTCCGGCGACCGACGGCGCGGTATGCGCGCCGAGCTCGGCCAAGCTCGAGTCCGGCGACGCCATACCCGCGAACAGGACGAAGGAAGCGCCCGAGCTCGAGTTCGTCGCCAACCAGGCTGCACAGCTCCTCGGTGGGGTCGCGGTCAACGACATCGCGACGCTCGTACAGACGGGTTCTGTCGCGTTCGCGGGGCGCGGGCCCGAGCTCAAGGGCCTGCTCAGCGACCTCTCGATCATCAGCACCACCCTCGCCGACCAAACGGGCAACATCACCTCGATCCTCGACGGGCTCGACCAGGCAACGACAGCTCTCGCCACCAACGACGCCGCGCTCGACCAAGTGCTGCTGAACCTCCAAGACACGACGAAGGTCCTGGCAGCCAACCGCGATCAGGCGGTCTCGACCGTCCAGGCGTTGACGCGTCTCGCCCAAGAGCAGAACAGCCTGGTCTTCACGCCTTACATCGACACCGTCAACCGCCAGATCAAGCAGCTCGACGCGATCCTCGGCGAGGTGACCCAGGGCCGCGAGCAGGTCGGGCTCCTCGTCGACTGGTTGCAGCAGTTCGTCTACAAGCTGCCGCAGGCGATCATCAGCGACGGCGACCCAAAGGGAACAGCCTTCGCGCAGGTGTACGGCTGGTTCATCGTCTGCCCCGGGGCGGGGTGCTGAGCCCATGAGCAAGCGCGTCGTCGTCAACTTGATCTTCTTCCTCTTCGTGTTCTTCGTCATGTGCGCGTGGGCGGTCGCCAACATCGTCACGGTCGACCAGATCGAAAACCCCTACTCCATCAAGGCAGACTTCAGCGCTGCCTCCGGCGTCATGCCCAACGCGGAGGTCGCTTATCTCGGCGTGCACTACGGGCGGGTCTCCTCCGTCGAGCGCGAGACCGGCAGCGTGCAGATGAACTTGAAGATCGACGACGGCAAGCAGATCCCGAAAGGATCGATCGCCCGCATCTTCCGCAAGTCTGCGATCGGCGAGCCCTACATCGACTTCAAGCCGCCGCAGGGTTACACCGACGGCGGCCCGTACATCGGTCGCGACGAGACCGTGCCAGTTACCGACACCGAGGTGCCGCTCGAGTTCTCCGAGCTGCTGCGCGCCGCAGACGCGCTGCTCGCCAACGTCGATGCCAACAAGGCTGGCGATCTCGTGCACGAGCTCGCCGTGGCGCTGAACGGTCGCGGCGACGATCTGCGTTCGCTCACCAACAACTTCGATCGGCTCACACAGACGTTCGTCGCCAAATCCGACGTCCTCGACCGCCTTGCCACCAACAACACAGCCATCACAAAGGTCCTCGCCGACCACGCCGACGACTTCGGACGCTCGCTGACCAACCTCCGGCTCGTGGCCGACGCGCTCGCTGCGTCGAGCGGCGACACCTCGACCGTCCTCGATCAGGGGACGCAGCTCGTTGGCCAGCTCGCGAACGTCGTCGCCGACTCGAAGGGCAACATCGACTGCACCCTCAAGAGCCTCACCAACGTGATCGGCTTGACGGTCGATCGGCTCCCCGATACCGACTACTTGCTGCGCAACGGGCCGGATGCGTTCTCGAAGTTCTTCCTGACCCGCGACCAGGAACCCGATGGCCTCTGGGTCCGCGTCAACTTGCTCGTCGATCCCAGCAGCCCGCCGACGCAGTACATCCCTCCGCTTCAACTGCCGGCCGAGCGGCAGGTGCCGAGTTGCGCTTCGACGATCGCACCCGCTGCCTCGGGCCGCGATTTCGTGCCTGCCGACGTCCTTGCCGCGAGTCGCACCGGCGGCGGCTCGCTCCCAGCGACGGGCGGCGCGGCGTTGCTCGCCCTGTCAGGCCTGCTGTTGGCCGTCGCCGCAGGAGCTCGCATCGTGACGACTCGTGCCAGAGCGCACTGAGCCCGCGGCTGCGCCCGGGAGCGAGGCGCACAGCGAGCTCGACCCCCCCGGCGACCCTGTTCGCATTGACGAGCCCGAGTTCGAGGCGGAGCCGGACACGAAGCCGAAGCGCGCGAGCTTGGCACCGGTGCTCCTCGGCATCGTCGCGGCGGCCTTCGCTGTCGCTTCGGTCGTCCTGCTTCTGCTGTTCTTGAGCTCGCAGAAGGATCGCGACGCACAGAACGACGAGCTGCGCGCGCGCACCACCGCGTCGCGTTTCGCCGAGGCTTTCGTCGCGCTCGATTCGAGCGGGCCGCTCCCTGACCAGGACGCCGTCGTAAGCGAGCTCGGCACTGGCCCGATCGTCGCCCAACACACCCAAGCGATGTCGGCGCTGCGCGAGGCGTACAAGGCCTTCAATGCCGTCTCCGCGCGCGGCGAGATCAAGTCGACCTACGTCTCGCAGATCGACGACGGAGCGCAAGAGGCGACGGTGATCGTCGACCTCACGCTCAACGTCGCTGGCTCGACCCAGACCGTGCCGAGCGAGACCTACCTCCAGCTGCACCTCGTGAAGCTCAACGGCGCATGGAGGGTCTCCGACGTCGTCGACGTGCGCAGCCGCTTGGGCTCCCAGTCGACACCAACGACAGCGACGACAGCGACGACGGCGACGACTGCACCGGGTGCGTCCAGCGCGCCGAGCACGACAGCGGCGGCGTTGCCGCCCCCGTCTTCGAGCTGATCGCTCCGCGAGGTCGTGACGCGTAGGTCTGGTGTGTATCCTCCCCGGCCGCGCCCCACCGGGCCCCGACAGTTGGAGTGAGCCGCAGCACATGGCAGACGACCCCGAGGACGACGTTCCCGACGCCGAAGAGGACAGCGATCTCGCGGAGATCGACCTCGATGAGGCCGAGCTCGACGAGGGTGATCTCGACGACGACCTGGTCGAGGACCTGGTCGTCGACGACGACGCGCTCGTCGAGGGCGCCGACGACGAAGCAGTCGCAGTCGCCGACGATGACGATGACGCCCCCGCCCTGCCCGCCCGAGCCGGCAAGGCGGGCGAAGAGGACGGCGAGGAGGATGATCTCGAGGAAGAGGACCCGGACGATGTCGAGGCTGACCTCGACATGATCCTCAAGAACCGCATCGCAGCCGCCGCCGACGAAGAGGAAGAGGAGGATGAGGACACGCCCGTCGACAGCGAAGACCGCGCCGATGGCAACAAGATCCAACTCCGACGCCCTGGGGAGTTCGTCTGCAAGTCCTGCTTCTTGTTGAAGCCGCACTCTCAGCTCGCCGACTCCAGGCGCAAGCTCTGCAACGACTGCGTGTGACGGTGATTGGTCTGTCTGTGCTGGACTCTGCCCCATGAGCTACGAGAATGTGGTGGTGGGGACCGACGGCTCGCCAACAGCGGAGCTGGCCGTGCGCCACGCGGCAAACCTGGCGCTCGACACCAGCGCGCGCCTCGTCGTCGTCACGGCCTACGAGCCTCACGGCGACGAGCTCGTCGAGAAGGAGTCCCATGCGCCCGAAGACATCCGTTGGGCGCTCACCGACCGGGTGCAGGCCGAAGAACGAGGGCGGCGGGGTCGCACCATCGCACGGGAGGTCGGGGCAAAAGGAGTCGTGACCCAGGCGATTGCCGGGAGCCCAGCCGATGTGTTGCTCGAAGCGGCCGGCGACTTCGGCGCCGACTTGATCGTCGTCGGCTCTGTCGGGCTCACCGGAGCGAGCCGACTCATCCATCTGGGGTCGGTCGCAAGCGCGATCGGCCACCACGCCCCCTGCGACGTGCTCATCGTCCACACGACGACCTGAGAGCACCCCGCGTCGCCGCGGTTTCGCACCGACGGCGTTGATCGGCCAGAATCCCGACGGTGAGCGAACCAAAGAAGCCGCTGGAGCAGGTAATCGACCTCTTCATCTACGCCCCGCTCGGGCTGTTGATGAACGCTGACGAGGTCATACCCAACCTGATCGAGCGGGGGCGCCAGCAGGTCACCATGGCCAGGATGTTCGGCCAGATGGCTGTGCAACAGGGCCAGGTCGAGGCAGGCAAAGCCGCGACGAAGCTGCAGGATCAGGCGAGCGAGGTCGTGGGGCAGATCACCGGGACGAGGAGCACATCGCGCCCGGAAACACCTCGCCCGGTCGCGACGAGCGCGCCATCGACGGGCAATGCACAGCCTGCGCGGGCACCGCGACCAGCGCCGACGCTTGCTCGCCCGAGCCCCGCGCCCGAGGTCGCGGCCCTGGCCATCCCCGACTACGACTCGCTCTCCGCGTCGCAGGTCGTGCCGCGCCTGGAGGGGCTTGCACCCGGCGAGCTCGATGCCGTGCGCACCTATGAGGGCGCGAACCGAGGGCGCAAGACCATCCTGTCGAAGATCACCGCCCTGCAGGGCTGACCGTTGGAGGTCAGCGCCCGGCGCGCGGTGTCGTTCGACCTGCCGCGCATGGTCGAGCTCGTCACCGCGGCGATCGACGAGCTGCGACCGAGCCGCGGCGGCGCCCTGTTCGCACGCCGCGAGGCACGGGCCGACGTGACCGCCGAGGGGCTCACACCCTGGCTCGGGGGTGACCATGCGGTGGCTTTTCTCGGCACGATCGACGAAGCGCCGATCGGGGTCGCCACCGCGCACCTCGAGCACCTCCGCGATGGCGGGCGCCTCGCCGTGGTGGACGAGCTCTACGTCGAGGATGGTGCGCGAGGCATCGGCGTAGGCGAGAGCCTGATGGACGCCGTCGTCGCGTGGGCCGACGAGCGAGGATGCCTCGGCATCGATGCGATGGTCCTCCCTGGCAACCGCGAATCGAAGAACTTCTTCGAGACGTTCGGCCTCACGGCTCGCGCCATCGTCGTGCACCGCGTACTCGGCAGTCGCACGTGATGCGTGCAGAGGTGTGCGTCGGTGCCGTCGTCGTCGACGTCCACGGCCGGCTACTACTCGTGCGCCGTGGCCGCGGCCTGGCCGCGGGGGAGTGGTCGGTGCCAGGAGGTCGCGTCGAGGCTGGGGAGATGCTCGCCGAGGCGGTGGTGCGCGAGCTCGCGGAGGAGACCGGTCTGGAGGGCGTCTGTGGCGATCTGATCGGGTGGGTCGAGCGCATCGGGCCCGAGCACCATTTCGTGATCCTCGACTTCATGGCCACGCTCTTGGAGCCGGCTCAGCCGCCCGTGGCCGGTGACGACGCTGCCGAGGTGGCGTGGGTTCCGGTTGCCGACGTCGCCGAGCGCAACCTGGTCGATGGCCTCGCGGAGTTCCTGCACGACCACGGCGTCATCCCCACCATCATCTGAACCCGGCCCAAACCGGCTCAGCGCCCCTTCCACACCGGGGGCCGCTTCTCGATGAACGCGGTGAGACCCTCACCGAAATCCTCGGATTGCATCGCCTTCATCATCCCCTCACCCGACATCTTCCACCCGACGGAGTCCTCCGCCATCGTGGCCTCGAGGAGGATCCGGCGCGTTTCGCGCACAGCGACAGGCGCGTTCGCGCACACTCGATCGGCGAGCTCCGTCGCCTTGCTCAGCGCCTGGCCGTCGTCACAGAGCACGTTGACGAGACCGAAGGCTGCAGCGCGTTCGGCGGTGATGGGATCACCCGTGAGCGCGCACTCCATGGCGACGTTGAAGGGGATCTTGCGGGGCAGCCGGAAGAGACCGCCGGCCGCTGCGACGAGCGAACGTTTCACCTCGGGGATGCCGAAGGTAGCGGTGCGAGACGCGACGACGAGATCGCACGAGAGCACGATCTCCGTGCCGCCCGCGAGGGCGGGCCCATCGACAGCGGCGATGATGGGCTTGGTGCGCTCCCGCTGGGTGATGCCACCAAAACCGCCGCGCTTGGTCTGCAGGCCGGCAGCATTGCCGGCGTTGATCTCCTTGAGATCGGCACCGGCGCAGAAGACGGGAGGGACCCCGGTGAGGATGCCGACCCAGATGTCGTCGTCGGCCTCGAGCTTGTCGATGCCCTCTTCGATCCCCGAGGCCACGGCGCCGTTCACCGCGTTGCGTGCCTCCGGGCGGTTGATGGTGAGCACCGCGTAGTGCCCGTTCACCTCGTAGTCGACCATCCGCGAACCCTACGCGTGTTCCTCGGATGAAACCGCCGGTGCATCGGGCGCCGGCTTCGCAGGTTCTGCTACAGGTTTGGGCGCCGCTCGCGGTGGTTTCGGTGGGCGGCGCGGCACGCGCTTGGGCGCCGGTCGGGCCTCGACCCCGAGGAGCGCGGCGATCTCCGGGATCTGGCTCGCCAGCTTCTTCACCGCTGCTGTCAGCTCGGTCGAGGGTGCCGCCGGCACCGAGTGCGGTCGGACCGTGAGGCGCACAGGCGAGTGAGCGACGGCGTCGAGCAGCACGGCCCAACGGTCCTGGGCTGCCAGCTCGGTCAGCGCTGCACTCGCTGCTTCGCTCAACTTGGCCGCCAGCTCGGGTCTCAGGATGGTGCCTGCCTTGGGCGGGCGCGAGCTCAACCGCAAAGCCCGCACGACCCGACCGCCGTCGAGCGCTTCGGACAGCTCGCTGAGCCAAGCTGCCTGTTCTGACTCGACACGGCGCGCCAAGGCGTCGCGAAGCCGTGAGGCGAGGGTGCGCGTCTCCTCGTCGCGTGCTGCAGCGTCGCTGGCGACCACGACCGAGCGCAGATCGCGCAGGTCGAGCTCCTCGATGTCACTGAGCGCAGCCTCGGCCTTGTCGCGCCATTCGGCGGTGCGCAAGCTCGGCCGGAGCCCCTCCGCGATGGCGATGAGCTGCGTGCCGTCGATGGGCGCCTCGCCCTTGGCGGCGCGTGCTTCGTTCTCCTTGTCGATGGCCTGACGCACTGCTGGGATGTCGCCTTGCAGGACCTGCTCCGCGATGGGCCGGTGCTCGACGGGAAGCTCATCGAGCGCGGCGTTGCGATGCGCTCGTTGGGCGCGCAACCGCTTGGGCTTCGGCTTCGCCGGTGTCTCGGGCCTGGCGGGCGGACCACGACGCTCGGCGCGACCCTCGGTCTCGGCGGGCGATCCCGGCCGACGGTCTCGACGCTGGCCCTCTGCGCGGGCCGCGCGGGCGTCGCCACCGGGTCTCTGCGCGCCGCGCGCGTCATCGTCACGACGGGGGCGCTCGCCGCGCGGGCCACCACGATCACCACGATCAGTGCGGCCCTTCGGCACGAGCGTGGAGGTCACGAGCGGCTCATCGCCGCGCGGGTCGCCGACGACCTCGATGCGTGCTGTTTCGGTGCGCCGCTTTGCTTGTACCGGCGTCAGCGCGACGAGCGTGACGCCTTCGACGTCGAAGTCGGCATCGGCGCGTAACACGTCGCCGACCTTCGCCGCGTCTGGCACCAGTTTCGCGTCGACGGTGCCTTTGGGCTGGCGAGCCCCGACGGCGCGCCACGTCCAGGAGCCGTCGTCACGCGCGCTCGTGAGCTCGACGTCGATCCTCCGGGGCATGGCCCGAACTTAGTGCGCTCAGGCCTTCGCCCCGCACGGCTCGCGCTCAGCTCACTTGGTTCGGAGCGGCTTTCTTCGCTGCTCGCTTGCGCGGCGCTGGCTTCTTCCCCGCTGCTTCGTCTGCAGCCTTCTTGAGCAGGTGCACGGCCTCGGCGAAACCGTCTGCGAGGTCCCACACATCAGGGACGAGCTCGCGGCACGCGATGACGCCGAAGTCGACGTTGCCCATGTTCGACAGGATCGTGAAGTTCAGCCCAGCACCCTCGAGGAGCGGGCCGAACGGGTAGACCCCGACGACGCGGGCCCCCGCCGCGTAGAGCGGGATCGGCGGCCCGGGAACATTGGAGACCACGAGGTTGTGAATTGGCCGGTGCCGGTCGGCCAAGTTCAGAGAGGAGTAGAGCCGCATCGCACGGTTGAAGAGCGTGGGCGGGATGAACTGCGCGAAGTCCTGCAGCATGTCCGCGCCGATCGCGTTCTGGAGTTCCTTCGCCTCCTTGGTCTCCGCGTTGATGACCCGAAGCTGCTCGAGCGGATCGCTCAGCTGCACGGGAAGACGCACGAACATCGTCGAGACCTGGTTGGTCCCTTCGTTGTCGGTCTTGCCGTGCACCGAAACCGGCACGCTGCACACGAGCGGCTGATCGGGGAGATCGTCATGGGCGATCAAGTAGCTCCGCAACGTCTGGGTGCACGCAGCCAGGACTACGTCGTTCACCGTCGTGGCGAACGTGGACTTGATGTGGCGCATGTCCTCGAGAGACGCCTTGCCGAAGGCGACGACGCGGTGCGGGGTGATGGCGCCGGAGAACATCGTCCTCGGCGCGGTGAACGGCATCGCGGGGGCGGGGCGATCGTCGCTCGAAGCTTGACGGCGCGACTGCACGATGTCGGTCACCGACCGCACCGTGTTGCCGACTACCTTGGCGAGGGCGCGGGGGCGCCGTGCCAGGTTCTGCAGCGCGCCAGCGACGAGCTGGATGTCCGTCGGGATCGGCTCGCCCACCCACGGCTCAGCCGGGGGCTCAGGGTCGAGCGCGTCGGGCGCAAGGTCGAACATGGATGCCATCAGGTCGGCACCGGTCACCCCGTCGATCGCCGAGTGGTGGATCTTCGTGACGAAGCCGACCTTGCCGTCTTCGAGGCCCTCGACGAGGTGGAGATCCCACAGGGGGCGCGAGCGGTCGAGGGGGCGCCCGGCGATGTCGCCGACCACCTCGGCCAGCTCGTGCAACGTCCCGGGTCGCCGCACGGTGACGCGATGGATGTGCGCCTCGATGTCGAAGTCCGGATCCTCGACCCACACTGGGTGGCCGAGATCGAGAGGAACCCACACGAGACGGCGGCGGAAGGGTTCGAGCAGATGCATGCGTGCGCGCAACATCTCGACGACACGCTCGTAGCTGAAGCCGCTGCCCTCACTCGGGTCGAGGAGCAAGGTGCCCACGACGTGAGCGAGCTGCGATGGCGTCTCCATGTAGAGGAACGACGCGTCCATGCCGGCGAGCGGCTTCATGACTTCACCACGGCCGCGGCGCGGCTGCTCAGACCGACGCCTCTTCTGGCCTCGCGTATGACGTGGCGATCGAGCCCGTTCGTCAGGTAGGCGAAGGAGAGGCCGGTCTCGGGATCGGCCCATGCCAGCTGGCCGCCCGCGCCGTTGTGGCCGAACGTCGCAGGCGAGGCGCCGTAACCGAACCCTCGTCGAGTCGCGTTGGCGTCATCGCCCCGCACAACGAGGCCGACGGTCCTGTTGGCGGGGACACCAAGCTGCGGGTCCGGGAACGTGTTGCGCACCTCACCTTTCGCGCTGGCAAGGATGGCGGGATCCCACAGGGAGTCGCGGTTGTGCAGAACTGCCTGGTAGAACCGCACGAGATCGGCGGCTGTCGTGACGCCCCCGCCCCCAGGTACGCCGACCTGGAGGTTGGCGGGCTCCGCGAGGAGCAACAGGGCCTCGTCGGTGACTTCGCCGACGTCGATAGCAGCGACGCCGAGCACCTGTTGCAACTCGGCCGAGGTTGCCGGCTCACCGACGCTCACGACGGTTGCGACGTCGTCTTGGTCCTCGGGCGCGACACCCAGCGCCATCGACTTCAGGCCGAGCGGCTCGAGCACTCGTCGCTTCACGCTCTCGGTGTGCTCGACGCCATCGACCCTGCAGAGCAGCTCGGCGAGGATCCAGTGCGCAGACGTCGCGTGATACTCGTGCGCCGTCCCGGGCTGCCAGTTGAGCCTCCAACGAGAGAACGCCTGCAGGCGCGCGTTGCGGTCGGCCCAGCTCGGGGGGCCGAGCGGTGCGTGTGGGAAGCCCGAGGTGTGCAGCAGGACCTGCTCGAGGGTGATCACGTCCTTCCCGTTCGTCGCGAACTCGGGGATGAGATCGCCGATTCGGTCGCTCAGGTGCAGGCTCCCCTCGGCGAGGAGCTGCCACACCGCGCTGACAACGACCGCCTTCGTGCACGAGAACATGACGTAGCGCGTATCGTCGGCCGCTGGGGTGTCGCCGAGCGTGACCGACTCGACGACCTCGCCTTCGAACCCGACAGCGAGCTGACACGATGGCAGCAGGCCGTCGTCGACCTCGCGGAACGCTCGAGCGATGAGGTCGTCGACCGCAGTCTGTCTGAACATCCCGGGATCCTGGCACGGAAGAGGAGGGCGCGCTGTGGAGCGCTTGAGCGGACTGGACGCCAGCTTCCTCTACAACGAGACACCGACGCTGCACATGCACACGCTGAAGCTGACGGTGCTCGACGTCTCCACGGTGCCCGGCGGATACTCCTTCGAGCGTTTCCGCCACGAGCTCGAGCGCCGGCTAGACCTGCTGCCACCGTTTCGGCGCCGCATCGTCGAGGTGCCTGGCGGCTTGCACCACCCGGTGTGGATAGAGGATCCCGACTTCGAGCTCGACCACCACGTCCGCCAGATGCGGGTGCCCGCGCCGGGCGGGCACCACGAGATGGACGACGCGATCGCCAAGATCGCGTCGTCACCGCTCGATCGCTCGCGCCCGCTGTGGGAGATATGGATGCTCGAGGGGCTCGACGACGGCAACGTCGGCTTCCTCGCCAAGATGCACCACAGCCTCGCCGACGGGGTGGCCTCCGCAGCGCTGCTGGCCAACGTGATGACCCCGACAGCCGACGACGTCGACCCACCTCCCGCGCCGTCGCCGTGGGTGCCCGATGCCGTGCCGTCGCGTTGGCGGCTGCTGCTCGACGCCGTGCTTGCCATCGTGCACGACATCGGCCGCCTGCCGGGCTTGCTCGGCCGTACCATCCCGAGGATCCGAGCTGTCGTCGCGCATCGACGCAATGCCAGTGTGGCGACGCCACGCCCCATCCTCGACAGCCCGCGGACACCCTTCAACGCTGGGTTGACCGCGCGCCGCTCCTTCGCGACAGCGACCCTCTCCCTCGACGACGTCAAAGCGGTGAAGACCGCCTTCGGGGTAACGGTCAACGATGTTGTTCTGGGCATCGTCGCCGGTTCGCTCCGAGCCTGGCTCTCGGCAAAAGGGGCCTTGCCGGACCAGGCCCTCGTCGCCGGCGTGCCGGTCTCGACCGACGACCCAGGCGAGATCAGCCGGCTCGGGGGCAACAAGGTGTCGAACCTGTTCACCTCGCTGCGCACCGACCTCGACGACCCGGTGGCGCGTCTGCAGGCGATCCACGAGGTGACCCGCGCTGCCAAGGTCGTGCACAACCTGCTCGGCGTCGACACGCTCGCGGAGTGGAGCGAGTACACGCCGCCGCGCCCGTATGCCTGGTTCATGCGCTGGTACGGGCGCCACAACCTCGCGGACCGTCACCGCCCACCGATCAACCTCGTCGTGTCGAACGTGCCAGGCCCGCGTGAGGCGTTGTTCATCGCCGGCGCGCGCATGGAGAGCATCTTCTCGGTCGGCCCCATCCTCGAGGGAATCGGCCTCAACGTGACCGTATGGAGCTACCTCGACCAACTCAACGTCGGCGTCATCGCGTGCCGCGACCACATCGATGACCCCCACGAGATCACCGAAGGCATGGCCGCCGCGCTCGCCGAGCTCCTCAAGCTGGCGAGGACCGTCGGTCCTTCGGCTGCCAAGGCAGGCGGCCCTCGAGCTCGACCTCGAGGCTGAAGCTCAGAAATGTTCGGATCACCACGATCACGCCGAGCACGCCCGCGCTGGTAAAGGTCGGCGTGACTGCCACGGTCCGAATGATGTCGGCAGCGACGAGAAGCTCGAGCCCCAACAAGATCGCTCTTCCGAGACGCTGCCGGAAGCTGCGGTAGCGATCCGAGGCTGGCATGTCCTGCGGGTCTCGCAGCGTCATCGCGGCGGCCACGACAACCCCGACGACGATCGTGGCCACACCAACAGCATCGACTGTCTTGCCGACCGCTTCGACGGCGTCTGTGAAGGTCATGTGCGGGGGATGCCCGAATCAGCGCCAAGTCGACCCCGGCGCGCCTGCATGTCCACCGGATCTGACCCTGCGTCATATGCTGCGACGGTGATCCCCTTCGTGGATGCGCCCGTCGCCGAGCCGGTGCCGGGTCCGCCCCTTCCGCTCGGGCGGCGAGTCGTGCTCGCTGGACGCGGAACGACCTTCGTTCGCGAGGTCGAGGGGCCGCCGGGCGCACCGACCGTCGTGCTGTTGCACGGCTGGATGGCAAGCGGTGGGCTCAACTGGTTTCGTGTGTTCGAGCCGCTGGGCGAGCACTTCCACGTCGTCGCGCCCGACTTGCGCGGGCACGGGCGCGGCATCCGGTCGCGGCGACGGTTCCGCATCGGCGACTGTGCAGACGACATCGCAGCGCTGCTCGACGTGCTCGACACCGGCCCGGTCATCGCCGTGGGCTACTCGCTCGGCGGGCCCGTCGCGCAGATGCTCTGGAAGCGTCACCCCGAGAAGGTCCAGGGATTGGTGCTCTGCGCAACCGCACACACCCTCATGCCCGGTGTCCGAGAGGCTTGGGTGTTCTCGACGATCATGGCCGTCGCTGCCGGCACGACGCGCGCCGGGCAACTCGCATCGATGGTGCCCGTCCGCGGCGTGCGGCGACTGGTCTCGCACACCGCCGCGGCAGCGAACCGGCCTTCAACGTTGCGGGCGTGGGCTGCTGCGGAGATGCGCCGGCACTCGGGACGCATGGTCATGGAAGCTGGCGTGGCGATGGGCAACTTCTCGTCGCGCAAGTGGATCGGCGGCATCGACATCCCGACCACCGTCATCGTCACCACGAAGGACAAGGCGATCCCGCCCATCGCGCAGCTGCACATGGCGCTGTCGATCCCGGGCTCGGTTGTGCAGCGCATCGAGGACGGCCACCTCGTCTGCGGCAAGCCCTCCTTCGCTGCACCCATCCTCGCCGCGTGCCTCGATGTGTCGGCGCGCGCCAAGGCAGCGTCGCTCAGCTGACTGAACGACCCTCCGCCTCGAGCGCGTACGGGTCGCACAGCTTGCAGGGGAGCAGCCCTTCGTCCGGGTCGACGGGTCGCAGGCCGCGCTTGCCCCCGACGACAGCGCAGTCGGAGCGGTGCGCCATCGATCCCTTTGCCGTGGCCACCAACTCGCGTGCTGGCGCCGAGGCAGTTCCGCTGCCATCGCCGAGCGCGTGGCCGTTCGTGCCCGCGACCTTGGCCAGCACGAGCCGGTCGTCGCCTGCTTCTTTGCTGACCGTCGCCTCGAGCCGCGCGATCGCCTCGATGAGCGCGAGCGATTGCGTGCGGTGCTCCTTGACGAGCTCAGTGACCCAGTGCGTGAAGTAGAAGAACGCGCCGAGGAACACCAGCCCGAGCCCGAGCAGCCCACCGGAGATCATGTAGGGGACCTGCTCGTAGAGATTGGGCGTATGCGACGCGCCGTACCACCCGAGGCCCACCAGGAGCAGACCGACCGGGGCGACGATGCCCCCGGCGATCATGAGCGTCCGCTCGCTCAAGTTGCGGGCGCCACCGATGCGCAGTGCGCGCACGCCTTCGGCAAGGCGTGCAAAGCGGCGGCCGTCGTCGGTTGCAGCGCGCTCGCCCGCGACGACAGGCGCGATCGGAGGAGGCTCAGCGGTCTCAGGGTCCTCGGTCGCTTCAATGGCGAGAGATGTGTCGCGCGTTGGCATCAGGGTGCGCCTCCGGGAAGGTCAGGGACGTCGAGGCCCTCGGGACACGACGAACTCGTCGCGGCGAGCGTGTTGTCAGCGAGCTTGGACGACCCGGCACCCCAGAACGGCATGGAGAGCAGCAGCAAGATCGCAGCCCACAGCGGGACCGCATCGCCGAAGAAGGAGACGGGGGATGCGTCGCCGAGCGATGGGCTCGTGGCGCCGGACCCGCCACCGAGACCGGGCGCAGCGGTGTTGAAGCCGCCTGTGCCCTTGGTCGCTCCCGTGGCGGACGACCCCGAGGTTGCACCCCCGGCGGCGCCACCGGCGCTGAAGGCTGAGGGCAGGAACGGGGGGTTGGCCTGCGCGTCGACGGCGCCGGGCACGAGCGAGATCGTCACGCCGTAGACCTGTTGCAGCAATCCGACGAGGCCTTGGGGCGAGCTGTTGAGCGGCAGGCCGGGGATCAACTGGTCCGATGGCAGCTGTTGCGTCGGCAGCAGGCTGACCAACGATGACAGCACGGCGTTCGTGTTGGGGTTGTAGTTGAGCTCGATGACGAGCCCGTTCGCGATCCGGTTGGCGACCGCGCCGCTGTCGTTGCCGGTGGGGCCGAGGAGGTGGATGGAGATGCCGCCTTGCTTGAGCACGTCGTTGATCGACCCGGTCGCGCCGACCGTCGTGGTGATGAGCGACGTGAGGCCTTGAGCGATCGGCTTGAGGCCATCGAGCAGACCGTCGAGCGGTATCTGGCTCGTGATCGGGTCGAGAAGCGGCCCGAGGACGCTCGGCTTGGCAGTGGTGGTTGGCCCTGGCGTGCTGGTCGCTGCGCCGCTCGGTGGGACGAAGTGCACGCCGGTGTCGTCGATCGTCGCATCGAGGCCGAGCACCTTGACACCGCTGACCGTGGTGGTCCCCGCCGACGCGCCCGTCGTGCCGTCGGTGTCGGCGCGGATGTCGGTCACGACCGACCCGATGGTCAAGATGCCGGCGAAGTCGATGTTGACCATGTCCGACCGGAGTTGACTCACGGCGCGGCCATCCTCGAGGTGGGTGCCGGCGTGCACGGTGATGCCGCCCGTCCTGAGGAACTGGGGGAGATCGTTGCCGTCGTAGAAAGCTGTGCCGTCGGATGTGGTCTCGGTCGCCGTCGATACCGACGTTGCGCCGATGATCTGTTGATCGGCCTCGGTGGGCGGCCCTGGGAAGTAGGCACAGGTTTGCAAAGGGAAGGAGGGGACGGCAGCCCCGGCGTCGCCGCCGCCGCCCTGGGCGACGATGGCACCGAGGTCGCCGACGACCGAACCGGGGTAGGCCAAGCTCGCGAGCGCGTAGTTGGTCGGGCCACCGGCGCCTGTTGCCTGCGCCTCAGGCAAGCCGACCTGCACGATCCGCGAGTTGCCGGGGATGAAGCCCACAGCGTCGAACGCGAGGAGCATGCCATCACCGCGCGCCGCGAGCTTGTAGCCGCCGAACTGATCGGCCAGTGACGGCCCGCCGACGGTCTGGGCGCGCGCTGAGCCGTTCGCGCCGATCGCTGCGACGAGCGCGACGAGACCGAGCACGACGAGCGGGCGCAGGCGGCGCCGGTCACGCTGTCGCACCGACCACCTCCGAGCTCGTTGGCCCCAGGGGCTCGGGCTCCCGCGAGGTCGGGTTGGCGCGGGTGAGGCCGCCGATGCGGTTCAGCAGCACCCCGGCGAGCCCGTTGGGCTGGCGGCCCAGAGCAACGGCACCGAACGCGATGACCGCAAAGGGCACGCCCGCGTACTCGGGGTACTCACTCGCGACGAAGGGGAGGAGCGCGAACAGCATCCCGCCGATGAACGCGCCCGACACCGTCGTCACCCCGCCGACCACCGCGAACAGGAGCAGCACGAGGTTGTTCTCGGACTTGAACTGGATCGAGCCGGCCGTTTGGGCCAAGCCTCCGATGAGCGCGCCGGCAACACCGGCGATGAAGGCCGAGATCGAGAACACGAGCAGCTTGGTACGGCGCACATCGAGCCCAAGCGTGGCGCACGCGGCCTGGCTGTCGCGCAGCGCGGCGAGCCTGCGGCCCAACCGACCTCGCTTGATGGACAGAACAGCGATCGCGAACAGCGCGAACACGATGGCGCAAAGCACGAAGAAGCTGCGGTCGTCGCCGAAGCTGTATCCGAGGATCTTCAACCTCCCGACAGCGACGTTCCCGTTGCCATAGATGCTCGGGTTCTCGAACAACGACGTGTCGGCTGCCGCGGCCACAGCGAAGGTGACGAGCGCGAGGTAGAGGCCTTGGAGGCGTAGGGCGGGGAGAGCGACGATGATCCCGACCGGGATGGCGACGAGGCCAGCCGCGACCATGCCAACGATGCTCGAGCCGCCGAGCACGTGGCCCATCGCCCAGGCGCCCATGCCAAGGAAGACGTACTGGCACAGCGACGTCTGCCCCGACAAACCGGTGAGCACGACCAACGACAACAGCAACAGGGCGAAGATCAATGCGCGCGTCATGTCGGCGAGGTGCTCGGCAGGTGCGAGGCGCGAGACGAAGAGCATCGCGACGATGAAAGCAGCGCCGCGCGTGAGCGAGGGCGCGAGGCGCGGGATCTTCGGCGCTGTCGCGCCCACCACGCGACCCACGCTCAGCTTCGCGGCAGGCACGAGCAGCAGGGCCAGGATCAGGAACACGCTCGGGATCGAGGTCTTGATCGAGGTCCAGAACGACCCGTTCGGGAAGTTGAAGTTCGAGTAGTTCTTGATGATGCCGAGCGCGATCGCGCCGCCGAAGGTGAGCGGCAGGCTCTTCAGCTTCCCGACGACGGCGGCGCCGTACGCGCCAGCGACGAAGAACGTCAGCCCGACGGGTTCGAGGTTGAGCCCGCTGCCGAGCAGCACACCGGCGAGCGCTGCGAGCACCGAGCCGAGCATCCAGGAGTAGCGCGCGATGGCAACGGGCGGCGCGCCGTTGAGCGCAGCGAGGTCGGGGTTGTCGACGACGGCGCGCATGGCGGTGCCCGTGCGGCTCGTGAAGAGGAGAAAGCGCAACCCGACGGCGACGGCTGTCGCGACGACGAGGGCGAGCACGTTGTCGCGCGTGGGGGTGGCGGAGAGGAAGTGCAGCGTCGGGCCCTTGAGCAGCGGTGGCAGCTTGGCAGCGGTCTCGGGAGGGAACGCCTGCGTCGACACACCGATGAGCATCACGGTGACAGCGATCGTCACGACGACGCTCGTCTGCACAGGCGCATCCTTGAAGCGCCGCATGACCCACTCGAGGCCGAGCCCGAGCAGGGGAGCGAAGACGAGCAGGATCACGACGAGGGCGATCGGCACCGCGACGTCGTGTTGGATTCGCAGCGCGTAGTACAGGTACGCCGAGATCATCCCGACCGCGCCGTGTCCGAAGTTGAACACGCCCGTCGTGGCGTAGGTGAGCACGAGTCCGCTCGCGGCGATGGCGAACACCGCGCCCTCGGCGATGCCGATGACGGTGAAGCTGAAGAGGATGCCGAGCTCGCCTGCTTGCTGATAGGAGTAGGCCAGGTAGGCGACCGCCAGAGCGACGCCGGCAAGGCGAGCAGGGCGCTTGGGGAGCTCGGCCAGCCAGGTCTGCACCGAGGTCACGGGTGCCCCTCCTGCCTCGTGCGCAAGTGCCCCCCAAGGACCGAGCGATCAGCCGCAGCGCCACGCCACGGAGATCTGACATGGTATCAGATCGCTACGTAGGCTCGGCCAGGGATCGGGGGAGCAATGGCGTTGCTAGAGACCAGGGCGGTGAACGTCCGCTTCGGCGGGCACCAGGCCGTGCGCGACGTCGACCTCGCCGTGGAGGCCGGCCGCATCACCGGGCTCATCGGCCCGAACGGCGCCGGCAAGACCACCATGTTCAACGCCATCACCGGGCTGCAGGAGACGGCAGGCGGCCGCGTCATCTTCGACGACGACGACATCTCCCGCCTCGCTCCTCACAAGAGGGCTCGTCTCGGCATCGCCCGCACGTTCCAGCGCCTCGAGGTGTTCGGCTCGATGACGGCGCGCGAGAACATCCTCACCGCTGCGGAGTTCCACAGGAGTTGGGCGCGCACGAAGGACGACCCCCGCCGGATCACTGACGAGATCATCGATCGCATCGGCATCGGATCCGTCGCCGGCTCACGCGTCGACGCGATGCCGACCGGTCAGGCTCGCCTCGTCGAGCTCGGTCGGGCGCTCGCCACGCGGCCGCGAGCGCTCCTCCTCGACGAGCCGGCGTCGGGCCAGGACGACGCCGAGACGGAGGCGTTCGCCGGGCTGCTCCTCGCGCTCGCCGCAGAGGGCATGGCAATCCTCATGGTCGAACACGATGTCTCGTTGGTCATGCGGGTGTGCGCGTGGATCCACGTCCTCGACTTCGGCGCGATCCTCGCTGTCGGCACGCCGGAGGACATCCAGAAGAACAAATCGGTCCTCGCGGCGTACCTCGGCGCGGCGACAGAGGAGAGCGGGCTCGAGCACGTCCGCGTGTCGAACGATGCCAACGGCGGCGAGCCGTGACGGCTGCGACCCCGGTGCTCGAGCTGAAGGGTCTGCGCGCTGCCTACGGCCGCATCGAGGTGCTCCACGGCGTCGACCTCACGGTCCCCGCGGGGTCGGTCGTTGCGCTCCTCGGGCCCAACGGCGGAGGGAAGACGACGACCATCAAGGTCATCGCCGGTCAACTTGCAGCGACAGCTGGCTGCGTGCACGTTGCGGGCCGTCACGTGAACGGCGCCAACGCCGACGCGCTCGCCCGCATCGGTGTGTGCACGATCCCTGAAGGGCGCGGCGTGTTCCCGAACCTGACGGTGAGCGAGAACCTGCGCATGGCGACCTACGCGGGCGTCGACTTCGCCGACGTGGCGGCCACCGCCTACGAGCGCTTCCCGCGCCTGGGTGAGCGCCGCAACCAGCTCGCCGGGACGATGTCGGGTGGCGAGCAGCAGATGCTGGCCCTTGCCCGCGGGCTCTCGGTGAACCCGTCTCTGCTCCTGCTCGATGAGCTCTCGATGGGGCTGGCACCCATCATCGTCGAGCAGCTCTACGAGATCGTGGCCCAAGTAGCGACCACCGGGGTCTCGATCCTCGTCGTCGAGCAGTTCGCGCGCACCGTGCTCGGCGTCGCCGACTACGCCGCCATCATGCTGCAGGGTCGCGTCGTGAGCATCGGGCAACCAGCCGATCTCGAAGAGGAGCTGTCCGCCGCCTACCTCGGTGGGTGATCTGCGGGGGCCATCGTCACCTTCAGCTCCTTGATGCCGTTGATGAAGTTCGATCGCAGGCGCCTGGCGGGGGCGGCCTGTTCGATCGTGCTCGTCTGCGCGAGGAGCTCGGTGAAGATCACCTTCATCTCGGCGCGAGCGAGGTTGGCGCCGAGGCAGAAGTGCGGGCCGCCTCCGCCGAAGGCGACGTGACCGGTGTGCTGGTTCGGGGTGCGGTCGATGATGAAGGAGTAGGGGTCGTCGAACACCTTCTCGTCGCGGTTCGCCGAGATGTGCCAGAACACGACGCCCTCGTCCTTCGGGATCTCGACTCCGGCAAGGGTGGCCGGGCGCGTGGTCTGGCGGCGGAAGTGCATCACCGGCGAGGCCCACCTCAGCATCTCCTCGATCGCGAGGTCGACCTTGGCAGGCTCAGCACGCAGGGCAGCGACCTGATCGGGGTTCTCGAGGAGAGCGAGCATGCCGTGGCTGATCGCGTTGCGCGTCGTCTCGTTGCCGGCCACGGCGAGGAGCAGGAAGAACAGGTTGAACTCGAGCTCGTCGAGCCGATGGCCATCGACCTCGGCCTCCAGCAGGGCTGAGACGATGTCGTCGCGGGGATGCGCGCGTCGGTCGTCGGCCAACTGCTGGGCATACAGGTACATCTCCCCGGCTGCAGCGCCCATCTCCTCCTCGGGCACGATGTAGTCAGGGTCCTCCGAGCCGATGAGCCGGTTGGACAGCTCGAAGATGATCTTTCGATCCTCGCGAGGCACACCCAGGAACTCTGCGATGGCGATCAGCGGCAACTCGCTCGCGACCTCCTCGACGAACTCGACGTCGCCGCTCTCGACGGCGGAGGCGACGATGGCCTTCGCCTCGTCAGCGAGGTGGTCCATCAGGTCGCGGATCATCCTGGGCGTGAATCCCTTGTTCACGAGCTTGCGCAACTTGGTGTGATCCGGCGGATCCATGTTGAGCATCATCAGACGCTGCTGCTCGAGCAAGTCGTCGACCTGCGCGTTGATCAGCGCCGTGCGCTGCCATGACGAAAAGACGCCAGCGTCGCGGTTGACCGCCACGAGATCTTCGTGCCGCGTGACGCACCAGAAGTGGCGACCGTCGTCGAGCTCGTGGCGATAGACGGGGGCCTCCCGACGCAAGAACGCGAACTGCTCGTGGGGCACGGCCTCGGCGTAGGTGTCCGGGTCGAACAGGTCGATGTCAGCGAGCTCCACGGCCTTCGCGCCCCCTCGTGCTCGTGTCGCCAGAATAAGAACACGTTCTAGTTCCGACGGTACTGTACCGGCATGAGTGACCCCGATCTGTTGTTCGAACGCGACGGCCACGTGGCGATCCTCACCATGAACAGGCCCGAATCGAAGAACGCGTTGTCGAGCGAGATGCTCGTGCGGATGTACGACGGTTGGGTCGAGGTCGACACCAACCCCGACATCCGCGTGTGCATCCTCACCGGAGCAGGTGGCACGTTCTGCTCGGGGATGGACCTCAAGGCCTTTGCCGGGGGTTTCGAGGAGACCGAGTACACCAAGCGTTTCGCCGAAGACGACGACCTGCACTGGAAAGCACTGCTTCGTCATTTCCGCCCGAGCAAGCCGGTCATCGCTGCCGTCGAGGGCTACGCGCTCGCGGGGGGAACGGAGATCTTGCAGGGAACCGACATCCGGGTCGCTGCCGAGACCGCAACGTTCGGCATCACCGAGGTAGCGCGCGGCCTCTTTCCCCTTGGCGGTTCGACGGTGCGGCTGCGTCGCCAAATCCCGTACACCTTGGCTGCCGAGCTGCTCCTCACCGGGCGACACGTCTCGGCGACCGAGGCGAAGGAGATCGGCCTGATCGGTCACGTCGTTCCCGAGGGGCAGGCATTGGCCGCGGCGCGGGCGATCGCCGAGCAGGTCGCGGCAAACGCGCCGCTTTCCGTGCAGGCCGTCCTCAAGTCGCTCCGCTCGGGCGGCGAGCTCACCGAATCCGAGGCGCTCGCACAGGAGCTCGAGCTGGGATGGCCCATCTTCGCGACGGCCGACGCCAAGGAGGGGGCGACGGCGTTCAAGGAGAAGCGCCCCGCCCACTTCACCGGCGCGTAGGACTCTCAGCCGTGGACTTCGACGACACGCCCGAGGAGGCAACGTTTCGCGCTGACGCGCGCGCCTGGCTCGCGGAGAACGCTGTCGCGAAGGGCCAGCCGGGTGACTTCTCGGCCGGCGCGTTCTCCGGTGAGCTCAATCCGCACGAGTACGTCGAGCGGTGCCGCCGGTGGCAAGGGCGGCTCCACGATGCCGGCTATGCGGGCATCTCGTGGCCAAAGGAGTTCGGCGGCCGAGGCGGCAAGGCCATCGAGGAAGCGATCTTTGCGGAGGAACATGCCCGCTGGGGTGTCTCCGTCGGCGTCTTCGCTGTGGCCCACGGCATGGTCGCGCCGACGCTGATGACCCATGCGACGCCCCAGCAGCAAGCCCGCTATATCGGGCCGATGCTGCGGGGGGAGGAGCTCTGGTGCCAGCTCTTCAGCGAGCCAGATGCGGGCAGCGATCTCGCCAGCCTCACGACGCGCGCGGTGCGCGACGGCGACGAGCTCGTCGTCGATGGGCAAAAGGTTTGGACCTCCTACGCGCACGCAGCCAACTGGGCGATCTTGATCGCGCGGACCGATGCGAGCGTGGAGCGCCACGCCGGCATCACGTATCTCGTCGTCGACATGCGCTCGCCGGGCATCGACGTGCGACCGCTGCGCCAGATGAACGGTGAAGCTCACTTCAACGAGGTGTTCCTCAGCGGCGTGCGCGTCCCGATCGGCAACGTCATCGGTGAGCTCGGGGGCGGTTGGAAGGTCACCGTCACGACGCTCAGCAACGAGCGCGTCGCCATCGCCGGGGGGAGCGCGATGAGCGACCCGGAGCGGCTGCGCCTGCTCGCGGTAGAGCTGGGGATGACCGACGACCCGCTGTTCCGCCAGCGTTTCGCCGCGGCGTGGACTCGCAACGAGATCATCCGCTACCTCAAGCTGCGCACGCGCACCGCGATGTCCCAGGGGCGCCGCCCCGGGCCCGAGGCCTCGATCATGAAGATGGCCTACTCGCGCTCTGTGAAGGGGTTGGGTGCGCTGATGATCGACGTGCAAGGCGCGTACGGTCAGCTGAGCTACCCCGATGCCCTCGGCGGAGGCATCTTCCAACAGAAGCTGATCAACGCGGTGCAGTCCTCGATCGGCGGTGGCACCGACGAGATCCAGCGCAACATCGTTGGCGAGCGCGTGCTCGGTCTGCCGCGAGAGCCAAAGTAGCTTCGAAGCATCACCATGGCGATCGAAGCGACGACAACGCTCACCAAGAGCCAGGCCGCTCGCCGCCAGCGCGTCGTCGCCGCCGCGCTCTCCCTCGGCGCGCACGGCGGCTACGACGCTGTGCAGATGCGTGAGGTCGCGGCCGAAGCAGGCGTCGCGCTCGGCACGATCTACCGCTACTTCTCCTCGAAGGACCACCTGCTGGCCGAAGCCCAAGTCGAGTGGCTGCTCGATCTCGACCGCCGGGTTTCGAAGCGCCCTCCGAAGGGCGACTCGCTCGCCGACCGCGTCATCGACGTGTTGCGCCGTGCCACCCGTGCCATGGAGCAGGAGCCCAAGCTCGCAGAGGCGCTCGTCGTCGCGTTGACGTCGACGGATCCCGAGGCCTCACGGTGCCAACGCGAGACCGGCGAGATCATCAGCCGCACCATGGCAACGGCATTCGAAGCCGGTTTCGACCACCGAGTACAGGAGGACATCATCCGCGTCCTCGGTCACGTGTGGTTCTCCTCGCTCATCGGCTGGGTCAACCGGTGGTATGGCTTCGACCACGTCGGCGAAGAGGTCGAGCTCGCAGCTCACCTGCTCCTCGATCAGTACGACTGAGCTCAGATGGAGCGGGCGACGCCTTCCCAATAGGGGTCGCGGAGCTTGCGCTTGAAGAGCTTGCCGCTCGGGTCGCGTGGCATCTCGGTGGTGAAGTCGTAGCTCTTCGGCCGCTTGTACGACGCGAGGTTGGCCTCGGCGAACTCACGGAGCTTCCCCTCCAGCTCGGCTCCAGCGGCCTGGCCCTCCGCCGGCTCGATGACCGCTTTGATCTCCTCGCCCCAATCAGCGTTCGGGATCCCGAACACGGCAACGTCGCCGACGAGGGGGAGGGTGAGGAAGGTGCCTTCGATCTCGGCGGGATAGATGTTCACACCACCGCTGATGATCATGTCGATCTTGCGGTCGCGCAGGAACAAGTAGCCGTCGTCGTCCATCTCCCCGACGTCACCGACGGTGAAGAAGGCGGTGCCGTCGGGCTCGTAGATGCGGTTGCCCTTCGTCTTCGTCTCGTCGCCCTTGTACTCGAAGCTGGCCTGCGCCAGGGCCATGTAGACGGTGCCGATCTCGCCGGGGCCGAGGCGCCTGGCGTCCTCGTCATAGATGCGGATCTCGGCGCCGGTCCACGCCTTGCCGACCGTGCCAGGACGCTCGAGCCACTCCTTCGCGGTCACGATCGTGCCGCCGCCCTCTGTTGCCGCGTAGTACTCCATGATGGCGTCGCCCCACCAGTCGATCATGCGCCGCTTGACCTCCGGCGGGCACGGCGCAGCGGCGTGGACCATGCAGCGCGTCGAGCTGCAGTCGTAGCTGTCGCGGACCTCCTGGGGGAGCGCGAGGAGGCGGTGCAGTTGCGTCGGGACCATGTGCGACGTCGTGACCCGGTGGCGCTCGATCAGCTCGAGCATCGCCTCGGGCGACCACTTGTCCATGAGCACGACCTTGTGCCCGAGGTGCAGCGAGTTCGTCGTCCACAACAGCACGGCCGTGTGGTAGAGCGGCGAGCCGGTGATGTGCACGTTGCCGTCTTCGGGTTGCACGCCGAAAAGGGTGAGGAACAGGGCGTAGAGCCCGCCCATCTCGTCGGGGTCCATGCCGCTCAGGGCGCGCTTCACGCCCTTGGGCTTGCCCGTGGTGCCCGACGTGTAGTGCATGGGGCCGCCAGCGGTGCGCGCTTCGGGGCGGCTCGTCGGCTGCCCCTCGACGAGCTCCGCGTAGGGGCGGAAGCCCTCGACGGTGCCGATCGCGAACGCCCGATCGGGGGAGAGGCTGCTCTCGGCGAGGGCGACGGTCAGCACATCGGCGAAGCGCTCATGACCGATGAGCACGTCCGTTTCGGAGTCGTTGACGATGTACGCGATCTCCGGCCCGACAAGGTGGTGGTTGATGGGCGTGATGTAGAGCCCGATCGAGGTTGCAGCCAAGTAGAGCGTGATCATCTCGATCCCGTTCGGCAACACTGCGGCCACCGTGTCACCGGTGGCGAGACCGAGGCCGCGTAGGCCGTGAGCCACCTGGTTCGTGCGCGCTGCGAGCTCGCCGCCGGTGAGCTCGACGCCGTCCGGATCGACCAGCATCACGCGGTCGGGATCGGCTGTTGCCTGGTTGAAGAACCCGAGATCGGCCATCGCCGCAGACTAGAACGTGTTCCAGTTTGCGCGCTAACGTCCGCCTCGATGGCAGACAGCGAAATCCTCTCTGCACCTCTGGTCATCGAGTACCCGTTCAAGCGCACGACGGGCCCGGTGCTCGGCGGCTTCCTGACCGGGCTGCGCGAGGGCGTGCTCGTCGGCTCGAAGGCGAGCGACGGGCGGGTGCACGTCCCGCCGCTCGAGTACGACCCGGACACCTTCGAGCAGCTCACGGAGCTCGTCGAGGTCGGACCGGGCGGCGTCATCGTCACGTGGGCTTGGGTGCATGAGCCGATGCCGAAGCAGCCCCTGCAGGATCCGTTCGCGTGGGCGCTCATCACCCTCGACGGTGCCGACACGCCGATGCTCCACGCCGTCGCGGCCGCATCACCCGACGATGTCCGCTCCGGCGTGCGTGTCACCGTGCGCTGGCGTGACCAGCGTGAGGGGCACAT
This sequence comes from Acidimicrobiales bacterium, assembly GCA_051000215.1. Lineage (GTDB taxonomy): Bacteria > Actinomycetota > Acidimicrobiia > Acidimicrobiales > JACDCH01 > JBPCON01. Next base: position 37,109 of record JBPCON010000047.1, read on the forward strand.
CAACGACATCGAGTGCTTCGATCTCGACAAGCACGGCGCGAGCTGATGGGCGAGGTCAACCTTCCCGAGCGCCTGCGCGACGTGGAACAGGTGCGCAGCGTTCGCACACCGGCAGAGTTGCGCTACCGCTATACGGCGGGCGCGGCGACGAGCCGCTTCCTGCGCGGCATCGAACAGAAGCGACTCCTCGGCGAGCGGGCCCCGGGCGGCAAGGTCTACATCCCGTCGCGCGGCTCGGACCCCAGCCTCGGCGTGCCGACGAGCGAGGTCGTCGAGGTCGCGCACACCGGCACCCTCACGTCGTTCTGCATCGTCAACGTGCAGTTCTACGGTCAGGCGATGGAGGTGCCCTACACGAGCGGGCTCATCCTCCTCGACGGGGCGGACCTGCCGATCATGCACCTGCTGCAGGAGGTCGACGTCAACGACGTGCGCATCGGCATGCGCGTCGAGGCCGTTTGGGTGCCCGACGACGAGCTCAAGGCGACTCTCGAGAGCATCCGGTACTTCCGCCCGATCGACGAGCCCGACGTCGAGGTGCACCAGCCGGGTGAGCATGGTTGGGGCGACGAGCCCGCGAGCCGAGCATGAGGGACGTCGCCATCATCGCTTTCGCCCAGTCGCGTCATGTGCGCCGCGAGGACGACCGCAACGAGGTCGAGATGCTGATGCCCGTCACCGCCGAGGCGTTGGCGAAGGCCAACATGGCCAAGGGCGACATCGGCTTCACGGTGTCGGGCTCGACCGACTACTTCGCAGGGACAGCCTTCAGCTTCGTGATGACCCTCGATGGGGTCGGCCCCTGGCCTCCCATCCAGGAGAGCCATGTCGAGATGGACGGCGCGTGGGCGCTCTATGAGGCGTGGGTGAAGCTGCAGCTGGGCGAGCTCGACTCTGCGCTCGTCTACGCGTATTCGAAGTCGTCACCCGGCTCGATCCGCGAAGTCCTCACCCGCCAGCTCGACCCCTACTTCCTTGGACCGCTCTGGCCTGACCCGGTCTCGCTCGCGGCCCTGCAAGCCCAGTCGCTCATCGACGCTGGCATCGCAGACGAGGGCGACTTCGCCGAGGTGGTCGCCCGGAGCCGCAAGGCCGCCATCGACAACCCCTACGCGCAGCTCGCGTGGGACAAGCCCACCGCTGAGGTGCTCGCAGAGCCGACCTTCGTCGCGCCCTTGCGCAAGGACGACTGCCCGCCGATCACCGACGGCGTCGCCGCCATCGTCATCGCCGCAGGCGACGCGGCGCGGGACCACAGCGAACGACCCGCGTGGATCCGGGGGATCGATCACCGCATCGAGTCGGCCGCGCTCGGCCTACGCGACCTCACGGACTCGACATCGACGCGTCTCGCAGCCGAGAAGGCCGGAGCCACGGGGACCTTCGACGTGGCCGAGCTGCACGCTCCCTTCAGCTCGCAGGAGATCATCTTGCGAGCTTCGCTCGGCCTCGGCGAGCAGACCGACGTCAACCCGTCCGGCGGCGCGCTGTGCGCCAACCCGATGATGGCAGCGGGGCTCATCCGCCTCGGCGAGGCCGCCGATCGCATCATCGACGGACGCGCCGGCCGGGCCGTGGCCCATGCCACCTCGGGCGCCTGCCTGCAACAGAACCTCGTCTGTGTCCTCGAGGGAGACGCCTGATGGCCAAGGAGCGGGTCGCCGTCATCGGCGTCGGCCAGACCAAGCATCAGGCAACGCGCGGCGACGTGTCGATTGCCGGGCTCCTGCGCGAGGCCGCCGACCGCGCGCTCTCGGACGCGGAGCTGGGCTGGCGCGACATCGACGCCATCGTCGTCGGCAAGGCTCCCGACTTCTTCGAGGGCGTCATGATGCCGGAGCTGTACCTCGCCGACGCGCTCGGCGCGCCGGGCAAGCCGCTGTTCCGAGTGCACACAGCGGGCTCGGTCGGGGGATCGACTGCGATCGTCGCTGCGCAGCTGGTGCAGGGCGGTGTGCACGATCGCGTGCTCACCATCGCGTTCGAGAAGCAGTCGGAATCCGAAGCCATGTGGGCCCTCTCCCTGCCGATCCCGTTCGCACCACCCATGCACGCCGGCGCAGGCGGCTACTTCGCACCACACATCCGCTCCTACATGCGCCGGTCCGGGGCCCCGGATCACATCGGCATCCTCGTCGCGCTCAAGGACAGGCTCAACGCGCTGAAGAACCCCTACGCGCACCTTCACGAGCCCGACATCACCTTCGAGTCGATCGAGCAGTCAATGATGCTGTGGGATCCGGTGCGTTACGCGGAGACGTGCCCATCGTCGGACGGCGCGTGCGCGATCGTGCTCGCCGCCGACGACGCGATCTCGGGCTCGGCCCCGCCCGCATGGATCCATGGCACGGCCATGCGATCCGAGCCGACGATGTCCGCCGACCGCGACCCGGTGCTGCCCCGGGGCGGGTCCGACTGCGCGCTCGACCTCTACCGCCAGGCCGGCATCACCGACCCGCGCCGCCAGGTCGACTGCGTCGAGATGTACGTGCCCTTCTCGTGGTTCGAGCCGATGTGGCTCGAGAACCTGCAGTTCGCCCCACGCGGCGAGGGATGGAAGATGGTCGAGTCTGGCGCGACCCAACTCGACGGCGACCTGCCGGTGAACATGAGCGGCGGCGTCCTCTCGACGAACCCCATCGGCGCGTCGGGCATGCTGCGCTTTGGCGAGGCGGCCATGCAGGTGCGGGGTCAGGCGGGCGAGCACCAGGTCGACGGCGCCAAGCTGGCCGTCGGCCACGCGTACGGCGGCGGCAGCCAGTTCTTCGCCATGTGGGCCGTGAGCACCGACAAGCCGTGAGCTCGAAGGATCGGCGATCGCGTGAGTGATCGGTTAGCGGGCAAGGTCGCGATCGTCACCGGCGGAGCGCGGGGTCAGGGCGAGGCCGAAGTGAGGCGCTTCGCTGCGGAGGGTGCGCGGGTCGTGATCGCAGACGTGCTCGACGAGCCGGGTGCCGCTGTTGCAACCAGCCTCGGCGCCATCGCCGAGTTCGTGCACCTCGACGTGACGTCGGAAGAGTCGTGGGCCGCTGCGATCAACGAGACCCTGGCGTGTTTCGGTGGACTGCACGTGCTCGTCAACAACGCCGGCATCCTCGGCGCGTTCAACACGATCGACCGCCTAGCCCTGGATGACTACATGCGCACGATCATGGTCAACCAGGTCGGGCCCTTCCTCGGCATGAAGCACGCCGCAGGCCCGATGGGGGAGAGCGGCGGGGGGTCCATCGTCAACATCTCCTCGATCGGCGGCATGCGGGGCATCCCGTTCTCGACCGCGTACGTCGCGTCGAAGTTCGCAGTTCGCGGGATGACGAAGTCTGCGGCCATGGAGCTCGGCAAGCGAGGCATCCGGGTCAACTCCGTGCACCCAGGAGGAGTGGCCACCGACATGACCGCTGCGGTCGGCGACACCGGCGAGTCGAAGTTCTACCAACGGCTACCGATCAGCCGGATCGGCACGCCGGACGACATCGCGAACCTCGTGCTCTTCCTTGCTTCGGACGAGTCGGCCTACTGCACGGGTGCGGAGTTCCTCATCGATGGCGGTAGCAACGCCGGCGACAACGCCATGCTCGACTGAACGGTCGATCAGCTGAGGCGGGCGCTTGCTGTGGCTTTGGCTGGTGCTTCCTCGGCGCGATCGGGCCACCACGGGGGAGTGAACGCGACTCGGTCGTCGCTGAGCGGCTCGGCGTAGAACTGCGCGCACCACCTTCGGAACTTCATGAAGGGGCCGTCCTCGGGTGCGAGAGCGGGACGCACGAGGTGCGCTTTGTGCTCCCAGATCGGCTTGTCCTCGAGCACCTGTTTGTGGACCTCGTTGACGAAGGCCTTGCCGACGCCGCGCGTGGTCTTCTCGTCGCCCATGGTCTTGAAGCGGAAGTTGAATCGGATGATGCACTTGTCGCGTTCGATGGGCGTCGTGACCGCGAGGTTGAGCGTGTCGACGATGCCGTTGAAGGATACGAGCGAGATGCCCGGCCCGAACGAGCGGGTGTCGATGCGGCCCTCCATGACGCCGCGTGGCGTCGGGAACTTCTGCGAGGAGCGCATCTGCGACTCGGGAAAGCCGGTCTCGTAGGACTCGAGCTCGGGCACCGACGCGGTGTTGTGCACGAAACGGAAATGCGCTGCGTCGACACCGTTCTCCGCCATCTCCTGCCACGTCGTGTCGACCACGTACTCGGTGCGGATGTCGGTCGACCACTCCGGATCGGCCGTGAACTCGGGCACGACGGGGACGTCCCACATGGGGGCGACGGACTCGTCGGGGTGGTACCACGCGAACGTGATGCCGTTCGCCTCGACCGTCGGGAATGCCCTGACGCGGCCCTTCGCGTTCGTCCGTCCGCTGTAGGGGATGTTCGTGTTGCGGCCTTCGCCGTCGAACTTCCACCCGTGGAACGGGCAGACGATCTCGCACCCCTCGACGCGGCCCCCGTGGCCGAGGTGCGCGCCGAGGTGCGGGCAGAACGCGTCCATGACGTGCACGTCGCCGGTGTCGTCGCGCCAGCCGACCAGGTGCCTTGCGAAGTAGTACAGCGCCCTCGGTTCGTTCGTGAACTCCTCGGGGTAGCCGACGGAGAACCAGCCGAAGGGAACAGGGAACGGGAACCTGTCGCGTTCGCTCATCTCAGGCTCCCAACTGGAAGACGCGCGCGGCGTTGTCGCGCAGGAACTTCGGCCAGACGTCGTCCTTCAACTGCACGTCGGGCAACTCGGCGAAGATGCGCTCGAGCGAGAGGCCCATCGGGAAGTAGCCGGCATACATGATCTTGTCGGCACCCCGCGTGTTCGCGTAGTCGATGATGGTCTTGGGGTAGTAGCGCGGGGCGAACGCCGAAGTGGAGTAGTAGAGATTTGGCCACTTCAGCATCAGCTTCACGGCGAGCGCGTCCCACGGCTCGGCGCCGTGGCGCATCACGACCTTCAGCTCAGGGAAGAACCAGCACACCTCGTCGAGCAGCTCGGTCTTCTGGCACAGCATCGGCACGCGCGGCCCGGGCACACCCGTGGTGATGCAGATCGGGATGTCGAGCTCGATGCACTTCGCGTAGATGGGGTAGAAGCGCTTGTCGTTGATGGGCACCTGCGGGTTCATGCCGGCGGGGAAGGCCGTAGCAGCCTTGACGCCGAGCTCCTCGTGCGCGCGCACCAGATCGCGAACCCCTTCCATGCCGCGGTTGGGGTCGACCTCGTAGGAGCAGAAGAAGCGATCAGGGTGCTCCTCGAGCGCGCGCCTCGTGTTGCTTCGCTCACTGCTGTCGCGAGCCGCTGAGCCCACACCCAACATGGCCTTGGCGATGCCGAAGTGGTCCATCTCCTGCAGCACGACGGCGATCGGGTCCGCGTCGTCGGGGATGTCCTTGGGCACCTCTTTGAACATGTACTGCGCGGGGAACTCCATCTCGAGGGATTCCTTGTCCATGAACGACTTGCGCAGAAAGCCGTACCAGCTCTTCTTCGAGCCCTCGGGCAGACCCATCATGAGGTCGATGACGCCGACGTCGGTTGGCATGGCCATGCGGCCACACTAGAACGTGTTCTAATTCGCGCGCCAGGAGCTCAGCTGCAAGTGAAGCCTGTCGCGGGGTCGACGACCTTCCACTGGCCGCCCTCGACGGTCACGATGTGAAAGCACCCTGATGACCGTTTCGCCGGCGCGTCGATAGGGGCGATCAGCGCATCGGCATCGAAGGCGTGGTACCCCGACAGCGCGGCAAGCACCTTCGCCCGCGTCGGTTCGGCGCCGACCTCGCGCAACGCTTTGACGAACATCGACGCCGCGACCCAGCCCTGGATCGCGAAGAAGTCGAGGTCGTCGCCGGGGTTGGTGCGCGCGAACCATTCGGCGAAACGCGCGACCTCCGGGTTGTTGGCGCTGTCCTCGACGATGTCATGACCGAGAGCGAGCAGGGTGCCCTCGACGGCAGCGCCCCCGAGCTTGATCAGCTGCGACCCGTAGGCCTGCTGACCGTAGAAGCTCACCTTCGGGTGGTAGCCGATCTGCTGGAGCGACGACGCGAGCCGCGAGATGCCGTTCACCTCGAGCACGGTGATGAGCAGGTCGGCCTGGTCGTTCGCGAGCTTCTGGGCGACCCCGGTGTAGCTGGTCTCCGTGACCGCCACCTCGATGGTGTCGACCACCGCGAGCCCGACGGCAGCCATGTCGTTGACGTAGGCCTTGCCGCTGTTGCGCGCATCGGACTGCGCCGGCCAGACGATCGCAGCCCTCGATACGCCGTAGTGCTGCTGGAAGTACTTGAGCTGCGCCTGTGAGCCGTTGCTCTGGCGGTCAGGCGGCGTCGGCGTCATCGCGAAGTTCTCGACCATCGCCGCGCGCGCTGCGCCGATCGACGAACCGATGTCGGGGATCCCCTGCCCGGCGAGTACCGCTGCGCCGGCGTCGTCGAGCACCGAGTAGCTGCCGACGAACGCGAAGACCTTGTCCTTCAGCTGCTGGGTGGCCGAGCGGTTTACGGAAGCATCGAGGCGGTCGTCTGCCGCTTGGAGGTCGAGCTTGCGGCCACACACCCCGCCTTGGCTGTTGACCATGTTGAAGTAGGCCTTCACGCCGCCCTGCACGTTTTTGAACAGACCCGGGACCGGCCCACCGACGGTGGCGACGCTGCCGGCCGAGAGCGAGGTGTCGCTGACACCGACATCGAGGGCACCGCCGCTGGCGACGCATTGCGCCTCGGCTCCGGCAGCGCCCCCGGCGGCGCAAGGCTCGGCGCTCGTCGCGCCTGCTGTGGGGCCGCCCGGGACCGCAGCGGCGCCGCCGGTGCTGCCGGTCACAGCAGCAGGCCCACCGCCGGCGGCAGCGCTGGGCTGCTGCGCCACGGCTGCTGTCTGCGTGCGCCCGCCGTTCGCTGCGATCCGTTGTGCGTCGTCGAGGCGCGCACCACAGCCGGCGCCCAACAGCGCCACCGTCAACACCCCCACCCCGAAGCGCACCCGGCCCACAGCACCCCCTCTGGACCATCCCCCGCGCGAAGCTTCGCCGCTCGACGCCTGCGCTCCTGCCTGGGCTAGAACCACCGGCATGAAGCTCGGGCTGGTCATCGGCTACTGGAACAACGCCGGACCGCCTGCGGGGGTCGCCGAGCAGGTCGCCGAAGCGGAGCGCCTGGGGTTCGAGTCGATGTGGACAGCTGAGGCATACGGGTCGGACGCGTTCACGCCCTTGGCCTGGTGGGCGAGGGAGACGACCAGCATCAAGCTCGGCACCGGCGTCGCGCAGATCTCGGCACGGACGCCCGCTGCCACGGCCATGAGCGCGCTGTCGCTCGACCATCTCTCGGGCGGGCGGGTCATCCTTGGCCTCGGTGCTTCGGGCCCCCAAGTGGTCGAGGGCTGGTACGGCCAGCCGTACCCGAAACCGCTGGCCCGCACGCGGGAGTACGTCGAGATCATCAGGCGGGTCTTGCGCCGAGAGGAGGTCGACTTCCAAGGTGAGCACTACCAGATGCCGTTCCTGGGGGGCACGGGGCTCGGCAAGCCGCTCAAGTCGATCGTGAAGCCTCTGCGCGACCACGTCCCGATCTACCTCGGCGCCGAAGGCCCGAAGAACGTGGCCATGACGGCGGAGATCGCCGACGGGTGGCTGCCGATCTTCTTCTCACCCAAGAGCGACCCGTTCTACCGCGGGGCCCTTGCCGAAGGCTTCGCCCGGCCTGGCGCACGCCACGCGCCGGAGGACTTCGAGGTGGCGTGCACCGTGCCAACGATCATCGGCGACGACGTCGAGGAGTGCGCTTCGTTCATGAAGCCGATGCTGGCGCTCTACATCGGCGGCATGGGCGCTCGGTCGATGAACTTCCATTTCGAGGTGTTCTCGCGGATGGGCTACGAGGAGGCGTGCCACAAGATCCAAGACGCCTACCTCGACGGTCGCAAGGGCGACGCTGCCGGCGAGGTGCCGACCTCGCTGATCGAGGACGTCGCGCTCATCGGCCCCAAGGAGAAGGTCCTCGACGAGCTCCAGCTATGGAAGGAGACGGTGCTCACGACGATGCTCGTCTCCGGCCCTCCCGAGCTCCTCGGGCAGATCGCTGAGTTGGTGCGATAGCCGTCGCTGAAGGGGTATCCACCCGCGAGAGGCGTTCGTTCCTTACGGTTTCCCTGTCATCAACAGGGAGGTTCACATGAACCGCAGTGAGTTCGTCGCCGCCGTCGCTGAGCGTGGGGGCATGAGTCAAGCCGAGGCCGACAGGGCCCTCAACGCGATCTTCGATGAGATCGAGGCGGCGGTGAAGAAAGGCGAGAAGCTCACGATCCCCGGTTGGGTCACCGTGAGCACGGCCCCACGGGCCGCCCGCACGGGTCGAAACCCCCAGACCGGTGCGCCCGTCGAGATCAAGGCGACCACCGTGGTGAAGCTCGCCGCTGGCTCGAAGCTGAAGGCCGCAGCCAAGAGCTGAAGCCAGTCCTGAGCAGGTCCTGCAGATCGGTAGGGGAACATCGCCGATCTGCAGGGTCTCCTCGACACTGGCCGCCGGTAATCCTCGTTACGTCAAGTTATCGGCAGGCTTCCTCCGTTCTGTTCTCCACGAACGACGGTTGGTCTGTGCTCTCGTAGTGTGACGAGCTGTGTTCGAGGTCGAACGGATGTCGGTGCGCACCCGCACGTCGCTCGGGCGCGTGATCCGCGACGCGACGGGATGGCTGACCTCGGTTGCCGCTGTCGGGCCCGACGACGACCGTGGACGCCGATTCGGCTCCTTCGGGCAGGGGAGCTGCATCACCTTCCCCCAGGGCCCGTCGTTCAACGAGCACGCTGTTCGCATCGGGGTCGCGACCCTGATCGGCCCGCACGTCACGATCACCGCTGGCATGGCGCCGGGACAACCGCTCGGAGACGACCCCGTGGTCGTGATCGGCGACCGCTGCAACATCGGGCGGGGCAGCCACATCGTCGGCCATCGCTCGATCGCGATCGGCGACGACGTCACGACGGGCCCTTACGTCTACATCACCGACCAGAACCACGTGTACGCCGACCCCGATGTGCCGATCGCCGATCAATGGCCGAGCGAGGATCCCGTCCGCATCGGCGCCGGCTGCTGGCTCGGCACGGGCAGCGTGGTGTTGCCCGGCGCCCATCTCGGACGCAACGTCGTCGTGGCAGCCAACTCGGTCGTGCGCGGCGACGTCGCGGACAACGCCGTGGTCGCCGGCGCGCCAGCAAAGGTCGTTCGCCGACTTCATGATGGGCACTGGGATCCGCCCCTTCGCGACGTCGAGAGCACGCCGCCGCCCGGGTGGTAGCCGGATCGGCTCGACGAGAGGCGCCGCGTACACTGCAACGGTCGCCGTCATCAGGGGGTACCGCCCATGGGCACAGAACTGAAGATTCCTCGCGTCCCGAGCTTCGAGTCGCCCGTCGAGGAACGCCGCCACCGCAAGGAGCGCCTTGCTGGCGCCTTCAGACTCTTCGGCGCGTTCGGCTTCGATGAGGGCGTCGCTGGTCACATCACGGCGCGTGACCCGGAGCGCCTCGACCATTTCTGGGTGAACCCCTTCGGCGTCAGCTTCAAGCAGATGCGAGTCAGCGATCTGCTCCTCGTCAACCACGCTGGCGAGGTGGTCGAGGGCGATCGGGTGGTCAACGGCGCCGCGTTCGCGATCCACTCCCAAGTCCACGCTGCGCGGCCCGACGTCGTCGCAGCAGCCCACGCGCACTCGGTGTACGGCAAGTCGTGGTCGGCGCTGCGACGACCCCTCGACCCGCTGACGCAGGACTCCTGCGCGTTCTACGGCGACCACGCCGTGTTCGACGACTTCACCGGCGTGGTGCTCGACGTCGAGGAGGGAAAGCGCATCGCGCACGCCCTCGGAGACAACAAGGCTGCGATCCTCGCCAACCACGGGCTCCTCACCGTCGGCACCACGTCGGTGGACGAGGCAGCGTGGTGGTTCATCACCATGGAGCGCACGTGCCAGGCGCAGCTCCTTGTCGAGGCATGCAGGCACGAGCCGGTGCTGATCGACGCTGACCAAGCCGAGAAGACCCACGCACAGGTCGGCTCCCCCATCGCCGGCTGGTTCTCCTTCCAGCCCCTCTACGACTGGATCGTGCGCCTCCAACCCGATCTGCTCGACTGACCCCCAGGACTTGACCGGCCGGTCAACTACGGTGCGCTGATGCGTTCTGACTGGCCGTTGCGCTTCGGCACCTTCCTGGCTCCGTTCCATCCCGTCGGGCAGAGCCCGACCCTCGCCCTCGAACGCGATCTGGATCTGATCGTGCACCTCGACAAGCTCGGTTACGACGAGGCGTGGATCGGCGAGCACCACTCGGCCGGCTACGAGATCATCGCCAGTCCCGAGGTGTTCATCGCCGTCGCGGCCGAGCGCACGAAGCGCATCCGGTTGGGTACCGGTGTGTCGTCGCTCCCCTACCACCACCCACTGCTGCTCACCGACCGCATGGTGCTGCTCGACCACCTCACTCGCGGCCGCATCATGCTCGGCTGCGGTCCCGGGTCGCTGCCGTCGGACGCGTTCATGATGGGCATCGCGGTGGCCGAGCAGCGCGACCGCATGGAGGAAGGGCTCGACGCCATCCTCGCTCTGCTGCGCAGCGATGAGCCCGTCACCATCAAGACCGACTGGTTCACCCTCGACGACGCGCGGCTCAACCTGCGGCCCTACACCCACCCGCACTTCGAGATCGCTGTGGCATCGCAGGTGTCACCCACCGGAGCGCGCGCTGCTGGGCGCTTCGGGGTGTCGATGCTCTCGCTGGGGGCAACGAACACCGCTGGGTTCGACATGCTCGGCTTCAACTGGGGAGTCGCGGAGGACAAGGCTGCCGAGCACGGCACCACCATGGACCGCAAGGCCTGGCGCCTCGTCGGGCCGATGCACATCGCCGAGACGAAGGAGCAGGCCTACACCGAGGTCGACTTCGGGTTGCCCCAATGGGTCGACTACTTCCAGCGCGTCGCTGCCCTCCCGATCGCACCGGAGTCGGACGACTCGAAGGAGCTCGCCGACGCGATCAACGACAGCGGATTCGCGGTGATCGGCACACCAGACGACGCCATCGCCCAGCTCCAGCGACTCTGGGACCAGTCCAACGGCGGCTTCGGCACCTTCCTCGTCATGGCAACCGATTGGGCCGATCAAAAGGCGCAACACCGCAGCTACGAGCTGCTCTCCCGCTACGTGTTTCCCGAGTTCCAGGGCTCAGCGGAAGCCCCAACAGCCTCGCGGGACTGGGCAGCGGAGAACCGCCCCACGTTCATCGGCGAGACGGGCGCTGCGATCATGAGCGCGTTCGCCAAGCACCAGGCCGAGCAGGACGCAAAGCAGTCCCCCTCGCCGGACTGAGCCCGCGCAGTAGCGTCCGACCTCGTGCCCGAAGCCCCATCCGCTCCCCTCGCCGGTGTTCGAGTCGTCGAGCTGGCAACGATGATCACGGGCCCGCTCGCCGCGATGCAGCTCGGCGACCTCGGCGCTGAGGTCATCAAGGTCGAGCCTCCGGGGCTAGGTGACATCATGCGCTACACGGGCACGTCCTCGGGTGGGATGTCGGCCCTCTTCGCGACGTGCAACCGCTCGAAGCGCTCAGCGGTGCTCGACCTCAAGTCGCCACAGGGCATCGAAACCATGTCGGCCTTGCTCGATCGCGCCGATGTCTTCATCACCAACGCCCGGCCGGGGGTGACCGAGCGCCTCGGGATCGGCGCGACAGCCGTTCGTGCCCGCAACCCGGGGATCGTGTACGCCGCGTTGACGGGCTTCGGTGCGGTCGGCCCCTACAAGGATCGCCCTGCTTACGACAACGTCGTGCAGGCCTACGCCGGCGCCCCCGTTGTGCAGAAGGATCTCCGCACCGGCGAGCCCAAACCCATCCGCACCTTCCTGGCGGACAAGATCACCTCCTACACAGCGGTACAGGGAGTGCTGGCCGCCCTGTTTGCTCGTCAACGCGACCCGGAGCATCGAGGCCAGCTGCTCGAGCTCAACATGTTGGAAGCCACGCTCTCGTTCCTGTGGTGCGATGGATTCGGCGACGACACCTGGCTCGGCGAGACGGTGAACGAGCTGCCCGAGCTGCAGCGAGCCTTCGATGTGTTCCCAACGGCCGACGGGCACCTCACCCTCACCGCAATCCTGGAGGAGCAGTTCGATGGCCTAGCGCGCGCGATGGAACGCCCGCAATGGCTCGACGATCCACGTTACGGCGACGCGATCAGCCGGCTGACCAACGTCGACGCACTCCTCGATGAGATCGACGACATCCTGCTCACGCGCACGAACGACGAGTGGCTCGCGCGCTTCGTGCGCGAAGGCGTGCCGTGCGCCGTCGTCGCCTCGCTCGACGCCGTGATCGCCGACCCGCAGCTCGTCGCCCTCGACGCGCTCGAGGAAAGCGTGCATCCCACGTGCGGTCCGATGCGCCAGCCTCGGCCGCCGCTGCGCCTGCACGACACCCCGCTCGTCATCTCTCGCGCGGCGCCCCTGCTCGGCGAGCACACGAACGACGTGTTGAGCGAGCTCGGGCTGCGCTGATCGGGTCCGCGACGCGAACGCGCAGCGGTGTCAGTGTTGTCCATCGCAAACATCTCGGTAGAACCCGGGCCCATGGACTCGTGGCTCAAGGCCCGACGTCGCTCGCTCGCGGGCTCCGCCGTCGGGCTCGCCGCGGCGTGCGCCGTCGCCCGTCTGGCGGCCTGGCAGGTGACCGCGCTGATCGGGTGGTCGGCTACCGCTGGGGTGTACCTCGCACTGTCATGGGCCACGATGCTCGGCGCCGACGGCGCACGAACTCGCGCGCTCGCGACCCCCGACGACGAGTCCCGCTTCAGGGCTGACCTCATTGTGCTCGGCGCGTGCCTCGTCAGCCTCGTCGGCGTCGGCTTCATCCTGTTGAAGGCTTCGGCGGCCGAAGGTGCTGCCGTCGCCTCCATGACCGGCCTGGGCGTGCTCAGCGTCGTGCTCGCGTGGGGCATGGTGCACACCGTCTTCACGCTGCGCTACGCCGACCTGTACTACTCCAACGGCGGCGGCATCGACTTCAACAGTGATGACGATCCCGACTACCGCGACTTCGCCTACCTAGCGTTCACCATTGGCATGACATACCAGGTCTCCGACACCGATCTGCAGTCGAAGCTGATCCGTCGCACCGCGCTGCGCCACGCCCTGCTCTCCTTCCTCTTCGGCACCGCGATCATCGCGGTGACGATCAACATCGTCGCCGGCCTCGCGTCGTGAGGAGTCGGGGCTACTAGGGTTCTGCTGCTTACGAACCCGTGTGGGAGAGCACCCTCGTGGTGCGCCGAAGGGGCAACCGACTCCCGGGAATCTCTCAGGCCGCAGCACCACACGGACGAGGCGACGCTGGAGAGCCATTGCGATGGTGGATCGACAGCGACGGGAGCAGACGACCGGAGCCTCCTCCCATGGCCGACCGACCCACCTTCGCCGACCGCCACATCGGGCCGTCGCCCGACGAGCTCGACAAGATGCTCGCGACAATCGGCTACGCGTCGCTCGACGAGCTGACCGCTGACGCCGTTCCGAGGGCGATCCAGCTCGCCGAGCGCCTCACCGTCGGCGACGCGGTCTCGGAGACCGATGTCCTCGAGGAGCTGCGACTTCTCGCAGGCGCCAACCAGGTCGTCTCATCGATGATCGGGCTCGGCTACCACAACACGATCACCCCGCCGGTGCTGCGACGCAACATCCTCGAGAACCCGTCCTGGTACACCGCGTACACGCCGTACCAGCCCGAGATCAGCCAGGGTCGCCTCGAGGCGCTGCTCAACTTCCAGACCCTGGTGGCCGACCTGACGGGGCTCGGCCTTGCCTCGGCGTCGTTGCTCGACGAGGCGACCGCAGCGGCTGAGGCCATGGCGCTCGCGCATCGCGTGTCGAAGGCAGCCGAGCGTGCGGCGTTCCTCGTCGACGCCGATTGCCACCCCCAGACCATCGCAGTGGTGCGCACCAGGGCAGAGCCCCTCGGCATCCAGGTCGTCGTCTCGGACCTCACCCTCGCGATCCCCGATGGGGAGTTCTTCGGTGTGCTCGTCCAGGACCCGGGTTCGTCTGGGGCTGTGCGCGACTGGTCCGGGGTCGTCGTCGCTGCGCACGATCGCGGCGCGGTGGCCATCGTCGCGACCGACCTGTTGGCGTGCTGCCTCTTGCGCCCGCCGGGCCACTACGGCGCCGATGTCGCCGTCGGCTCGTCGCAGCGCTTCGGCGTCCCGCTCGGCTTCGGCGGCCCCCACGCCGGGTTCATGGCGGTGCGCGCCGGGCTCGAGCGGTCATTGCCCGGCCGCCTGGTCGGCGTGTCGGTCGATGCCGATGGCGACATGGCATATCGACTTGCGCTGCAGACCCGCGAGCAGCACATCCGCCGCGAGAAGGCGACCTCGAACATCTGCACCGCGCAGGTGCTCCTCGCGGTCATGGCATCGATGTACGCCGTGTACCACGGCCCGGAGGGACTGAAGCGGATCGCGGCCGAGGTGCACGCCAAGGCCGCGATGCTCGCTGCTGTGGCACGCGAGCTCGGACTCGAGCTCGTGCACGATGCCTTCTTCGACACCATCCAGGTTCGCGTTCCGGGGCATGCCACCGGGGTGATCGCGGCGGCGCGAGAGCACGGCGTCAACCTCCGCCTGGTCGACCAGGATGTCGTTGGCATCGCGTGCGACGAGGCAACCACCGATGCCGACCTGATGGGCGTGGCCCACGCTCTGGGGGCCGGGCACCTAAGCGCTCTCGCGTTCGCGCCCGACGTGTTGCCCGACGGGCTGCGGCGTCAGGGTGAGGTGCTGACGCACCCGGTGTTTCACGAGCACCGGTCCGAGACCGAGATGCTGCGCTACCTGCGCCGTCTCGCCGACAAGGACATCGCACTCGACCGCTCGATGATCCCACTCGGTTCGTGCACGATGAAGCTCAACGCCACAGCGGAGATGGAGCCGATCACGTGGCCGGGTTTCGCTTCGATCCATCCGTTCGCACCCGCGGATCAGATCGACGGCTACCGCCAGCTCATCAGCCAGCTCGAGCGTTGGTTGTGCGACGTCACCGGCTACGACGCCGTGTCGTTACAGCCCAACGCCGGGAGCCAGGGCGAGCTCGCGGGACTTCTCGCCATTCGCGGGTGGCACCGGGCGAACGGCGCGACGTCGCGCGACGTCTGTCTCATCCCATCGTCTGCGCACGGCACCAACGCCGCATCCGCGGTCATGGCCGGCATGCGCGTCGTTGTCGTGGCATGCACCGAGACCGGCGACGTCGACGTCGACGATCTGCGCGCGAAGTTGGACACGCACGGCGAGCGGCTCGCAGCGCTCATGATCACCTACCCGTCGACGCACGGCGTCTACGAGGAGGCGGTCGAGGAGATCTGTGACTTGGTCCATCAGGCAGGTGGGCAGGTCTACGTCGATGGCGCCAACCTCAACGCGCTGGTCGGGCTGGCCAAGCCCGGCAGCTTCGGTGCCGACGTGAGCCACCTCAACCTCCACAAGACATTCTGCATCCCCCACGGCGGAGGTGGGCCGGGCGTGGGTCCGGTGGCGGTTCGGGCCCACCTCGCCCCGCACCTCCCCAACCATCCGCTCGTCGCAGAT
This sequence comes from Acidimicrobiales bacterium, assembly GCA_051000215.1. Classification (GTDB taxonomy): domain Bacteria; phylum Actinomycetota; class Acidimicrobiia; order Acidimicrobiales; family JACDCH01; genus JBPCON01. The sequence continues at coordinate 52,711 of JBPCON010000047.1, forward strand.
GCCGGCCCGGCAACGGGCTGCGGCGCGGTGAGCGGTGCGCCGTGGGGCTCGGCCGGCATCCTGCCCATCCCCTGGGCATACATCCGGATGATGGGCAGCGATGGTCTCCGTCGCGCGACACAGGTCGCGATCCTCAGCGCCAACTACATGGCCAAGCGCCTCGGGGCGCACTACCCCGTCCTCTATGCGGGTCGCAGCGGCCTCGTGGCTCACGAGTGCATCATCGACATCCGTCCCATCACCAAGGACACCGGTGTCACGGTCGACGACGTCGCGAAACGCCTCATCGACTACGGGTTCCACGCGCCCACCATGAGCTTCCCGGTCCCGGGGACGCTGATGATCGAGCCGACCGAGTCAGAGGACCTTGGTGAGATCGACCGGTTCTGCGACGCCATGATCGCCATACGTGCGGAGATCGATCACCAACCGCGCATGCTGCGCAACGCTCCGCACACCGCGTCGATGCTGCTACGCGATGAGTGGGATCAGCCCTACTCGCGGGAGCAGGCCGCGTTCCCCGTGCCCTCGTTGCGCAGCGCCAAGTACTGGGCGCCCGTGCGGCGCATCGACGGCGGCTATGGCGATCGCAACCTCCAATGCTCCTGTCCCCCACCGGAGGCCTTCGAGCGCCGCTGACCGTGTTCAGCGCGTGACGAAGGGGACCTTGACCACCCTCCCGGCGAGCAACTCGCCGGGGCGGACCTCGATGGCGACGTCGGCGCCCTCCGCGACCTCGGGGCGGAGGAAGGCGAGGGCGATCCCGTGGCCCAGCACCGGGCTGAAGTTGCCGCTCGTGACCGCCCCACACACCTCGCCGTCGATGTGCACGTCCTGTCCGGCGCGCGGTGGACGTCGGCCCTCGGTCGCGATGCCCCGCAGGTGACGAGCGACCCCGCGTTCGCGTTCTGCCTCCAGCGCAGCGCGTCCGCGGAACGCGCCTTTGTCCCAGCCCACCACCCATCCGAGCCCGGCCTGCAACGGCGTGATGCCCGGACCGAGCTCATGGCCGTGCAGGGGGAACCCAGCCTCGAGACGCAAGGTGTCACGCGCACCGAGACCCGCCGGCTCTACGCCCGCGCCGAGCACCGCATCCCACAGCGCCAGCGCGTGCTCGGCGGGCACGGCGAGCTCGACGCCGTCCTCGCCCGTGTAGCCCGTGCCCGCCGCCAGGCACGCGGCCCCCTCCCATTCGAAAGGAGCCATGCGGAACCGACCCACCCCGGCGGCATCGGGCAGCAGCGGCGCAAGCAACGTCCGCGCCTCGGGGCCTTGCACGGCCACTATGGCTCGCTCCGCAGTCACGTCGACACCCGCACCGAGCGCCTCGAGGACGCGGGCGGTGTTCGACGCGTTCGGCATCACATCAAAGCGCTCCTGGTCGACCCACCACACGATGATGTCGTCGAGGACTGAGGCGTCGACGTCGTCGAGAAGATGGGTGTACTGGGCGTGGCCGGGACCGATCTTGGTGAGATCGTTGCTCAACGAGCGTTGCAGGCGCTCGAGCGCACCAGAGCCGGTGATGCGAACTGTGCCGAGGTGGCTCACGTCGAACGCGACAGCGCGCGTGCGGCATGCCATGTGCTCGGCGAGCGTCCCCGCCGGGTAGGACAGGGGCATCTCCCAGCCCCCGAACGCGGTCAGCTTCGCCCCGAGCGCTCGATGCGCTGCGTCGAGCGGCGAACGCTTCTCGGTCACCGAGCGACGCTAGTGGTTCCTCAGGCAACGGTTCGTCAGGCGACGTTCGCCCGGCGCACTAGTTGATGGCGGCCTTGGAGCTCCGCGCTCCGAGCGCGCGCTGTGCCGAGGGGAGCATGCTGATGGAGGCCTCGACCTCCTCGGCCACACGGCCGAGCGAGAGGACGTTGAGCACGCCCTGACCGCGGTGCACGAGGTCGATGAGCTCCCCGTCGTCGCGCGCCAGCACCGCTGTCGTCCCGTCGATCACGATCTTGGCGCTGGTGATGTCGTCTCCGACCTGAGCCCGGAGGTTGGTGAAGACCTCGCGCACCACTTCGAGCTTGATGCCCGCGTCGAGGAGCTGCTTGATGATCTTGAGCTCGAGCAGGTTGCGGTAGCTGTAACGACGACGGCTCCCGCTCCCGGCCGCATCGGTGAGCGCCGGGCGCACGAGATCGGTGCGAGCCCAGTAGTCGAGTTGGCGGTAGGTGATGCCAACGACCTCGGCAGCTCGGGTCCCGCTGTATGCCGCCTCCATGGATCCAGCCTCCACGTCGCCTCCAAGAAGTGACACCGGGGGAACTACACCGATGTAGGGATGCATACCGTACGGCCCGCCGCGCGCGCCGTCAACGACACCGCCTTCACGGGGCAACGACGTAGATCGACCATCTGGCGCTCCCACCGTCAGGAAGCGAAGTCCTCCGGGTTCACGGAGTCGATGAACTCGCGGAACTGTTCGACGACCTCCTCGGCTTCCTGGGGCTCGTCGTCGTCGGGGGGGTAGGCGGCCTCGTCCAGAACATCTTCGCTGCAAAAGATCGTCGTGCCTGTGCGCGCTGCGATGGCGACAGCATCGGAGGGCCGGCTCGAGACGATGTGCTCACCCGCGGCGGTCTGCAGGTGCAGCTCGGCGTAGAACGTGGACTCGCGTAGGTCGGTGACGACGATGCGAGTCAGGGTGGCGCCAAGCGTTGCGAGCACGTCCTTGAGGAGGTCGTGCGTCATCGGCCGAGGAGTGTCCACGCCCTCGAGCGCGAACGCAATCGCTGTTGCCTCAGGCCCGCCGATGAAGATCGGGAGGGTTCGGTGTTGCCCGCCGACCTCGCGGAGCACGACGATCGGCGCGTTGGAGGGCAGCTCCACCCGCACGCCCACGAGCTCCATCTCGACCATCGCTCGGCACCCTACCTCCGCTGCCTGCATGCGAGGCAGCCCCCCGAAGCGTCGAAGGAAGAGACTTCAGCGGCTGTAACCCTTGAGCGCGTTGCGCAACAGCGCACCGCGCAAGCTGTCGCCGAGCTCGGTCAACTCGTTCAGGTTGTCGACGGCCTGGCGACGCGCAGATGGATTGCGCTGCTTCATCAGCGGCAGCACCACCTGCTCGAGGAATCCGGCCTCGCGCTCGGCTGCGACCTTGTACATGCGCAGATGGCGAGCTTCCACCCCGAAGTGACCGAAGGCCGCTGCCAATCGCGCCACGATCAGCGCCTCTTCGTCGTAGAGCGTGTCGCGGCCCATCGCGCGTCCGCTGATCAGCCCGTAGCGCACCAGCTCCTCGAGCGTCTTGTCGGTGCAGCCCGCAGCCGCAGCGAGCTCGTCGGTCGTCAGGCTCACGGCGCTCGGGCCGGGATCGAGCGACGAACGTGCCTGCCTGGGGGTCGCTTGGGCGGGGGCAGGTCGAGGTGACGGAGCCTGTGCAGGCGACGGCTGAGTTGGCGCCACGGGCTCGGCTGGCGCCCTCGCCGGCTCGGCGGGCCCTGGCTGCAGGTGCTCGAAGATGGTCGGCACCGACGGGAGCATCGGCGCCACGGCGCGCCGGGCGGCGGGGCGTCGTGGCGGTTCGCGCGTCTGAGCTGGCGGCGGCCCGATGTCGTCTGGGGGCGCCCCGGACGGCCCCACCTCAGCGAGACGGTCCTTGATCACGCGCAGGGGAAGGAAGTTGTCCTTCTGTTGGCGCAGAATCCAGCGCAGCCGGTCGATGTCGCCTTCGTAGAACTTGCGGTAGCCCGACGGGGTGCGCTCCGGGTCGAGGAGGCCCTGGCTCTCGAGGAACCTGATCTTCGAGATCGTGATGTCGGGGTGCTCGCCCTGCAAGAGGGACAGCACTTCGCCGATCGAGAGGTGAGCGCGCTCGGCCATCCTGGGATGCCCGCTCAACCCGGACCCGCGAAGAAGACCAGCTTGAACTTGCCGACCTGCAGCTCGTCGCCGTTGTTGATCGGGCTCTCCTCGACGCGCTCTCGATTGAGGTAGGTGCCGTTCAACGAACCGACGTCGCGTGCGACAAAGCCCGACGAGACGCGCTGCAGCTCGGCGTGGCGGCGCGACACGGTGATGTCGTCGAGAAAGATGTCGCTCTCGGGGTGGCGCCCGACGGTGGTGACCGGCTTGGTCAGCGCGAGGCGCGAACCGGCATTGGGGCCTCGCGTCACGACGAGCAGACCGGCACCGGGCGGGATGTCGTCGAGGTCGAAGGTGACCTCCTCTTCGCCGGACTCGGGCGGTGCGTCGATCGCGAACGAGATCGTGGTTCGCTCCCCCGGCTCCTGTTCGAGCGGGGCCCCGCACGACGAGCAGAAGTTCGCGCCCAGCGCGTTGCGGTGCCCGCACTGGTTGCAGAAGGTGTCGGCCATGATCGGGTTCGCCTCAGCCGTCGATCAGGGCGCGATAGGCGTCGGCATCCAGAAGCGCACCGAGCTGCGAGGCGTCGCTGAGCTCGATGACACAGAGCCATCCCTCGCCGTAGGGATCGTCGTTCACGCGTTGGGGCGAATCGACCAACTCCTCGTTGACCTCGACGACGCTGCCGGTGAGCGGGGCGTAGATGTCGGAGACCGACTTGGTGGATTCGACCTCGCTGAACGACTCCCCCTCGGTCACGGGCGCGCCGATGTCGGGAAGCTGCACGAACACGACGTCGCCCAACGCATCCTGCGCGTAGTCGCTGATGCCGACCCGCGCCCGGCCGTCTTCGACGCGCACCCACTCGTGGTCCTTCGTGTAGCGCAAGTCGTCCGGCACGTTCATGGGCCCGAGGGTAGCAACCCGTTCCACCCTCCACCTGAGGCTGAGGTTCAGTCGGCGTTGGCTGGGGCGTTCAGCGCAACATCGCACGGATCCGGCCGGCGTACTCCTGCGCCAAACCCCGTGCCGCCTCATCACTGCCAGCCTCTGCCCAGACGTGGGTGACGGGTTCGTCAGGGTCGGGCAGGGCCAGCGCCCAGCCGTCCTCATGCAGGACCTTGACCCCGTCGACAAGTTCGAGCTCGCGGTCCTTCGTCGTCTCGACCAGGGTCCGCATCACTGCGCCCTTCTGCTCCCACGGCGTCACCACCGTCTCGTGCACGACGTGAGGACGAGGCAGCGAGCGCAAGGTCTCCGAGAGGCGGACCTGGTGACGAGCGAGCAGCTCGAGCACCTTCACCAACGTCGCGGCTCCGTCGAAGGCTGGCAGGAAGCCCGGGAGGATGTAGCCGCCGTCGAGGCTCGCAGCGAAACCCACACCAGGTTCGCTGGCAGCGTCCATGAGCGCCGGAGTCGAGAGCTTCGTGTGCTGCACCTTCACACCGTGGCGCGCCGCGAGGGCGTCGGCATGCATCGTCGTCGCGACCGGTAGGGCGATCCGATCACCGAGAAGGTGATCGGAGACGAGCTCGACAAGGGCGAGCACAGCTTCGATGTGGGAGAGCACGTGCCCTTCGTCGTCGACCAACACGAGGTGCTCACCGCCAGGGTCGATCGCAGCGCCCAGCTGCGCCCCCGACGCCCGCACGAGCGCGGCGACGTTCTCCGCCGCTGAGACGATGTCGTAGGCGATGACCCCGCTCGTCGACGCATAGGGGTTCACCGCGAGCACGTCGGCACCGAGCTTGGCGAGAACGTTCGGCATCACGAACGACACAGATCCGTAGCCGTAGTCGACGACGAGCTTGGCGCGGCTCGCTCGAATCAATGCGACGTCGACGGTGGCCTCGAGCGCGGCCGAGTACTGCTCGAGTGCGCGGGGTGGGAAGCCAATGTCGCCGATCTCCGAAGGGAGGACCCGGCGGAAGTCCTCACGGTTGAACAGCCGCTCGATCTTTCGCTGGCCAGCCTCGGAGAGATCGAGGCCGCTGCTGTCGAAATGGCGGATGACCACCGACTGCGCATCGCCTTCGACGAGGCGAATCGACGCGCCTGCGGCTGCGTTTGGTTGACGGGCGAGGAAGCGAGTGACGGGCACCGATGCGACCTCGAGGTCGAGGACGTTCACGCCAGCAGCGTTGAGCCCGGCCATCATCGCTCGTTTCAACATGCGCGCAGAGCGGCTCGAGTCGCGCGACGTGATCACCGTCGAGCCCTTTTTGAGGGACGTGCCGTGGGCGAGAGCCAGCTTCGTCGCGAGCTCGGGGCTGATGTCGACGTTGGCCAGACCGGCGACTCCGTCGCGACCAAACAGGCTGCGTGCCCCGCGCGACTCCCACACGATCGAGGAGTTGACGACCGCGCCGGCCTCGACCGTCTTGAAGGGATACACCTTGACGCCGGCGCCGAGAACGGCGTTCGCGCCCACGAAGCATTCGTCGCCGAGCACCACGCCTTCTTCGCAGTGTGCGTTCGTACGCAGGTCGCCGGAGCGCCCGACGACCGTGCCCCGCAGGCGGACACCGGCACCCAGGTAGGCATTGTCGTGCACGACGGTTCGCTCGAGGTCGGCCGCCTCGCGCACCCGGACGTTGTTGCCGAGCACCGTGTACGGGCCGAGCCGTGCGCCGGCCTCGACCCGACAGTTCTCCCCGATCACGGCCGGGCCTTCGATCTTGGCCTCGGGGTGGATGTCGCTCCCCTCCCCCAGCCACACCCCGTGCTCCAGTCGAAAGCCGGGGATGTCGATGACGACCTTGGCGTCGAGCACGTCTCTGTGCGCGCCGACGTAGGCCTCGAGGGTGCCGACGTCCTCCCAGTAGCCCTCGGCGATCGACCCGAAGAGCGGTTTGCCCGCCTCGAGCAGCGCGGGGAAGACCTCACTCGAGAAGTCGACGGCGCGATCATCCGGGATGAAGTCGAAGATCTCCGGTTCGAGCATGAAGATGCCCGTGTTGATCGTGTCGGAGAACACCTGGCCCCACGTGGGCTTCTCGAGGAACCGCTCGATCGTGCCGTCCTCCTGAGTGATGACGATCCCGAACTCCAAGGGATCCTCGACACGAACGAGCCCGATCGTGGCGAGCGCGTCGCGGCTCTCGTGGAAGGAGACGAGCTCGCCGAGGTCGAGATCGGTGAGCACGTCGCCCGAGATCACCAAGAAGCGCTCGTCGAGCTCGTCCATCGCGTTGCGCACCGAGCCGGCTGTGCCGAGCGGGCTCTCTTCGGTGGCGTATACCATCCGGACACCGAACTCGCTGCCGTCGCCGAAGTACGTGCGGATGGCGTTGGGCATGAAGGCCAGCGTGACGACGATCTCGTCGAAGCCGTGCTGACCCAGGAGCGAGACGATGTGCTCCATCATCGGCAGGTTCGCCAGCGGCAGCATGGGCTTGGGCTGGTTCGATGTCAGCGGGCGGAGGCGGGTGCCCTCCCCTCCCGCCATGATCACTGCCTTCACCTGGGCGAATCTAGCCGTGCCCTCGCCGACCTACCCTCGGCCAGAGCCGCGCGCGCGATGGGCACGTAGAGCGCGGCCGCGTAGTAGCCCAGCACCAGACCGGGGATCGCGAACCCGTAGGCGAGGAAGCCCGCGAGCGGCTGCCAGCTGAGGTCGTCGCAGTCGTACGCGAGCCACAGGGGTACCGCCACCATGTTGGCCAGCGTGGCGGCCTTGCCGAACCACGTGACGTCGATGCGCTTCGCGCCAAGAGCTGCGAGCGCGACGGTGGCGACGGTCACCACCGCCTCGCGGGCGAGGAGGAGCACGGCGAACCACAAGGGCATCGCCCCGTCCACGAGGATGCCGCCCACACCGACGAAGAAGAGGAGGCGGTCGGCGACGGGATCGAGGATCTTCCCGAGCTCCGATTCCTGATCGAAGTGTCGGGCGATGTAACCGTCGAGGAAGTCCGTCACGCCGAGCCCGGCGAGCAGCCAGGCCGAAGCGACCCGGTGATCGTTGAACAGCAACCAGAGGAACAGCGGCAGCAGCCCGAGCCGCACCACGGTGATCAGGTTCGGGATCGTGGCGATGCGGTCGCCGCCGCTGTCGCTCGTCGCCGTACCCTCGTCGTCCACGCGGGAACTCTACGATCCGCGGATGCCATCGATCTTCACCCGCATCATCAACGGCGAGCTCCCCGGCCGTTTCGTGTGGCGCGATGATCATTGTGCCGGCTTCCTGTCGATCGCCCCGCTGCGCCCCGGTCACACGCTCGTGGTCCCGCGCGTCGAGGTCGATCACTGGCTCGACCTCGAGCCGGCCCTCGTCGCACACCTGATGACGGTGGCGCACGCGGTAGGTCGCGCCCAGATGGCTGCTTTCTCGCCGGCTCGGGTCGGCCTCGTGATCGCGGGGCTCGAGGTGCCGCACTGCCACCTCCATGTGGTGCCCATCGACTCCGAGGCTGATCTCGACTTCGGCAAGGCCGACGAAAGCCCCAGCACCGAGAGCCTCGATGCTGCCGCCGAGGCGCTTCGCGCAGCGCTCGGTTGAGGGCAAGTGCCCTACGTCCCCACCCGCGCGTAGACGGTGACGCCCTCCTGGCGGAACGTGACGCGGAAGCCGAGCGCTGTCACATCCGTGGCGAAGCGCAGCACATCAGCGGCGCTCCACTCCAGCGCGGCAGTGTCGGTCACGATGCGGTCGACGCCATCGCTCGCGTCGCGCGCCGACGTGCCCGCCGTCAGCTCGTAAGCCACGCGACGCTCGGCGACGATCGGGAGCACAGAGCGCACGGCGCGCACCGACACGCCGGCACCAACGGCATCGGCCGCATCGCGGCGAGCATGGTCGCCAGCATCCTGATGCGCCCACTCCCAAGGATGGCGGTAGGGCGAGCTGTCCGCCTCCGTCGCGAAGAAGCCCAAGGCGGCGACGACGAGCGCTATGAGAACGCGGCGGTCGACCAAGACGCGCTCGACGCCCCTGCGCCCGAGGCGATTGAGCGCGAAGGTGGCCGCGACGAACGCGAACACGGTCAACGGAAGAGCGATGTCGACAGCACGCGGCCGCACGTCGGCGATCAGGTACAGCGCCTGGAGAGGCAGCGCCGGCGCGAGCAAGCGGGGCGCGAGCACAGGCAAGAACAAGAGGGGCGCGAGGAGCACGACCAAGAGGCGCACGTTGCCCTCGGCGAGCAGATCAACAGCAACGCGGATCGGGTGGATGAGCATGCCGAAGCCGATGGAGAAGGCGTTCGTGCCGTAACGCTGGAAGGCACCCGGGGCGATGAAGCCGGTGCTGCCGTAGCGAGGCTCGAGCACCACGACGCTCGCGAAGGTCCAGCCGAACCCGAACGCGATGGCGCGGGTTCCCATCCGCCGCTCGCCTCTGGTCCACAACACTGCACCGAGGCCGGCGACGACCAGGCCGAGCTCGGCCGACCACAACATCGCGATCACGCTCGCCAGAGCAAAACCAACCCATCGCGAGCGCAAGGCCAGGTACGTCGCAGTCAGCAGGGGGGCGACCGCGACCACACCGGCGTGGAAGTCGGCGAGGTTGAGGTCGTTCAGGGTGGGCGACAGCGCATACGCCGCGATGATCGCGAGCACCGCGCCGACGCGTAGCTCGGCGAGGCGACGTCCCATCCGCCACAACGGCACCACACCGGCAGCGAGGCTGAGCGACTGCACACCGAGCAACGTGGGGACGGCGGGCAGGACCCGAGTCAGCCACGCGAGCGGGTAGAAGCCGAGCGGCAAGTGCTGCGCGAGGAGATGCGAGCCGGTGATCGTGCTGTTGGGGCTGTGCCCGTGCAGGATCAGCCAGCGCGACTGGAGGGCGCCGGCGAGGTCTGTCCCTGCGCCCAGACCGCGCTCGCGGGCGAGGGCGAGCGTGAACCAGACGACGAACAGCACGACCGCGATGAGGTAGGGCAGGTAGCGGTCAGCTGCTTCACCCTCGAACCGCGCCTGCCATCGCATCATTTGCGCCTCGACGCGTCGCCGGGCCGAGCGTGGCGGCGCGGTCAAAGCAGACGGCCTTGGTCGCGCTCCATCGGCTCGATCAATGCAGGGCCGTCCTGGCGGACGTCGTTCACCGCGGTCGAAACGGGGTGGAGTTCGAGGAGCTCAGAAGGGGCGGGCAGCAGCAGCGCGCCCAGGCTGTCGAGGTCATCGTTGGTCGAGTCGAGCCACGCGTCCCATGCGGACGGCGGGAGCATGACGGGCATCCGATCGTGGATCTCCGCGACCTTGTCGTTTGGATCACCGGTGATGATCGTGCAGCTACGGATGATCGCCTGGTCGTCGTCCCGGAGCTCGGGCGGGCGCCACATCTCCCACAGCCCGGCGAACGCGATGGGCTCGCCGTCCACGCGATGCACGAACATCGGCTGTTTCGCCTTCTGGCCCGGCACACGCATCCATTCGAAGAACCCGTTGGCGGGGATGAGGCAGCGCTTCTTCTTGAACGCGTTGCGATACGCGCTCTTGCCGACGAGGCCCTCGGCCCGGGCGTTGATCATCTTCTGGCCAACTTTGGGCTCCTTGGCCCAGAACGGGATGAGCCCCCACCGGAACGCGTCGAGCCGCCGGACTCCGCCGCGCTCGACCACGACGAAGACATCCTCCGTCGGAGCGACGTTGAAGCTGGGCTCGATGACCCGCTCGGTGACCTGTGTGGCATCGAAGTAGCGCGCCAACTCGTCGGGCGGCGAGGAGGACACGAACCGGCCGCACATGGCCCGCGACGCTACTGCCGGCAGCGCGAGAGCAGGCTTGTGCGCTCTTCAGGCCGCTGCGGCCGGCGCGCCCACGTGCTCCAAAAGCTTCTGGTTCAGCGCGCCCCGAGGCCGCGCCCGGAGCGACCGCCGATGCGACGGTAGACGAGCAACGCGATGACAGCACCGACGATGGAGCCGACGATGCCTGAGGCCTGGAAGGCCCCCTCGCTCGCATCGGCCCCGAAGAGCACGTAGCCGATGAACCCGCCGACGAAGCTGCCGACGATGCCGAGGATGATCGTCTGGCCGACCGACATCGGGTCGCGACCGGGCACGAGCGCCCGTGCGAGGAATCCGGCGATCAGACCGATTACGAGCAAGTAGAAGATGAAGCCGATCATGGTCGTCTCCTGTTCGCAGTCGCTGCTTGTGCGGCGAGCTCGACTCGGTATGCCCGCGCCGTCGGTGGATTAGTCACGAAACACAAGTGGTTCGATCCGCTGCTGGCGCCGTGCGGCACCGTCGCAGTAGCGAGACACGACCTTGTCGTCACCAAGTCCGCCAGCTAGCCCCCGGCGTCGTACGCCTCGCTCAAGAGATCGCGCAGCGCTTCATCCAGGTCCCCGGGATCAGCGACATTCGCGACATGGAAGTAGCGCCCGCCGTACGGGACGACCTTGCGGACGATCGTTCGGTGGCTCGCACTACGCCTGAGCGCGAATGACAACGCCACCCAGCGCTGCATCGGTCGCAGCTCAGCAAACTTGCGGGGGTTCTTGAGGAAGATGCCGACAGACACGACGTCCGCGTGGACCGGGCCAACCGCCGCCAGGTGCTCCATCACCGCTTCGACGACGGGCCTCTCGTGCACAGGCCCCGTCGCGAAGTACTCGTCGAGCGTCATACCAGGGACGCATTCGTGCGACTGCCTCGGGCGGGCGAACAGCCGACCGCACTCGGGACAAGTCCAACCAGGCATCGAAACTATCTTGTCGTGTCGACTGGTCGCCGCGTAAAGCCCCGCGTGGTTCAGGCGGTGGCGAGAGCCTTCCTGGTGACTGGGGGTGCCTCGACTGGTGACTGGGGGTGCCTCGACCTGGCCTAAACGGCGCCTTCGACGTGGGAGTCGTTGACGGTCACGACATAGCCGTCCGGATCTCGGAACGTGAAGTGGTCATGATCATGGTCGCTGTGAACGAGAGGCGATACAGCAACGCCTCGATGAGTCATCGCCGCGTGGGTCTTGACGAGATCGTCCACCATCAGGTCGAACGGCGCGGCTCGGCCCTCGGTCTGCGCGCCGGGGTCGAGGACGAACACCAGATGGGTGCCGCCCCGCATCTCCAGTTCGATCAAGCCATCGTCGGAGTGCAGCTCCCGTAGTTGCCGCAATCCGAGCGGCCCGTAGAAGCTCACGGATCGCGTCAGGTCGTGGGAGGCCAAGACGACATGTCCAACCCACAGTGCCGGCCGCTCGTTCATCTGCATGCACCCCTCCAACGTCAGTCCCACCATTATCGTGCCCTACCCCGACGGCGTGGACCGGCGAACCGAGCGGCAGTCTCGGGGGCCTAGGACGCCGAGGGCGGCAGCAGTCGTTCAAGCAGGCGGCGCTCCGCAGGCCAAGCCTCGTAGATGACTTCGCGTGGCACCTGCCGCGCGGCGTATCGCAGTACGAGGGCTACCACCACGACATCGTCGAGCGGGCCAATCACGGGCAAGAACTCGGGGATCAGATCGATCGGCGACAACACCCACAGCGCGGCGAACGCCACTGCGATCTTGACCTTCCGTGGCACACGCGGGTCGCGCCGCAGACGACGGGCGGTCGTCACGCACGCGGGCAAGACCGTCGCGAGGTCCCGAGCGGAGCCTGGTGGCAGGCGCCGGGCGAGCACGACCAGCAGGACCCATGACGCGATCAGCAGTCCGGCCGCAACCAGAAAGAGGCGAACCAACTGGGAGCGGCAGTCAGGCCGCGAACGGTCGTGCTGCGACGCCGCGACGTCGAGCGAGAAGTGCCCAAGTCACCCGAGCGCGTACTCGACTTGGCCGGTCAATGTTGGAAGGGGCTACCCGCGCCGCGAGCACCGCAATGGTGCTGATCGTGACACCGATGAGGAGCCCGACAGCCCAGCCCGCGATCACATCAGTCGGCCAATGCGCCGCCAAGACGAGACGGCTCAAGCCCACCATCGCGCTTGCGATGAGCGCAACAGCGACGGTGACGACACGTGCGAGCGGCCGCCGAAACAGCACCGCTGCCACGACAACCCCGAACGCGACGAAGAGTGCCGTGCTGTCCGCGGCGTGCCCCGATGGGAACGACGCTTCGCTGTCACTCACCAGCCGAACCGCGAGGTCCGGGCGTACGCGGCCGACGAGCTGCTTGGTCACGGCGACGGCGACACCAGTACCTCCGAACGCAATCCCCGGCGCCAACGCGACGAACAGCCGCTGGCCCTTCCACCACAACAGCGCCGCCGCAACGATGGCCAGGATTCCAAGGACGGGTACCGCACCCAGTGCGGTCACACCGCGGGCGACAGCGATGACTGCCGTCGGACGGTGCTCGACGAAGAATCGAAGGTGCTGAGGGTCCGATGTCGCGGCGCCGTTGTGCTGCGTCACGTCCTCACCCACACCCGCCGCGATCACCGCAGTCGTCGTCACCGTCGCGACCGCCACAACCAGAAGCCACACCCCGCTGGGTGACAGGTTCAAACGGCGCACACCTGCGAAGATGCGACCTGGGTTCAACGACTTCCTCCTCATGCCGCCACGGTAACTGCTGCGCAACCGTCCGTACGAGGCTCGAACATCCCTCTCTTGTCGCTATCGGAAGAGCGCGGTGAGCAACAGCGTGAGGAAGATCCAAGCCAGCATCGAGACAACAACCATGCCCAAGAACCCCAGGCCGCCGAAGGGTGGGCGGATCGTGACGCGGGGCCCTGACCCCTCGTCTCCGCCATCGGTCGGTTCAGTCGGTCCGAACAACACGGTTCTCGAGCTACCCCGGATGCGACAAGCGCAACCGCGGCGTGCCTCGACCGTCTGCTCGACGGCAGGGGCTTCTTATCGATCGGTGAAGGCTGTGAGGCGCTCGATGCGTGACAACGGTTGATGAGCCATCCTTCCGGGATGGAGCGTGACGGACTCGACGACTGGGGGCGGCTCTGATGGCTGACACCCCCCGGGTGCTCGTGGTCGACGACGACACCGCGCTCGCCGACGTCGTCAGCCGCTACCTCGAGCGGGAAGGCTTCGCGGTCGAGGTGGCCAACGACGGCGCGACCGGTCTCGAGCGTGCCCTGGCCACGCTTCCGGACCTCGTCGTGCTCGACCTCATGCTGCCAGTGCTCGACGGCCTCGAGGTGTGCCGTCGCCTCCGCCAGGCGGCACCTATCCCGGTCGTGATGCTCACCGCCCGCGGCGAGGAGGACGACCGCATCGCCGGCCTCGAGCTCGGCGCCGACGACTACGTCACCAAGCCGTTCTCGCCCCGTGAGCTCACCGCCCGGGTGAAGGCCGTGCTGCGCCGGGCCGCCAACGGAAGCGTGACCGTGTCGTCGAACGCGCCACTGTCCGCCGGCAACATCGACATCGATCTCGTCGCCCACGAGGTGCGGGTGCTCGGCGATGTCGTCGCGCTGACCGCCAAGGAGTTCGACCTGCTGGTGCACCTGATGGCCAACCCCCGACGCGCCTTCAAGCGCCAGGAGTTGCTCGAGGCCGTGTGGGGTTGGACCTACGGCGACACCTCGACGGTCACCGTGCACATCCGCCGGCTGCGGGAGAAGGTGGAGGTCGACCCCTCTGACCCCACGCACCTCTGCACCGTGCGCGGCGTCGGCTACCGGTTCGAGCCGTGACCCGCCGGACGTCGTTCGCCATCGTCGCCGTCGGCCTCGCCGTCGCCGTGGCCGTCGCCGTGTCGGGCGGCACCCCCGCACGCGACTTGGTCGCGCTCATGGGCCTTGCGGTGGCAGGTTCCGTTGTGGCGTCACTCGCCGGCATGGTGGCCTTGCGTCGCCTGCGCCACCGCCCGCTGCGCGACCAGGCGATCGCCATCGCGCTCTCCGCGATGGGCGCCACGATCGTCGGCGTGGTCGCGTCGGCCGCGGGCATGTTCATCTCGACGCATGACCTGCGGGCGCTCATCGTGGTGCTTGTCGTGAGTGGCTCGGTGGCCGTCGGCGCCGCGGTGCAGCTCGGCAACGACCTGGGCGCCGGCACCCGCCAGGTGGGCGACCTCGCTCGCCGTCTCGGCGACGGCGACGGGGTGCACGTTGCGGACGTGCGCCCCCCCGGCGAGCTGGGTGGCCTCGCCGCCGAGCTCGAAGACGTGTCGCGGCGCCTCGACGAGTCACGCCGGCGCGAGCGTGCGCTCGAGGGCTCACGCCGCGAGCTCATCGCGTGGGTGAGCCACGACCTGCGCAGCCCTCTCGCCACGATCCGGGCGATGGCCGAGGCCCTCGATGACGGTGTGGTCGACGACGCGGCCACGACCGGGCGCTACCACCACCAGATCCGCACCGACGCGGAGCGGCTGACGGCCCTGGTCGACGACCTGTTCGAGTTGTCACGCATCAACAGCGGCACGCTGCGGTTACACCGCGAGCGTGTGCCGCTCGCCGACCTTGTGGGCGGCGTCCTCACCGGCGCGCACGCGCTGGCCCACCTGAAGGGCATCGAGCTCGACGTGCGCACCGGCGAGCTGCCCGCGGTCGACGTGGCGCCCCACGAGCTCGGTCGCGTGCTGCACAACCTCCTCGACAACGCCATCCGCCACACCCCGACGGGTGGCCACGTCGTCGTCGAGTCGACGGCGGTCGGCAGTGAGGCGACGCTCACGGTCACCGACGAGTGCGGCGGCATCCCGGAGACTGACATCGACCGGGTCTTCGACGTTGCCTTCCGGGGCGACAGCGCGCGGGGCAAGGACAACCGGGGCGGCGGCCTCGGGCTTGCCATCGCCCGCGGCCTCGTCGAGGCGCACGACGGTTGCATCGAGGTGGCCAACGAGCCGTCGGGCTGTCGGTTCACCGTGCGGCTCCCTGTCGCCTGACGGCGACGGCGGCTGTCACATCGCGACGAGCTGCCGCTGCATGTCGTGCACCGCGGTGAGCGTGCCCCGCACCGTGCCGGTCACCTTCGAGCGGCCCGTTCGGGCCCGGTAGGCCACGGGGCGCTCCTCGATGCGCCAGCCAGCTCGAGCCGCCGCCAGCACCATCTCGAGCGGCCAGCCCGACCGGCGGTCGCGGAGGCCGAGCCCGAGAAGCCTGTCGCGGGGCGCGGCGCGCATCGGGCCGATGTCGTGGAGGTGAACTCCGGTGCGGCGCCCGACCGCCGCGGCGAGATAGCGGTTGGCCACCCGGGCGTGGAGGGGCCACGCCCCCCGCGTTGGGCGGCGAGCGCCGAGCACGAGGTCGGCAGTGCCGGCGACGACGAGATCGCTCAGCGTGTCGAGGTCGGTGGGGTCGAGAGACGCGTCGCAATCCATGAAGCACACGACGTCCGCGGTGGCCGCCTGGAGCCCGGCCCAACACGCTGCGCCGAAGCCCCGTTGGGTCGCATCGACCACAACGGCGCCCATCGCCCGCGCGATCCCAGCGGAGCCGTCGGTCGAGCCGTTGTCGACCACGATCGGCCGGTGGCCTGCAGGCATCCGACCGAGCACCCACGGAATCGCCTCGGCCTCGTCGAGCACGGGGAGCACGACGTCGATCACGAGGCGTGGGCCAGCCGGCCCATCCAACGCTCGCCGACGCGCTGCCAACCGACCCGCTGCAGGCCCGCCCCGCCCGCGAGCGCGTCGAGCGCGTCGGCCGCCACGAACGCCCAGGGGAACCACACGCTGCACCGGGCGCCGCTCTCGATGCGAGCCGACGTCGTCGTGGTCGGCCCTCCAGGTCGATCGACCTCCACGACCGCCACGCCGTCGGGTGCGAGCAGCTCCTCGACCCGGCGGAGCAGCTGCAGCGGGTGGCCGCCGATGCCGATGTTGCCGTCGACCAGCAGCACGGAGCGCCAGCGACCCTCGGCAGGCAGCCGGTCGAACGCTGAGCGGCACAGGGCGGGGGCGCCGCGGTCGAGCGCGGCGCGCACGGCCTCGGGGGACGAGTCGACGCCGAGCGCGGGCACGCCCTGCTCCGCCAGGGCATGCACGAGCCGGCCCGGCCCGCACCCGAGGTCGAGCACGGGGCCGTCCAGCCCAGCGAGCAGTGCCCGCTCGTCAGCCGATGCGGGCGCCATCCAGTCGTCGACGGCGAGGGGGTGGCGACCGCCGCAGACCAGCTCCAGCACTGCAGTCACGATCGATGCACCCCGACGACGGTGGCCGCCGCCACTGCGATCCAGATCGCGAGGAGCGCACCGACGAGGTTGTGGCCATAGGCGAGGGGCAGCGCGCTCGGCAGCGCGTCGCTGCGCCCCCAGCCCTGCACGAGGGGCCACACGAGCAGTGTGAGGAGCGCCGATGCGGCGAGGCCGAGGCGCACGGGCACGCGAGCGGCGACGGGGAGCCGGCGCGTGGCCCACCCGACACCCACCGCGAGGGGCGCGATGATCGCGTCGTGGGCCACGCCGGCGCCGCCGAACCACGTTGCCAGACCCGGCGGGTCGGTCGTGCTGCTCTGGTGCAAGAGGTCGGCGACGCCGTAGGCGATGACGGCCGAGCCGATCACGAGCCCGATCCAGAAGCCGGCGCTTCGCGGCGGCGTCGTGGTGTGTCCGTCGGCCGCGGCGTCCGTCATCGGACCACCAGCGCGCCGACCCACTTCGTCTGCAGCACACCGGGGCGGTTGGGCGCGATGAGCCGGCACGGGTACCCGTGGTCGAGGTCGAGGCGTTCACCGTTGAGGTGGGTGGCGATGAGGGTGTCGACGTCGCGCGACTGACGATCGTCAAGCACCGAGGTGCTGTAGAGACCGTTCGGCTCGAGCGACTCGACCGTGACCTCCACGGGCTGGTCGTCGGGAACCGCAGCGGCGCGCAGCAGGTCGATCAACCGCGTCCCCTGCCAGTGGGCCGACTTGCTCCACCCCTCCACGCATGAGATCGGCAGCGTCGCTTGGGTCGTGGCCATCGCCTCGATCTCGGCGACCGACAGCGCCAGCTCGCGACCGACGTTGCCCGTGACCGCGAGGCGGTACGAGGCGGCCGTGGCCATCTCCTCGATACCGGCGTCGGCCGCGGCGCGGTTGACCGGCAGATCCTGCGAGCCGGCGTCGGGAGTTCGCTGCGCGAAGAGGATGAAGCGCCGCAGCGGCGTGACCGTCTCGCCGACGGTCGTGAGGGTGAGCAGGCCGGCGGCACCCCCAGCCGCGGCCAGGAACCCCCGGCGCCCGAGGGCGCCCTGCTTCAAAGGCATGACCACCACCTGCGCGCCGGGGCCGGGGTCGCGCCGCAGCGCCCTTCGGGTCGTCGCCATCTTGGCGCCGAGGTGCGCGACGAGCGCGCCGATCGTGATCCACGCCACCGAGTAGTGCCCGCGGGGGAAGAAGAAGGGCCACGGGTACCACCGGAAGATGTTCTCGACGCCGGTGAACAGCATGAAGACCGAACCGCAGACGAGCGGCACGAGCAGGGCTCGCTCGAGCGCGTGCGCGGGGCCTTCGACGATCGGCCAACGGAACAGCTTGGGAAAGACCGACCACAGCTTGGCGAGCAGCAGCGGGATGGTGGCGATACCGGTAGCGACGTGGAGACCCTGCGATGCGCGGTAGAGCCAGGTCGGGCGCGTCGGTGGGTGGAGCCACACGATCGGGTGCTGCAGCAGGTGCGAGTAGAGGCCGGTGACGAAGCACGTGAGGAACGCGACCCCGAGAGCGATGCCGAGGATCGCCGCGGTGCGGTCGTCGTGCACCGGGCTCTCGAGCGCGTCGTCGCGTGCCGCGACGACGGTGCGGATCGGGCTGGCGACCTTCACGCCGACAACGCCATCGGGTGCTCGCTCATCGCACGGGCGGTCCGCGAGCCCGGGAGCAGCTCGGCGATCGCGAGCGCGTCGTCGTAGTTGTCCAGGTCGCGCAGCGACGGGAGCATGGCGACCTGGAGGCGGAGCGCGCGCAGCCGGGCGAGCTGGCGGGCGCCGGTGTCAGGCTGGCTCATCGGCACCCCAACGAACGCGCCACGCGGCGATGTAGCGAACCCGATCACCCACCACCCGCCATCTTGCGCGAGCCCGAGGGCGGCGTCGAACGCGTCGCTGTTCACCGAGGCGAGGGCGGCGTCGATGAGCGCTGAAGTGACCTGCGGGGTGTCCATGCCGATCTGGACCGCGGGCCCGTCGACCTCGCACCACGCCGCATCGAGCCGCTCGGCCAGCCCGCCCCCGTGCTGGGCGACGACGTCGAAGCCAGGCGGGAGCCATGGGCCGGGTTCACCGTCGAGCACGAGCAGGCGGTGATCGGCCCCGCTAGCGGCGACCGCGCTGAGCGTGTCGCACAATGCCGCCTCGGCGATCGTGGCCGCCTCGGCCGGTGTGCACGGCGGACACAGACGCGTCTTCACGCGGCCGGCCACCGGAGCCTTGGCCATCACGATCGCGGTCGTTCGCATCCCAGCGAACGTACGGAGAGTCGTCGGTGGTGTCGCTTACGAGACGCTTGCCATTCGAGAAACGTCCGCGGCGCCTTACAAGCCGGAGAACAAAGCCCCGCGCCCCCTTGCCAGAGCACGCGACTGGACCATCGTCCCGGGATGGCGCTCGTCGAGGACGACCCGCAGTGACCGGCACCAGCGCGCCCGTGCGAGAGCCCGTCGCTGCCGCAGAGTCGGGCGCGGTCGCGCCAGCGCGGCTCGGAATCGGCGTGCTCATCGCCCTCCTCGTCGTGTCCGTGGTGTGGGGCCACTGGGTCACGACCCACGCGTCGCGCAGCATCGTGCTGGGAGCTCTGCCGTTCTTCGGCATGTGGGGCCTCTCGGTCTCCTACGGCCTGCTCGTCGCGATCGCGACAGCCGTCGTGCTCGTCGTCGCGCTCCCCCGCGCGACGCAGACGGCGTGGTGGCGCGTCGCGCTGCTCGCTGTGGCCACCTCGTCGGTCGCGTTCAGCGCCGCCCTCACGCTCGTTGACCCGCCGGGCGCCCGGTGGCAGTCGATCAGCACCGAGTACGGCCAGTACAAGGGGCTCGTCGACGCAAGCGGAGGCCCCGCCGGCTATCTGCGCCAGTACGTCGGCCTCCAGCTGCAGCTTCCGACCCACCTGTCGGCCCATCCACCCGGCATGCCGCTGATGCTCTGGGCCGCCGACCGAATCGGGCTGTCCGGCGCCGGGTTCGAGTCGGCCCTCGGCCTGGCGGGCGCGGCGGTCGCCGCGGTCGCGGCGCTGGTGGCTCTGCGCGAGCTCGCGGGCGTCGACATTGCCCGTCGGGCGGCACCGTTCGTGGTGATCGCCCCGGCAGCGATCTGGCACACCAACGCCGACGCCTTCTTCGCCGGCATCGCCGGAAGCGCCCTCGCCCTCGTCGTGGTGGCCACCGGCCGCTCCGGGCGCCGCTCGCTGGTGTACGGGTTTGCCGGCGGTGCTGTCTTCGGGGGCGCGCTCCTGTTCAGCTACGGCGTAGCCATCTTGGCCGTCGCGATGGCAATCGTGGCGATATCCCGGCGCGCGTGGCGGCCGCTCGCCGCGGCCGGCGCCGCTACCTTCGTCGTGCTCTGGGTGCCGACCCTTTGGGGTTTCTCCTGGGTCGCGGGACTGCGAGCCACCAAGGAGGCCTACGACGGCAACCTCGCCGACGTGCGGCCCTACTGGTTCTTCCTCGTCGCCAACCTGGCGGTGTTCGGCTCAGCACTCGGCCCCGCCGTCATGGTGGGCCTCACGCGCCTCCGCGACCACGGCACCCTGCTGCTCGTCGGCTCCGGCCTCGCGGTCGTCGTCCTCGCGGACGTCACCGGCCTGTCGTCGGCCGAGACCGAGCGCATCTGGCAGCCGTTCATGCCCCTCGTGCTCGGCGCGGGCGTCGCCGCGTCGCGTGGGCCGCGGTGGTCGGCGGCGCGCTGGCTGGCCGTGCAGGCCACCGCGACCATCGCCCTCCAAGCGTTCCTTCGATCACCGTGGTGAGGTGCCCGACATGAAGGTTCTCGTGACCGGCGGCGCCGGCTTCATCGGCAGCCACGTCGTCGACGAGCTCGTCGACGACGGCGCCGACGTCGTCGTGCTCGACTCCATCGCGCCCGCGGCGCACTCGAGCGTGCCCGACTACCTGCACCCGCGCGCCGACGTGCGCCTCGTCGCGCTGCACGACGAGGTCGCAGTCGCCCAGGCGGTCCACGGTGTCGACATGTTCTGCCACCAGGCCGCCCGCGTGGGCCTCGGCGTCGATCTCGACGACATCACGGCGTACGTGCACGACAACGACCTCGGCACGGCGATCCTGCTCCGCGCGCTGTGGCGGCGAAGCTTCGCGGGCCGCCTCGTCGTCGCCTCGTCGATGGCGGTGTACGGCGAGGGCCGCTACCGGTGCGCCGACCACGGCGACGTGCGCCCGGGGCCGCGCCGCATCGTCGATCTCGACGCCGGTCGGTTCGAGCCGCCATGTCCCACCTGCGGCGCATCGCTGACGTGGGCCACGATCGACGAGAGCGCCGCGCCCGATCCGCGCAACGTCTACGCCGCCACCAAGCTGCACACCGAGCACCTCGCCCAGTCGTACGGCCGCGAGAGCGGCTCGCCAGTGTGCGCCCTGCGCTACCACAACGTGTACGGCCCGCGCATGCCGCGCGACACCCCCTACGCCGGGGTCGCCAGCATCTTCCGCAGCGCCTTCGCCCGTGGCCGGCCCGCCACCGTGCTCGAAGACGGCGCGCAGCTCCGCGACTTCGTGCATGTACGCGACGTCGCCCACGCCAACGTGCTCGCGCTCGCCTCGACGTGGAGCGGATCGCTCAACATCGCCAGCGGCACCCCCCACTCGATCCTCGACCTCGCCACCGCCCTCACACGCGGGTTCGGCGATGACATCGGCGCGCCGAGGGTGACAGGCGGCTACCGCCCGGGCGACGTGCGCCACGTCGTCGCATCCCCCGCGCGGGCCGAGCGCGTCCTCGGCTTCCGCGCCGCGGTTCCCTTCAACGACGGCATGGCCGACTTCGCGGTCGCACCTCTGCGGGAGGTCGCGTCGTGAAGGCAGACATCGGCGTGTTCGGCGGATCGGGGTTCTACGACCTGCTAAACGACGCCACCGCCCACGAGCTCGACACGCCCTTCGGCGCACCGTCGGCGCCGATGACCATCGGCACCGTCGGCGATCGCACTGTGGCGTTCCTCCCCCGCCACGGAACCCACCACCGACTACCGCCACACGCGGTCCCCTACCGCGCCAACGTGGCCGCGATGCGAGCGCTAGGCGTGCGCGCGTTGCTGGCGCCGTTCGCCGCCGGCTCGCTGCGCCCCGACGTGCACCCGGGCGACCTCGTCGTCGTCGACCAGCTCGTCGACCGCACCTGGGGCCGCGCCGACACCTTCCACGACACCTTTCCCGACGGGCCCCAGCACGTGTCGCTCGCCGACCCCTACGACGAGCCGACGCGGCGAGCGCTGCTCGACGCCGTCCGAGCCGAGGGCGCAACCGTCCACGACCACGGCACCGTCGTCGTCATCCAAGGGCCACGATTCGCCACCCGCGCCGAGTCACAGTGGTACCGCTCAGCCGGGTGGGACGTCATCAACATGACCCAGTACCCCGAGACCGCGCTGGCGCGGGAGGCCGGCATCGCGTACGCCGGCATCGCGCTCATCACCGACTACGACACTGGCCTCGAAGGAGTCGACGGCATCGAACCCGTGAGCCAGGACGCCGTGTTCGCCGCTTTCGAGGCCAACCTCGACGTCGTCCGCGCCGTGCTGCTGCGCGCCATCGCCTCACTGTGACCTCGGCGACGACCAACGATCATTCGGCATCTGACGCGTTGTCAGGCTGGGCCTCGACGAGCGCCTGATCTTCGGCCCGAAGGAGAGCCTTCGACATCGCGGCGATCTGCGCGGTCTACTCCCTCAACGTCTCAGAGTTCAGCCGGCCAGCGAAAGCGATCCGCCATGGAGGTCATCAATTTGTTCCCCGTCCCGGCGGTCGACGACGGAGCCAATCACGTGTTCGTGTCGGTCGGCCATGGGCAGATGATGACCGACGCCATGAGGCCGCTCGGTCTGTCGATGTGGCAGCTGACGGCCGCACGGCCGATGTACGACGCGGGCGGGAGGCTGTTCGTCGACGTCACCGAAGCCCTGGCGTCGCCGGCGAGCCGCGCCGGCCTGCTCGACGTCCTCGGAAGAGGCGACCCGCTGATGCGAGACGCGCTGCAGACCATCATCGACCGCGACTTCATCCGGCCGCTCCCCAACGAAGCGCCGGTCGATCCCCCCCTTGGCCTCCCGCCGACTGGTCTGATCGAGGCCGATCCGGCCATCGTCAGCGGGCACCTGTTGATCACCGCTCCCGCACGCGACAGCAGGTCGCTCACTTCCCAGAACCTGTACTGGCGGCTGCGTACCGCGTTCTATCTCCACGTGCCCGGCGTCGTGCGCTTCTACGACACGGACTCCCTCCCTCGTCTCGTCGAGGACCAGGGCCTGACCGTCGTCGAGTGCAACGGCGAGCCCGCCCGCGTGAGCCTGTCGGCTCGCGCATGACGTCGCTCGTCGAATTAGCGGATGACCTCCCGGCCCCGGTTACGCAGGACAAGGGCGGCGAGCTCGTCTGACAGCATGGTCTTACCGGCGGCGGGCGGCCCGTCGACAGCGACTCGCAGCGGGTGCGCGGTCGTGACCGACTCGATCGCCTGCGCCAGTCAGCTCGACGACGTCGGGAGGTCAATCGACGACGCCTGGGCAGGAGCGCGTTGCATCTGCCGCCGCGCTAGCAACGCTACCGGCGACCTGCTGTGGCGTCTCGGTGTGGCGGAACGGCCAGACGAGCTGCGCGAGGTACCCGGCGGGCGTTGGCTCGTCGATGCCGTAGCGGTGTGGCCAACGGTCGGGTAGGTGCGCTGTGCCGAAGAGCAGATCGAGCAACGGGAGCTGCCCGGCGAAGTTCGTGTTCACACCGGCGGCCTCCGCAGTGTGATGCCAGTGATGGTACTCCGGGGTGGTGATGACCCACCGCAGCGCGCCAAAGCGCAACCGCACGTTGGCATGGATGAAGATGGCCGAGAGCGTCAGAACGATGAGCCAACCACCGAAGGTGGCCCGGCTGAACCCGAGGAGGTAGAGCGGGACGGCGGAGCAGGCGCGGGTGAAGGACTGGTCGAGCGGGTGGAGGCGCCCAGCGGCGAGCCAGTCCATCTCCTCGATGGAGTGGTGCACCTTGTGAAACCTCCAGAGCAGCGGCACCTGGTGGGTGGCACGATGTGCCCAGTAGCCAGCGAAGTCGGCGACGAGGAGGGCTTCGATCAGCTGCGACCATCCCGGCTGCGCGGCGACAGCGTCTTGGAGCCCGGCAGGGACCGCCCAGCGAAGCGCGATGACACCGATGACAGCGAAGGCGATCACGCCGACGCCGGAGAACACCTGGTTCACGACGAGGTGCACGACGTCTGTCCTCCACCGTGCTCGCAAGATCCTGCGGGGGTGCAATGCAAGCAGCTTCTCGAGCGGGATGAAGATGACAGCCAGCACGACGAGGCCGTACACGATGCCCGAACGGACGGCGAGCCCGAGCAGCAGCAGGGCCAGTGTTGCGAGCCCGACACCCAGGCCGCGGAGGGACAGACCTTGCGGCTGCGTCTCCGCGCTTCGCGCGTCGTTCACAGCTGCATCGTGGGCCACGAGTGTTATGGGCCCGTGAGCCCTTGCCCTCGAAGCGCACGAGCTCGCGCAGCGCCTCGTTGCGAGTGGCTCGATCGGTCCCTCGGGGACACTTCCTGAGCAGTTCGATCGGCGGTCTATGCGGTCAGTTGCCCACGTCGACGACGGCCGTCAGCGGCAGACCGAACCTGGACAGGTCGGGGTCGCCGACGCCGCCGGTGCCGTGCGCCTCATAGCCATGACCGTCCAGGCCGATGACGGCGAAGATGCCGCCGCGGGGCGGTTGGCAGCTCGCTTGAGGGGCTGCGAATCGGCAGCTCTGACTGACAAGGTCGGCGTAGCTGCCGCTGACGAACAGCACGTACACCGGGAGGTCCTCCTGGCCTGCGCCAGCGCTCGCCTGGGGCGCATCACCGAAGGTCGTCTGGACGTAGTCGACAGTCAGCGGCCCTCGGGCGTCGGTGGCGGCGCGCACAAGGGTGACGAACGAGTCCTGCACTGCGACGGGCAGGGTGCCGACATTGGTGGCCTTGACCGTCGCATGACTGCCGCTGGAACACGCTGCGACGGTCACAAGACCCAGGGTGATCGCGACCGCGGCATACGTTCGCCCAAGCGAGTGCACCAGCGCATAGTGCCCGTTCTGGAGCGGCTATGCACCCGGCGGGACTGCGCCGGTTCCTGGGCACTACCGGCACTCGCGTCGCGTCCCTGATCAGGCACTTCGGTGACGCGAGTGCAGGATGCTCCCCGAGCAGCCTTGGACCTTCCTGCGACTTCGGAAAACCGCCGCCGTGGTTGGAAGCCGCAGACGCCGCGCTGCCCGTGGCTCAAGAGTCCGCGGCACGTGCGGCCCACTCTTCGCGGCTGATGATGTACATCCGTGCTTCGACCCCGCCTCGACGGTCAGTGGCAGGGCATTGCACCGTCCTCTTATATGTCATGCCGATGCGTTCGCACAGCTTGAATGACGGGGGGTTGGCGGACTGGGGCAGGGAACAGATCTCTGGGAGACCCAGCGTGGTGAAACCCTCGCGGAGCGCTGCTCGAGCACCTTCGCTGGCAAAGCCCTGACCCCAGAAAGTCGGATCGAAGCGCCACCCGACCTCGACAGCGGGAAGGATCTCCGGCAGGAACATCGGCACGGAGAGTCCGACGTAGCCGATCGTCTGATTCGTGTCGCGAAGCACGGCAATCCAGCAGCCGAACCCGCATTCGTCCCACTCCTGCATCTGCGCGTCCAGGAAGCGTGAGGTCTCGTGTCGAGTGAACGCTCGGCCGTACGGGAACTCCCACACCTCAGACTTGGCGAACACGTCGGCGAGACCATCGAGATCGTTCGCCT
Organism: Acidimicrobiales bacterium; assembly: GCA_051000215.1. GTDB lineage: Bacteria > Actinomycetota > Acidimicrobiia > Acidimicrobiales > JACDCH01 > JBPCON01. The sequence goes on from JBPCON010000047.1 coordinate 78,282, forward strand.
CGAACCGTCGGAGCTCCAGCCGATCTGTCTGCACCGCTCCGAGCGGCGCCGCTGTCTCAGGTGCCCGGAAGCTTGGCATGCTCCCGGACGCTGCGGTCAGTTTGAATCCTCGTGGACGGTAAGCAGGTCTCGACAGCAGCAGCCGTCGGTACCGCACGGCCGAATCACGATGCCTCTGTCGACGGTGCAGCCGCAGTCGGCGCAGAGAATCTCCATTGGGAGCGACGCTACCGTTCCGGCCATGGAGTGTTCCTGCTGTGGAGAGGACCGCGACCCGGGAACCGTCGCAGCCTTGAGGTGCAAGACGGACGTGAAGGTGTGCCGAGAATGCGTCGGCTGGCTCCGTGACCAAACCTCCGCACCGTCATCGACACCGATCCTCCCCGTGCGCGACATGGCCGAGGCTGTTGCGTTCTATGAGTCGGCCGGGTTCCACGTACGGCTGTACGAGGACGGCGGGTTCGCCTTCGTACACCTTGACGACGAGAGCGTGTTTGACCTCGGCCTCGAGGAACAGATGAAGACGGAGCTGAACCTCTCGGGGTGTGGCCTGATCGTCGCGGGAGTAGACGAGTGGCACGACGAGCTAGCCGCGCTCGGCTTTCCCGTCACCGCTCCGGAGGATCAGCCTTGGGAGATGCGCGAGTTCACGTTGACTGACCCGAGCGGCAACCGCGTCCGGATCATGCAGACCCGCTAGACGAGATGCTCGACCGCCTCAGTCGAGCACGGCCGCGATCTGCGTCTGTCCCCCATCGCTTGATTGAGGACCTCGATGTCGAGTGGCTGCGGTCGCGAGCGCCTCGACCAGCTCGTCACCAAGCTGCTGCTCGTCATCCGATGAGTTCGCGCGCCCGCACCCGTCGAAGCGGCAACATCGAGCGAACGGCCAGGGAGCAGGATCAATGCGGATCGTCATAAGCGAGTTCATGAGCCTCGACGGGGTGATCCAGGCGCCGGGCGGCCCAGACGAAGATCGCGACGGCGGCTTCGCCCACGGCGGCTGGTCGATGGCCTACTTCGAGCCTGAGGTGATGGGCCCAGTGCTCGGCGAGGTGATGGCCGCCACGCAGGCGCTGCTGTTCGGACGGCGCACGTGGCGCGTAATGGCCGATGCTTGGCCCGGCCGGGCGGGCGACCCGTTCGCCGACCAGATGAACGCCATCGACAAGTACGTGGTGTCGGGCACCCTCACCGAAGCCGACATCGACTGGGGAGGCACGCAGCTCATCGAGGCTGACGGAGCCCTCGAGGCGATTGCGGCGCTGCGCGACCAGGACGGCGGCGACCTCCAGGTGATGGGTAGCGTCACCCTCGCCCGAGCGCTCATCGGTGCGGGGATGGTCGATGAGTACCGGCTGATGATCGAGCCGATCGTGCTCGGAGGCGGCAAGCGCCTCTTCCCCGACGACGGCGCTGCCAAGCCGCTCGAGCTCATCTCGACGCTTACCACGAGCACCGGCGTGCACGTGTGCACCTACCGCCCCGCGGCCAGCCCGCTCGTCACCGGCAGCAGCGACGAACTCTACGTCTAGCTATCTGGCGCCAGCCACGAGCCGTGAGACCTCTTACGGGGGGGGACGGGTGCAAGTGGCGCCAGCGCCCGCGTCCCCTGGTGGGTTGTGGGCTGTCTGCGTAGCAACCCGGTAGCAACCACGCACCCCGGAACAGAGAGAGCCGGCCCTCTCGGGCCGGCTCTGACCTGCGGAAACGTTGGTCGGGCTGACAGGATTTGAACCTGCGACCCCTTGACCCCCAGTCAAGTGCGCTACCAAACTGCGCTACAGCCCGAGACTCACGCCGGACGACGCCCGAACGACAAGCGGCGTCAGCCTATCCCAGCGG